>CAYMZZ010000007.1:128199-272201 GCA_964395095.1 uncultured Citrobacter sp.
ATGTTTCGTGGGTGGGCTAGCGCCCACCCTTAACGTATGTCGCCCCTGCGGGGCTAATAAGCACGACTTAATACTTAATACTTAATACTTAAAACTTAGAACTTAAAACTTAAAACTCAAAACTCAAAACTTTCAACTCATTTCTTTGCATAATTCGATTGCATGCATTTACTTTGTAGTTCAAAGTGCTTTATATGAGCGAAAGCCAGTCTACTGCCGACAGCCTACGGGATGTGCAGGATATTCGCCGGTTGATGGAAAAGTCGAGCCGGTTTACTACCCTTAGTGGTGCCAGTGCCATTTTTGCGGGGCTTGCCGCCCTGGGTGGCGCTTTTATTGCCTGGAAACTACTGGGTAATTATTACGGGCCCAATATTGCGGAATGGAATTATGACCAGATAGAGTTTGTCCGCCTCCGGCAACAACTTTATTTCCTGGCTGCAGCCGTATTTTTAGTCGCGGGTATTGGTGGTTTTTATTTTACCTGGCGTAAAACAAGATCGCAGGGGCTTTCCCTTTGGAGCCATAGCTCCCGCCGGGTTTTCTGGAATGTGGCCATACCCCTGGCAACAGGCGCCCTGTTTATCTGGGGAATCATGGGCAGGGGTGGATGGGCACTGGTTGCGCCCTCCTGCCTGGTATTTTATGGACTCGCACTGGTGAATGCGGGCAAGTTTACCCTTGCCGATATCCGAAACCTCGGCTATTGTGAAATACTGCTCGGCCTGGCCAATCTTTACCTGGTGCAAAGCGGCTTTGGGTATGGACTGTATTTCTGGGCATTTGGTTTTGGCGTACTGCATATTGTTTACGGCATCATTATGTGGTACAAATATGATCGAAAAGTGAAAGAAGCAAAATGAAGAATCCTATCACAGGACTGAGTAAGGTTTTTGATAACCGGGTGAGGCTGGGGGTGATGAGCATCCTGGTGGTGAACGAGGAGGTAAGCTTTAACGACCTCAAACAACTCCTCGAAGTTACCGATGGCAACCTGGCCTCGCACCTGCTGGCGCTGGAAGAGCAGGGCTATATAAAAGTGCATAAGGGATTTATCGGTCGCAAAACCAATACCACTTATTCCGTTACCCGTAGTGGCGAAAAAGCCTTTTCCGAACACGTGCAGGCACTCGAAAAAATGATTAAAGGATTGAAATAATTTTTTTTACCCAAATACTTTGAAATGCAAAGTGCTTTGATTTTAGAGAAAATAGCAAGACGCATCCTGCGTCGCTGGATCTTATTTTTTATTATAGCCCTTGTAGTTAGCGGTATCAGTGCCATTCCCGTGGTATCCGGATCCCAATGGCTGAGCCGTTGCTTACCACCCGGTACAGCCGTAGGCGACTGGATGCAGTGGATCGCGCATGGCCTGGCCCAGGCCGATGCACGCTACCCCTTCCTGTTTTATGGGTTCGACTGGCTGGCATTTGCTCATTTCCTGTTTGCCCTGCTATTTATCGGCCCTTACCGTGACCCGGTGCGTAATCGTTGGGTGATTGAGTTTGGCATGATCGCCTGTATGCTGATTATTCCCTTCGCCCTGCTGGCCGGGCATTTCCGGGGCATCCCGCTTTGGTGGCGCTTTCTCGATTGCTCATTTGGAATCATCGGCCTCATACCACTCAGTATCTGCAATAGCCTTTCCTGGAAATTAGAGAAAATGACAAAGGCTGAGGTCGCTGATCATTCATCCGAATATTATTTGTATGAAGAAGAGAAGATTCGTTCATAGCAGGCTCAATAGCCTGTTCTATGCGCTGCAAGGATTCCGTTTATTGATTGAGTCGGAAATAAATTTCCGCATTCACCTGGTGGCTGCAGTGGTAGTTGTAATGGCAGGCTCCATTACAGGGCTGTCCATTCAGGAATGGATTGTGATCACAGGATTGATTGCCCTGGTATGGGTGCTGGAAGCCGTCAATTCTGTTGTAGAAGAACTGTTGGATTTGCTGGAGCCGTCCTGGTCGCTTCGGGTAAAGCGCATTAAAGATATGTCGGCCGCGGCAGTACTCATTGTGGCCGCCTCAAGCCTGGTTATCGGTTTACTCATTTTTATTCCCAAGTGGTTCTAAACAATTGTCATGAAAATTCTGACTGATTTTTTTATCTACTTTTTCTATTGCCATAAAAACCTGGTCCTTTCTTCTCTCTTTTGCCTGGCTTTATTACTCACCCGGTTCTGGGCTACCATGACGCCGGTTTATCACTTCCTGGCCTGGAACCTTTTTCTGGCTTTTCTGCCCTTATGTATTGCATCGATCTTTATTGTGCGTCCGCATATCTGGTCCAAGCCATTACTTCGTTTATTGATGCTGTTTCTTTGGTTGGTATTCCTGCCAAATTCCTTTTATATTATTACCGATATGGTGCATATAAGGGCTATTTCAAATGCACCTGCCTGGTTTGATATTGTTTTACTCTATTCATTTGCGTGGACAGGTTTGTGGATGGGCGTGCTTTCCATTCAGCAGATAGAACTACTTGTATTTCCATCCTTCAGTCGTAATAAGCGTACGGCCACACGCATTTTGCTGGTAGTATTGACAGCTATTGGGATTTATCTGGGAAGGGAACTTCGATTTAATAGCTGGGATATACTCACCAATCTGGACAGCCTGATCAGTTCCATGGTTTCACTTCTTTTAAACCCTGCTCACCATGCCGGGGCCTGGTCTAAAATAATTCTTCATTCAGCTTTAATCTACCTGATTCTTCAGGGGTTTCGCTCCATACAGCTTTCGCGCTACCCCTTGCATGCAAATTATTCAACTAACATAAACCATAAAAGATGACAGAGAATTCTCCATCCGGCCTTTGGGCCAAAACCAAAGCGCTCACCAAGGGCGGTATCATACTCGCGCTTTTGCTGATTTTCCTGATACCGGCCCACCAGATCAGGGAACTCATTCTGGAGCGGGAGCAACAGCTTCAGGCGGTAGAAGAAGAAGTGAAATCGAAATGGGCTTCCGATCAACAGATAACTGGTCCTGTACTGGTGATTCCATACCTGGAAAAGTATCCTGCCGCATCCAACTCCAAAAAGAAAATATATCTGCTGCCGGAGCATCTGCGCATAAATGGTGAAATTATTCCCGAAGCAAAGCATCGTGGTATTTATGAAGTGATGCTTTATCGCGGTCAGCTAAAGTTCGAAGGGCAGTTTGGAAAATTGCCTTACAGCGATTTGCGCATTAATCCGGATTCAATTTTGTGGAATGAAGCCTACCTGGCCATTGGGATGAGCGATTTTCGCGGATTGATGGAAGAAATTCGTATCAACTGGAATGGCCAGCAAATTAGTGCGCATGCCGACCGGCCCGACGACGGACTCTTTAAAGAAGCATTTGTGGCGCCCATTTCAATGGAATCCCTGGATAGTTCCAGTTTTTCGTTCAACATGTCGGTGAAAGGTTCGGGAAAGGTACTGTTTACAACAATTGGTAAAAGCACCGAAGTAAAACTTCAATCGGCCTGGAAGGATCCCAGCTTTATCGGCAATGAATTGCCACAATATGAGATCGACGCGAATGGAATGGTTGCCAACTGGAGAACGGTTGCGCATGGGAGGAGCTTTCCCCAGGCCTGGGCCAACAGTAGCTATGCTACCGCCAAATCCGCCGTTGGGATGGAATTATTCATTCCGGTGAATGCCTACCAAAAAACCTATCGCACGGTTAAGTATGCTTCCCTCCTGATTATTCTCACTTTTGTGGCGTTCTTTGTGGTGGAAACCATCACCAAAAAATCGGTTCACCCGCTACATTACGCCCTGGTTGGAATAGCCCTGTTGTTATTCTATACGCTTTTGCTGGCGCTATCGGAACATATTCTTTTCAATGCTTCTTATCTGATTGCCTCCCTGGCCACCATTTCCCTGATCGGCTGGTTTGCATCTGCCATTTTACGCGGGGGTAAATGGGGTTTGTTGATGAGTGTGGTACTCACTTTACTATATAGCTATATATTCAGTATTCTCCAGCTTCAGGATTTTGCGTTGCTGCTGGGAAGTATAGGACTGTTTGTAGCGCTGGCGGTAGTGATGTATTTGGTGAGGAAGATGAATTGGTAGATGGACGAATTCGGTTATTTGGAGATTTGTGGATTTGGTTGGGGTAGGATCGTTTGCACTTCCGGTAAGTTTTAGCATGGGAAAATTCTACCGCAATCCCGCCCTGGCGGGATTGCGGTAGAACCTAACAGCATTCAAAAGATCTTTAAAGCCCTGGCCGGTTTTTCTATTACAGAAATGTCTGAAACGATGATGATCAATTCTCACTTTGTCTTTTTCGAAAAAAAGAATGATAGCCTATAGATATGAGCAGCGGGAGAAGTTTTAAGTTATAAGTTGTAAGTTTTAAGTTGTAAGCAAACGGGTTGAGTAGTTTACCTGCACATTGCCAAAAGCCAACAACTTAAAACTTACAACTTAAAACTTATAACTTAAAAATCCAATCCCATCGCGAAATACCAAATCGGCTTATTGCGGAAGAAGCCATCCATTTCCCAGGCAGCGTCTACGCGAACAAAATAACCCAACAGGGTGCTGCGCACGCCGAAACCATAACCACCGGCAAAGGGTCCGAGACCCCCTGCACGGAAGCGAACCGTGGGCTGGGGGTTGTTGGGATCATCCGGATTGCCATATACATTTTGCGGACGGCGGATATTCTTGATTTCTCCTTCCCAGGCCGTTCCCAGGTCCAGAAACTGTACTAACTGGAGGTTGCGCAGGAAGGCATTATTGATCGGTTTATTGAAGAAGGTGGAAAATACCGGTACCCGTATTTCGCTATTCAACACAATCGCATTGTTGCCGTTGGCGATATTCTGGCGGAATCCGCGCATATTTACGGCCAGTGATTGATAGGTATAGGGTTGTGTGGGACGATTACCTTCGGTGAATTTGGGAGAGAACCAATTGTCTACACCACCCAGGTAATACACGGTTTGCTGATCGCCGAAGGAAAAATCACCGGCGGCACGCACGGCCCAGATCATATTGCGATAAATGGGCAAATAATGACGCGCATCGGCTCCAAAATTAAACATGAAGCGACCATCCGTATTCACGTCGGTAATCTGCGTAAACCAGTCAGCAAAAATTTTATAGCGCAGACCCTGCCAGATATTGGTGGCCGGGTTGAGGGTATTGTCGTGCACATATTCGAGGCTAAACTGGCCATAAGTAAGTTTAGCTTCTTCCAGCCGGGACGATGGCTGATCAATCTGCAGCGGCACTATCCGGTCGAAACGCGGACCAACGGTAGCGCGAATGCTGCGTACCCGATCAATAGGGTATCGAACTCGCGCGAGATAGTAGCTCGCAAAAGTTTTGCCCGGGTAACCCAAACCGCCAAAATTGTAAGTAATGCTATTGGTGCTGCGATAATAGGTGAAGCCCCAGTCGAAGCGGCGCTTCAGGTTATAAAATTCAAACAATATATCATTATCACGCAGGTTTGGGGCAATACGAATACCTCCGGTAAACTTCAGGTCTTCCATCAGGTCGGATGTACCCACACGTAACAGGCCATTGAAGTCGGTGCCATTGGAGAGGTAGATAGGACCACCTCCACCCCCATACGGCTGAAAGCGGTTGATGGCGAGTACAGAGTTGTTGAACCCGGTTACCGCATAATCTGCCGAGAATTTTGGTGGGCGGTATTCATACAATTTAGCTTTGCGCAAGACAGTTTGTTGCTTCAGTTCCACTCCTTCCACCACACGACCCACATTGTTCACGGGCTTGGGCTCGTCTTCAAATTCGCTTTGGAAGAAGTCGTCTTTTTTGGCCGCGGAATCGCCGGTTTTGCCGCCGGGTGGTTGCAGGGCTCCCTGCAGATTGGCCCGCCGGTCATTATCCATCACCTGCTTCATGTATTCCGTGGGCTTCGCATTCACGTTGCGGCGTCGCAGGGTGTTTTCGTCCACCCGCAGCCGGTACAGATTTTTTACATCACCCAGCTTCACCACTTCGCTGATCTGCTGGTTGTCGCCTGCCGTGCGGGTCTCCAGCATACTGCTCTGGTAATTGGTAAGCGGAAACACATAGGCCGAGTCGTTGGTGATGGAAACAAATCCTACCGAATCAATATCCGTTTTATCCCATTCGGCCAACAGGCTATCCACTTCAGATGGGGGCGGGTTGCGCAATACTTCGTCGCCAATGAAAACCAATGTATCCAGGCCCGCCCTTTCGGTACGGAAGAAACCGGCATAGCGGTTATTGATGCCGTTTTCATCACTCACAAAGGTGAAATGCGAGGTATTGTATTGGGAAGGATAGCGGGCATTCCCATACCGCATGGAAGTGAGCTGCGAAATCTGCTTAAAGTCGGAGGTGTTCCAGTTATCGACCAGGAAAATATTGTACTGTCGTCCCGGCAGCGAATCTTCCGAGCTGGCGGCATTGGCCGAAGGGCGGTTGCTGGAAAATATGATACCCGTCTTGTTGGGGAAAGCAACAAATGCCGGATCCAGATCATCATACACATCATTGGTAATTTGATCGTAGCTCTGCTGCGTGATCTTGTACACAAACAAATCCGTTTGCCCGCTGCGCACGGCGCTCATCAGCAGGGTGTTATTGTCGAGCATGTATTTCATGTCCGTCACCTGGTCAAACATATCCAGTTCCTGGCGTATGATCTTCACGCGGTTGGCTACATCATATACAAATAATTTCAGCGCACCTTTTTCTGAATACAGCACTGCGATACGGCTGCCCTTGCCATCCCAGGCAATGATGGGATAGTTGGGATTGATTTCATCTCCGCGGGAGCGGGTGCCATATTTCAGCAAAACTTTCCGGTTCACAAAGTTTTCATTCAGCACTACGGTATAAATGCCCTGCTTAAACTCCACTACCACATAGGTAAAGCTGCGCGGGTTGGGATTGGCATTGAAACGAAAGAAATCTTTCTTACCCACTACTTCGCTCACCCCCAACTGGCCCTTGGGCGCATTGCGCCGGCCCCGAATGTCCTTGTAATACTGCTGGGGTACTTCCAGCATAAAGTCTTTGAGAATGTCCTTGAATTTTTTCTTCGCAATTTTTTGCGAAGCCTGGTTGAGGTTGCGATAGATGCGGGCCAGGTAGAAAAAATAGGTCACTTTGTTGCGGCCATATTTGTCGGCAATATATTTCCAGAATGCATGACCGGCCAGCTCCGGTTTTTCGAAGGCGAACTGATAGAATTTATTGTATTGCCCTGCCAGCATTACGCCACGCAGATCATCATCGAGGCGGGGACTCCAGTTTTCTGCGGCATAGCGGATATAGCCATCCGTTAACCATTGCGGCAGATCGAGAAGTGCCTGGTTGGTGGCAAATTCGCCCAGGTCGTCGCCAAATAATATATTATCGAGCAATACCTGCGCCAGGCCCATACGGATCTGCTTGCGCAGGTTATCGTGATTACCATCGAAGTACACCAGCATTTTGTTGTTCACCAGTTTGGTAACACCGCCGGTATTCTGCCAGTCGATACCCAATCCGATATTCGACTGCACCATTTCGTCAAAATTGTTATACGCAATTATGTTCACCCTACGCTGAAGCCCATACTCCATAAACTCCTCCATCGAAGGCAGCTCCAATTCGGCTACCTGTGCCACGTATCTACCCAGGCCCAGCCCGTCTTCACTGAAATAGCTGTTGAAATTTTCGGTCTGGTAATAACGCCATTTGAATTTCTGGTACTGTACCCGGTTCTTGCCGAATTCCACCGTACTCACTTGCGCGTTTATACCCATAGCCCATCCCAGCAGGCAGCAGGTAAACAGGCTAAATTTCATTTTCGTCATAAAAAAAATTGCATTACTGTTACGAGTCAAAACGTCGATTTTCGTTTCCTGGTTACTGCAGTCAGTGGTTGGTATATGGACTATCTTCGTTGTTCGAAAAAGGCTGTCCGAATCACAAATTTACCGGAATCGGCCCGACAATTAAAAATACGGAAAAGCCTTTATGTTAACTGTTAAGGTATTCACTTTTAACCCGGTTCAGGAAAATACATACCTGCTGTATAATGATGCGGGGGATTGCTGCATTGTGGACCCTGGCTGCTATTTCCCCGAAGAGGAGGAGGTGCTGGCCGATTTTGTTCAAAAACAGGGTCTCCGCCCCAGCCTTTTGCTCAATACGCATTGCCATTTCGACCATGTTTTTGGGAATCGCTTTGTGCATAAGAAATGGGGGTTGGAGCCCCATATTCATCCGGCGGAGCAGCCCGTACTCGACAGGGCAGCGGAAGCCGCTTTACGCTGGCAATTGCCTTTTGAAAATTACCAGGGACCCGTGCATTATCTGAAGGAAGGGGAGAAGTTGGGCTGGGCCGGCGAGGAGTTTGAAGTATTGTTTACCCCGGGTCATTCACCCGGCAGCATTTCCTTCTATCATGCGAAGCAGGAATTTGTACTGAGCGGCGATGTGCTTTTTCGGGGAAGTATTGGCAGAACCGATTTGCCGGGTGGCGACTATGCCCTGCTGGAGCAAAGTATCCGCCAAAAAATGTATGTCCTGCCCGATGCCTGCAAAGTATATCCCGGTCATGGCCTTCCTACCAGTATTGAAGTAGAAAGAAAATCAAATCCCTTTGTGAAGGGCGAAGAATTTGATTAAAATGCCATTGGCAGGTGTAGCGATTAAAGAAAACGCCCTATAATGGGAAGCCTGGCAAACTCGCGTCTCTCCACTTTTAGAATAAACAGGGCATAGCCGAGGATCAGCAGGGTAGCCAGGCCGTACTGCAACCATGCCGGCAGATCAACCAGGTTAATGAGCCGGTAAAGGAAATAGATCAGGAGTACAATAACCAGGTAAGCCAGCAGTTTTTTCCAGGCATAGGGAACAGGATAGGCTTTTTGTCCCCAGGTAAAGGAAAGCACCATCATGGTTCCATAGCAGATAAATGTGGCCCAGGCACAGGCCATATAGCCCATGGAGGGAATAAATAAATAGTTGAAGAGAACCGTGATGGCGGCACCGATCAGTGTGATTTGGGCGCCCACGCCGGTGCGGTTCGATACTTTGTACCAAATGCTCAGGTTATAATAAATGCCGAGGAAGATATTGGCGAACAGCAGTATGGGTACCACTGCCAGGCCTTCCCAGTAGCTGGGTCTTCCCAGAAAATGTTTCCAGATATCGAGATAAAGCGTTACGAGTAGGAACATGCCGCTGACGGCAATCACAAAAAATTTCATTACCCGCGCGTAAGTGCGCTGTGGGTTTTCGCCCTCTGCCTGTTTGAAGAAAAAGGGTTCCGCACCCAGCCGGAAAGCCTGCACGAATAAGGAGATAAGGATGGCCAGTTTGTAGCAGGCGCTATATATGCCCACTTCCGAGTCGGGGTTTTCCGCTGTACTCCACCAGCCCAGCATAATGCGGTCAAGTGTTTCATTAATCATTCCTCCCAATCCGGCTATAATCAGGGGTAGTGAATAACCCATGATTTCTTTCCAGAGTGCAAAATTGAATTTCCATTTAAAGGCAAAAAATTCGCGATACAGGAGCAGAAAACTCACAGCCGACTGCACCAGGTTAGCGATGAGGATATAAGTGACTACGTTTTCTTCCTTATAAAAAACACCAATAAAGCTTTGGGGATTTTTTTTCGCGATGGCCGGACATACCGAGAGAAAGAAAATGACCAGGCCGATATTGATCAGAATGCCGGCGATACGAACGAGTGCGTACTTGATTGGCCTTCCCTGTTGCCGCAGGCGGGCAAAGGAAATGGTGCTTAACGCATCGAACCCAATAATGAAAGCAGCCCAGGTAATGTATTCCGGGTGTTTTTTCACATTGATCAGGGAAGCGAGGGGGTCACGGAGCAAAAGCAGAACGCCGGTAAAGGCAATGGTGCTGAAAAGCAGGGAGAGCGTAATGGTGCTGTATACATCATCGCGGGTTTCCTGCTTCTGCACATAGCGAAAAAACGCCGTCTCCAAACCGTAGGTGAAAAGAATATTCAAAAAGGGAATCAGGGCATATACATAGCTCATTTCCCCATACTCGGCCGTCACCAGCACCCCGGTAATATAAGGAGTGAGCAGGTAATTGAGGAACCGCGCCGCAATGGAGCTGACCCCGTACCAAATCGTTTGTCCTGCCAGTTGTTTGATGCCGCTCAAAAGAATATTGATTTCCTGACAAATGTACTGTTTACCACTTGCATTGCCAGCTATCAGCATCAATTAACAATGGTTTGAATGCGGCATCCGCAGCAACAGGACCGGATCGCATATCTTTGCCAAAACATTTAACCATGAAGCTCTTATTTCTTTCCGTCCTTTTGCTCGGCGGTTCATCCATCTTCGCGCAGGCATATGAGAGTTCCATCACCTATGAAAAGAAAAAACAGAAAACCATCAGCATGGACTATAGTTTCCCCCAGGAAGCCGTGGAAAATGCCGTCATCCTGAAAATGGAAAATATGGGGTTTCGTGCCAAAGTGGAAAAAGGGCTTTTTAATAAAGACAAGGGCTTTATCCAGTTTTCCGATGCCCTTTTGGCCGATGTGAGTGAGGAGCGCTATGACTATATCGTGAAAGTAGATCGCAAAAGCCGCCGCGAAAAGGATGAGACCACCCTCTCTGTCCTCATCAATCGCAAGGGCGAAGACATGATCCCCACACTGGATGCGCAAACTATTGGCCGGGCCAAACTCTTTTTGACCAATCTGATCCCCGATATTGAGGAAGCCAACCTGGAGCTGGAGATCAAGGCGCAGGATGAGCTGGTGGTAAAGGCCGAAAAAAGGATGAAGGATCTGCAGGATGAGAAGTCGGACCTCGAGAAGAAACTCCAGAAAAATGCCAGCGACCTGGAAAAGCAGCAAAAGGAAATTGAAAGCCAGCGGGCCACCCTCGATGCCCTGAAAGGTCGCCGCAAAACCACCCAGCCCGAAAACTGATCAGGGCCTTGCCAGAGCCGGATTGATGAGGAAGCTGGAATCGGTGAGGGTGCGCAAAAAGCGCACCAGTTGCCCCCTTTCCGTTGTTGTGAACGATATGCCTCCTGCCAAAGAAGGATCAAGGCTGGGGGAACTTTGTATGCCCGACTGATAATGATTCAACACCTGCAGCAAGGTATTAAACCGGCCATCGTGCATATAGTTGCTGGAGATGTCAACATTACGCAGGGTCGGCACTTTAAACTTCAGTGAATCCTGGGGATCGCCCGTCACGCGCATACGGCCAAAATCATTCAGAAAATTATCTACCGGCAAGCCGATATTGCGAAAGCTGTAATCGGTAAATAATGGTTCCGGGTGGCAACCGGCACAATGTTGCTGGTAGAGCGCGTACCCTGCCAGCTCATCGGCGCTAAAGCTGATTTCGCCCCGCTTATACTGGTCGTAGCGCGAATTGGCGGAAATAAGGCTGCCGGTAAACTGCTCCAGTGCCCATTGAATATGCCGGGGCTGAATATCGTAGGTTTGAAATACCCGCCGGAACAGGGTGCGATAAGTAGCGTCATTTTTCAGCTTGTCGATAACAGCATCAAAGCTTTCTGCCATTTCGATGGGGTCGGTAATGGGCTGCGCATGTTCTTCCCAAAGGCTTTCATAAGCGCCATCCCAATGAAATTTATCCTGCCAGGCCAGGTTGAACAGTACGGGCGCATTGCGTAGCGTATGCGATCCATTGTAGCCATGGCTGCGGTCGTGCTCAAAAGTGCCAAAGCCCGCAATTTGCTGATGGCAGGAGGCGCAGGGATAATTGCCATCTTTGGAAAGCAGCCCGTCATAAAATAATCGACGACCCAGTTCAATGCCCTGTTCGCTGAAGCGGTTGGCGCCAAAATCCTGTACAGGTGGGGGAAAGCCCTCCGGAACAGAGAGGCTCACATAATCCAACTCCTCGGTATGCAATACTTTCATACAGGAACCCAGCCACCAGGAAATGCCGATAACCGATAGGGTAAGGGTTGATATGGTGATGATTCTGCGCAAGAGGAAGACAGGTTGAAGCTTATTCACTGCTCCATTTTTTATTACGACCCGATTTGGTTTCGCTTCTTCTCTTCTTAGACTCCAATCGGCGCTCAATGGCTGCTTTGCTTTGCCGCGTGGCAATACGGAGCTTGCGCACATGCAGGGCTTGCGACAACAATTGATTTATCCGGCGAATGACTTCTTCCTTGTTGGCGAGCTGGGTGCGATGGGTTTGCGAGCGCAGCAGCAGCACTCCTTCGGAATTGATACGGTTGGCCAGCTTTTGCATCACCCTTTCTTTCTGCTCCTCGCTCAGCAGGCGGGAATCGCGCACGGGGAAATAGCCCGTAACGGCCGTTTCCAGTTTATTCACGTTTTGTCCGCCCTTGCCGCCACTGCGGGAGGTGGTAAATGTTATTTCGGAACTATAGTCCAGCATTTTTTTGTTGCCTTTGCGCTGTAAAATTAACCAGATATTCCGCATTCCCGGGGGCAGGATGAGGATCGGTCTTCCTGTTTTTCCAATTTAACGTTAAGTTGCAGGCATTGTTTTAGTCAGATAGCATTCATCATTCAAAAAAATAATTGTGCGAGCCATACTACAACGGGTTACCCATGCCAGTGTTACCATAGAGGGGAAAATGACGGCCCGGATCGGGCCGGGATTGCTGGTGCTATTGGGGATAGAGGACGCGGATGCGGAGCAGGATATCGAGTGGCTTTCAGCCAAGATCGTTCAGATGCGGATTTTTGATGATGCGGAAGGGGTGATGAATCTTTCGCTAAAGGATATTGGCGGTGAACTATTGCTGGTATCACAGTTCACCCTGCATGCTTCTACCAAAAAGGGCAACCGGCCCAGCTATATCCGCGCCAGCAAAGCGCCGGTGGCCATTCCTCTGTATGAAAAAATGATCGCGCAACTGAGTCATGATTTGGGCAAGCCCATTCAGACAGGTGTGTTTGGCGCCGACATGAAAGTGGAATTGCTGAATGATGGTCCCGTCAGCATCTGGCTCGATACCAGGGCGAAAGAATAAGCCAACCGGTCAGATGCCGATTTTTTCCGAGAAGCTCTGCCCGTCCTTAAACCGGATCATGATAAAGTAGATCCTGGCGGGCACCGTGAGCTCAAAACGATATTCGGTTTTGTAAATGTCTTTTTGTTCCAGCACCCGATGGCCTCCGGCCGTCCAAACCATAATGGATGCCAGTTCCAGGTTGCCCCTGATGGTAATCTGTCGTCCGGATGTAAGTAATTTATATGGTTTCGCTTTTTCCCTGGTTGGAAAGCGGCCAGGTTGTGCCTGCAGGCTGCCGATGGCAAAGCCCAGCAGGAGCAGGGGGATAAGAATTCGATGGATGCCAAGGTTGTGGTTCATTCGGTTTGGATGAGTAATCCGCCCTTGCGGGGTGTAGGATAACGGAGCGAGGCTTGCTATATTGCAAACAAAATGCAAAAATGAGTTTAACCCTCGACCAGGCCCAGCAACAGGTAGACGAATGGATACGCACGGTAGGTGTGCGCTACTTCAGCGAACTCACCAATATGGCCATCCTTACCGAAGAAGTAGGCGAGCTGGCCCGCATCATGGCCCGGCGCTTTGGCGATCAGTCGGAAAAAGAATCAGACAAGGGTAAGGATATGGCCGATGAGATGGCCGATGTGTTGTGGGTACTGATTTGCCTGGCCAATCAAACAGGTGTAAACCTCACCGAAGCCCTGCAACGAAATTTTGAAAAAAAGAACCTGCGTGATGCAGACCGCCATCGCAATAATCCCAAGTTGAAGTAAGAGTAGGGTCAGCAGTCAACCTCTTCCCATCTTCCTCTTTTGCCGGTCGATAAGGAATAGGGCAAATTCCTACCTTTGCGCCCTATGGCAAACGACAGCAACAAGTTTCAGGCGATTATTTCCCATTGTAAGGAATATGGTTTCATTTTTCCCAGCAGCGAAATCTATGATGGGCTGCAGGCCGTGTATGATTATGGCCAGATGGGCAGTGAGCTGAAGAAAAATATCCGCGACTATTGGTGGAAGAGCATGACGCAGCTCAACGATAATGCCATTGTGGGCATTGATGCGGCCATCTTCATGCATCCTACCACCTGGAAGGCTTCGGGTCATGTGGACAATTTCAACGATCCCATGATCGACAATAAGGACAGCAAAAAGCGCTACCGGGTAGATCATTTGATAGAAGCACATGCCGAGGAATGGAAAGCAGCCGGAAAGGAAAAGGAAGCGGAGGCATTGCTGGCAGAAATGGATGCCCTGCTGGCCAAAGACGATTTTGCTGGCTTGAAATCACTGATTGAAGACAATAAAATAAAATGCGCCGTTAGCGGCAGCAGCAACTGGACGGATATCCGCCAGTTCAACCTGATGTTTGCCACTGAATTTGGCTCCACGGCTTCTTCCGATGAGGAGGACAACAAAGTGTACCTGCGACCGGAAACGGCCCAGGGAATTTTTGTGAACTTTTTGAATGTGCAGAAGACAGGCCGCATGCGGATACCCTTTGGTATTGCGCAGGTGGGCAAGGCTTTTCGCAATGAAATTGTAGCCCGTCAGTTCATTTTCCGCATGCGCGAATTTGAGCAGATGGAAATGCAGTTTTTCATCCGCCCCGGCACGCAGAAGGAATGGTATGAATACTGGAAAGAAGAAAGGATCAAATGGCATCGCAGCCTGGGTATGCCCGCCGATAAGCTGCGCTTTCACGACCACGTAAAGCTGGCACACTATGCTGATGCCGCCTGCGACATTGAGTTCGATTTCCCCATCGGCTTCAAGGAGCTGGAAGGCATCCACTCCCGTACCGATTTCGACCTGAGTCAGCACGAAAAATTCAGTCGCAAGAAGCAGCAGTATTTTGATAATGATATTGACCCCGCCACGGGTAAGCCCTTTGGTAACTATGTGCCTTATGTAATTGAAACATCCATCGGACTCGATCGTATGTTTCTCGCCGTGCTGAGCCAGGCCTACGAAGAGCAGGACCTGAGTACGGCCGACAAACAGGACAGCCGTGTGGTGTTGAAATTACCCACCATACTGGCGCCCATCAAGCTGGCCATTCTTCCGCTTACGAAGAAGGATGGGCTTCCCGAAATTGCTGAAGACATTCTGCGGCAATGTCGTCCCCATTTCCGTTGTTTTTACGAAGAGAAGGACTCCATCGGCAAGCGCTATCGCCGCATGGACGCGCTCGGAACACCCTTCTGTGTAACGGTAGACCATCAGACCAAAGAAGACCAGACGGTTACCATTCGTTATCGCGACAGCATGGAGCAGGAGAGGATTCCGATGGCGGAAATCGTGGGGAAAGTTGTAAGTAGTAAGTAGTAAGTAGTAAGTTGGAGAAGGGGATTAGGTTGATTAATATATCTGCGTATTCTGCGGAAAATAAATCTGCAAAAATCTGCGGGAAAGCTCTCCTGAACTTTGAACAGGTTTAGAATGCGGAAGCCTTTCGCGCAGATTTTCGCAGATTTTTTTGCGCAGATGAACGCAGATGATTTCCCTAAACTCACGTCTCACGCCTCACGCCTCCCGCTTCACAACTTTCTTCCCCTTTCAACATCAGTATCCCCCTTCTCGTCCTGCAACTAATTTGCCTGATCATTTAGCCCATTCTCCTTTGATGCATTGCCCTCATTTGGGGCCTATTTTTATTGCGACAAGCAACGTTGCCATTCTTCATTTCTAAACCCAAACAATCATGAAAAGAGTTTTAGGCTGGCTGCTGCCTTGTGCAGCGGTGGCTACGTTATTGTCCTGTGCAAAATCAAAACAGGAGCCGGCATCGGCTGCCACGGGTCTGTCGGCCCGCGAGCAGGGGCAGAAAGTGTCGGAACATATCATTCCCATGTCGAAAGCGATTGAGTATTCCCGCCGCTTTATTTACCTGCGCGACACCGTGTTGCCCGGGCAGCTCAATAACCCGGGATTTTTGAATCAGAACATGGAAATACCTTTTTGCGAAACCTTCTGCCGCGAATCCATTGATGCCCTGCTCGCCGTGGAGGGCACCCAATCGGTACGCATTTATTTTGGGGTGGATGAAAACGGCAAAATGCGGCTCGTGCTTTTGCCGGTTGATGATGAGGGCAACAACATTATTACTAACTTAACAGGTGAATCCTCACGCGGGTACCAGGGCAAGGGTCAGGACGAGGAAGATGGGGATGCCGTGGAGAATGGCCATCGTCCCCCGCCGCCAATGGGCTCGCTCTGATGAGGGCAACCCGGCCAGCACATGAGCGAAAAAACCTTATTCCTGTTTAGCCTCTCCATTCTGCTGCCGATCCTGGTTTTCTGGATCCGCTGGCAGCGAAGCTGGCGCAGCTACTGGCCCCTGATGTGCCTGTTCCTGCTGGGCCTGCTGGGAGAATGGCTGGTATGGCAGGCCATACAACGACAACATTCATGGCTGCCCGTAAACAATCTCTATATTCTGGCCGATAGTATGCTGGTCCCCATACAGTTCGCTGTATGGGGATTTATTGCTTTTCGCCATATCCTGGTATTGATTGTGCTGCCTTTGCTGCTGGCCTGGACCTGGCTGCACCTGCTTTCGGGCAGCCTCTCCGATTTTATACCCTATTATCGCATGGCTTATTCTTTCCTCATGCTGTTGCTGGGGATTTACAGTATCAATTTTCTCATCATTCGTTCCCATCAAAGCCTTATAACCCAACCGGTGTTCCTCATCACTGTTGGCTTTCTGCTTTTCTATGCTTACCAGTTGCTCTATGAGTCGGCTTATGCCCTGGCGATCCGGATAGACCTGTACTGGTCCGCCTGGCTCAACCGATGCTTTGCTTTGATTAACTTTGTGTGTAATATCGTGTACGGCATTGCCGGGCTCCGCCTGCCAGTGGATCCCCTGCAATACCGGAAATGGGTATAACCTTATCCTTCTTGCATGTATGCCAACCCGGCACATATCCTGTTGTGGGTGGGAATTACGCTGGGCCTGCTGATCGGTTTTTTTGTGATCAGCATCCTGCGCCATCATCGCCGCTACCTGCGCCTGCAGCAGGAGCGCACTTTAAATGAAATTATCCTCCTCGAAAAAGAAAGAAAGCGTATAGCTTACGACCTCCACGATGAGCTGGGTCCCGTACTTTCTTCCATCAAGCTCAACCTCATGACCCTGCAGGTGCCCCTGCCCGAAGATCAGCAACTGGTGGAAAAATCCTGCCGCCGTATAGACGATATCGTCGACAACATGCAGGCTATTTCGTACGACCTGCTCCCGGTAAGTTTGCAAAAGCGTGGTCTGCTGGCGGCCATCAGGGAACTGGCCACGCAAAAGCAGGCAGGTAAAAAAATACAATTAACGCTTGAGTTGGATGATGCCATCAGCATGGACACTGATAAGGAAATTCATGTATTCCGGATCGTACAGGAGCTGCTGCACAATACCCTGCGCCATGCACAGGCAGGCAGGTGTCGTATTGCCCTGCATCAGCATCAGCAAAAGGTGCTGCTGATAGTGGAAGATGATGGCAAGGGTTTTTCGCCGGCGGCCATGCGGAATACGAAGGGAGGTCTGGGGCTGAAAAGCATTGAAAGCAGGGCACAGGTGCTGGGCGCACGCAGCTTGTTGCGCACAGCACCCGGTAAAGGGTTCTATTATTTTTTCGAGTTTGACAGTGGAATTTCAAAAGCTGTATGATAAAATATCTTGTGGCTGATGATCATGAATTGTACCGCGAAGGATTAATGCATTTTCTTTCGCGCCAACCCGGTTTGCAGTTGTTGGGAGAGGCGGAGAATGGAAAAGAGTTGCTCGAAAAGTCGCTGGAGTTTGAACCCGATTTAATCATTACCGATATCAGTATGCCCGGTATGGATGGCATTACCGCTACCCGGCAACTCCTGCAACAGTTGCCGGATACGCGCATCATTGGGCTGTCCATGCACCAGGATGAAAGCCTGGTGGTGGAAATGCTGGAAGCCGGTGCAAGGGGCTACCTGCTCAAGAATGCCGATAAGCGCGATATACTGGAAGCTATCGAAGCCGTGATGCAGGGCGCCTGCTGGTTTTGCCATCGCAGCTCGGGCCGGCTTACCCGGCTGATCGCTTCCAGCCGATTCGACCTACTGGCGCTACAACAGGATATTCGGTTTACGCCGCGGGAGAAGGAGATCATACGCCTTACCTGCCGCGAATATTCCAGTAGAGAAATTGGAGAGACGCTGCATATCAGCCACCGGACGGTGGAAGGCATAAGGGCCGGCATACTTTCCAAGATGAATGTTCGGAATACCGTTGGCCTCGCGGTTTTTGCCCTGCGGCATGGATTGATTACAGGTGAAGACCTGCAGGATTGACCGAAACAGAAATAGTGTAACTTTCCTGAAATTCATTTTATGCGACCGTTCACCATACTGCTGTCACTGCTATTGCTATCCATTTTTTCTGCGGGTCAAAATCTGAAATCCGGAGGGGTGCTGATTCCCGAGCAGGCTAATATGGATATCCGTCACTATACCTTGAGCCTTGAGGTGGATCCTGCCAATCAAAGCATCGACGGGTTCACGGAAATAAAGATGAACCTGGCAAAGGAGGCGGAAAGCATTGTGCTGGACCTTGTGCATTTGTTGCAGGTAAAGCAGGTATGGGTAAATGGGAAGAAAGAAAACTTCGCACATGAAAATGATCGAATCTATATCCGTCGTGCCGAAAAGTTTGCTACGGGTCCGCAGTTGGTGAAAATAGCTTACGGGGGCAAGCCCGGAATAGCCGAGCGCGCTCCCTGGGTGGGGGGCTTTCAATGGGAAAAAGACAGCAAGGGCAATCCCTGGATTGCCATCAGTTGCCAGGGCGAGGGCGCCAAGATCTATTTTCCCTGTAAAGACCATCCCAGCGATGAACCCAATGAAGGCGCCGATCTGCACATTACCGTACCTAAGGGGCTTACCGTTGCGGGCCCGGGCTTATTGCAGAAAGTGCGGAACCGTGGGAATAAATCCACTTTTCACTGGAAAACAAATTATACCATCAGCAATTATTGCATATTGTTCAATGTGGGCAAATACAAGCTGGTAACGCGCGACTATACCAGTGTTGCGGGCAACCGGATTCCCATGCATTTTTATGTGTTGGAAGAAAATGCGGAGAAGGGTCCTTATCACCTGGAGCTGCTGGAGCGGTCGTGCCGGGTATTGGAGAAATATTTTGGCGAATATCCCTGGGCAAAGGAAAAGATAGGCATTGCCGAAACGCCGCACCTGGGCATGGAGCATCAAACAATGAATGCTTATGGCAACAAGTTCCGCTATGTGAAACTGGGAGGCTATGATTTCGACTGGCTCCTGCATCATGAGTTTGGCCACGAGTGGTGGGCCAATAAAGTAACCAATACCGACTGGGGCCATATGTGGATACAGGAAGGCATTTGTACCTATGGCGATGCGCTGATCGTTCGCGACCTCGAAGGGGAGGAAGCCTATCGGGCGCGTATGCGCCAAACCGCGCGCAGTGCCGGCAATAAGCTGCCCATAGTGCAGGGCGATGAGGTAGACAGCGACCAGGCCTATTATGGCGATATCTATGGCAAAGGAGCGTTTTTCATGCACAGCCTCCGCTTTATCATGGGTGATGAGTTGTTTTTCCCGACATTGAAGAAACTGGCGACAGACCCGGCCTATACCTACGACAATACGGTGGTGACGGCTGATGTAGAGGCCCTTTTCAGCGGGGCTTATGGCCAATCCCTCAAACCCTATTTTCATCTTTTTCTTTATACCACGCAAAAGCTGGAGGTTGGGGTGAAGCAGAAGTCGGATACGAGCTATGAATTGAAGTTGCTGAACCTGGATATGGAGATACCAATTGAGATTGAAACCGGGAAAGGACGGCAGACCATTCGGGTAAGTAAGGAGCCGGTGACCATTCAGGCCAGCGGGGCCCTGCGAGTGGATCCGCAGGGGTTTTATATGAAGAAAATCATCTTCGAATAAAGCAGGGGCCATCTGCTCAAACAATCGCCATGCATCGCTGTTATGGTTGTATCTTTGCGCCCCATGTCGAAACCCCTTCCGCACGATCATATTATCCCCTTCAAGGATTCTGAAAAAACGAAGAAGGAGCAGGTAGCCGAAATGTTTGACAACATTGCCGGCCGCTACGATTTCATGAATCGCTTTCTTTCGGCCCGCACCGACCTGCGCTGGCGGAAAAAAGCCATCCGGCTCATAGGCAGGGAAAATCCTAAAGTTTTGTTGGATGTGGCAACGGGTACAGCCGACATGGCCATTATGGCCTCGAAATTGCTGAATGCGGAAAGGATCGAAGGGATTGATATTTCCGCACAAATGCTGGAAGTGGGAAAAAAGAAGATTGAAAAAGAGGGACTTGCCTCGAAAATCCACTTACAGATCGGAGATTCCGAAACAATAAACTTTGCGGAAAATACGTTTGATGCCGGGATGGTGGCATTTGGCGTACGGAACTTCGAAAACCTGGAAAAAGGACTGAGCGAAATGCTTCGGGTGCTGAAACCGGGTGGCCGGATTGTGATACTGGAATTTTCCAAACCCCGACAACCGATGCGTAGTTTGTACAACCTCTATATGGGGATCGTAGCCCCGCAGATGGCGCGCTGGTTCCGGCAAAATAAGGAAGCTTATCAGTACCTGAATGAATCAACCAATGCCTTTCCCGATCGACAGAATTTTGTGGACATACTGAACAAATGTGGTTATTCCGATACCCAATACAAATCGTTAAGCTTAGGAATATGTTGCATCTACACCGGTTTCAAACCGTCGTCAGAAAACTTCTCTACATAAATCTCTTTCTGCTGGGCTTTCAAATGGCCGCGCAGGCACAACCCCGCGAGCTACATTTATACGATCACGATTATAAGCCTTATTATTTTGGCATCACGCTCGGAATTAATTCGGCCCGTTTTCATACCCAGATGCATTCGCAATTCCTGGCCAATGACAGTGTAATGGTGGCCGAACCCAATAATTCTGGTGGTTTTTCCCTGGGTCTGCTGGCTACCGCCCGTATTTCCGATCGCTTCCAGGTGCGTTTCAACCCGCAGCTCTCCTTTATGGAGCGTAGCATTTACTATAAGCTCAAATACCCGGAGGGTGGCGAAACCGAGATGACCAAAACAGTGGAATCTACCAATGTATCTTTTCCCATTCAGCTCAAGCTGCAAAGCGACCGTATCGGCAATTTCAGAGTCTATATGATGGGCGGCTTCCGCGCCGATATTGACCTGGCCAGTAATGCACGCGCCAAACGAGCCGAAGACCTGGTGAAAATCAAACGATTCGATTTTGGTCCGGAGCTGGGCATCGGATTCAACTTCTTCTTCCCCAGCTTTATTCTTTCCCCGGAAATAAAAGTGAGCAACGGATTACCCAATATCCATAGCCGCGACCCGCAACTGAAATACTCCAATGTCTTCGACAAAATTCAGTCGCGCATGATCACTTTGTCAATCCACATAGAAGGGTAGCAGCTATCCCAAAATATTACTGAAAATCAGGCACAAACCAGCAGTAGTAATTTTGAATTTCATAATTGTTCCACTTTAAGTTAACTTTGTTCCAGCCTTTTTCTATGGAACAAATACGTGAACTGGTTTTTTATCGACACTATTTTCATGAGTTTTTCGATCGACAACCATCAAAAGTGAAGGAGAAAATTGATTATGTGCTCTTCTTGGTGACACATTTGGTTCGGGTGCCTGAAAAATTCTTGAAGTACTTGGAGGGTCAGAATGGACTATATGAAATTAGAGTTGAAGTGAACAGCAATATTTTTAGAATATTTTGCTGTTTTGATCATGGTAAAATCGTTGTGCTTTTTAATGGGTTCCAGAAAAAGACACAGAAAACTCCAAAGGCTGAAATTGAATTGGCGAATAAGCTAATGAACGACTATTTTAAAAGAAAGTAGAATATAATTAATTATGGCAGCAAATCAAAAGCATGTGACTACGTTTGAAGATCACCTTACCAACCGATATGGTAAGCGTGGGACATCAAAGAGAACTGAGTTTGAAATTAAAGCGAAAGCATTCTTAATTGGTGAAGTTATTAAGGAAGAACGCAAAAATGCCAATCTTACTCAGGAACAACTCGCTGAAAAGATTGGCGCGAAAAAGAGTTTTATTTCAAGGATTGAAAACGGCAAAACAGACATTCAACTCTCAACACTTTATAGACTCTTGGAGTTTGGATTGGGAAAGACGGTCGAATTAAGGGTCTTATAGCAATAGGCTAATTAATACAATTTTCCTTATCAAAAATCCATTTCCCGTCTCTGCATATTCCAACGGATGCCGATGGCTATCATGGAGCTGTTGCGTTCGGTAAGGGGAGTGGTTTCGGTTTTCTGACGCCGCAGCGTACCATTCAATTCCAGAAACAGATTGTCGCGCCATTCATATTGCAGCAGGAGTGAGGCATAAAATACCTGTGTTTTCCAGCCACTGCCAATGCGGTAGCCATAGTCGGCATTGCGATAGGGTGGTACATTGGGCAGAAAAATATTGCTGCCATAGCTCACCGATCCGGTATCACGTCCCTGGGTGTAAACCATCATTCTTCCCTGCAACAACCATTTGGGCGCGGGCTGATATCGGGCCACGCCAATCCATTCCGAAAAATTGGCCATCAGCGGATGCGCCAGTGGCTGGTTGTAATGGGTATAATTGGCTACCGAATCGCGGTGCGAATAGGTGAAGGGGCGAACACGGTTATGTTCTACCTGAAGATCGAGGTTGGGGACATTGAAGGCATCGATATACTTGGCGCCAAGTTGCCAGCCAAATTTATTGGCCCACCAGCCATCGCCGGCCCTGATCTCCGAGAGCTTGAATTCATCGAGCAGGAGCTGCCCATAAATCTGAAATTTTTTCGCCACATTGGCTTTAAAATCAAGACCCGCCAACGCGTTATCGAAACTGCCGTTTTGCTGCTCAATCGAGCGATAGAAAATAACCGGGTTGAGATAAGCAAAGTCGAAACGATTGGGCCGGCCAAAGACCACTGCTTCAAACAAACCCACATTGAGCCAACGGGTGATGTTGATATCGAGGTGATGGATGGCCGCGTATTTTTTGCCAATCAGCTTGTCGCCGCCAATACGCTCCGCGTTCTGCAGTTCCAAAAACAGGTTCTGGTAATTGAATTTCCAGATCCGCGTATTCAGTTTCAGAAAGAGCATATTGTTGCCAAAATCGCTGAGGAAAAGGCTACGCTGGCCATTGCCGATAAAATGTTTGTCGTATCCAAAGCTGATATCAATATATTTGGCCGCGT
This sequence comes from uncultured Citrobacter sp., assembly GCA_964395095.1. GTDB lineage: Bacteria > Bacteroidota > Bacteroidia > Chitinophagales > Chitinophagaceae > CAYMZZ01. The sequence continues at coordinate 151,447 of CAYMZZ010000007.1, forward strand.
TGAAAGTGAAATAGCCTCTTGCTTCAAAATAATCCACTCCGCCGGGATCCTTGAAGGGCTTGTAGAATCCGTTGCCGGGAACAGCATTGCGCTGGCCGATAAATTCCTGCACCCAGGAAGGCCCTCTTTCCTGGTTATCGGTCAGGTAGGCCGAGAAGCCGATCTTGCGCGCGATATTGCCCCGAAGCGCCACTCCCCTCGTGTTTAAAAAAAGATGCGCGTCATTATCGCTCTCCTTGGCCACTATATACTGAAATACGGGGTTTACCACCAGGTTAAAGTCTTTGGTATGTACTTCGTAGAGATTGGCAGGGGTTGTAAAAAAGCGTTTGCCAATGGGTTTGCGGCTTTTGTAGAGGGCGCGTTCATTTTCATCGGCTATTTCCACCATGCTGTTGCGATAAGCACGCTGCACATTATAAGCATCTACTTTCGAGAGCGGATGCTGCTGATTCTTCTGCAGGTAAGCACGGATGCCTTCCAGCGCATATTTCTCCCGGTTAAATGGCCGGTTCTTTGAAAAATTCAGGATTGAGTCCTGCGCGGCTTTGATCTCGAGGCGCTCGAGGAGAATGGATTGATTATCGCCGCTATGAAAGTAGCTGCTTTGGGCACCAGCTTTATAGCTGATGGCTGATCCGAGCAGAACGATAGCCAGGACTCCCTTCCGACCCCGAAAACCAAGAAATACCGCCGGCCTTAGAAGGGTTTTTATAAATTGCATGAGGAAAAATTAAGGATTTAACTGGCAACAAATTATGCAAATATATCTGATTAAGAATATACAGGTGGTGAACGAGGGGCGGCAATTCCGTTCCGATGTGTTGATCAAGAATGGTCGCATTGAGCGCATAGATCCACAGATAAGCCCGGGAGCGCAAAAGCTGGTAGAGATCGATGGCGAAGGCCTGCACCTGTTGCCCGGCGTAATCGACGACCAGGTGCATTTTCGCGAGCCGGGGCTTACGCATAAAGCCTGCATTCAAACCGAAGCCAAAGCGGCCGTTGCGGGAGGAGTTACCAGCTTTATGGAAATGCCCAATACCGTGCCTCCTGCCTTTACCCTCGATCTGCTGGAGCAGAAATACGCGATAGCGGCCAAAACATCACTGGCCAATTATTCCTTCTATATCGGCACTTCCAACGAAAATGCCGACGAAACCCTGAAGGCGAATGCACACAAGCGCGATATCTGTGGCATCAAAATATTCATGGGCAGCAGTACGGGCAATTTACTGGTGGATAATCCGCTTACCCTGGAAAAAGTATTCCGCGAAAGCGAGATGCTGATCGCCACGCATTGTGAGGAAGAAGCCATCATCAAAGCCAACCTGGCGGCGTTGAAAGCGAGTGGCAAAAAACTGGAACCCGCCGATCATCCGGTGATCAGGGATGTGGATGCCTGTTTTGAATCTTCCTTCAAAGCCGTGCAACTGGCCATGAAGCACAATACGCGCCTGCACATTCTTCATATCAGTACAGAGAAGGAACTGCAGCTATTTGGGAATATGTTGCCGCTTGCCGAAAAACACATAACGGCAGAAGTATGCGTACATCATTTGCATTTCAGCTCCGATGATTATGCGCAATTGGGTAATCGGATCAAATGCAATCCCGCCATAAAAGCGCCGCATAATCGGGAAGCGCTCTGGAAAGCGCTGAATGATGATCGGCTCGACGTAATAGCTACCGACCATGCGCCGCATACCTGGGCCGAAAAAATGGAAGACTATGAACATGCGCATGCGGGCTTGCCCCTGGTGCAGCATTCCCTGCCGCTGATGTTGCATTATGTGAAGCAAGGAAGGATCAGCCTGGAAAAGCTGGTGCAAAAGATGAGCCATGCGGTTGCCGATTGCTACCTGGTGAAAGAGCGCGGCTATATAAGAGAAGGATACCATGCCGACCTGGTGCTGGTGAACCTGAACCAGCCACAGCGTGTTAGCAAAGAAAGCCTGTTGTACAAATGTGGCTGGAGCCCATTGGAAGGCTTTGAATTTCCCGCTTCCATAACGCATACTTTTGTGAGTGGCCACCTGGTTTATGGAAACGGGCGATGGGATGAATCTAAACAGGGTAGCCGCCTGCAGTTTGCGCGTTAATTGATCACCATACCCCATACCATGCAGATAGACGAAATTTCATTTAGTGATATCGCGATATTTCACCGGGAAGAAGAGTTCTCCATTTTCCATAAATTGAATTTTACACGCACCGTGGGCGGTAAGGAGTGGTTGCGCCGGTTTTTTTCGGAGCCTCATGGCGATTTGCAGCGAATCCGGGGAACACAAAGGGTAATCCGTACCCTGATGGAGCATGTGGATGAATGGCCTTCGGATATCAGCAATGGTACCATCCTGGTGATGGATAAGTTTCTCGACTACGCGCTGGACCCCATCAGCGAGGGACCCCATAGCCTGAATAATCTTTTCTATCGCTGGCTGCATAGCGAAGATTATTCCATGGTGAAATATTCCGTAGAGCATTTCGCCGATTTTTTTCGGGGATTGAAGAAAATTGCCAGCCTGCTCGAAGGTCTGGACCTGCCCAGGAATATCATGATCTATATCGAGCGCATCAGCCAGTTGTTGCGCGAAGCACCCTTGTATGAACTGTCGCTCACCGAAAAATCAAAGCGCTTTTCGCGCAGGGAAAATCTGCGCTATGGTTATTTTTTGCGTGGCCGGTATAAGCAGAATACCATCGAGCTGATTGATATTTTCAGCCGGCTCGATGCCTGGTACAGCATGGCGGTAGCCATGAAGACCTATCAGCTTTCTTTTCCCGAGTTTGTAGAGCAGGACAGCCCGCTGGTGCAGGCAAAGGGGCTTTATCATATCATGATCCCCCGGCCGGTTCCTTATGATTTGGAAATGGATCCGGCGCATAATTTCCTGTTCCTTACCGGGGCCAATATGGCGGGCAAAAGTACCCTGATCAAATCAGTAGGCGCCGCGGTATTCCTGGCACATATCGGCATGGGGGTGCCAGCCAGCCATATGCGACTCACTTTATTTGATGGCCTGCTTAGCAATATCAATGTGATGGACAATATCGCCAAGGGCGAGAGTTATTTCTTCAACGAAGTGCAACGCATCAAACACACGATTGAAAAGATCAACAATGGCCGCAAGTGGTTGGTGTTGATCGATGAACTGTTTAAGGGTACCAATGTGCAGGACGCCATGAAATGTTCGCTCACGGTGATCAAGGGGTTGATACGGATGAAGAATTCCCTTTTTATTTTATCTACCCATTTGTACGAAATAGGTGAGGAACTCAAAGCCTATCCCAATATCTCCTTTCGGTTTTTTGAAACCCAGGTAAGTGAAGAGCAGTTGCAATTTTCCTACCAGTTGAAAGAAGGCATCAGCAACGATCGCCTGGGCTATCTTATCCTCAAGCGCGAGAAAGTGGTCGATATGCTGGAAAAGCTATAATCTCCGTTGAAAAAACAAGAACCCGCCGTGTTTTCAACGTTTACGCATTGCTGAATTTGGTTAATTTGCCTCATGCTTGTGAAAACCTTTGGCAGTGCGGTGTATGGGGTGGAAGCCACCACGATTACCATTGAAGTGAACTGGTTGTCATCTTCCGGAAAGGATACCCTGATTGTGGGCCTGCCCGATGGCGCCGTAAAGGAGAGCCTGCAAAGGGTAGAATCTACCTTCAAAACCAATAATTATTCCATGCCGCGCACCAAGGTTTTGGTGAACCTGGCGCCGGCCGATATCCGCAAGAGCGGAACGGCATTTGACCTGCCCATTGCCATCAGCATACTGGGTGCTTCCGAACAAATAGAACAGGCCGAAGTGCTCGAACAGTATGTGATCATGGGCGAGCTGAGTCTCGATGGAGCCCTGCGACCCATCAAGGGCGCTTTGCCCATCGCCATACAGGCACGCAAGGAAGGTTTCAAGGGTTTGATTGTTCCCAAAGCCAACGCGCGCGAAGCTGGCATGGTCAATAATCTGGCGGTGTATGGCGTGGAGCATATTAAGGAAGTGATTGATTTTTTTGCCAACGGCGAAAAAGGACTGGAACCGGTTTTTGTGAATACCCGCGAGGAGTTTTTTGAATCACAGTACGATTTTGATATCGACTTTGCGGATGTGAAAGGGCAGGAGAATATCAAGCGGGCCCTCGAAATTGCGGCGGCCGGTGGCCATAATGCCATATTGATTGGTCCACCCGGTGCGGGCAAAACCATGCTTGCCAAGCGGCTGCCTACCATTTTACCACCTCTTAGTTTACAGGAGGCTTTGGAAACAACCAAGATCCATTCGGTGGCCGGCAAGTTGCCGGAGAATGGAACCCTGGTGGCCCGGCGTCCTTTCCGCAGCCCTCACCATACCATCAGCGATGTGGCGCTGGTAGGAGGAGGCGGTAATCCGCAGCCCGGCGAAATATCGCTGGCGCATAATGGCGTATTGTTTCTGGATGAATTACCTGAATTCAAAAGAACGGTACTCGAAGTAATGCGCCAGCCCATGGAGGAGAGAAGGGTCACCATTTCACGGGCAAAGATTGCGGTAGACTTTCCTGCCTCCTTTATGCTGGTGGCAAGTATGAACCCCTGCCCCTGTGGTTTCTATAACCATCCGGAAAGGGACTGCAGTTGCCCGCCCGGTGCCGTGCAAAAATACCTGAACCGTGTATCGGGACCACTGCTCGACAGGATTGACCTGCACGTGGAAGTAACACCCGTGCCCTTCAATGAACTTACCAGCCAGCGACAGCAGGAAAATTCAGCCTCCATTCGCGAACGGGTGATGATGGCCCGCGAGAGGCAGGCTGCCCGCTATGCCGATTCGCCAGGCACTTATTGCAATGCGCAGATGAGCAGCCGGCAATTAAAAGAAATATGCGCGATAAGCCAGGTAGGGCATAACCTGCTGAAAGCGGCCATGCAAAAGCTCAATTTGTCGGCCAGGGCCTATGATCGCATTCTGAAAGTGTCGCGGACCATCGCCGATTTGGCAGGTTCCGACGATATTAAGCCCGAGCACCTGGCCGAAGCCATCCATTACCGCAGCCTTGATCGGGAATCCTGGGCGGGATAAGCCGGCTTGCGACGCCAATCCGGCCATTTTTCACTTCACGTTTAAATAAGATGCCGGTATGGAATTATCCCTCATCTTTGTACCCAACAAAAATGCTGCTATTGGGAAATGAAACATTATTGCAGAGTGGAAGCCGGTCTGTAAACAAAGCCGGCGAAGTACCCGGCGCGGATTTTTTGGAGCACCTGATTGGAGCGGCGCAAAAAGCTGAGAAATTTATGCTGGCCGAATTCGGATCCCTGCGAGCCGATCAGCTCAACTGGACGCATGATACCGAAAGCTGGAGTATTGGCCAGTGCCTCGATCATATTGTTGTAACCGACACGCTCTATTTTCCCGATTTTGAAAAGATCATGGAAGGTAGTTACCGGATGAATTTCTGGGAGAAGTTCAGCCCATTCAGCAATTTATTCGGAAAAATGCTGGTGAACCAGGTATCGGAAATACCCACGCGCAAGTTCAAGAGCCCGCGATCCTTTCGCCCGGCACCGCAACCCGTGGGTATTGAGATCATCACCCGCTTCTCCAAGCACCAGGATACCCTGGTGGCCTTTATGCAGGCAGTGAAGCCGGAACAGCTTCGGAAGCTTCGTATCAGTTCCCCAGCCTCCCCTTTTGTGACCTATAACCTGCAGCAGGCCCTGCAGATGATGGTTCAACATCAATATCGCCACCTCAACCAGGCCATTCGCGTCAAATCCAGGACCGGTTTCCCGCATTAGCCTGCTATATTGACATTTTTCACGAACTTGTATGGTCTTTGATTGTTCCAAAGACTCACGCCCACATTTATTATTTATGAAGATTCTGATTCGCTACCTCAAGCCGTACAAATGGCTGGTAGCTCTTGTATTAACCTTAGCGGCCATCAACATAGGTTTTTCCCTGATAGACCCTATCATCTTTGGTAAGCTGGTCGACCTGGGATTTTATCATCTCGATAAGGGCCATGCGCCCATGACGCAGGATGCATTTTTCTTTGGGTACAAGATTCCTTACACCAATGCCAAAGGCGACCCTTCGGTACTTTATGGGGTAATGTGGTTGTTGCTGGCTTCAATATCAGTGGCCATGGTGAGCCGGATAGCGAAAGCCTTCCAGGATTATTTCCTGAACAAAGTGACCCAGAAATTTGGCGCCACCGTATTTACCGATGGTCTGCAGCATGCCATGAAATTGCCCTATCACGATTTTGAGGACCAGCGCAGTGGCGAAACCCTGGGTATTTTGCAAAAAGTGCGCACCGATACGGAAAAATTCATCAGCACTTTCATCAATGTATTGTTTCCGGTAATTGTGGGAATCATTTTTGTGGCCGTGTACGCCTTCACCAAAGACTGGCGCCTGCCCTTTATTTATTTCGGAGGCATCTTTCTGCTCACTTTTATCTCCAATATACTGAGCAAGAAAGTGAAGATTATTCAGAAGAAAATTGTGTCGCAAACAACATCGCTTGCCGGCGCTACCACCGAGTCGCTCCGGAATATTGAACTGGTGAAAAGCCTGGGCCTCACGAGGCAGGAAGTAAGCCGTCTCAACAAGAATACCTTTAAGATATTGGGTCTTGAGCTGATGAAAGTGAAAAGAATCCGCAGCATCAGCTTCGTGCAGGGCACATTTGTGAATACGCTGCGGCAGGTAATCCTGTTTATGCTGATGTGGCTGGTTTTCCAGGGCGATATGATGCCCGGCGAAATTGTGACCATGCAGATCTTCAGCTTTTTTGTATTTGGTCCTTTGCAGGAAATCGGGAATATCATCCTATCGTACCGCGAGGCAGAAGCTTCGCTGAATAATTTCGAGAACCTGATGCAGAAGAAGCCGGAACCGGCCGCTTTGAATCCCAAACCCCTGGGGCCCATTCATACCCTCGATTTCAAGGAGGTGGGCTTCAAACACCAGTCGGCCCAGCAGAGCGCCATTAATCGTATCAGTTTTTCGGTGAAGACGGGAGAGACCATCGCTTTTGTAGGGCCTTCCGGTTCGGGTAAGACCACATTGATGAAATTGCTGGTAGGGCTTTATCGTCCACAGCAGGGAAAGATTCTCTACAACAATATGGATGAGAACGAGATCAGCTTTGATGATTTGAGGGCACAGATTGGTTTTGTAACACAGGATACCCAGCTCTTTAGTGGCACCATTCGCGAAAACCTGCTCTTTGTAAATCCTGCCGCCAGCGAAGACGAGCTTTACGCGGCTTTGAGCAAGGCTTCCTGCCAAAACCTGTTGGTGAGGGCGGAGAAAGGGTTGGATACGGCTATTGGCGAAGGAGGTTTGAAACTCTCCGGCGGGGAAAAACAAAGGCTTTCGATTGCGCGGGCATTGGTTCGCCAACCCAAACTATTGTTGTTTGATGAGGCCACTTCCGCGCTCGACTCTTTGACCGAGGAAGAAATCACCGATACCATCCGCGATATATCGATGCAGGGCAATCAAATCACCATTCTGATTGCGCACCGGCTTAGTACCATTATGCATGCCGATCGAATTTACGTTCTGGAAAAAGGCGATGTGGTGGAAACCGGCAATCATGATTCATTGCTGGCCGAAAAAGGTTTGTATTATGCCATGTGGCGTCAGCAGATTGGAGAAAGGAAGATCCGCAAAGCGGATTTGCAGCCCCAGTAGGGTGCTTATTCTTCTTTCCTGCGCCACCAGTCGCTGAAAAAATTACCCTTTTTCTCCAGCTCTTCCATATCGCTGAGTTCCCATTCGAGGGCCTTGGTACTTTGCGATATTTCGATCAACGATATCACCAGCGAAGCGAGCAGGCTGAGCAGGCTGAGGGCGAATACAAATCCCAGGAGGGAAGTCCATTGCTGGTACACGCCGTACATGGTCACCACACAACACACAAAGCTGAACACTCCCAGGGCCTGCATCGACCGCACCAGGTTGATGCGCGTCCGCAGGATCTTGATCTGCTGCAACAGGTGCTGCTTTTTTTCGCCCCGCATATACTCATCGTGCAGCTTCCGTATCAGATTCGCGAGCGCCAGGTAGCGATTGGTATAAGCCAGCAACAACAAACTAATGGCAGGGAAAAGCAGGGCAGGAGTGTTGAAGGTAATTTCCATTTGTTGTTGAATCGTTGAATCGTTGATTTGTTGAATCGTTGATTTAAAGGTCAGACAAGGTACAAAAGATTTAGCGGTATTGGATGAAATGATGCGGCTGCAAAATTCAAAAAATATCTGCGAAAATCGACGCAAAAAAAATCTGCGGCCATCTGCGGGAAAACTTTCGTGAACTTTGAACAGGTTTAAAGTTCTGAAGCTTTTCCCGCAGATGGCCGCAGATTATAGCGCAGATTACGCAGATATTTCACTCACGCCAAGGATTCGTTCGCTTTCCGCAAGCCAGGCTCCCCTTGGTTCCTGCTCCCACTTATAACTTAAAACTTACAACCAAAAACTTACTGCACTTCCGTCGCAAACACCACTTCTGCATCGGTGCTCGATTTGGACGAGTTAACGGGATCGCCGGCTTCCTTGTTGGGCGGAATGGCGCCATAGTGGCGAAGGGTTACCGTTACCTGGCCGTTGGCGGCATTGCCGGTTGTCCAGGTGCTGGTAGTACCCAGGGGCACGCCGTTGCCATCGTTGTTGAGGTTGGCAACGGTGATATTGCTGCCAGCACCCACTGTATAATAAACGCGGTGGGCATCGTCTTCCGCTTCAATTTCCTCGGTAATGTCTTCACCCGCTATATCGTTGCGAAAAGCAGCAGATACATTGTAAGTGGTATTGGCCGATAAAACGATATCGTCGGTAGTAGGTGCCATGCCACCGGGACCATCCGGGTCATTAAAAGTAAATACAAGTGCTGTGCCTCCACCTGTTGGTGTAAACGTCAACTCTACCGTTGTAATTACTTCTTCTTCATTTTCTTCTCCCTTGTCTTTTTCGCACCCGGTGATGAGGGTGGCAGATATCAGTGCAATCAGGGACCATTTCAAAAATTCACGATTCATGTTTTCTCTTTTTAGTTATAGATAATTGATAGGGTTTTATAAATTTTCGATGGGGATAGCGATTCGGAAATTAATATTCCGTCCCATTTCATCAGTGAAATAACGCATGCTGTTCAGGTAATCGCGATAGGATGTGTTGAGCAAATTGCGCACACCGATGGATAGGGTGATGGGTTGTTTCTTCCAATGGATGGTGGTGGATGCATTCAGGTGCACCAGTGTATAACCATCCGGCGCTTCTTTATAATCCTGTCGTCCATTACGTTCATCCGGTGTACGGCTTTGGCGAAACACATGCTGCAATTCGGCGGAGAAATAGGTTTTTGTGCGCCCACGCGCATCATTCAGTTCATAAAGCAGTTCGGTACCCAGCCTGTCGGCCGGCATCAGGATCAGCCAGTCGCGCAGGCTTTTATTGCGCGCCCGCAGGATGGAAGCCCTGCTGATCCATTGCAGTCGCGACAAGGGCTTTATGGTAACGCTTGCGTCGAGCCCTGTAAGTACGGCATGGGTTTGCTGGTAACGAATCAAGGGAAAAGCACCAGCAATTGTAAGTACGGGTTCGTCGGGTACGGGCTGGCGATAAATGAAATCGCGTATATCGTTTCGGTAAACCGATACTTCTGCCTGTATGGTATTGCTGCTATTCTGGTACTGAATGGTACCTGTGAGGTTCAGCGATTTTTCTGTTTCCAGGTCAATATCACCTTCTTCATAGGTAGCAGTGCCATGATGAATGCCATTACTCAGCAACTCATTTACATGTGGCGCTCTGCTGGCCAGGGCAATGTTCACATTGGCTTTCCAATGGGGGCTGAAGCGGTACCCCGCATTCAGAGACCCTGCAAGGGTACCGAAGTCGAAGCTGTATTCATCAAAACTGCTGCCGCCACTCAACAGGCGATTCGTTTCGATTTGCTTAAAATCAAATCGCAAACCACCCTGCAGTTCCCAGCCATTGTAGGTCCATTTTTCTATGGCATAAGCGCCATAGGTGTAGGAGCGGTAATTGGGGATGAAGTAGCGCCCCGCGTAGGCATTATCCTGCTGCATGGCGGCCAGCCCAATGGTTCCACTAAAGTGATTGACCAACGGATGCTCCCAACTGAGGTCCTGCGAAAAAGTGGAAATACTCAGGTTCAACTGCGGCTCCTTATTGCTGCTGGATCGTACAATATCGAACTCCTTGCGGTTGTTGAACTGTCCGGCCAGTTGCAGGTTAAACTTATGCCCGTTGCGATTCCATTGTGTTTTTGATTTCAGGATATGGTGCGTTACATCCTGGTAGGGGCGACCAATGCGATAAGTATTCTGCCCTGTGTACACGGGGTCCGGCTCCTCACGGGCGATGGCATTTTCCAGATCGGTGATATTACCGATATGTGATCCTATAAAGATGCCCACTTTGGTATTGAACTGGCTATAGAAGAGTTCGGTATTGAAATTTTCTTTTCTCCAGCCGGCAGTGGCGGAGAAATTCCATTCCTCACTGCCCGTATTGTTGAGGCGATAGCCCGGTGTGCGCGCATTGGCGCCACGCTTGTAGGTGCCCTGCAGGCGATACGTGAGTGCCGGAATTTTTCTCAACTGCTGTTCAAAGATGCCGGAAACGACATATTGCCGGTTGTTGGTAAAATAGCCGGCATTGATGAGGGCGCTGCTGCCCGCGGTACTGCGTAGGGCTTTGGGCTGCACGAGTATGACCCCGCCGATGGCGTCGCTGCCGTAGCGCAATTCGTCCACGCCCTTAATCACGGTTAATTTATCGGCAATAAATGCATCTATTTCCGGTGCATGTTCATTGCCCCATTGCTGGCCTTCCTGCCTCACACCATTGTTGATGGTGAGAATGCGATTGCTGTGCAGGCCATGGATCACCGGTTTGGCGATGGTGGAACCGGTTTGCAGGAGCGTTACACCATTGATACGGCTCAGCGCTTCACTGATCGACAGGCTCTGTGCTTCCTCCAGTTTTCGCCCGCTCAGTTCCTGTTTGAACCCGGTGGATGCTATTCCTTTCCGTCCTTCGATCACTACTTCTTCGAGTGTATTGCGCGCATGGGGCATAAAAATATCCATGTGGCGGTCGCGGCTAAGCGATACCTGCAAAGTGACCGAATCGCAACTCACATGCGTTACCCGCAGGGTGTAAGTGCCCGGGCAAAGATTGAAGAACACAAAATCGCCCCGATCATCGGTGATGATCTCGCGGTTGAGTTCCAGCAATCGCACCGTAGCGCCGGGCAATGTTTCTTTGGTGTCCGCATCTTCCACATGGCCCGATAAGCGGAGCTGACAGTTTTGCTGCGCCGCTGCATCCGGCGCAATATGCCCTAACAGGATTGCGAAAAGGATGGAAAATAAATGTTTCAAGATTCCCTTTTTAAATAGCCAGAAATGGGACAGTCCAATGGCTGTCCGCTTTTCATAAATTCAGTTAAAGGCTGGCAGGGGGACCACGCAGGGCCTGCTGGCCGCGTTGCGTATAGGGGAGGTTTTCGGGAATGTATACTGGAAGGGCTGACGGATAAACCAGTATGGTACCGGTTTCGATAGAATGTGCGGCAATAAAGGGCGAAGTAAAACAGGCCATCTCACACTCACAGCTAAGCTGGGTACCCGACGACTCTACCCGGGTTTGTTCCGAACCCGTGGAAATGGCGTGTTCATGCCCGGTAATCCATTCATGCACAACAGGTTTGGGCATCACTCCCAGCAAAAGCAGCGAAGTAATAAAACCCGCTACCCAAAGCTTTAACCTGTTTTTTCTGTTCATGAATAATTTCAACAAGGTTGCAAATTAGAGAAAAGCGGAGAAATGGCAAAAGAAAGTTTAGAGTTTAGGGTTTAAGGTTTAAAGTTGAGAGTTTATGGTTAAGCGATCGGCGTATTAGCGACGAGCAGATTTTTTTTCTAATACCAATTTTTAATTAGCAGCCTTCTAAACCTTAAACCTTAAACCCTAAACCTTAAACTTTAAACATCCTCACCAGGTTGCTCACAAACCAGCTTTCTTCCGCACGAATGAGGGTATCGAGGGTTTTGTCGGCCTGGCGGCCCAGTTTTTTAATGCCGGACACGGTATCCACAAATGCCTTCACTCCTTTGTCGCGGCGATCGCCTTCCACGGTTTCCAGTTTATCGAGTAATTGCAGCATGGGCTCCAGTTCTCTTTTCTTGCGCTCCTTTACAATCTGGCGCACCACTTTCCAGATGTCTTTTTCCGCTGCAAAAAACTCCTTTCGCTCACCGGGCAGAATCACACGATCAACCAGGCCCCAATTGATCAGTTCCCGGATATTCATGTTCACATTGCCCCGGCTCACGTTGAGTTCTGCCATTATATCATCCTGTGTGAGCGGGTCGGCACTCACCATAAGCAGCGCATGAATTTGGGCCATGCTCCGGTTAATACCCCAATGGGTGCCAAAAGCACCCCAATTGCTGATAAACTGCTGACGGGCTTCATTTAATTTCATAATGCAAAATTATCGGAACTTATTAAACTTTCAATAATAATTGAAACTACTTTTAAAATAAAATGCGGGTACGCCCGCATTTTATTTTAAAAGTAGGTAAGGGGTATGCAGATAAAAACTACACAAGCATGCGGAGGGGTTCTTCCAGCAGTCCTTTCAGGGTTTGCAGGAAGGCGGCTCCGGTAGCGCCATCCACCACGCGGTGGTCGCAGCTCAGGGTAACCTTCATCACATTACCGGGTACAATGTTGCCGTTCTTAACAACAGGCACCTGGCTAATGCCACCCACGGCCAGGATGCAGGCATCTGGCGGGTTGATGATGGCGGTGAATTCTTCAATACCAAACATTCCCAGGTTGGAGATGGTGAAGGTATTGCCTTCCCAATCGGAAGGTTGCAGTTTTTTATCTTTTGCTTTTTGTGCGAACTCTTTTACTTCGGTGGCAATTTGCGAAAGCGATTTGGTATCGGCATAGCGAACCACAGGCACCAGCAATCCATCGTCTACCGCTACGGCCACACCAATATTTACGTGATGGTTGGTCCTGATCTTATCGCCCAGCCAACTGCTGTTTACTGCAGGATGTTGTTTCAGCGCGACAGCGCAGGCTTTCAGCACCAGGTCGTTGAAGGAGATTTTCACCTTGCTCACTTCGTTGAGGCGGGCACGGCTGGCTACAGCCGCATCCATATCGATGGCGATAGTAAGGTAGAAATGCGGTGCGCTGAATTTGCTTTCGGCCAGGCGTTTGGCAATCACCTTGCGCATCTGCGATACGGGTACTTCGTCGAAGCTGGGCTGCAGGCTGGCTCCGGCGCTGGCGGCAGGTGCCGATTTTTGTGGGGCCGGCGCGCTTTCCGCTTTGAAGTTGTCGATATCCGATTTCACGATCCGGCCACCATCGCCCGAACCCTTTACACGACTGATATCAATACCTTTTTCAGCCGCCAGTTTTTTGGCGAGGGGCGAAGCTTTGATGCGTCCATTGGAACTGGAACCTGCATCAGATGAAATAGTGGTGGATGCCGTTTCGGTTTCTTCGCTGGCAGCGCTTTCGCTTTCTTCCGTGCCGGCGCTGGCGGCAGGTACTCCGCCGGATTTGGCGGCGGCCACTATGGCGTCCACATCCACTTTATCCTTTTCGCCGATGATGCAGAGCAGGTCGTTCACGGCGATCTTTTCACCTTTGGCGGCACCCTGAAAAAGCAGGGTTCCATTTTTGTAACTCTCCAGTTCCATGGTGGCTTTATCGGTTTCAATTTCCGCCAGCACATCTCCTTTTTTCACCGTATCGCCTACGTTCTTATTCCAACCGGCGATAACGCCTTCGGTCATGGTATCGCTGAGCCTTGGCATCAGCACTACTTCTTCCATTTTAGAAATATCCAATCCGGATTTTGCGCCGGACTCCGATTTTTTGGGGGCGGGTTCTTCTTTTTTGGCAGGCTTTTCTTTTGCCTCCTCTTTCGGCTCCGCTTTTTGTGCTGATGTGCCTGTACTGGTCGCACCCTCTTTCAGCAAGCCGGAGATATCCTCACCGGGGTTGCCTATAATAGCCAGCAGGTCGTTGACCTGCAGTTTTCCTCCTTTCTCTGTTCCAATATGCAACAAAGTGCCATCCTTGTACGACTCCAGCTCCATCGTGGCTTTGTCGGTTTCCACTTCAGCCAGCAAGTCACCTTTTTTCACGGTATCGCCCACTTTTTTATGCCAGGCTGCGATCACACCTTCGGTCATGGTATCGCTCAGTCGGGGCATTAATATCGATTCAGCCATTACGCGTCAAATTTTGGCCGAAATTAAGGTAAAATGGTGAAATGGAAGGAATAGGAGAACAGCATAACAGGCGAACGCTAATAATCCAAATCCATCTGCAAACGGTCGCGCAGCGTTTTGATCAGCGGGTATTGCGTTACGAGTTGCTGGTATTGCTCTTTCGAAGAAAGCGGAATGTCTGCGGCTTCGCGCGGGGTTTGGTTTTCTTCTACCAGCACCACAAATTGCAGCATGCGGTTTTGGAGCTGTTGTTGCAAAAATTCAAAGAGTTTGTTGCGTTCCTGTTCAATAAATTTTTGCTCAATATTATTGCTGGTAAATACCTGGAAGCTGTTCTTGTCTTCAATATGCAATCGTGCCAGCTCAAAAGGTTGTGCGGCGGGATTGCGGGCCGCTTTCAGTTGCTCCACATAGTGTGCCCAGGCCTGTTGTAGCTTCGGTATATCGAGGGGCTGGTCGGCCACAGTACCCTGATTGAGCGGATTGCCCTTGAATTGCTTGCGGATGCCGGCGAGTCCGGACAGTTTCCCCGAACCTGATGGAGGCGGGGTGCTTTGCGGCATGGGCGCCTGTTGCCGCGGAGCCTCGGGTAGCTCCTGTTTGGGAGCCACTTTAGGTTTTGGCGGGTCCTGCTTTACGGGTTCGGCTTTTTCCCTGCTGTTGGCGGGAACAATGGGTCGCACCGCGCGGAATGCTACGGGCTTTGCCGAATCAATTCGTTTTTTTTTATCCGCATCCGCGGTAATCTCAATGGCCTGCTGCAAATAGCAGAGTCGTATCAGGGCCAGTTCCACATGCAGTCGCTTATTGCGGGCGGCTTTATAGTTCAACTCCGTTTCGCTCAGAATATTGAGGGCACTGATTAGGAAGGAAGCGGATACCTGGCTGGCTTTTTCCTGGTATTTGGCCCGGAAACTCTCCACCACTTCGAGCAGGGCGGCTGCTTTTGGGTCTTTGCATACGAGCAGGTTGCGGATGAATTCCGCAAAGCCGTTAATCACCAGGTCGCCTTCAAATCCCTTGCGGTTTATTTGGTCGTAGAGCAGCAAAGCACCCGAAAGGTCTTGCGAAACCATGGCATCGAGCAACTGAAAATAATAATCGGCATCGAGGATATTGAGGTGTTCGAGCGTGTTGCCATAATTCAGGTGTCCGCCGGTAAAGCTCACAATCTTATCCATGATGCTGAGCGCATCGCGCATACAGCCTTCACTTTTTTGGGCGATCACCTGAAGGGCCGGAAGATCGGCTTCCACTTTTTCTTTTTCACATATCTCCTGTAAGTGCGTTACCGTATCATGGAGGGTGATGCGTTTGAAATCAAAAATCTGGCAGCGGCTTAGGATGGTGGGAAGTATCTTATGCTTTTCGGTAGTAGCCAGGATAAAGATGGCATAGGGTGGGGGCTCCTCCAGCGTTTTCAGAAAAGCGTTGAACGCGGCCTGGCTCAGCATGTGCACCTCATCGATGATATATACTTTGTATTTACCCGCCTGCGGCGCAAAACGCACCTGTTCCACCAGGCTGCGTATATCTTCCACCGAGTTGTTGCTGGCAGCATCCAGTTCATGTATATTCAGCGAGGCGCCATCGTTGAAGGAGGTGCATGACCCGCAGGTATTGCAGGCTTCTGCATCGGCTGTACGGTTTTCGCAGTTGATGGTCTTGGCCAGAATACGGGCACAGGTAGTTTTGCCCACACCCCGGGGACCGCAAAAAAGGAATGCATGCGCCAACTGGTTTTGGCGGATGGCATTTTTGAGCGTAGTGGTAATATGCTCCTGGCCTACTACCGTGTCGAATGTCTGTGGCCGGTATTTCCGTGCCGATACAATAAATTTTTCCATACCAACCCGGTAAAATTAGCGGAATTGCCCGAAATGGAAGGCCTGTTACCGAAACTCCCTTCTTTCCGCCTTTAATACTTCTTAAACAATTGAATCGAAATTATCGGTTTACCTTGCAGCATATTCCTTATCTACATGAATGGGTTATCGAAATGCCTTTTGATCCTGGTTTTGTTATTGCCCACCCTCCTTCCTGCGCAAGAGAGCAAGGACCGCTATCCGGTGGAAACACTGAACGGCGCCTTTTCCCTGCAAGTGGGCATTCCCGCCGAAGCCATGCGCGATGCCATCCGCAACCAGATGGGCGACCTGGGTTTTGGGTTGGGACTGAGCGTACTCAGCAATCCTTTCAGTTGGGGGCGCAATAAGCGCAACAGCCCCTTGCGGCTGGGTGGCGAAATCGGCTATACTTATTATGGACGGTTTTTGTCGGATGTGAATATCAATGGCTACCGGGGCAGCTACAAAACGAGTTATGGCATTCTTCAGTTAAATGCGGTGGCGCAACTGCGACCGATGTACACCGAAACCTTCACCCCCTTTTTAGAAGTACTGGCTGGCGGCAATTTCTACCTGTCGAGCACAAGGGAAAACCTCTCCGTCATTGAATCAGCCCTCGGCATTCCCGCATTTGAAATCGACAGCTATGCCAGTGTGGGATTTAATAAGGGCGTGGCAGCCGGATTTTCCGTAGGCAAAACCCGCCCGGATGCAGCACGTTTGCAGGTGCGGGTTTCCTATAATGTTGGTTCCGACATCAAGTATGTGGTACGTAATTCCCTCGTTTTCGATCCCAGCTACAATATGCTCAGTTATGAAGTAAACCGTGCCCCCGTGCGTTACCTGATGGTACAGGTGGGCATTGGGTTTTGATGGGGACTCATAAAATGGGGTGAGGCTCAAATGGAATACTGCGGTCGAAGATATAACGGTAGGTAGTAAGCTGGCGACTGCGGTAGGTGCCGATCGCCTCCGCTACGTTGATCATTTTGGGATTAAATTCCCCGATCCATTGCATTTCGTAATTGTCGTATATAGTATGGCCTACCTGGTATTTCCCATCGGTCAGGTCCATCGATTGAATAATGCGGCATCCTTCCACAATCATATAGCTATCGATGCCCTTTCCCTGCCATTCGGGCACCACGCCAAATACCAGGCCTACAAATTTGGTGCAGCGCCTGGTTTTTTTGATCCACAGAAATTTGAGTTTATGAAACAGGCTGAAACCCCCATTCAGGTGGCGAAACCATTGATTCAAATCGGGCAGGTTGATCCAAATGGCGATGGGATCTTCTTTGTGGTACACAAACCAGCAAATTCTTTCATCCATCACGGGCTTCATTTGCGCAAACATTTTACGCACTACTTTTTCATCCAGTTGCTTTAGCCCGCCATGGCCGGCCCAGGCTTTGTTGTACACCGTGGCAAAGTCGCGCGCAAATTTATCGAGTTGATTTTTTTGGATATGACGTGCGCTCAGATCAGGGTTTTTAGCGCATTCGGCATGGCGGTCAAAAAATTTCTGTTGCAGGCGTTCATTGGCCTTAAGTGCAAAGCAAATCTGATTGAAATAATTGCGAAAGCCGTAATGTTCAAACAGCTCTTTGTAATAAGGCTGATTATAGTTCATGCCATAGAGTGGCGGTTCAAAACCATTTACCAGCAAACCCCACCAGCGGTCGCGCTCGCCAAAGTTGATGGGTCCGTCCATCGCCTGCATACCTCTTTGCATGAGCCAGTGTTTGGCCACATCAAACAGCATGTCGGCGGCATCCTGGTTGTTGATGCAATCAAAAAAACCAATCCCACCCACCGGTCCGGGATCATTTTTGTTCTTGTATTTTTTGTTCACAAATGCGGCAATGCGGCCAATACCCTTACCATTCGCGTCGAGCAAAATCCATCGGCTGGCTTCGCCATGCCGGAAGCTTTTGTTCTGCTTCGGGTCAAATACCATTTCCACATCCTTATCAAGCGGACGGATATAATTCGGATCATGCCTGTTCAGGCCTACATTGATCTCGAGGAAGAGTTGATGATCGGATTTGCTATGAACCTCTTTCAATTGCATGCGCAAAGGTAATGAGAACGGGATGGTTGCTGCAACTGGCTACTTAAAAAGCCGGGCGGCCAGTTTTCGATCGTGGTCATAAATATCGTCCCGGAAATGTAGCAGCCCATCGCTGCTTTCCCAGGCGGTGAAATAGCCGATAAAAACGGGTATGGTCTTTTCAAGGGTTACCCAGGTTTCCTTTCCGGCCTGCATGGCCTTATCCATTTCTTCCCGGGTCCATTTGGGGTTATCGGCCAGCAGGTATTCGGCCAGCTTTCTTGCCTGTTCCAACCGGATGCAGCCATGGCTGAAGGCGCGGCGATCGCGGGCAAAGAGCGACTTGGCAGGCGTATCGTGCAGATAGATATTATATTGATTGGGGAATAGAAATTTAACCAGTCCCAGCGCGTTGCCGGGTCCCGGCTTTTGCCGGATGCCGCCGGCATAGCGTTCCATATTATTTTTTCTGAGGTAGGCGGAATCCTTGCGCAAAGCCGGTTCAATTTCGCTGCGCACAATGCTGCGCGGAACATTCCAGTAGGGGCTGAAGACAATATATTTCATATCGCCCCGGAAGATGACGGTATTATGGGCAGTGGATCCTACCACCACATTCATACTCCATTGTAGACTATCATTCTTAAATACAAAAAGCTGAAAAGCCG
Source organism: uncultured Citrobacter sp. (assembly GCA_964395095.1). Classification (GTDB taxonomy): domain Bacteria; phylum Bacteroidota; class Bacteroidia; order Chitinophagales; family Chitinophagaceae; genus CAYMZZ01. The sequence continues at coordinate 170,310 of CAYMZZ010000007.1, forward strand.
GTATGTTTACCAGCAGGTAATCAGGCGGCGTTTCTGCAGGTACCCATCGAAGCCGTTCCATATTGACCAGCAATTGCCGGATGCGGGTGGACGGCTTCGTATTCAATTGCCGGAAAAAAGCGGGGCCCATGGCGCTGTCTTCAGAAAGGCCATGTCTTTTCTGAAAGCGCAACACCGCCAGGGTCATTGCCTCATCATAGATAGTGCTGCTATCAGGCATTGCCAGATCGCCCAGCCAATGCAGGCGTTGACGAATAGCGGGTAGAGAAGCGGAGCTATCGCCCGGTCGCAACGATTTTTCTTTGATAACAATGGTTTCCCAGTTGTATTGCTTTTCCAGCTCGTAATAGCGCAGCAGGTGTTTTTTCAGTAATTGATATTGCCGATTGACTGCCTGATAGGCTGCAGGCTGATTGCCATTGTTTGTCACCAGTGAGTCGAGTAGCACCTGAAGATCCAGTTTCTTTCGCGGAATATACCAGCCCAGGTCCTGCAAACGCAGATCCGTATTGCCTTCGTAGGCTTTTTCCGCGTAGCGGAAAAAGGCGTTGGTCAACTGCAATTCGAGGTTCAGCATTTGTTGAAGCGAATCGGGATGAACCGGTATCACGCCCTGTTCCAAACTGTCGCGGAGTTTGGCCAGCAGGGGATGATAGATACTGCTGTCCTGTGCGTAATTGATGTATTGATGCTGCATTTCCAGAAAACTGGAGGCATGCTCCGACAGGCCACTGCTATCGAACCAGGCCAATTGGTAATTGCGCTGGTTGTAAAAGCTCCGGAGCTCGTTGGCGATGGTCGGCAGAATTTTTTCTTTATCTATAAACGACTCCATGCGGAGGCTGTCGATAAAGAGCGTGTTATACGCCTGGTCGCGGGAAATGCTGGTGTCGCGCGGCATTACAGCGGGTTCCTGCTCGGCCGAATTGTTACAGGCCGGCAGTGCCGCATAAATACAAGCGAGGATAAGGAGTGGAGAAAGTAGTCGAATCATAATTGCCAGTGGGTCTTTTTCCTGTACACATCCACAATACACCACAGACCCACCGGCAAATTACCGATTTCTTATTGTTTGCCCGTTTTGGGGCTTTCGCCTTTCAGGTATTTGTCGAGGAATTCGCCTATTTGCCCGTATCCCTTTATTTCATTTTCCTTTTTCATGAATCCATGGCCCTCGTCCGGAAATAGCACGTACTCCACCGGCACATTGTTTTTCTTTACGGCTTCCACAATTTCATCGCTTTCCACTTTCAATACACGGGCATCGTTGGCACCCTGTAGCACAATCAGGGGTTTATTGATCTTGTCGGCATTCAGGAGGGGTGAATATGCTTTGAGGCGAACGGTGTCCTCTGTATTGGGGTCGCCAATTTCGCGGTATAAGGCGTTCCGGAACGATTCCCAGTATGGCGGTATTTCACGTAGCGTACGTAGCCAGTTGGTAACACCGAATATATCTACTCCAACTTTGAACTCCTCCGGATGAAAGCATAGCGCGGCCAGCGTCATGTATCCGCCATAGCTTCCTCCCATTACCCCAATCTTGCTGGAGTCGATATAGGGCAGAGTGGCCAGGTATTTCTTCCCCCATACCACATCTTTCAAATCTTTATCGCCATGATTGCGGTCGTCCATTTTGAAAAAGGTTTTACCATACCCACTGCTGCCGCGATTGTTGACATCGAGGATGGCATAACCCTTGTTCACGAGGTGCTGGATCAGTGGAAAATAATACTGGCCCGCCTGTCCACCCGGACCACCATGTACCATCACCACCGCGGGTACCGGTTTTGAATTAGATGCCTGGTGAGGTTTGTAAAAGATGGCCGGTATTTCCAGCCCGTCGAATGATTGGTAGCGTACAACCTGTGCAGCCACGAGGTCGTTTTTGTCGATCTCGGGATTCAGGGCATTGGTCACCTGCTTCAATTCTCCACTGGCCAGATCATAGCTGAAGATATTTCCCGGCGATCGGGAACTGCCTACATACAGGATCATCTTGTTTTCGGAGCGGGATATGCTTGCGCTGAGAATGCTGCCGTCATCTACTCCCGGAAATTCCAGTTCCTTTCCGCTGGCATGGTCGAACAGGTGCAGCTTATTGGCACCATCTACATTCACATAAACTACACGGTATTTTCCGTTGAAGGAAATAACCTGTCCCGATACGTCCCATTTATCTGTATAAACGGTTTCCTTTTTGCCGGTCGCTATTTCGTAGCGGGCGGCGTAGGTAAATTCGCTGCCTTCGTCGGTAATATAGTAGAGGTATTTTCCATCAGGCGAAAATGCGTTGGCTGAATTGCGCGATTCCTTGGTGGTGTCGTTTACAGCAACCAGCTTGCCGCTTTGGAGGTCGAGCAGGTAGAGGTTGGTCCAACTGGTTGCGATGGTTTGTGTAAGTGCGAGGTAGCGCTCATCGGGCGAAAGGGCGTCTGGTTCAAATCCGGAATTGTTCTCATACAACAGTTGCCCCGTCCAACTCACGGTATCCATCTTGTAGAGATCAAAATACATGGGTGTTCGGCGGTTGGAAGTATAATAAAACTGGTCGCCTGCCCGGTTCCATCCCCAAAAGGAGGCTTTTACATTTTCGCCCGGCGTTAGTTCCCGCACGGTGCCATCTTGTTTTTGCAGAAAGAGGTGGCTGTTTTCATTGCCTCCCTTATCGGAATTAAAAATAAAGTTCCGGGTGCCCGGCACAAAGCCATTGGAGAAGGCAGATTCTACGGTGCTATTTGTCAACTGGGTGCGCTTCCCACTGGCCAGGTTAATCAGAAATACATTGTATATGCCCGTTTCATTGCTGCTGACCAGGATTTCTTCATCGTCGGAACTGATGCCTCCGTAATAGGAGTCAACGCTTTTGTACAATTGCGCGATGCTGTATTGCTTTACTTCACGTCCTTCGTCTTCAGCGGCATTGTTGCAGGCGGCAAGGCCGGCAACAAGGCATAATAACAGAAATCGATAGTTCATGGTAGGTTGGTTTTGATGAGGAATACAGTAAGGTACTGTTTTTTTCACAGGCCTGTCGGGGGAAAAAACAGGTTTGTGACAGACGGTTCTGTCGCTTGAAGTTTGTTTATTTGCGAAGGACAGGCCTGTTTAATTTTTACAAAAGGCAAGGCTATGGCAAAATCCAATTGGTCGGAAACAAACGACATGCTGAGCATGCTGGCTTTTATTGCCACCATGGTGATGGTAAATTTTTCGCAGACTTTATTGATGGTGATGCTGGCGGGTCTGCTCAGCGCCGTGGCGCTCTGCACCAACCTGCTGGTATGGATGCGTCGTCCACCCCGGGGCCGTCATCCCAGGCCCTATACGGAGCAAAGCTTCAAGCTACTGCTGAATATCCTGCTTTGCCTGGGAGGCCTGCTGGCTGTGTACTTCAAGCTGGCGAATTGAATGAAGGGCCGGGGGTGGTCCGTAAGGAAAACAATCCGCCCAAACTTTTTGTGAATTTGGGACGCAGAAGCTTTGGTTTTCAGCAGGTTAAACACTATCCCCGGTTTTTCCACCAAAGCTTGGTAAATTTTCATTTCTTATTTCTTAATTAGTAGTTGCACCCTTACCTTTGCGGCCAAATTAAAGCTCTCCTGAATATATGGCAAACGTTGGTAAAGTAAAGCAGATTATCGGTGCCGTAATCGATGTGCAATTCGATGGCAATCTCCCCGATATCTATAACGCCCTTGAACTGGAAAAGGAAAATGGTGAAAAACTGGTCCTTGAAGTGCAGCAGCACCTGGGTGAAGACAGTGTGCGTACCATCGCGATGGATGGTACCGAAGGCCTGGTAAGAGGAATGAAAGTAGTGGATACGGGTCGCGCCATTACCATGCCTACCGGCGAAGCCATTAAGGGTCGTCTTTTTAATGTTACCGGCGATCCCATCGATGGTTTGCCCGCTGTAAGCAAAGAAGGAGGACGCCCCATTCACGCCAAGCCCCCTGCTTTTGAAAACCTGAGTACAGCCACGGAGGTTTTGTACACGGGTATTAAAGTTATTGACCTGATTGAGCCTTATGCCAAAGGTGGTAAGATCGGTCTCTTTGGTGGTGCCGGTGTGGGTAAAACCGTATTGATCCAGGAGCTGATCAACAATATCGCGAAAGCTTATTCCGGTCTTTCTGTATTTGCCGGTGTGGGTGAGCGTACGCGTGAAGGGAATGACTTGATGCGTGAAATGATTGAAGCCGGTATTATGAAATACGGCGAAGCTTTCAAACATAGTATGGAAGAAGGCGGATGGGACCTGAGCAAAGTGGACATGAATGAACTGGCCGATTCCAAAGCTACTTTCGTATTTGGACAGATGAACGAACCTCCCGGAGCCCGTGCCCGTGTGGCGCTTTCCGGTCTTACCATCGCTGAATATTATCGTGATGGGGATGGCCAGGGCAAGGGTCGTGATATCCTTTTCTTCGTGGATAATATCTTCCGTTTTACCCAGGCCGGTTCCGAAGTATCGGCCCTGCTGGGTCGTATGCCCTCTGCCGTGGGTTATCAGCCTACGCTGGCTACTGAAATGGGAATCATGCAGGAGCGTATTACCTCTACCAAGAATGGTTCCATCACCTCCGTACAGGCGGTGTATGTACCGGCGGATGACCTTACCGATCCGGCACCCGCAACCACCTTCGCTCACCTGGATGCTACAACGGTATTGAGTCGTAAGATTGCTGACCTTGGTATCTATCCGGCTGTGGATCCCCTCGATTCTACCAGCCGTATCCTGATGCCGCAGGTAGTGGGCGACGCGCATTACGATTGCGCCAACCGCGTAAAAGGAATGCTGCAACGCTATAAAGAATTGCAGGATATCATCGCCATCCTGGGTCTGGATGAACTGAGTGATGAAGATAAACTGATCGTATCCCGTGCCCGTAAAGTGCAGCGTTTCCTTTCGCAGCCCTTCCACGTGGCGGAAGCCTTTACCGGACTTAAAGGCGTGCTGGTTCCCATCGAAGAAACCATCCGCGGTTTTAATATGATCATGGACGGAGAGGTGGATGAATACCCCGAAGCGGCGTTTAACCTGGTGGGTTCTATTGATGATGCGATGGAGAAAGGGAAGAAATTGTTGGCACAGGCGCAGGGATAGTTGTAGGTTATAAGTTATAAGTTTTAAGTTGTGTGTTTAGCGTATTGAGAGTTAGTTTTAGTCATTTCTCCTAATCATTATGGTGTTTCTCAATCCTAACTTACTACTTAAAACTTACCACTTAATACTCAAAAAAAACAAATGAACCTCGAAATACTCACCCCCGAAAAAAAACTATACAGCGGCGAAGTATATGGCGTGCAGATGCCGGGCATCAGCGGCTCTTTTGAAGTGCTCGAACGCCATGCTCCCCTGGTTAGCGCCCTCAAGGCCGGCCGATTGAAAGTGCTGAAGGATAAGCAAAATCATTTTGTTTATTTCAACATCACCGGCGGTTTTGTAGAAGTGCTGAACAACCGCGTAACCGTGCTGGCCGAAGGCGCCACTGCGGTAGAAACTGTTTGATACCCCGGAAACATTGGTTCGCTTATTCTTAAGGCTGTCTGCTCAACTAACCCAAGGAACCAATCAGACTGGCGAAAAACCAGCCTATCCGGATTGTGAAAACTGTCGTATCGCCCTCCTGGTTCCAGGAGGGCATTTTTTTCTACATAGTCCCCAAAATGTAAGAATATTGCCCACTTAACTCCCTGTTAAGATTTACAATCTGTGAACAAAACCGGGCATTGTGTTTGTTACCAGTTTATAAAACCTCGGATTATGCGTAACAGATTTATTTTGGGAGTCATTGGTTTGACCGCCCTGCTGTTCGCCGGTTGTACTAAAGATCCTGCACGACAACTGGAGGGTGAGGAAACCGGTGTGTACATTACCAATCGCGCGGAGGGTGTTGGTTTTGGGCAATATGCCAGTTTTGCGCTTTCTGATTCAGTGGTTGTTTTACAGAACAACCAATTGGTGGATCGGGTGCGTACCGAATACGATGGCTTGCTGATCAACGCCATCGCCGGCCAGATGCAGCAGCGTGGTTTTGTACGGGTGGCACAGGGCGATGATCCCGACCTGGGGATCACCGTCAGCCGCATCTACAACGATTTTACCGGTATCGTCAACTACTTCGATTATTGGGGTTATTATGGGGGATGGTGGGATCCTTTCTATTGGGGATATCCCGGACTCAACTATGGCTTTCCCGGATTTTTTGGCACTTACACTATCACCGATGGCGCTGTTGCGGTGGATATGATCGACCTGAAGAATGCCAATGCCAATGGGCAATTGCGCGCAGTATGGAGTGGATTGATTCGGGGTACGGGCACTTTTGCCCCGGCACGTGCCGAAGCACATGCCGCCGCCCTCTTTGCCCAGTCACCCTATATTAGCACACCTTAAAACCGGAGAAGATGAAGAAAGTAATTTTTCTGTTGACGATACTGGCCACAGGCGCAACATTCCTATCGGTGCGGGCACAACAGGGAGAGTTTAGCATGACGGCGAGCCTGAATGCATCCATGCCCCTCGGCGATTTAAAGAAGCTTGCCGGCAACAGCACCCTGCGCAGCGCCGATATCACCGTGCTATATGGTATTAATGAACGGATGTCGGTGGGATTGCAGGGAAGCTTTAGTGATTTTTATGAAAAATTTCCGCGTGCCACCTACCAGGCAGAAGATGGCAGCCAGGTATCGGCGGTGCTCAGCAATAGCGTGCAGCAGATTCCGGTAATGGCGGCGTTTCGCTACAACCTGATGCCCCAGGCAAGGCTGCAACCTTATGCTTCCCTGGCAGCGGGTGCCAATATCATTCTTTACAAACAGTATATTGGGGAATACCCCAGTTCCGATAGCAAGATAGGTTTTGCTGCAAGGCCGGAGCTGGGTGTGTATATGCCCTTCCGCAAGGGCGGTGAAGCAGGCCTGAACCTGGGCCTTCATTATACCTATGCGCCCTATAATCGCTTTGACCTGGGAGCCCTTAATTATGCAGGCATAAAACTGGGCATCAGCTTCCCCATGCGCGATTGATGGTTAACCGGGCTGACCCGATTTCTTTTTCAACTGCTCTTCCGCATAGCCAAATACTTTTTTCATCATATCCGTTTTGCGGAATTCGTATTTGGTGCGGATTTTTTCTTCTTCCGTCGCCACCATCGAAAACATGCCGTCAATCGCACGCGCGGCGATGAAATCGGTAAGCGAGGGTTCGAGCGGTTTATTGATCAGGGGGATCTTATTGTAAATGCCTGCGAGCGTGCTCCAGTCTTTGTTGGCCCCATTAAGGTTGGCGGTGCTGTCAACAATGGGTCGAAAAGCCGTCATTAGTTCCGGCGACATCGCCGTTTTGAAATAGTCTGTTGCCGCATTCGTATTATCGGTGATCAGGATATTGGTCACATCCCGGAAGTTCATCTGCTTAACCGAGTTCAGGAAGATGGGTTTGGCAGCTACTACCGCCTGCGACATGGCATTGGTAAATTTGCTGGTTACCTGGTTCACCAGGTTGGTCATACCCAGGTCCCTCAGGGTTTTTTCAATTTTGGCCGCATCGCCGGGAAAGGCAAAGCGCAGCAGGGGATTGCCGCTATTGGGATTGGCAAAAGCATCAAAGCCACTGAAGAGACCCTGCGTAAGTGCATCTTTCAGGCCCGTTACCATCTCAAACTCAGAAGGGGCCAGCAGGGAGCCCAGCTTTTGCAGCTCGTTACAGGAAGAAAGGAAAATGGTTGTTGTTAGCGACAAGGATACCAGTAATTTTTTCATGTGCAGGATTTTTTTTAATGAAGGAAACGGTTTAGTTGAGTTGTGGGTCGATGGGGAAGTGGATCATCATTTCATAATCTCCACCCAGGTGCTTGAGGGCGTCTTTCCATATTTCCTCCGCGTTGGCATGAAACACAAGCGCGGGTTCGGCCTGCACGGTGAGCCATGATTTTTCGCGCAGCTCTTCATCCAACTGGCCATTGCCCCAGCCCGAGTAGCCGATATAAAAGCGGATACGGTTCAGGTCAATCTCACCACTGCGGATCATTTCTACCACCCGGTCGAATGCACCACCCCAGTACACGCCATTCATCACTTCCAGTCCCCCGGGTATTTCGTCGGGATACTGGTGCAGGAAATGGATCGTATCGGCCTGAACGGGACCACCATAAAATACAGGGATATTGAAACCGTCGGCGTCGGGGATGAGTTCATCCAGCGTATTTTCGAATGGCCGGTTCAGCACAAAACCAAAGCTGCCCTCTTCCTTATGTTCGCAAATGAACACAACGGTACGCAGGAAGTTGGGATCCTTGAGAAAGGGATCCGCTATCAGCAATACGCCTGGTGCGGGTTCAATCATGCCTGAATTTAGGATTTTCTTTTGTTACGAAAAACCAGGACGGCAAATTTGCCCCTTTTCCGACCTAAAGCGACGTTAAATTAGAGCGATGGCGGGCCCTCATCTGGCCTTATCGGCACGGGCATTGTATTTTTGCCAGATGTCAACTGGTATAGCAAAACCTGTTATCTTTCCGGCACTTAATTTTTTTGCGTAGTGAAGAAAACGTTTACAGTCATTACGGTTCTCATCACCATTTCGCTGATCGGTATTATCCTGATCCAGCTTTCCTGGCTGCGGAATATGATTCTGTTGACCCAGGAGCAGATCAAGTCGAAGGTGGATAAAGCCATCCTGAGTGTGGGCGATGATCTGATGGAGTATAAGAGCAATTACAGCCTGAATATGCGCCGGGTCGATTCCGAAGCCCTGGTGCCCGATGATTTTTCGATAGAGTACCTGCAGCCCCAAACCCTGGGAAAGCGGTTCAGTTCAATGGAGTTGAATCAGAAGATTAAAGCCGCTTTTCATGCTTCGGGTCTCGAGGATGTGCAGTTTGAGTTCGCCCTCACCACCACCAACCCGCGAACGGGTTATATGGACGTGATTGAACGCAAGTCGCCGGGGTTTTTGGATCAGTACCGCGATACGGTACGCAATTATATGCGGGGCTATCAATTAAGGCCCCTGGGAGGATCCGAAGCGGAGAACCTGGCGCCTGACGAATCGCTGGCAGTGGTAGCGCTCGATGTAAAGCGCTCTGCAGTGGAATCCCTTCGCTGGCGCATCTTTATCGCCATCCTGTTTTCCATAATCATCATTGCAGCTTTCTATTTAACGGTACGCACGATGTTGCGACAGAAAAAACTTGGCGAGATCAAGAATGATTTTATCAATAATATGACGCATGAGTTCAAGACGCCGATCGCTACTATTTCTCTGGCGGTAGATGCCATGCGTAATGAGAAAGTACTGGAGAACCGCGAGAAGATTTCCTATTTCAGTTCCATCATCAAGGAAGAGAATCAACGCATGAACCGCCAGGTGGAAACCATCCTCAAAGCTTCGCAACTGGAGCGGCAGGAAGTGAACCTGAACCTGCAGCCCCTGCATCTGCATAACCTGATAGAAGATGTGGTGGAAAATTTCCAGTTGCAATTAGAGGAAAAGAACGGGCATGTAGACATGAAGCTGGAGGCGGAGAATGACCTCATCAATGCAGATGAAGTGCACCTTTCCAACCTGGTGAATAACCTGATTGATAATGCCGTTAAATATTCCAAAGACAATGTGCCCCTTGAACTGCGGGTTAGCACCAGCAATAATTCCCGCTCCTTTTTCCTGAAAGTGGAGGATAATGGCATTGGGATGAGCAAGGAAACCGTGAAGCGCGTATTTGAAAGATTCTACAGGGCCCATACGGGCAATCTCCATAATGTAAAAGGTTTTGGCCTGGGCCTCAGCTATGTAAAAACCATGACCCAGGCCCATGGCGGCGACGTGAAAGTGGAAAGCACGCTGGGCAAGGGAAGCACGTTTACGCTGGAGTTTCCACTGGCGAAGGGAAGAGCCGTGTAAGGTTTAGGGTTTAGGGTTTAAGGTTTAATTCTGGATATTGCGAGTGCTTCAATCTTTTTGACTATCTAAACAGTCAGGCACTGTAATCCCATGTTCGCGTTCGTTGCGAATTCTTTGCGTTAAAAATTGTTGAACGAACATCATCCGGGCACAAGGGAAATCTCCAGGATACGGATCATGTAGCAGCTTGCTCTTCGGGAAATAATTCCATGCAACTGGCAGTCTTAAGGAATATTTGCAGAAGTTATCGTGGTGCGGAGCTGATGGTGGCTCAGTATTTCTTTTACCGCAACGAGCGCGAAGGATTCGCAACGAACGCGACGATAGGTTGTGGTCGCAGCCTATTGACTGAGTTGTGAAGATGGAATAATTAGAAGCCTCAAGAATCCATCTTTAAACCTTAAACTTTAAACTTTCAACCAATCATCATTCCATCTCCATAACTCAAAAACCGGTAATTTTTTCGAATGGCTTCTTCATACAGGTCTTTCCATCCGGGGCCAATAATGGCCGCAACCAGCAAGAGCAGGGTGGAAGCGGGTTGATGAAAATTGGTGACCAGGTAGTTTATCATTCTCAACCGATACCCTGGCGCCACCAGCAGCCGGGTGCGGGTAATCAGCTTGCCGCTGTTTCTGGCATCCATCCATTTCATTAATGCTTTCAACGACATCTCTTTGTCAACATCCTGCGGTAGTTCATCATACACTTCCCATTGACCCAGCCCCTTTTCGGGGTCCAGTTGATTTTGCATCGCCAGTACACCCAGCCAGTAGATGGATTCGAGGGTGCGTAAGGAGGTGGTACCCACGGCCACCAGGGTTTTATCTTTTGCCTCGAGCAGGGTTTGCAGGAGGCTGCGGCTTATTTCTATAAATTCCGCGTGCATATCATGGGCTTCCATGCGCTCCGCTTTCACCGGCTGAAAAGTGCCGGCTCCCACGTGCAGGGTGGTAAAGGCGGTTTGTATGCCTTTCTCGTGAAGCGATTGCAATACGCTCTCCGTAAAATGCAAACCTGCCGTGGGGGCGGCCACCGATCCCTCTTCTTTCGCGTAAATGGTTTGGTACCTTTCGCTATCCGATGCTTCTGCTTCGCGTTTGATATAAGGAGGCAGGGGAATGGAACCGGCCAGGTGCAGTATCTCCGCAAAGCTCATATCGGGGTTATTCCAGGATAGGGCCAGCAGGAAGGAGCCCGCTTCCTTCTGCAGGTAACGCGCTTCCAGCCGGATCATCCCCGATCCGGTACTGATCTCTTTCAGCAGCACCTGCCCGGCTTTCCATTTGGATGCCCCGCCAATCAGGCATCGCCAGCGCACAGCTCCTCTTTGCAGCATAGCCGTACTGATATCGGCATAGTCGGGTCCCGGTTCCAAACAAAAAATTTCAATTTCACCGCCCGTTGGTTTGCGAAAACGCAAGCGGGCTTCCACCACGCGGGTGTCGTTAAAAACAACCACCGAATCGGCAGGAATATAGCTGGCTATGTTTTTGTAAATGTCTTCCGCAATAATTTTTCCCTGATACACGAGCAGTTTCGACTGATCCCTCTCCGGCAGTGGGTAGTAGGCAATATTCTGATCGGGGAGATCATACGTGAAATCCGTGATGGCGAGTTGACGAGGATGCATAAGCTTCAGGTAACCCGGATACGGACTCCGGGGCCGCAAAGCTACCAAAATTCGGGCGGGGGCGTTTTCCAACGCGTCCAATAGGCTAACTTTGGGGTTATCCACGGCTTTTCCACCGTAATTCACAGACTATACAGCGTTTTTCGCATATCCATTCTCCAAAATCGGCTGTAACCCTTTACCAGCCCGGCTTCGCTCTGTGCAAAGCCTTGTGGAAAAAATAAAAACTCAAAAATTTGGGCGCTAAGTGGTAAAAAGTGTTATTTTGTGTGAATTAAGAACAAATTGAGTCAATTCCCTGATACTGATGGACTTTCTCGGCGAATTCGAGGCTACTTTGGACGCAAAGGGGCGTTTTCTACTGCCGGTAGGCTTCAAAAAGCAGCTACCGGAGCAAGAAGAGCTACGCTTTGTTATCAACAGGGGATTTGAGGAATGTTTGAGTCTGTACCCCGTGAAAAACTGGGAACCTCTGTTTGCCCGGATCAAGGCACTCAATGATTTTGAGCCGGAGACCCGAGCCTTCAGAAGGCAGTTCCTGAATGGCGCCACCTATGTGGAGCCGGATAGCGCTGGCAGGTTGTTGATACCACCGAACCTGAAAGACCATGCCAGCCTGCAAAAAGATATCGTGCTGGTGGCGGTGGGCGAAAAATTGGAAATCTGGGATAGTAATAAGTACAAACAGCTCTTTGATTCATTCTCTCCGGAAGCATTCAGTGCGCTGGCCAACAGTGTGATGAACCGGAAACCGGAAAGCGGCGGCCTATGAGCAATGAACCCAACAACGGAACCGGACCGGACTACCATGTGCCGGTCATGTTGACGGAATGTTTGGACGCATTGGCCATTAAAACCGATGGGATTTATGTGGACTGCACCTTTGGGGGCGGTGGACATAGCCGGGGTATCCTCGACAGGTTAGGTGAAAAGGGAAAACTTTTCGCTTTCGACCAGGACGAAGATGCGGCCCGTAATCTGCCCGATGATCCCCGACTCGTGTTTGTGCCACAAAATTTCCGTCATGTACAGCGCTTTCTGCGACTGCATGGCGTGGAAGGTATCGATGGTTTACTGGCCGACCTGGGTGTGAGCAGTCATCAGTTTGACGAAGCAGCCCGCGGTTTCTCCATCCGTTTTGATGCGCCTTTGGATATGCGTATGGACCGGCGCCAGACGAAAACCGCTTTCAATATCGTGCAGGAGTATTCCGAACCCGAGCTGCACAAATTGTTTGAGCGCTATGGTGAAGTAACCAATGCGCGCACTTTGGCGAAGACGATAGTAGCCTTGCGCGACAAGGTATCGCTTTCCTCCATCGAAAATTTTAAGAATGCCCTACGGACGGTAGTGAAAGGAAATCCTAACCGGTACTTTGCCCAGGTTTTCCAGGCCCTGCGAATTGAAGTAAATGAAGAGCTGAAAGCGCTGCAGGAATTGTTGCAGCAGATCCCCGGCATACTGAATCCGGGCGGCAGGGCGGCCATCATCACATTTCATTCCCTGGAGGACAGGCTGGTGAAACATTTTTTCCGGAGCGGATCGTTCGAGGAGCCGGATGAGAATCCTTTTATCAATACGGAAAGGCGCAATGAGCTGAAACTGGTTACCAAAAAGCCCATCGCGCCGGGGCAGGATGAGTTGAAGAGAAATCCGCGATCGCGCAGCGCAAGATTGCGGGTAGCGGAGAAAAAGCAAACAAGCGAACCCTGATAACGACATATACAAGCCATTAGACGAATTGTTGAAATCTATATCCTTTGAATTGACCATGGGTCGGTTCATCTTAATTGAAGTCTAATATGCAGGAGCAGGAAGTACAGGAAGAAAAGAAAACCATCGCGGGACTGAGCGGCTGGAAACGCTGGCTCAACTACCAGTCGGTGGTGAAGCAGATTCCTTTCTTTCTGTTTCTCACACTACTGGCTGTACTCTATATCTATAATGGACACCAGGCTGATAAGACCCTTCGGCAAATAACCCGCACTTCGCGCGAAGTGAAAGAGCTGCAATATGAGTATAAGACCCTGAAGAGTGAGGTAATGTTTCGCAGCAAACAAAGTGAGCTGGCCAAAGCGGTGGCTCCGTTGGGACTAAAGGAACTCACCAGCGCACCCGTTGTGCTGGCCGGTTCTGAAGAGAAGCAGGATTAAAAATTGACTTGGACGGTTTTCCGGGTCACCCCCATCTGAGGGTGGGGGTTGTTTCCGGAAACAACACATAAAAGCAAACGATTCACTCAACCTTGGAAGTTCGCAAAGACATATTGTGGCGTGTTTACCTCTGCTTTATTGGTATGACCCTGCTTTGCGTGCTGGTGCTGGGCAAGGCTTTCTACATTCAACGCGTGGAAGGCGCCGGGCTCCGGCAAATGGGCGACAGCCTCTACCAGCGAATTGTGGAACTGGATGCCGACCGGGGAACCATTTATAGTGAAGATGGTCAGATGCTGAGCACGTCCATGCCTCAGTTTGATATTTATATGGATTTCCAGGCCGATGGGCTTCGTGCGAAGAACGGTAAGGTATTCCGCGAACATATCGACTCCTTCTGCCTGGCCATGTCCAACTTCTTTGGCGATAAACCAGCATCGAAATACAAGTCGGAATTGATGCAGGGCTATCAGAAGAAACGTCGCTATTATCCGCTGCGCAAAAAACTGTCTTTCGAAGAATACAAGACCTTCCGCGAATTTCCGCTGGTAAGGCTGGGTCGCAACCGGAGTGGGGTAATTGTGGAGGAAAGCAGCAAGCGAATGGCGCCCTTTGGCCTGCTGGCCAACCGTACGGTAGGACTCTCCCGTGAGTTTGTGGCCAGCAATGGAAAGGTCAAGAAACAGAACGTGGGTCTCGAAATGTCGTACGACAGCTTACTCACCGGCATTAAAGGGCAGCGGCTCATCCGCTATGCTTCCGGCATTGCCATTCCGGTAGATGGTTTTCAGATAGAGCCGGAACACGGAAGGGATATTCACACCACACTTGATGTAAACATACAGGACATTACCCAGACCGCGCTTCTTCGGCAAATGGAAGCAACCGAGTCGATCTACGGAACCTGTATCGTCATGGAGACGGCAACCGGCAAAATCAAAGCGATCGCTAACCTGGGTCGTCGTCCCGATGGTACTTATTGGGAAGATGATAATTATGCGCTTCGGGTAACGGAACCCGGCAGTACGATTAAACTGGTTACCCTGATGGCGGCTTTGGAAAAAGGGACGGCTGAATTGACCGACCAGATTGAAGTGGGTACTGCGGGTCGTATGCAGGTAGGCCCCAGGATGGTGAATGATGCGGAACGTTTCCCCAAAGCCATTCAAACCGTGAAGGAATGTTTTGCGCACAGTTCCAATGTAGGGATGAGCAAACTCGCTTTCCAGGCATTTCAGAAAAATCCCGCTGAGTATCGGGATTATTTGGATAAGTACCACATGATGGAGAAGGCGCCGGTTGACCTGGCGCATCTGCCAAGACCCCAACTGGCACCATTGGATAAGAACAGGGGCGGATTGATGAATATGGTGACCATGAGTTTTGGTTATGCCATACAGGTGAGTCCCCTGCACACCCTGATGTTGTATAATGCTGTGGCCAACAATGGCAAAATGATGAAGCCCTACCTGGTAAACAGTGTTCGGCGCGATGGAGTGCTGGTTCGCCAGTTTGAACCCACTGTTATCGATAAAAATATTTCCAATGATGAAACCATTGCTGCCGCGCGGGAATGTCTCGAAGCAGTGGTGATTGATGGTACTGCCACCAGCGTGTTCAAGGGCATGCCCTTTTCTGTGGCGGGCAAAACCGGAACGGCGCATGTGCGGGATGGAAATATCAAATACAGCGATGGAATTTACCAGGCTTCATTTGTGGGATATTTTCCAGCCGATAAGCCACAGTATTCCTGCATAGTGGTCATCCGTTCAAAGCCGCATGCGGCCATACACTATGGCGGCACACTGGCCGGTCCCGTGTTTCGCGAAGTAGCCACGCGACTATATGCCCTGTATGTGCAGCCTAAAGTGCCCCGGCCATTTGAAGTGAAAACCGATAGCAGTAAATATTTCTATGCCGGCTCGGCCGATGGTATTCGGCAGGTGTATAACCGACTGGGATGGTCGATGATGGATAGTGCGGGTACCGCCTCTTATGCGGCATTGTCGGGAACCGGTTTGCAGGGCAAGGCTCAGCCGCTTTCGGCCGGCAAAGGGCTGGTGCCCGATGTGAAAGGCATGACGCTTCGCGATGCGCTCTACCTGCTGGAGTCGCTCGGCGCAAAGGTGGCCGTGCGGGGAAGAGGGAAAGTGAAACAGCAATCGGTAGCGCCGGGAACGGTATTGTTGAAAGGAACATCTATAGTATTGGAGCTGGAAAGTTAAAAAGAGAAGAAAAGCGTGGTATTACACGAAGTATTATATAAGGTAGCTATCCGCTCCATCTCCGGCAATACCGATGTGGATATCCGGGATGTGCAGATGGATTCGAGGCAGGTGAAGCAGGGCTGCCTGTTTGTGGCGGTAAAAGGAACGGCGACGGACGGCCACGCATACATCGAAAAAGCTGTGAGCGCAGGTGCCAGCGCCGTGATCTGCGAAAAGATGCCGGATCAAAAAATGGCATCGGTCGTATATGTGCAGGTGGAAAACAGTGCGATAGCAGCAGCAGTGGCGGCCCATAATTTTTATGGTCGCCCCAGCGAAAAGCTAAAACTGGTGGGAGTAACCGGTACCAACGGAAAAACCACCATCGCCACTTTGCTTTATAAGCTCTTTGCATCATTGGGGTACAGCAGCGGACTCATCAGCACCGTGGAGAATCGTATAGCCGGGCAGGTATTGCCGGCTACGCATACCACGCCCGATCCGGTACAACTGAGCAAATTGCTCCACCAAATGCTGGAGTCGGGTTGCAGTCATGTGTTTATGGAAGTAAGCTCTCATGCCCTGCATCAGCATCGTGTAACGGCCTTGCAATTTGCGGGAGCGCTCTTCAGCAATATCACGCACGATCACCTGGATTATCATAAAACATTTGATGAATATATCCGGGTAAAGAAGAGTTTTTTCGATGGGCTTTCATCTGATGCATTTGCCATTAGCAATGCCGACGATAAGCGGGGAGTGGTGATGTTGCAGAATACATCGGCTAAAAAGTATATGTACAGCCTGCGCACCCTGGCCGACTTCAAGGGTAAGCTGCTCGAAAATACCCTGGCCGGTTTGCTGATGCAGGTGAATGAGCAGGAAGTGCATTTTCGCCTGATAGGTGAATTTAATGCCTACAACCTGCTGGCGGTTTATGCAGCAGCCATTTGCCTGGGCGAAGAAAAGCAGGAGGTATTGCGCAACCTGAGCCAGTTAACGGGTGCCGAAGGCAGATTCGATTATCTGTTGAGCCCAAAAGACCATGTGATCGCGATTGTGGATTATGCGCATACACCCGATGCTCTGCTGAATGTGCTGGCCACAATTCAGAAGCTGCGAAAAGGGAATGAGCAGGTGATAACCGTGGTGGGTTGCGGTGGCGACAGGGACAGGGCCAAGAGACCCCTGATGGCGGTGGCGGCAACCGAGCATAGCGACAAAGTAGTATTTACCAGCGATAATCCGCGATCGGAAGACCCGGCACAGATTATTCGCGATATGGAAGCCGGTTTGCCCGCGGCAGCGAGAAGAAAATACCTGAGCATAGTGGATCGCCGCGAAGCCATCCGTACTGCGCTCACCTTAGCCGGCCC
This sequence comes from uncultured Citrobacter sp., assembly GCA_964395095.1. Taxonomy (GTDB): domain Bacteria; phylum Bacteroidota; class Bacteroidia; order Chitinophagales; family Chitinophagaceae; genus CAYMZZ01. The sequence goes on from CAYMZZ010000007.1 coordinate 187,589, forward strand.
CAACGATATAGTGCTGATAGCGGGCAAAGGGCATGAGAAGTACCAGGAAATAAAAGGTGAGCGGTTTCATTTCGACGATAAGGAAGTGGTGGGGGAAGTGTTTGGGGAGCTGGGAAAGTAAGGCAGTTATAAGTGGTAAGTTTTAAGTTTTAGGTTTTAAGTGTTGGGTGACAAGTGCAGGGGTTTGTAGAGAGAGCATTTGTCAGGTAAGCACAGTTAATAAGCCATCAACAGGAAATTGCAGACACCATCATAATAATAGAATTAACTAAAAACAGTAAAATAAGAACCTAAATCGCTGTACTCAAAAAACACAACTTAAAACTTAGAACTTAAAACTTACAACTCAACCCATGCTTTATCACCTCTTCGACTGGTTCGACCAACAGGGCATCGACTTCCCGGGAAGTGAACTCTACCGGTTCATTTCCTTCCGGGTGTTGCTGGCGGTGATGCTGTCGTTGTTTATAACCCTGATCTATGGGAAGAAACTGATCAGGATACTGCAGAAAAAGCAGGTGGGTGAAACGGTTCGTGATTTGGGTTTGGCGGGTGAACAACAGAAGAAGGGAACGCCCACCATGGGTGGCATTATCATCATCCTGGGCATCATGGTTCCCACATTGCTCTTTGCAAGACTGGATACCATCTATATTATCCTGATGCTGATTGCTACCGTTTGGCTGGGTATCATCGGCTTTGTGGACGATTACCTGAAGCTGCGGGCCAAGCGCCTGGCGCAGCAGCAGGGAGTAAATTATAAGAAAGGGGATAAGGACGGATTGGCAGGTTGGTTTAAGATATTGGGGCAGGTAGGTTTAGGTATCCTGGTGGGTGCGGTATTGTATTTCCACCCGGAGGTGAAGATCTGGCGCGAATACCAGGGTACGCCACGTGCCGGCGACAGCACCATTATTACGCGAACCATCAATGGTGAGGCCAAGCATTTTGTGGAAACCAAGGAGCCCATCACCACCATTCCTTTCGTGAAGAACCATGAGTTTAACTATACCAAATTATTGCCCGAAGCTTTGCGCGATTATAGCTGGGTGCTGTATATACTGGTCGTGATCTTTATCATCACCGCCGTATCGAATGGTGCGAATATCACGGATGGACTGGATGGGTTGGCGACGGGAACATCGGCATTGATTGGGGTATGTTTGGGCATATTCGCCTACGCCAGTGGCAGCTTCGTGTTTGCCGACTACCTCAACATCATGTATATCCCCGAGCTGGGTGAGCTGTCTATATTCCTCGCCGCCATGATCGGGGCCTGTGTAGGATTTCTGTGGTACAACTCGTATCCCGCCCAGGTATTTATGGGCGATACCGGCAGCCTTACACTGGGAGGTATCATTGCTGCCATCGCCATCATTGTGCACAAGGAATTACTGATACCGATTTTCTGTGGCGTATTCCTGATTGAGAACCTGAGCGTGATGATACAGGTAACTTATTTTAAATACACCAAGCGGAAATATGGCGTGGGCAGAAGGGTTTTTTTGATGAGCCCCCTGCACCACCATTATCAAAAGAAAGGATATCATGAAGCGAAGATTGTAACGCGGTTTTGGATCATGACGGTGTTGTTTGTATTGATTAGCATAGCAACGTTGAAATTGAGATAAAAGACAGGAATTGATCGAAAGAAAGTAAGGTGAAAATGCCGCAGCCCAACCGTTGCGGCATCCATTCACCCACATGAAGAACCACCCTTTTCCACCCATCCGTACAGTCTGAAAACGAAGTCGTCAAAACATTCCGGCAGCTTGCTGTTCGGATGCCAGGGCAACTGTGGAATAAAAGATTACCAAAACGCCATGCTTGTGAAGAACCACTTTTTTGTACACGGATTGCATTATGAGCAAAAGACTGGTAATACTGGGTGGGGGTGAAAGCGGCCTGGGAGCCGCCATCCTGGCAAAATCGAAAGGCTACAGCGTGCTGTTGGCCGACCAAAGTTCTTTGAAGGATACCAACAGGAAACTGCTGCAGGAATGGGCGATCCCATTTCTGGAAGGGGAAGCCGCTTTTGCCGAAGTAATGAATGCCGGAGAGATCGTGAAGAGTCCGGGCATACCGGAAAAGAACGAATGGATGAAGGCGATACGGAAAAAAGGCATTCCGGTGATTGGCGAAGTGGAATTGGCTTACCGGCATAAGGGCGATTCAAAAATTATCGCCATCACGGGAAGCAATGGCAAAACCACCACCACTTCGCTGCTCTGGCATATTTGCCGCAAAGCGGGAATAGACGCCGCACTGGTAGGCAATATCGGTTACTCCTTCGCCAGGCAGGTGGCCGAAGACCCGAAACCAGTGTATGTGGCCGAGATCAGCAGTTTCCAGCTCGACGATATCAGGGATTTCCGACCCGATATCGCGATCCTGACCAATATCACCGAAGACCACCTGGATCGCTACGACTATAAGTTCGAAAACTATATCCGTAGCAAATTCAGAATCACGATGAATCAAACCGCGGACGACTGCTTTATCTATAACGCAGACGATCCGGTAACAATGGAATTCCTGAACAAAATTGAGATACACGCAAAACAACTGCCATTCAGTATGAAAACAGAAACCAACGGCGCATTTATTAAAGACGGGGACATGTACGTAAGAACCGGAGAAGACTTTATTGCCATGAGTGTATTCGATTTTACGCTCAAGGGGAAACATAACCAGTACAATACTATGGCCGCCAGCCTGGGAGCCGCGCAAATGGAAATCCGAAAAGAAAAAATCCGCGAGGCGGTAATGGATTTCCAGGCGCTGGAGCACCGCATGGAACCCGTGGCCACCATCCGCGGCGTAGAGTTTATCAACGACAGCAAGAGCACCAACGTAAACTCTACCTGGTATGCCCTCGAAAGCATGACCAAGCCCACCGTACTGATACTGGGGGGCGTGGATAAAGGAAATGATTATTCCCTGCTTGCCGAGCTGGTGAAGGAAAAAGTAAGAGCAATTGTGTGCATGGGTACCCAGAACCAGAAGATTCATGAAGCCTTTCAAAACCTGGTGCCCAATATAGTAGATACACAGTCGGCCCTTGAAGCCGTGCAGGCAGCCTTCCACTTTTCCGAAAAAGGGGATGTGGTTTTGCTAAGCCCCGGCTGCGCCAGCTTTGATTTATTTAAAAACTATGAAGACAGAGGACAGCAGTTTAAGAAGGCAGTGAAGGAACTGTGATGAGTTTGAGGTTTAGAGTTTAAGGTTTAAAGTTTAAAGTTTATAGTATTGATTTTGTTCAAAAGGAAACTTCCAGAAAGCATGTTACAAACCATTTAAACCCTAAACCCTAAACCTTAAACTCTAAACCTTAAACCCAAAACTTATTACACAACCAGTGGACATTATTCGCGACATACGATTCCAGGAACTGGGCGATAGCCTGAAACCCAAACAGCTTTTGAGCAAAACAAAAGGTGATAAGGTGATCTGGGCCCTGGTGATATTGTTGGCGCTGGTATCGCTGCTCGCGGTGTATAGCGCCACCGGTTCGCTGGCGTATAAGCATTATAAAGGCAATACCGAAGTGTACCTGTTTAAGCAGGTGGCTTTTATAGTTATCGGCGTGTTGGTGGTGTACTTCGCACATTTGGTGAATTATAAGATGTATTCGCGCATCGCCACCATATTGTTTCTGATCTGCATTCCGCTGTTGATATACACTTTGTTCTTTGGGGTGCGCATGAATGAAGGTAGCCGTTGGATTCGTTTGCCCCTGATCAATATGACCATGCAAACTTCCGACCTGGCCAAGCTGGCGCTTTTCATGTACCTGGCCCGATTGCTTAGCCGTAAACAGGAAGTGATCAAGGATTTTAAGAAAGGGTTCATCCCGGTGGTGACACCCATCGTTATCATCTGTGCGCTGATTGCGCCCGCGAACCTGTCTACCGCGCTACTGCTTTTTGCCAGTTGTGTGATGTTGTTATTTATAGGAAGGGTAAGCACCAGGCACCTGCTGCTGATTTTAGGCACCGCGCTCATACCGCTGGTATTCCTGGTGCTGGCGGCCATTACCCGCCATCATGCCGGTGATGCCGATGAGGGCGGCACAGGCCGTTCATCGGGCCTGTTTGGCAGGGTAGATACCTGGATAGGCCGGGTGGAAAGTTTTATCTACGGCGGGAAGGATGAAGTGAATGACGAACTCTACCAGGTAACCCAGGCCAAGATCGCTATTGCGAAAGGTGGAATGCTGGGTGTTGGCCCCGGCAACAGCACTACGCGTGATTATCTGCCACAGGCATATAATGATTTCATTTTTGCGATCATCATTGAAGAATATGGAATAGCGGGAGGAGCATTTATCGTATTTATTTACCTGGTGTTTCTGTACCGATGCATCCGAATATTTAAGCGATGTCCTTTCGCCTTCGGTGCCTTTCTCGCCCTGGGTCTCAGTTTTACCCTGGCGATACAGGCTATAGCGAATATGGCGGTGACGGTGAACCTGTTTCCCGTAACGGGTGTAACCCTGCCGCTGGTGAGTATGGGTGGGAGCAGTTTCATATTTACCTGCCTGGCCATCGGCATTGTGCTGAGCGTGGCCCGGCATAGTGAGCTGAATGAAATGAAGACGCAGGAAGCGTTATGACAGGAAGAAATTAGTTGACCGTATAAAACAGGATCCTTGAGTTATCGAATCATCATTGCAGGCGGAGGTACGGGCGGGCATATATTTCCCGCCATCGCTATCGCTAACGCTTTGCGGAAGATGGATGGCGGGATCGAGATCTTGTTTGTGGGCGCGAAAGGAAAGATGGAGATGGAAAAAGTGCCACAGGCAGGATACCGGATTGAGGGATTGGATATAGCGGGATTCAACAGAAGCTCTTTGTGGAAGAATTGGGTCTTGCCGATAAAGCTGATCAAAAGTTTCTGGCAGGTGCGTCGCATCCTCAACGAGTTTAAACCGGATGCGGTGCTTGGCGTGGGAGGCTATTCGAGCTTCCCGGTTTTGCGCAGCGCACAGGCAAGGGGTATACCCAGCTTTATTCATGAGTCCAATTCCTTTGCCGGCAAATCGAATATTCTGCTGGGAAAAAAAGCCACCGCCATTTATGTGGCCAGCGAAGGGATGGAAAAATTTTTCCCGGCCGGCAAGCTGCTGCTTACGGGCAACCCCGTTCGGGAAGCCATTCGGCAGGTGAACCAGGATCCGGCGCAGGCGCGAAGCTTTTTCGGATTGGAACCGGCCCGGCAAACGGTGCTGGTGGTGGGTGGAAGCCTGGGCGCGAAAACGATTAACGAAGCAATCGACAAAAACCTGGACCAGCTCCTTGGAGCAGGACTCCAGTTGATATGGCAAACCGGAAAACCCTATGCAGAGAAAGCCCGGCAGGCAGCGGCCGGCAAATCAGGTGTTTGGGTCAATGATTTCATCACCCAAATGGAAAACGCTTATGCTGCCGCCGACATGGTAGTAGCCCGTGCCGGGGCTATGACTGTGGCGGAACTAACTGTAGTACAGAAGCCCGTTTTGTTCGTACCCTACCCCTATGCGGCAGAAGACCACCAGACTGTAAACGCGCAACAGTTGGTGAAGAAAGAGGCGGCTTTGCTGATCAGCGACAGCGAAGCCATGGAAAAACTGGTACCCGCCCTGCTCAGCCTGGCGCGGGACCAGCACAGGCAGGCGCGCATGAAGGAAAACCTGAAGCCACTGGGCATCATCGATGCCGATGAGCGCGTGGCAAAGGATATTTTGACAAAGTTGAAAAGCAGGCAGTGAGAACGGAGTATTGTATACGACATTATTCACCCGATTCCGCCCATAGCGGATCACCGGGAACGGGATTAAATACCGTCCTTATGAACGCTCCCTTTCGGGGGGTGAGCCGTTTTCGCGAAGTGTATTTTATCGGCATTGCCGGTATTGGCATGAGTGCATTGGCGCGCTTTTTCCACGAGCAGGGTGTAAAGGTGAGTGGGTACGATAAAACGGAAACGGCGCTGTCAAAAGAGCTGGAGCAGGAAGGCATCAGCATACACTATGAGGAAAACCTGGATCTGATTCCGAAAAACCCCGACCTGGTGATATATACACCCGCCATTCCAAAGGATCATCAGGAATGGCTGCATTACCAGCAAACGGGTACAAAGATCGTGAAGCGCAGCGATGTGCTGCAGATGATCACCGAAAGTTCTTTTAATATCTGTGTGGCAGGCACGCATGGCAAAACCACCATCAGCACCATGGTAGCGCACCTGTTGCGGCATAGCGGTTTTGGTTGTAATGCATTTCTCGGAGGCATTTCGGTAAACTATGGCAGCAATTTCTGGAGCCATGAGCGAAATGTTTCCGTGATTGAAGCAGATGAGTACGACCGCACCTTTCTGAAGCTACAGCCTGATATCGCGATCGTTTCGGCAATGGATGCCGATCATCTCGATATCTATGGTACAGCAGAAGAGGTGGAGCAGGCCTATATCGACTTTACCCGAAAACTGCGCGCAGGCGGTCGCCTGATTGCGCGGCATGGGATGAAGCGTAGCAGCGAGCTCCGGACCGATCAGTACCTCTCTTATGCCTGTGGCAACAGGGAAGCGGATGTGTTTAGCGACAATATCCGGATGCAGGATGGAGCCTACTACTTCGATTGTTGCCTCAAGGGTCATTGGATACGCAACCTGCACCTGAACATGGGCGGCTTGCACAATGTGGAGAATATGACAGCCGCCATAACCGTGGCCTGGCTCCTGGGAGTGGAAGAAGAAAAGATCAGAGAAGCAGTAGAGGCTTTCAGAGGCGTGAAGCGGCGATTTGAATACGTGCTGCGGTCAGAAAAATGGGTTGTTGTGGACGACTATGCCCACCATCCCGAAGAATTGCGGGCCCTGCTTGAAGGAGCGAGATCGTTGTTTGCCGACAGGAAATTGCTGCTTTGTTTTCAGCCGCACCTGTTTAGCCGCACCCGCGATTTTGCCGACGGATTTGCGGAAGTGATGAATAAGGCAGATGAATTGGTACTGCTTCCCATTTATCCCGCACGTGAGCAACCGATGGAAGGAGTGAACAGTGAGATGATACTCGGACGAATGCGACCTATGCCAAAGCAGGTGCTGCATAAGCAGGAAATGTTGGCGTGGTTAAAGGAAAAGAAAACAGACGAGGGCAAATTTCTGCTGGTAATGGCCGGCGCAGGGGATATTGATAAGATGATGATACCCGTAAAAGAATTATTAGCACACTAAAAGTTGAATACAAAAAGAACCATACGAAAAATTCTCTTTGCAGGCCTTTGGCTTACCATTGGGTCGGGCATGTTGCTGTTGCTGATGGCCGCCATTGGCAAGCAAAAGAATGAAACCTGCAAGGATGTGGAGATCTATATCACCGGAGCCGGCGCGGAGAAACTGGTGCTGCAGGAAAAGGAAATTTTCAAGATGCTGAAGGCGGCCACCAGGGGTCCGGTTATTGGCCAATCGCGTAAGCGCTTCGACCTCTGGAGCATGGAAAAATTGCTCGAGACCAATATCTGGGTACGTGATGCGCGTGTTTATTTCGACAATAAAGATGTATTGCATGTGAAGCTGACGCAACGCCAACCGATGGCCAGGGTCTTCACATCGGGCGGAAGAAGTTTTTATCTCGACGAATCGGGCCAGATAATGCACCTGGTAGATCAGTTGAAATTATCGCTCCCCGTTTTTACCGGTTTTCCGGAAAAAAAGCGCCTGGGCAGTGCGGATAGTGTACTGGTAAAGGATATGATTTCGCTTTCTTCCTTCCTGCAGGAAGATCCATTTTGGGATGCGCAGATAGGACAGGTAAACCTGGTTTCCTCCGGTCCCAAAGATTGGGAGTTTGAAATGGTTCCCGTATTGGGCAGCCACCTGATTCGCCTCGGTAATGCCGAAAGCATAGAGGCCAAATTCAACCGGCTTTACCAGTTTTACCGTCAGGTAATACCGAAGGCGGGCTGGGAAAAGTACAAGATCGTGGATATCAGATTTGCGGGCCAGGTAGTGGCAGAAAAAAAGTGAACAGCTAAAAACAACATAACATGAACGAAAAACCTAATCAAACCCTGCGCACGCCGGCGCAGTTGCACGGATCGGCTTCCGAGCAGCCTATCATTATCGGCCTCGACATAGGCACTACCAAGATTGCCGTGATTGCAGGCCGTAAAAACGAATTTGGCAAGCTGGAGATTCTTGGTTTTGGAAAGGCGAATTCCAACGGGGTAAAGCACGGACAGGTACTGAATATCGATGAAACCATTAAGGCTATCCGTACCGCGCTCGACAATTGTTTTGCCTCCAATCCCAATCTCGATATCCGGGATGTGTATGTAGGTATTGCCGGCCATCATATCAAGAGCCTTCAAACCAGGGGAGATATTGTAAGGCAGGCCACGGATAACGAAATTTCGCAGAAGGAAATTGATCAGCTTATAGCCGATCAGTACAAAACCTACATTCCGGCAGGCGATCAGATCATCGATGTGATACCACAGGAGTTCACGGTCGATAATTTTCAGAATATCCCCAACCCGATTGGATATGGCGGCGTGAAAGTAGGCGCTAATTTCCATATCATCACGGGCGACAAGAATGCGATCCGCAATATCAACCGCAGCGTGGAAAAAGCGGGTTTGCATACCAAGGACCTGGTACTGCAACCGCTCGCCAGCTCATCGGCCGTTATGGCCCAGGAAGATCTGGAAGCCGGCGTGGCTATCGTGGATATTGGCGGCGGCACCACCGACCTGGCCGTTTTTTATGAAGGTATTCTGAAGCATACTGCGGTTATTCCCTTTGCGGGCGAAAATATCACCAACGATATCAAGACCGGCCTCGGTGTATTGAAAACGCAGGCCGAGCAAATGAAAGTGCAGTTTGGCAGCGCCCTGTCGAATGAAGCCAATACGAATGCGTATATCACCATACCCGGTCTGCGGGGTATGCCTGCCAAGGAAGTAAGCGTAAAGAACCTGGCCAGCATCATCCAGGCAAGAATGAGCGAGATACTCGATTTTGTAACCTATCACCTCAAACAGGTAGGGCTCGACAACCGTTGCCTCAACGGCGGTGTGGTACTTACCGGTGGCGGATCGCAATTGCGACACCTCATTCAGTTGACGGAATATGTAACCGGTTTGCCGGCAAGGATCGGATTCCCCAACGAACACCTGGCGGCAGGACATATTGAGGAACTGGCAAGACCCACTTATTCTACCTGTATTGGACTTATTCTGAAAGGTTACGACGACTATGAGCATAACCGCAAGCAGTTTGAAACCGAATACCGGAAAGTGGATGTGCCACAACATTTGCGCCAGGCAGAAAAAGAAGAAGTGCTGGTAGGCGATGAAGAGGAGATGATAGAGGCAGAGGTGCAGAAAGTAACCCGGCAGCGCCGCAGCCTGAATAATTTCTGGGGAAAATTCAAGGACGGAATTATTGATTTGTTTAAGGAGGAAGAGGATAAGAAGTTGTGAGTAGTAAGTAGTAAGTTGTAAGTTGGTATTTGTTATTATGATATTGTGATTTTTTATTGGTATTGTACTTAATACTTAAAACTTAAGACTTATAACTTAAAACTTCAACCTTAAACAGTTCAACGATTCAACGAATCAACAATTCAACGAATCAACTTCACAAAACCCAACAAACATGATACATTTTGATTTGCCCAAAGAGAAATCATCTATCATCAAGGTAATTGGTGTAGGTGGTGGTGGTGGCAATGCTGTCAACCACATGCACGAGCAGAAGATAGAGGGCGTCAATTTTATAATTTGCAATACCGATGCGCAGGCTTTGGCCAAGAGTGGAATACCGAATCGTGTGCAGCTCGGTCCGCATCTTACACAGGGCCTTGGTGCCGGCGCCAATCCCGAAATCGGTCGCCAGGCAACCGAAGAGTCGCTGGAAGAGATCAAGCGCATACTGGAAGTGAATACCAAGATGGCCTTTATTACGGCCGGCATGGGTGGTGGTACCGGTACCGGTGGCGCCCCCATCATCGCCAAGATTTGTAAGGACCTGGGCATTCTCACTGTGGGAATCGTTACCACTCCATTTACGTATGAAGGTCGCAAGCGGCAGTTGCAGGCCGAGGAAGGCATCAAGGTACTGAAGGGGTATGTAGATACCCTGCTGGTGATCAGCAACGATAAATTGCGTCACCAGTTTGGCAACCTCAAAATGCGGGAAGCTTTTGAAAGGGCCGATAATGTGCTGGCTACGGCGGCCAAGTGTATCACCGATGTCATCAACAGCACCGGTCAGATCAACGTGGACTTTGCGGATGTATGTACCGTGATGCGCAATGGTGGTGTGGCCATCCTGGGCAGCGCGGCTGTGGCCGGCGAAAATCGTGCCCACAAAGCTATCGAAGAAGCGATGAATTCGCCCTTGCTCAACGACAGCGATATCCGTGGCGCCAAGTGGATACTGATCAATATCAACTCCGCCGAAGGTGAATCGGAATTCACGATGGACGAAGTGGAAGTGATACAGAGTTACCTGCTGAGTCGCGCGGGCGAGGGTACGGATGTAATCATGGGTCTGGGCTATGATAATACGCTTGGCGAAAAGATCGGCATTACCCTTATTGCCACCGGCTTTGAATACAAGGATCCCTTTGTTGCTGTGAAGCAGGTAAAAACGGAGAAATCCGATAAGGAAGATAAGATCGTGATGGTGCTGGGTGAGCCCACCCGGGAGGAAGCGAAAAAGGAGGAAGCGAAAACAGAAGAGACGACTGCCGTGGCGGATAAGGTCATGCCCGTCAACGATGAGCTGGCTCCCAGGCTGGTAGAGGAATTGCCGGTGGCGGATGCGCCCATGCCGGGTATGCAGGATATTTATCATGCCGATTATATCCGCGACGAAGAGCCCGTGATCCTCTTTACCCTGGGTGAGGAGAAGAAGGAGCTGGGAAAAATACCTGGTAATTCTACGAAAGAAAATGCGGAAAATACTGTTGATAAATTGTGGCTGAAGTCTTCTGATGATATGCTACATTCGACAACTCAAGCCCAATCCGCTCATCCTTCTGAAGCCGAATCTCCATCTCCTTTCCGAAAACCGGAAGAAAACAGGAATAGCAACTCATCGCAAAATAAAAGCCCGAACCGGCCAGCGGCCGCGGGAGGGTATCTGGCCAGACCATCCAATATCTACGCAGAATCGAAAGCAGAGGCTGCTGCCTCCAAACCTTCTGTAGAAGAGCCGGTTCCTTCACCACGTGTTGCCGCACCGGCTGATGATGACATCAGCGACATGCAAATGCAACTGGTAGAAAGGAATGACATTCCAGCGGCGGATATGCCGTTGGCCCATCATGCTCAGCCACCTTTAGCCACCACGGTTGAGGATCCGCCGATGGCGGACGAAGCCGAAGAGCAAAAACGTAGGGCGGCCGAACGACTGCACAAGTTGCGCAACTTGTCATTCAATGTTAACGGCGCAGACCCGAATAATGAGTTTGAGACAGTGCCGGCCTATATCCGCCGCAATATGGAATTGTATAACCAGGCCAGCCCGGTGGAGCAATTCTATAGTAATTATGAAGTAAGAAAAGACGATAAGAACCAGACTCAGATCAGCACTCTCAATACCTTTTTGGACGGGCAAAAACCCGACTAAACCCCTGCTCCGTGCAGGGGCTTTTTCGTTCCAATGAAGCCTTGCTAAACGGCCGTGTTTTTAGTTGTTCCCCGGTGTTCGCACCGGGGTTTTTTTGTCTACAGGTCGTCGTATTTGTATTTCCTCACGCTAAGCCAGATGTACAGGCTGGCAAAAGCCAATGTCGCGATCAACATCACGGATTGAGACGGCATATCGGTCATCAGTTTTTCCATGAAAGGGAATACAATCAGCGAATCGGCCGCCTGCAGGGGGAGAAAAAATCCCAATTGCGGATGCACTTCGCGCAGCAGCCACCAGAGCAACCATTCGAGTATCAAACCGTAAGTAAAAAACACAATGATGGCGATGCCGCTGCGGCGAAACAGGGTGGCCAGCAGCAGGGCAAACATCAGGTACACAAAACTCTGGACAAAGCAATAGAACAAATAGTAAGACCCTCCAAAGTCAATGGTGGTACCCGTAACCTGAAACATAATGAGCGTGGCTACCAGGTTCATAAACGTAATCACCAGCGACATGGCTACGATGAGGCCGATCTTGGTATAAATAAAAGTTTCCCGTTTCCAGCCATCAATAATATTCTGGCGATGGGTTTTAAAGTTTACTTCGTTGATGAAAAGATTAATGATAATCATCCCCGGCAGGTAGAGCAGGAAGCTGGTCCAGAACATGACGGTACGCCAGATATTGGAAGGCGTGAATAAATTCAGCATATCATTGGCTTCGGACGACTGGCCATTGGTCATCGCCCGCTGGATTTCGCCCAGCACCTGCATATAGATATAGTAGAAGATATAGATGATCACTACGATACCCAGGAGATACAAGATAGAGAACACCTGGAATACCCGGTAATGGCGGATTTTCATCCATTCAATTTGAAGATTGCGCAGCATATAATGAGTTTGTTGGGGTTAAGTTTAGCGATCGCTGGTATTGCCGGTGATTTCGAGGAATCTTTTTTCCAGTGTTTTTCGTTTCAGGCTGAGATGATTCAGCACGATGCCTTTGTCGAAACAGAAGCGGTTAAGTTCGGTGGCATTCAGGCTGGCATCGCAGGTCACGCAGAGGATATTGTCGCGACCAACAATACTTTGGACGCCTGTTATCGCTTCGAGGCTCTGCCGCAGCAGATCCATATTGTCCGCTGCCAGGTCCACTTCTATAATAGCGGTTGCACTGGTCTCCGGGCTATGGTCGAGCACGGCTGCCACAGTGCCGGAGGTTTTGAGGATTCCTTTTTGAATGATGGCTACGTGGGTACACACACGCTCCACTTCATCGAGAATATGGCTGGCCATGATGATGGTCTTTCCATCGCGGTTCAGCTTCCGAATCAGTTCTCTGATTTCGGCGATACCGGCAGGATCCAGGCCATTGGTGGGTTCATCAAAAACCATAATATCCGGATCGCCCAGCAGGGTGGATGCGATGGCCAGGCGTTGCTTCATGCCGAGCGAATAGGTGCTGAATTTGGAATCTTTGCGCGCCGTCAGGTTTACGATTTCAAGCACCCTGGGTATATCTTCCTTTCCCCGCTGCTTGATGGCCGCGGCTATTTCGAGGTTTTGCTGGCCGGTAAGGTAATGGTAGAAATTCGGTGTTTCCAGCAGGGTGCCAATAAGCTTCCGTTGTTCATGACTGCCGGGTTGGCCATTCCACAGAAAACTACCGGAACTGGCTTTGAGTATATCCATCACGATGCCGAGCAGGGTGGTTTTGCCACTGCCATTGGGCCCCAGGATACCATATACGCTACCGCGCGGCACATCAAATGACACTTCTTTCAGTGCCTGTACCTGGCCATAGTTCTTGGAAAGGTTTTGAATGGAAAGGACGGGGTGCATGTAAAAAAATTTGGGAATTTGTGTATTTGGGTATTTGTGAATTCATCCGGATAGGCCTGATGAATGGGTTAGACGCCTGCTTCAGACCTCAGGTTACGCCTCAAAGTAGTAAAATCTTACTGGAATCCCCAACAACATCATCTCCGTTCATCATTATTTCAATTTATCCGCCTTTACGCCTTCCATGGTAATCTTCACCGGCTTGATCTTTCCCTCTGCGTCAAACTCCATCAGGTCGATACAGGTTTCGCGGCTGTTGCCATCCGTTTCGGTGAGGGGGCGGCGATGATACACGATATACCAGTTCCCGCTTTCGGGTGATTGTATCACGGAATGATGTCCTGCCCCGGTGGCGATGGCGGGGTCCTGTTGCAGGATCCTGGCTTCTCTTTTGAAGGGGCCAAAGGGGGAATCGGCAATGGCATAGGCCACGCTGTAGTTGGGGCCGGTCCACCCACCTTCGCTCCACATAAAATAATAGCGGCCGTCTTTGCGGAACATGATCGGCCCTTCCACATAACCTTCAGGGGTAATTTCTTTAAAGAGGCTTCCATCGTCGAATGGCCGGATGCCTGTGAAATCATCTTTCAGTCTCGCGATATTGCAGTGGCGCCAACCGCCATAAATAATATACCAGCTTCCATCCTGATCCTGAAACACAAATTGATCAATAGGTTGCGCGCCATTATGGAAGCGATCGATCAGGGGTTTGCCCAGGTAGTCGCGAAAAGGTCCGGCCGGGTTGTCGGATACGGCAACGCCGATGCCACCTGTTTCGGCATCGCTTTGAATATCATTGGCGGCAAAGAACAGAAAGTACTGATCGCCGTTCTTCACAGCGGCAGGGGCCCACAGGGCCCGGCGTGCCCAGCGTATGGCCGATGTATCGATGATGCGCGCATGCTTTTCCCATTTCACCAGGTTGCGGGAGGAGAAGGCATCCATAAATACCTGCTTATTGTAGGGGGCCGAATAAGTGGGATAGATCCAGTATCGCTTACCAAAAATAACGGCTTCCGGATCGGCATACCATCCCGGAAAAACCGGGTTGCCACTCATGCGGCTGCTCTTGCAGGCGCCGAAAGCTATCAATATCGAAACCAATAAACCGTAAATGCCTACGTTTTTTTTATTCATATCCTATCGTAAAATTATTGCCATGTAATGGGGGCACAATTTTTTAATACCAATGTATCTGCGAAAAAATCTGCGATCATCTGCGGAACAAATCTGCGAAAATCTGCGGGAAACCCATCAGTTCTTTAAACCTGTTCAAAGTACGGGAGAGATTTCCCGCAGATTTGCGCAGATTTTGACGCAGATTTTGACGCAGATTTGCGCAGATTTGCGCAGATTAGAGGATGTAGACTCGGGTACACGCCGTGAACCATAGTAGCATTGGAAAATAATCACTTTTTCAATGCATATCCTCTACTTTCATCTCTCCAAAACCTTGAACGTAAAACTTAAAACTTATAACTTAAAACTTACAACTCTCTCAGCCATATATTCCTGAAACTAATCGGCTCACTCGGATCCCCATGATCCTGTAACATGATAGCGCTGGCGCCATGCGCTTTTTTGTAATGGGGCTGACCTATATAGCGGGTAATGCCTTTTAGTTCCGTATTATTTTGTATCAATACGCCATTGTGGATGGCGGTAATCCTGGCCGGGCTGATCAGTTTACCCTTTGCATCAAAGCGGGGGGCTGTCCAGATGATATCATAACTCTGCCAGGTACCCGCGGGGGCACAGGCATTCGCAAGCGGGATATGTTGTTTGTAGATACTGCCGGCCTGTCCATTCACATAGGTTTCATTTTCATAATTATCCAGCACCTGTATTTCGTAACCATTATCGCCATCGCCGGTAAGGGCCAGGAATACGCCGCTATTGCCCCGGCTCTGTCCGCTGCCATGAATCACTTCGGGTATTTTCCATTCGAGGTGCAATTGATAATCGAGAAATCGCCGTTTGGTTTGAATATTGCCCGTTCCTTTTTTTACAATGAAAGTCCCGTCGGCAACCGTCCATGCCGCCGGTTTACTGGTATCGCCACCCGATACCCATTCGTTCAAATTCTTTCCATCAAAAAGAACCAGCGCATCCGAAGGTGCGGGCGTGCACTGTGCCGTTCCTGTTACTTTTGGGGGTTTGGGTTCCCACTGTTCCGTATCTTTCGGGTCACCCTGACGGGCCTGGATGGTACCGGCAAAAATGAATAACAGCAGGGCGGATAATAGCAACTTTTTCATGGAGCTTTTGGTTATCGTTGAGTGAATGCGATAAAGTTAAGCGGATTCTCTTTTATCGGAAACAATAAATGCCCAAAGCTGTTAGATATGATGTAAACACACAATTGATTGTATGGCTACAGTTTTGATAACGGGAGGAACGGGACTGATAGGGTCAGCTATTACGGATAAATTACTGGAGAAAGGATACCAGGTGATCATACTGACCCGGTCGGCCAGGAATAGTAGCCGGCCCCAGCTTCGTTATGCTCAATGGGACCTGGAAAAAGGAACGATGGATGATTGGGCGATTCGCGAAGCGGATGCTATTATTCATTTGGCAGGCGCTGGCGTGGCAGACAGGCGATGGACCCAAAAGCGGAAGCAGGAAATCCGCGACAGCCGTGTGAACGCCGGCCGTCTCCTGGTAAAGAAATTGCAGGAAATTCCGAATACGGTGAGCGTATTTCTGAGTGCCTCCGCTATTGGCTGGTATGGTCCCGATCCGCAAATACCCAATCCCCGTCCGTTCACCGAAGAACAGCCGGCTGCCGGCGATTTTTTGGGAACCACCTGCCAGGCCTGGGAGGAATCGGTGAAACCCGCAGCCGCCATGGGCAAGCGGCTGGTGATCCTGCGTACAGGTATTGTCTTTAGCGACAAGGGCGGAGCGCTCAAAGAATTTCGGCAACCCGTAAAATGGGGAATTGCGCCTATATTGGGTACCGGCAAGCAGGTAATGAGCTGGATTCATATCGACGACCTGGTGCGCATTTACCTGTTTGCGATGGAGAATAGCGAACTCAGCGGCATCTACAACGCGGTGGGCCCCGGGCCCAGCAGCAACCGTGAAATCATATTGCGTATAGCCCATCGCCTGAAAGGAAAATGGTATATTCCCATTCGGGTACCGGCTGGTTTACTGAAGCTGGTGCTTGGCGAAATGAGTATAGAAGTGCTGAAGAGCGCCACCGTGAGCAGCCGGAAAATAGAAAAAGCAGGATTTGTGTTTCATTATCAAACCCTGCCGTCGGCGGTAGAATGAGAGGACAAATTTGTTGATTTGTTGAATCGTTGAATCGTTGATTTGTTGAGTCGATGTATTGTTTAGTTGTTGACGTGTGTGCCAGTAGATTTATTCGATGATTTAAAGATTAATGGATTATAGATTGAATGTTTAGGAAGTAGTGCAGTATGGATTGTGCACTCATGGGGCAATCCGGCAATCTTGAGTTCGAGTCCTATATTCACGGCCGTTGCAGGTTCTTGATATCATTTGCGGAAATAAAAATGAACTATTCTCAATACCACGCAAATAAAACCTAAAACCCCTCAACGCTTCAACAAATAAACGATTCAACGATTCAACAAATCAACAAATCAACAAATCAACAAATTCTCTCTCTTGGGTTCCGCCAGCATACAGGACAATCTTCTTCTCATCCATTCCCATATCATTACTTATGGGGATGCGGCGGATGCTTTGATTACGGAGCGTATTCGGCAGGAAATTGAAGTAATGTGGAATGAGCCACAGGTACAGGTGGAAGTGGCCGGCAATCTCTTGCGGGTTCGGTTTCAGATCAGTGCCAGCTTTGAGCCCTCCCTGCAGCCTATTGATGTGATAGCCAATACAGATCCCCGCCATAATTATTTCCGGATAGAAAAGGAAGCCATAGGGAATATTTCTTATGTGGATGGTATCGGCTGCAACACCGGCTTTTTTCTGTATGATAATCTTTATGAAGGTTCTACCACCGCTGCGCATGAATATGGCCATACACTTGGCTTGCGCCATCCGGCGGGTATCGATATCCGTGGACAGGGTGTACCCGGCATCATGTACCCCCGCGGCACTATCGTAGATGCCGAATTTCAATACAATCCCTCAGCCCAACCCGGCGATAACCGCAATGGCGGCACCATGCACCCCCAATATAGAAAAGTAAAAGCAGGAGATATTTATTCACTTCAACTTTCCAACCTGGAATTCGAAAAGCAAACAGCCATTGTGGGAGAGTTTAGCAGTGTATGGCACGAGAAGAGATAATTTGTTGATTTGTTTATTTGTCTATTTGGTGATTTGTTGATTGGTTTAAAGTTTAAGGTTTAATGTTTAATCTTGGTTTGAGAATAAATCTGCGAATATCTGCGTGTTAAATCTGCGAAAATCCGCGGGAAATAGTTCAGCACTTTTAAACAACAGCAGAGTACAGGCGAGTTTTCCCGCAGATGAATTATAACTTTAAAAACTGTCAACTTTTTAAGAAAGTGACAAGTACTAATGGTATCAGTTAAACTTTAAACCCTAAACCCTAAACCCTAAACCTTCAACTTGAAACTTACAACTCAACATCAATTCCTCACCGGCCTGCCCGTTGTCAACACACTTTGAATTCTTTCCAGTGTTTTCTTTTCGGCGCAAAGGGAAAGAAAGGCTTCCCTTTCCAGGTCGAGCAGGTATTGTTCGGAGACCAGTGTGGGTTCGCTGAGGTCGCCTCCGCACATAACATAGGCCAGCTTGCGGGCCACTTTCGCATCGTGCTCCGTGGCATAGTTGGCGGTTTGCATGGCGTGGATACCCGCGTATAATGCACCCAGGGCCGAGCGGCCGGGTACTTTTATGTCTTTCCGTTGTACCGGCGTGGTATAACCACTGTCATAAATCTCCAGCACCGATTTGCGCGCTTCATGAATCCGGCGCGATTGATTCATCACCACTTCATCGAGGCCTTTACGATAAATGCCCAATGCATAAGCTTCAGCGGCTGAAGTAGCCACTTTGGCCGTGGCAATGGTGAGGAACCTGTTCTTTAAGGTAATGGTATCGGGTTCGTCGTGATGCGTTTCATCGGCAGCACGTAATACAAACTCCTTGGTGCCACCCCCACCGGGAATCAGACCCACTCCCAGTTCCACCAGGCCGGTATAGGTTTCCGCTGCGGCGCAAACCTTGTCGGCATGCAGGCTCAATTCGCAGGCGCCACCCAGGGCCAGGCCATGTGGGGCTACTACCACCGGTACCGAAGAATAGCGTGCCCGCATCATGGTATTCTGGAAAAGCCGGATGGCCATATCCAGTTCATCATATTCCTGCTCAATAGCCAGCATAAAGATCATACCTACATTAGCGCCTGCTGAGAAGTTAGGTCCCTCGTTGGCAATCACCAGGCCCTTAAAGGATTTTTCCGCCTTCTCAATGGATGTTTGAATGCCGGCAAGTACATCACCTCCTATACTGCCCATTTTGGTCGACCATTGCAAACCCAGTACATCATCCCCAATATCGTAGAGCTTGCAGGAAGCATTCTTCCAAACCAGTTTGTCCTGGAAATGGCTGAGAATAATGAAGGCATCGCCTCCGGGTATGGCTTTGTATTCACCCGATGCAGGGTCGTAACAATATTTGCGGCCCGCTTCAATTTTGTAAAACGTTTTGTGGCCTTTTTCGAGCATGGCTTTCACCCAGGCAGCTACAGGCTTACCCGCCGCTTCCATGACTTTCAGTGTCGATTCCACCCCCAGCAGGTCCCAGGTTTCAAAGGCGCCGATCTCCCAGCCAAAACCAGCCATCATGGCATCGTCCACCCGATACAATTCGTCGCTGATCTCGGGAATACGATGGGAAATATAGGAGAACAGGCCATAATGGAACTGCTGGAAAAACTCACCGGCCTTGTCGGGGGCAGCAACCAGCATTTTGATGCGTTGCGACAGATCCTCCACAGGCCTGGCCGCTTCCACTGCAGCGAATTTGGGTTTTTGTCGTGGCTTGTAGTCAAAACTCTTCAGGTCGAGGGTGAGAATTTCTTTCTCGCCTTTTTCATTCTTACTTTTTTTGAAGAATCCCTGCCCACTCTTATCACCGAGCCAGCCATGGTCTACCATTTTCTGTAACCAGGCGGGAATTTCAAAACTGGCGCGGGCTTCGTCGTCGGGGCAATTATCGTACACGCCTTTGGCCACTTTTACGAGGGTATCGATCCCCACAACATCCGCTGTACGAAAGGTGGCCGATTTGGGGCGGCCGATCAATGGTCCCGTAAGCGCCTCCACTTCATCGATGGTCAATTGCATTTTATCGATGAGCTGGAATATCGACATGATACTGTATACGCCGATGCGGTTGGCGATAAAGGCAGGCGTGTCTTTACAGAGTACGGTTGTTTTCCCCAATACCAGGTCGCCATACTGCATCAGAAAATCGATCAGTTCGGGATCGGTATCCCCGGTGGGAATGATTTCGAGCAGGCGCAAATAGCGCGGCGGGTTGAAGAAATGGGTGCCACAGAAATTTTTTCGAAAGTCTTCCGACCTTCCTTCGGCCATCAGGCGGATGGGTATGCCGGATGTATTGGAGCTGACCAGGGTTCCTGGTTTACGAAACTGCTCCACCTGGTCGTAAATAATTTTCTTGATGTCGAGCCGCTCTACCACCACTTCGATGATCCAGTCGCAGCCCGCAATTTCCTTCATGTCATCTTCAAAATTCCCCGTACGAATTCGCTTCACCACATCCTTGTCGTATACCGGCGAAGGATTGCTCTTAAGCGTGGAAGCCAGCGCATCGTTCACCAGTTTATTACGCTCGGCTGGTTTGCTGCTTGTGGCCGCCTCTTTTGGAACCATATCGAGCAACAAAACCTGCAAGCCCACGCCTGCAAAATGACAGGCAATGCGGGAGCCCATAACACCACTGCCAAGCACGGCAACTTTGCGAATCGTTCGTTTCATAAGTGGGAGAATAAAATTAGTTAGTTAAACAACTATTTACTGTGAAGGTAAGCGAAATTGGGGAGCCTGAAAAAGGAAATTTGCACTTATCTGCCAGCCCGGGAACCCTGCCTGGGGTTTTGCCGTTCGAGCATTTCCCGAATGGCTTTTTTGTTTTTTCTTGCCTGCTTGTTGGGCGATTTTATTCCTACATTGGTCATTACACCACTCAGGGTAATCTTCACCAGGTAATTGATGGCGGAGCGGTCGCGCAGGCGTTCAACATATACAGTGCCACCCTTTCCCTTATTGCGGTTTTTGATGATGGTATTGGCCAGGAAATTGGTCAGCCGGGCTCCCAGCGATTTGGGCTTGTCGCGTATCACACGAACTTTCAGGTCGCGATAGTAGAGTGCCATTTCGCCATAGGCAAATGATTCCTGCCCGCTCACCTGCATGCGCAAACTATCGAGTACGCCCGATTTCAGTTCAGCCCTCGCCAGTGCGGCCAGGATGGGATTGAGTACCGTGAGGTCACCCTGCTCCATGTGCACACGCATCTTAAATCCACCCAGGCTGTCAGTATAGGCTTCATTTACCCAAAGACGGGTAGGAATATTGCGCGCCAGCAGGCCGCTGGCAAAAATGTGAAGGCTATCCCCGGGCCGATGGCGATAGTTACGGGCGCCGGTTATTTTTCCATTCAGATTGGATACTTCCACCATGCCGGCTTTATTGCTCTTTTCATCCATTTCTTCATACCGCACAAATGCATCAATGACGCGGATGGTATCCGATTCAAAGCGGAAGGGGAGCTTCTTTAAAAGATTTCCGGGCAGGGCCCGCACGATGCCCGGTTCGCGCGGTATGCGCTTGTCGCGGTAATCATCGAGAAAGCCATTATGAATATCGATATTACCCACGCTCAGGGTACTGTCGCGGGCAAAATTTTCGAGGCCGATGGGGCCTATTGTCAGTTTGCCTGTATGCGCCTTCACATAGTCGGCCTGGTAGCGCTGCCGTTTTGTGAAAGTAGCAAGATCTGCCGCGGGTTCATAGCGGAAGGAATCCAGTTGCAGGGACTGTGTGCTATTGTCGTAGGAAACATTATTCCAATAATACTGATCGATGCTATCGGTATAGCTGCCCGTCACTTCTTCAATCCGCATTTCGGGGTTCTGCCCCACAAACTGAGGCAAATCGAGCAACCAGCCCGACTGCAGGTTCATGTGGCGGATACCTGCTTTCGCAAGTGCGAGATGCACCCATTTTTTTCCCAGGCTATCCCATTCAAATTCCCGGGCCTGCAGGTTGTCGATAGACAGTTTCCAGTCCCAGGTACCCAGGTCATTTCGGCTGGCGTGCAGATTACGGAGATGGCCACCCAACAGACCCTTACCAGTTTGGAAAAATCGACCTTTGCGGTTGATGTGTTCCATGCCGCGCAGGAGAAAGGCAACCCGCGATGCGCGCATCAGCGGCATGGTGCCGCTTCGATACAAGAATCCATCAAGGTGAATGCTGTCGCCAACATGGCTGCTCCAGCTAAAACGGCTCTCGCCTTCTTTACCATAGCTATGAAACCTGATTTGCGGCTCCTGCACGCGTAGCTTCGCTATCCCTATACTGTCGGCTGCCTTGTTTTCATGTCCCTTTTCCCATGCACTATACTGCAGTTGCGGTTTTTGAAGGTAGAGCCATTCCATTTCCCGCTTTCCATTCAGCCAGTCGTTCCATTGAAAATCCGCTTCGGCATAAGGAACGCTTAGCCGCATACTGTCGCCATCCTGTTGCTGATCCAGATCTATTTGATAGATATTTGACCGCCGTTGATCGTCTTCCTCCCATCTTGCAATGCTGATATCGGTTTGCCCCTTTCGGGCTTTAAGCCCCGATAAGGAAAACCCCACTCCGGATATCTGCATATCCTTTCCGTTCGATTGCCACAGGTCGGCGCGCAGTTCCTGCAATTGGCCCCGGAGATACCCATCGGCAAACTGGATATCCAGGTCGGTGCCACCTCCCTTTAGTTGGGTGAGCAGCAGCGAAGGCAATGGGTTGCCTTGCTTGTTTCCCTGAAGTAGGGCCCTGAGCTTCGCTTTCTCCCATTTCAATCCCAGTATGGATTGGAGACGCATGTATTCGTCGAAGACCATCATGGGTGAGCGCAGCCTTGTTACCAGCAGCTCGAGGCTGTCGCCACGGGATACCTGTACCCGGTCGGCCTGCGCACTGTTTTCGCCGCCTACAAATTGCAGGTTGTCGATATCAACATTAATATCCTTAATTTTTAGATTTCCGTGGGTAAAGTCAAGATACTGGATCGCATCGCGCAGGTCGCGGGCATTGGTGGCCCGGAGCAATTGGCTGGTCTCGAGCAATATGGTAGCATGTTGCAGGTTGAGTTTGCCCGAAGCCGGAAGTTGCAGATTAACAGCGCCATCAATGATATGCAGGCGTTGTAACTGCATGGCGCGTGATAGCGCCGAAAGCATATCGAATATATCCCGCTTTTTTCCCCGGCGCGCATTCGCGATATCGTAGCTGATGGTGGGTTGAATGAGGGTAACCTGTCCTGCCTTCACGCGCTGATTAAAGACCAGATCGTCCCAGGAAAGTTCATATAATTCCAGTTGCCGCATGCGCAACTGGTTGTAGCGCCGGCCTCTCTCCAGTTCCTTATAGGCGAAATTACTCAGGCTGATCCGGTTGTCGCGAATCAGGATGCTGTCGAACTGAATGGCATAGGCGCTGTCGCGAATGAAATTTTCGTAGTTGCGAATCGCCATTTCAAAGCGCTCCACGGTTACCGGCCTCGGGGTATGATCGCGAATACGGAGACCTTCGAGAATAAAATTATTATCGTCGGATGTAAAGGAATTGGGAACACCGGCCCGCACTGTATTAATGTCGAAGGAGCCATTTTCCACCACCACAAATGCTATCTCCAACTCACCGGTGAGTTGTTGTACCAGTTGATCCAGCTTGGGGGGGCCTGTATTGCTGTCGCTGAGATTTACCAGTAGCTGGATCCGCGGGTTGAACGCATATACAGAATCGGCTTTGATCACTTCTTTATGGTAGAGGGTATCAAAGTTGATATTGGTCATTTGCAGCTTATCGAAAAAAATTCGGAACGAACTGTTGGCGCTATCGGCTTCGCCCGCTTCGATGGTGCAACTGTCGAATTCGGCATATTGCTTGGCAATATTGATTCGAAAATCGCGGAAGCTGAGCCGATGGCGGCCATCGGGAAAAAGAATATCCTGGTCTTGCGTTTCGAGGGCCACATTATCGCTAAAGAGAATCTTTTGTTCTGCCTGCGGGGTGGTGCTATCGATTCGCAGGTTGTCGAGCCGCATGTTGATACGGCTGATGCGTACGGGTACATCGGTTGGGCGACTTTGATTGAACAGGGAGAAATTGCCATTGATGATCTGGAACCGGTCCACCTGCAGGGCTTTGAGCGCATCCTGGATGGAATGATAAACCCTGCCCATTTCCTGGGGGATGGACAGGCTGCTGTCGCTATCATTCAGTTCCCGATCCGGAATTTTCCGGCGGGTAACACTGATATCCGGATCAATGAGCTGCAGGGAGTCGATCAGGAATTTTTTATCCATCAGCAGGGGCCATACCGATTGCACTTGTACGCGGATGCGTTTAACGGCAAAAAGGTAGCGATCGGCAGCGCTGGTATCGGTGGTGAAGAAAGTTGCCTGCTCCAGCTCCATTTTCTTGCTGAACCAGTTAAACTTAAAATTCTTTACGCGGAGTTCAACTTTTCCTTTCGATTGACGACGCACCATATCTTCCACCAGGTTCTCGGCCTGGTTCACAAACCAGAGATGAAAACCCAGCAGCAGAAGACCCAGCACACCCAGGATGATGGCCGGAATCTTCCAGTATTTTTTCTTTTTAGTTTCCTTCGTCAAATCGGTACAGGTATAATTCCGGAATTTACTGCAAATTGCCGGCCTAAAAAACAGGTAGCCGGTTAATCTTAACCGGCTACCTTATGTTGAGGACAACTACTTCCGTTAACTTACGATAGAGCCATTGCCGGTAGCTTCATCAGGGTTAATAAACCTGAGTTGACCTCCCGCATCTTCGGCCATCAGGATCATGCCCCTGCTCTCCACGCCACGCATCTTGCGCGGCGCCAGGTTGCATACTACTACCACTTGTTTGCCAAGGATGGCATCCCCTGAAAAATGGAGAGCAATTCCCGAAACGATGGTTCTTTTTTCAAAGCCGAGGTCCACTTCCAGTTTTAACAATTTATCGGCCCCTTTTATTTTTTCCGCCTGCGTAATGGTGCCCACCCGCAGGTCGAGTTTCGCAAAATCATCGTACTGGATCGTCGCTTTTTCCGCTGCGGCCTCTTTCTCTATTACGGGTTTTGCGGTCTGCTGTTGCTGACTGGCCACCAGGCCGGCTTTCAGCTTTTCAACCTGTGCGGCAATTTCGCTGTCTTCTATTTTACGGAACAGCAATTGCGGTTCGCGCAAGCTATAACCCACACTCAGCAATTTTACCTGCCCCGCATTCTTCCATTCCAGCATCTTGTCCACTACTTTCATCATGTGGAGCATGGTACGCGCGGTATGGGGAAGAAAGGGATTGATGAGGATCGCGAGGTTAGCCGTTAATTGCAGGCAAAGGTGCATGCAATTGTCGATGGACTGCTGCGCTTCCGGCTTAATTGTTCCATTCTCATCTGTTTCTTTCGCACGGATCCAGGGTTCTTTTTTCTGCATGTATTGATTGCCCTTGCGCGAGAGATCGATCACTTCGTAAAGGGCTTCCCTGAATTTAT
The DNA here is from genome assembly GCA_964395095.1 of uncultured Citrobacter sp. GTDB lineage: Bacteria > Bacteroidota > Bacteroidia > Chitinophagales > Chitinophagaceae > CAYMZZ01. The sequence continues at coordinate 212,827 of CAYMZZ010000007.1, forward strand.
AGGCTTCCAGCAATTCACCCGTTCGCCGGGCAGCTCCCTGTATCTGTTCTATCAACTGTTGATCCACTTCGTCGAGCAAATCCGTATGCAGGGGAGGTACTTTCCCTTTGCAGAGTTTATGCATCAGCACAAAGCTGCGGTTCACAAAATTGCCAAAGATGGAACCAAGTTCACTGTTCACGGCATCCTGAAACCCCTTCCAGGTAAATTCGCTGTCTTTGGTTTCCGGGGCAATCTGCGTGAGATAATAGCGTAACATGTCTACACATTGTCCGCCACCATTTTCTTTCTTCACAAAATCGTTGATATAATCCCGCATATCGAGTTTCCAGTTTCGGCTGGTGCTCATTTTATCGCCTTCGAGGTTTAAAAACTCATTAGCGGGTACATTGTCGGGAAGAATATTGCCATGCAGTTTCAGCATCACGGGGAAGATGATGCAGTGGAAAACGATATTGTCTTTACCAATAAAATGTACCAGTTTGGTATCGGCATCATACCAGTAGGGCTTCCAGTCTTTTTGCGCGTTGATGGCCCACTGTTTGGTGGCGCTGATATAACCGATGGGCGCATCAAACCACACATAGAGTACTTTGCCTTCTGCATCGGTCAGCGGTACTTTGATGCCCCACTCCAGGTCGCGGGTTACTGCCCTTGATTGCAGGCCCCCTTCTATCCAGCTCTTGCACTGGCCCAGCACGGTGCTGCGCCAATCATCTTTGTGTTGTTGCAGAATCCATTCACGCAGGAACTCCTCATGTTGGCCCAGGGGCAGGTACCAGTGTGTGGTTTTCTTTTTTACCGGTGCATTTCCACTCAGCGTGCTCACCGGGTTGATGAGTTCATCGGGGCTGAGGCTGGTGCCGCAGTTTTCGCATTGGTCTCCAAAAGCCCGGTCGCTGCCGCAATTGGGGCAGGTGCCCTTGATGTAGCGATCGGCCAGGAAGGTTTTGGCTGCTTCATCGTAATACTGTTCCGTTTCCTTTGTTTCCAGTTCGCCCCGATCGTGCAGGTAAGTAAAGAATTCCTGCGCTGTTTCATGGTGCAGGGGTTCGCTGGTGCGATGATAGATATCGAAGGAGATGGACAGGTCATCGAAATCCTGCTTCATCGCTTCGTGGTATTTGTCGATGATGGCGCGGGCTGTTGTATTTTCCTTCATGGCCTGAATGGGAATGGCGGTGCCATGTTCGTCGCTGCCACATACAAATACCACATCGCGCTGTTGTGCCCGCAGGTACCGCACATAAATATCTGCCGGAATATAAGCCCCGGCCAGGTGCCCCACATGTTTGAGCCCATTCGCATAGGGCAGGGCCGATGTAATCAGGTATCGCTTGGGTAAAGCCATGAATAGCAATTGCTTGATGAAGTAGCAAAATTACCGGATTGCGGGGCAGGAGCCAAATGGAGAGTTATAAGTTGGAAGTTTTAAGTTTTAAGTGGGGAGTGGTAGATGGGAAATTAGGCCCGGAGCAGCCTGGTTTGGACCTAATTTTTAGAAAACCTGGCTCAGGTAATGAAATTATAAGACTACCGATCCTAACCATTTCCATGTCTGAAAAACCAGTTAAATAACTCTTTCACCCCACTCTCTACTCTCCACTTACTACTTACAACTTAAAACTTATAACTAAATTCACCCTATGAATCGCAAAGATTTTCTGGCTACAACCGGGCTGATGGCGGGAGGCTCAATATTGCCATCACTGGCCGGTGCGGGCACTGGTGCTGGCAGTCGGGTGCTGGAAGCGGCAGCCATTGTTCCTCCCTTTTTGGGAGCCGGCGATTGGATCGGCATCACGTCCCCCGCCGGATATATTACCCAGGAGGAGATTGAACCGGCCATCCGGTTGCTGCGCGAATGGGGATTTCGGGTGCGGATAGGGCATACCATTGGCAAGCGCCACCACACGTTTGGCGGCACGGATGAGGAGCGCCTCGATGACCTGCAGCAAATGCTGGATGCACCCGACCTGAAGGCCATACTCTGCGCCCGTGGCGGTTATGGTGCCGTACGGATTGTGGACCAGTTGCGCTGGAATCGCTTTCGCCAGCATCCCAAATGGTTAATTGGCTTTAGCGACATCACCGTATTGCATGCGCACCTCAACCGGCAGGTGGGGGCTGCATCCATTCATTCCAAAATGTGCAATAGTTTTCCGGATGATCTTTCTTTGGCGGAACCCGGGCAGGCGGCGAGTATATTATCGATCCGCGATGCGCTGCAGGGTAAACCGATGGAATATACGGCACCCGGCAATCTGGCCAACCGGCAGGGAGTAAGCAGGGGCGTGCTGATTGGAGGTAATCTCAAAACCCTCGAATCGCTAGCGGGGTCAGCATCGGATATCAATACCCGTGATGCCATTCTTTTTGTAGAAGATACGGGAGAGTACCGTTATAGTGTGGATCGTATGTTCTGGAACCTGGAGCGAACAGGTAAGCTGGCAGGGCTGCGGGCATTGATCGTGGGTGGTTTCAAACTGAAACCCGACGATCCGGGTTCTGAGTTTGGGAAGGAGTTAACGGAAATAGTGCTGGAGAAAGTGCATCGCTACAGCTACCCGGTATGTTTTGATTTTCCGGTTGGCCATCAGAAGGATAATTTTGCCCTGAAATGTGGTATCATGCATGAGCTGCGTGTAACCGAATCGGAAACCCGACTAATGGAATTAAGATGATCAAAAGCCCTCCCTACCTGGAAAAAGGAGATTTAATTGGATTGGTTTGCCCGGCCGGATATATGGCGGAAGAAAAAGTGGCGGAATGTGTAAGAGTGCTGACCGAAGAATGGGGCTACCGCGTAAAAACCGGGAAAACCATTGGCGGCTCTTCGCTCAATTATTTTTCAGGCACCGACGAGGAGCGTTTGGCTGACCTGCAGGAGATGCTCGACAATCCCGAAGTGAAAGCCATCCTGTGCGCCCGTGGTGGTTATGGTACCAGCCGGATTGTAGACAGAATTGATTTCAAGTATTTCAAAAAGCATCCCAAGTGGATCATTGGCTTTAGCGACATCACGGTTCTGCATTGCCATATTTACCGTCATTATAATATCGCCACCCTTCATGCGCCGATGGCCGCCGCCTTTAGTGATGCCGGTTATATCAACCGGTATGTGCAATCGCTCAGAGATGCATTGGAAGGTAAATGGGCCCGTTATTCAGCGGATCCGCACCCTTTAAACCGAATGGGAGAAGGGATTGGCGAGCTGGTGGGTGGGAACCTGGCCTTGTTGGCTCATCTTATCGGTACGGATTCGGAACTAAAGACCCGGGGGCGTATTCTATTCATGGAAGACGTGGGTGAATATTTATACAGTATCGACCGGATGATGCTGCAACTGAAGCGAGCCGGTCGCCTCAGGAACCTCGCGGGACTGATCGTAGGTGGTTTTACCGACAACAAGGATACCGAAAGACCCTTTGGGAAAGATGCTTATGAAATCATTCTTGATGCGGTGGAGGAATACGACTATCCGGTTTGTTTCGGATTTCCCGTGAGCCATGGCAAAGAAAACCTGGCATTGAAAATAGGGGCAGGGCACAAGTTGAAGGTGAGCAAATCAAAAGTATCGTTAGAAGAATGAGACCTTTTCATATGAATAAAAAAAGCCCGCTTTGCGGGCTTTTTTTATTCATATGAAAAAGATTAAAAGTCGGTGAAATGCATGGGTGAGGGGAGAAGTTCGAAGTCTTTGGCCTCTATCATTTCAATATTCATCTGAAAACTCTCGTCTGTTTTCACGATGGTTTTTTCCCTCGTAACTTTTTTGAATCCCGCTTTTTCAAATACAAAACGGTAAGTGCCTGGTTTCAGATCGTCGAACGAAAATCCCCCTTCGAGATCGGTAAATACAGTCTTTTCTTTTTTGGAAGCATTGTAGGCCGTTACGGAAACATCCTTCAACGGATTTTTCTTTTCCGCGTGCATAACCTGGCCGGCGAGATTATTTTTTTTGCCGATAGCGGCTTTGCAGGGGCTTGCGCCAGTGCAGGGTTCCGGCTCTACGGGAGAGTTAGCATACGCCATGCCCATGGAGGACAGCGAAAGAGCAAGCAAGATGATTTTCCGTTTCATTTGACCGGTTTGAAAATTGAATGAGTACACAGTCCATACTTCTTCGGCCAACCAATAGTAAAGTTAAGTTATTCCTAATGGATTTACCAAGGCTTCTTCAAATTCCCCGCGCACTTTTTTTACGATCTCGGCTGCCGGTAAAATACGGTCGAGCAGGCTGCTTACCTGTCCAATTTCGAGCTCACCTTCCTCCATATCTCCTTCAAACATGCCTTTTTTCGCGCGTCCTCTGCCCAGCAACTGTTGCAGTGTTTCTTTGTTGGCGCCGGCCTGTTCGGCCGTCGATACTTTCTCGAAAAATCCATTGCGGATCAGCCTTACAGGCGTTAACTGTTTGAGTGTTAAAACGGTATCGCCTTCCTTACAATTCAGCACCCGTTCTTTAAAGGCGGGATGGGAGGAAGCTTCCTCCGAAGCCACGAAGCGGGTGCCCATCTGTACCCCTTCGGCACCCAACACCATGGCAGCCAGCATTTGACGGCCGGTGGCAATACCACCTGCCGCTATTACGGGGATATTTACAGCGGCTTTTACGGCGGGTATCAGTACCAGGCTGGTGGTTTCTTCCCTTCCATTATGTCCGCCGGCTTCAAAACCTTCGGCCACCACCGCATCGCAACCGGCCTGTTCCGCTTTTTGGGCAAAGCGGCTGCTGCTGACCACATGCACCACTTTGATGCCTTCTTTCTTTAAAAGGCCGGTCCAGGTGGCAGGGTTGCCGGCCGAGCTGAATACGATGGGTACTTTTTCTTCGATGATGATTTGCACGTGCTGATCGATGTCGGGATAGAGCAGGGGCAGGTTCACCGCAAAGGGCTGGCGGGTAGCCGCTTTACATTTCCGGATATGATCTCTGAGTACATCGGGATACATGCTGCCGCTACCGATGATGCCGAGGCAGCCGTTGTTGCTGACAGCACTGGCTAATCGCCAGCCGCTGGCCCAGATCATGCCTGCCTGAATCAGGGGAAAATCAATCCCGAACAAGGAAGTGACTCTGTTCTTCATAACAATGCCTTATGTGTAAGCGCCGAATCGGCGGTATTAACCCAGGTCGATATTGGTGTTGTCGCCAATACTCAATCGCCTCGCTTCGCCTTTCAAGCCGGTATCGGAGCCGATGATGGACGATTCCAGTACAATATCGTAAAGATTGGAATAGGAGCCGATAATGGAGTTGCGAACAATCGCAAAGTTCATGCGGGTGTTTTCGCCAATAGTGACATTGGGTCCGATGATGCTGTTGTGGATATCGCAGCCCTCGCCTATGCTAACCGGGGGGATGATCACGGTATTTTCAAACTGATAGTCCTGTTCACGCCTTTTCTCAAATTTCTTCAAAAGCGTGGCATTGGATTCGAGCAGGGTTTCTTTGCGGCCGCAATCGAACCAGCTTTCCACCCGGAAGGGTTTCATGCGGATGCCCTGTTTCAGCATGCATTCAATGGCATCGGTAAGACTGTATTCGCCATGGGTACGCAGCCCCTGCATATAATTGCTTTCGAGGCAGTCGAAGAGCTGGTTGCTTTCCTTGATTTTATAAATGCCGACCAGGGCCAGGTTCGATTTGGGAATCTGGGGCTTTTCCACCACATGCTCAATAAAACCTTCGTCGTTGATTTCCGCCACGCCAAATTCGCGCGGGTCGTCTACTTTGCGTACGCCCAGCATAGACACGGGGCTTTCTACCACTTCCTTCACATCGTATTCGCAAATGGTATCACCCAGCACCACGATCACTTCTTCGCCATTCACGGCCGTTTTGGCGATCTGGATGGCATGGCCCACGCCCTGGCGGTCGATTTGCTGCACGTATTGTGCGTTCAGGTCGGGGTATTGCGATTGTACATAATCCCGGATCTTGTCGCCCAGGTAACCTACAATGAAAATGAATTCGTTGATTCCCGCGTCGCGCATCTGATCAATGATAATGCTGAGCACGGTTTTGCCAGCCAGTGGGATCAGTGCCTTGGGTTGTGTATAACTATGAGGACGCAGTTTGGTGCCCGCGCCCGCTACTGGTATGATTGCCTTCATGTAAAACCCGCCCCAAAGGGGCTATTTGGCCGGGCAGCCTGGCCCGGATGATTAAATGAGCGGTAGCCGGCCTGGTCTTTTCCACTACACAATCCTGAATAGGGCCCCGCTTTGCAAAAGCCAACGAAAGTAAGACTTTTTAACACAAACAAAAAGTTATCCGCAGGTACGTGTTTAGATGCGGCGCCAATAGTAATTTTGCGGCATGCATACAGATAAGCCCGTATTTGATCTATTGGCCAGAGAACTCGATCGTCAACGTAACGGAATTGAACTGATCGCTTCGGAAAACTTTACATCCCTGCAGGTAATGCGTGCCATGGGCACGGTAGCCACCAACAAATATGCCGAGGGCTATCCCGGCAAGCGCTACTATGGTGGTTGTGAAGTGATCGACGAAATTGAAACCCTCGCTATTGAGCGGCTCAAGAAGGTTTTTAATGCCAGTTGGGCCAACGTGCAGCCACATAGCGGTGCCCAGGCCAATGCGGCGGTATTCCTGGCCTGTGTAAAACCGGGTGATAAGATATTGGGACTTGACCTGAGCATGGGTGGGCATTTAACGCATGGCAGCCCGGCTAATTTCAGCGGCAAAAATTTCCAGGCATTATTTTATGGCGTAAAAAAGGAGACCGGCCTGGTGGATTACGAGCAACTGGAAGCCACGGCCCTGAAAGAAAAGCCCAAAATGATCATTTGTGGCGCTTCGGCCTATAGTCGCGACTGGGATTATGCCCGTATACGTGCGGTGGCCGACAAGATTGGGGCTATTGTTTTTGCCGACATCGCTCACCCGGCGGGGCTTATCGCCAAAGGTTTGTTGAGCGATCCCTTTGAGCATTGTCATATTATTAGTTCCACCACGCATAAAACCCTGCGGGGTCCCCGTGGAGGCATCATCATGCTGCGTCATGATTTTGAGAACCCCTGGGGCATCAAGGATCCCAAGGGCAATACGCGAACCATGAGCCAGTTGCTGGACCTGGCCGTATTCCCGGGCACACAGGGCGGACCGCTGGAGCATGTTATTGCCGCCAAGGCGGTGAGTTTTGGTGAAATATTGTCCGATGATTTCACGGTTTATGCCAAACAGGTAAAAGCCAATGCACAGGCCATGGCAGCTTCGTTGGTGAAGCGGGGCTACGACCTGATCAGCAATGGAACCGACAACCACCTGATGCTGATTGATCTTCGCAACAAGAATATCACCGGTAAAAAGGCGCAGGAAACGCTGGATAAAGCACATATCACGCTCAACAAGAACAGTGTGCCATTTGATGATAAGTCGCCCTTTGTTACATCGGGTATCCGCATCGGTGTTCCGGCTATTACCACCCGTGGTATGAAGGAAAAGGATATGGAAACCGTGGTAGAAATGATTGATCAGGTGTTGATGCATATAGATGAGGAGAAAAAGATCGAGGATGTTCGCCAGAACGTGAAGTCCTTTATGCAGGCATTTCCCCTATATCCCGAATTGGGCTGATTAATGGAGGAATGGAAGGTAAAAGGGTAAACAGTTATATTTGAGTAAAGAAGAATCGTATGATCCAACGTCAGCAAAGTTTATGGTTGTTGCTTGCCTGTGTGGCTTCCATTCTCAGTTTCAGCATGCCTTTTTATACCGGCAATCGGTTAGAGAATAACATGAGTACTTATGCGGTACTGGATGCGGCCAGTCATTTTGTGTTGTTGATATTGACAGGCATCAGTGTATTGTTGTCGGGGATAACCATTTTCCTGTTTAAAGACAGAAAGTCGCAGTTTCGGTTGGTGCTGGGTGGGGTATTGCTTTCGGTTATTTTATTGGTCATCTATTTTGCCCAGGTAGGCAAGTTTGAGAAAGGTAATTTCGCGCTTTCTTCGCTACTGGTTTTTGCAATAGTGGCCGGCTATATTATGGCGGCCCGGGGAATCTGGAAGGATGAAAAACTCGTGAAGAGCCTGGATAAACTACGCTGACTGACCGTCTTTTTCTCGCCATTCTGGCGTTATTTTCCCTTTTTTTCGGAAGGAGTCTCGTGTAGATTGCGGACATGAAAGATTATTATGTGCCGTTTGAAGCGGGAGCTTGTTTTCATGTATTCACGCATGGGGTGGGGGATGAGTTGATATTTCGAGAGTTGCAGAATTATTATTTCTTTCTCACCAAGTACAGGAAATATATCAGTCCCATTGCGGACACTTTCGCCTATTCCCTGCTTCCCAATCATTTTCATTTAAGTATACGGTTCAAAACGGAGGAAGAGATATTGAATTCGTCGAAGGCAAAGAGCAGGGATGCTCCGCTTCCTAAAGAGGAGATACCGAAATTTCTCATGCAGCAATTCTCCAATTTTCTCAATAGCTATGCCAAATCGGTGAATAAGGTCTATGGCAGGATGGGCGCCCTGTTTTGTGATGCCATACGACGGGTGAGGATTGAAGGGGAAGAGCAACTGATCAAGGCGATCCATTATATTCATTATAACCCGGTAAAGCATGGGCTAAGCCGTACCGTGCTCGACTGGCCGCACAGTTCGATGAAGCAACTGATGGCGAACAGGGCCAGTTGGATGTTGAAGGAGGAGGTGTGGGCTTTGTTTGGTGGGAGGGAGATGTTTCTAAAGTATCATGAGCTCTAAAAAAAAAACCTATAAGGTCTGAAAGACCTTATAGGTTTTTAATAAAGACCTTATAGGTTTTGTGAAGAACTACTTCACCACAATCTGCCTGCTCTCCCGGTAATTATCGCCACTGATCACCGTCATATACACACCCGTCTGCATGGCTGCCGGTAATTCCACCATCTGCGTTACACCCGCACCGGCATTGTTGATATTGACCTGGTACACTCGCTGCCCACTTGTACTATACACTTCAAGCGTATAACGACCCTGCTGGAGCCCTGCCAAACTTACGGTAAACTGCCTGCCGGTAACCGGGTTGGGATAAAGACTAAAGCTTGCCGCTTTGGTAGTACCCATTTCAACACGTAGCACTTTGCTGTAAACCACTTTGCCATCCACTTCCTGCACACGAATACGATAATAATTGGTACTGCTAAAGGGCGACGCATCGAAATAATCATAAGAGGCCTTGTCATCCCGATTGCTCCTGGGTGCCTGTAGATTGATCACGCTGAAGTCGATTCCATTCGCCGACCTCTCCACTTCATATTTTACCACATCCCTCTCCGTCAGGTTGCTCCACTCTACCTGCACACCATTATTCTTCCCGTAGGCACGCACATCGGCAAATAAAACCGGTAGCGGATTGTTATTGATGTCTACACTGGCCAGCGAAAATGGACTAAAGCTACTTACACTATTGCTGCTGATCGTTCCGGCTGTTGTTGTTCCCGATACTGTTGATACGCCGGCATTGGTCCATGCGTTGCCATCGTGGCGGGCCACTGTTAAGGTAGCCAGGTTGTCTACATAGTTCGATAACGCACAGTTACTGCCTGCTCCCCAGTTGAGGGTTACAATTCCCGATTTGCTGCCAGCCCCACTGCGGTCGAGGGTCCAGTATTCACAGGCACTTACGCGAGCCAGGCCGGGTGCCAACACGGTGCCGTTCGCTATATCGGTATTGGCATTGCCCCTGTAAAATTCGGCAACAAAAGTATTGGTACCACTTCCGCCGATACCGCTAAGCGAAATCGGACGAAGCCCGGAACCAGCCTTGCCTACAGGGAACACAAAACTTGTATTGGTCGACTGAATCTTGGCCAGGGGGCCATTCACGAAAGCATCATTGTTGCTGACGGCATCGGCTGGCGATGTGAGGGTCAGAAAATTACTGGCATCACTGGTCAGGTAGCCGTTATCTAAAGTAAGCGTATTGGTTACCATATATGCTTTATTCAGCACTACTTCACCGCTGCTATTGTTGATGGTGAAATTGCGCACATTATTGCCACCTCCCGAAGTCGTCGAAAACACCCCGGTGGATGCGCCCCTGAATTCAAAATCGGCATTGCCATTAAACGTGCGATCGCCTGTATTTTGTACGGTACCCTGGCTACCTGTAGAGTTCACTCCCTGGGGATGCGAAGTAATGATTTTACCTGCGCTGTTCAGCGTAAAATTGCCCGTACCTTCCCAGATGGCCGTGCCAAAATTGACCGTGCTGTTTCCATCGATGGTAGCGTTGATATTTCCACTAATGCTGCCTCCGTTGCGGGTGAACTGTTGCTCACCTGTACCCTGAAAGATTAGGGTGCCGCTATTAGTAGGCCCATTGCTGAGGTTCCCTCCATTCATGATAAAGTTTCCATTCAAACGGAGTTGGCTGCCACCGTTGCCATTATCTATCCAAAAATTGCCCGAATTCATCACAAAATCACCGTCTACAGTAATACTGCGATTATTGGCAATGGTTGTCAGGCTAAAAATTCCGGTGGCCAGCGGGTCGAGATTAACCGTCATATTGCCATTGCAATTCAGGTTACCGGCGAGGCCCAGGTTCACGGTTGGAGAAAAAGCCAGCTCTATATCCTGAAATTGTTGATTCATACCGGTGGGTAATGTGGTACTGATGCCCACCAGGTCAAGCCTGGATCCCGCGGCCCAGTTGGCTGTGGGTATCACGCCGGCATCCATCTCATGGCTGTAAACGGCACCCGACTCAAAACGAAGACGGGCATTGGTACCGATGACAGTGCCACCAGTATTCTCGATTCTGCCAAAGATGGTGCTACTGGTATTAGTGCTATTCAGTTCAAGGGTACTGTTGGCGCCTACGACAATAGTTCCATTAACCAGGCCTTGCGATTGTCCCGGGGCGGAAGAACGGCTCAGGCCCATGGCCAGGCTATTCCCGTCGGCATTTAATATGAGCGCCGATCCGGTTTCTACCAGCAGGTTATCGGTGCCGCCGGGCCCTGATATAGTGATCACAATATTGGCCGCTGCCACCAGGGTTACGGTACTGTTGTCGATCACCTGCAGGCCACGAATAGTGCCACCGGGTACATCGGTTACCTCATTGGCCGCACCATTGTTGAAGATGACCACGTCGGTAGCAGCCGGTACGCCGGCTGGTGTCCAGTTGCCGGCCACATTCCAGCTTCCCAGCGCGGGACCATTCCATGTTTTGGTTTGTGCCTGCACAAGGCTGTTAATACAGAGAGCGGCCAGAAGAAGAGAGTAGAATTTTTTCATTGCTCAGGAATTTTTTACAGGGTCGATCAGAATTACTGTATCCATTTATTCCGAAATCGAACTTCCCGGGCAATGCAGGTAGTTGTATAGTAACCGGCTGCGTGGTTCCTTTAGTAGGTTGGGGAGGTACGGATTTCAGAAGATTTGGATTGGGGATTACCCCCTGTTGTTTTTACGTGGAACAAACCTAATACCGGTATCGGATATTTGCAAGTTTTTGACCGTATTTTTCCTGAATGACCTCGTAATTCTACGAAAAAAGGGTCTGCCGGCATTAAACCAGCAGACCCCCTACCTACAAAATGCTAATCCCCGAAGGGGATAAGCATTTTGTAGATTATTGAAGGATAAATTGCTTGCTTTCGCGGAATCCGTCGCCACTTACCACGGTCACATACATGCCGGTCTTCAGTTTGGCCGGGAGCTCAATCATTTGCGTTACACCCGCACCTACATTGTTGATAGTGGTGGTATACACGCGCTGACCTGCTGTATTGAATACCTGCAAGCTATACTGGCCCTGGCGCAAACCGTTAAGGCTCACGGTCAGTTGCCTACCCTGCACCGGGTTGGGGTAGAGGCTGAAGCTGGCCGCTTTGGTGCTGCCCATATCCACGCGCAGGATCTTGCTATACACGGGCTTGCCACCAATTTCATCTACGCGGATGCGATAGTAGTTCGCGCCATCAATCGGCATGGCATCGAAATGGTTATACGAAGCCTTATCGTCGCGATTGCTCTTGGGTGCCTGCTGGTTGATGGGGTAGTAGTCGATACCGTTGGCCGAACGCTCCACTTCATAACGAATAATATCCCGCTCGGTGAGGTTGCTCCATTCAATATGCACACCACCATCTTTACCATACGCGCGCACGCCGTCGAACAATACGGGTAGCGGGTTTTCGGCCTGGTTGCTGCTGGCGAGGGCAAAGGGGCTGAAACTGGTCAGCGGATCTGAGCTGATGCTACCAACGGTGAGAGAGGAACCTCCCGTGATGTTGGCGCCGGCATCCACCCAGGCGCTGCCGTCAAAACGGGCCACACGCAAGGTGAGCAGGTTGGTGATATATTGGGTAATAGTAGTACAGTTGCTACCGGCACCCCAGTCGATGGTCACTACCGCCTGGCGGGTACCCGTGTTCCTGTTCAAGGTCCAGTATTCGCAGGCGCTAACCCTTGCCAAACCAGAACCCAAAACATTGCTAACTGCGGTGTTGGGATTGGTGCGATTGAATTCTGCCTGGAATTGTGAGGATCCGGTTCCCGTGGTGTTGCTTATTTGAATGGGTCGTAAGCCGCCCGCCGCCGGGTTACCCACATGAAAGGTGAAGCTGGTGGTGCTGTTTACGCTTTTGTCGATTCTGCCATTGACGTATGCGCCATTATTGCTGGTAGAAGTAGCTGCACTATTCAGTGTCAGATAATTCCCAATGGCTGCATTGCCCGTCAAATAACCGTTTTCCAACAGCAGGCTGTTGTTTACCACAAAGTTGCGGTCCAGCAGAACTTCTCCATTGGTATTATTGATGATAAGTGAACGCACAACTCCGAGGTTTGTAAAGAAATCACCCGTTCTGGCGCCACGAAACTCATAAATGGCGTCATTGCTATATGTGCGTGTGCCTCCTACCTGGATGGCTCCTGTTGAACCGCTGCTGGAGAGACCTGAAGCATTCGCAACAATAATTTTTCCCTGCGCATCCAGTGTAAAGGTTGCGTCGGCACCATCCAGAACAGAAGTTCCAAAATCTACTTCAGCATCGTTATCAATACGAAAACCAACCACGCCGCTAATGGTGCCACCGGTTTTGGTGAAAGTTTGTACCCCGGTTCTGTCGAATACAAAATTGGCCGTACCACCACCGCGAGCCAGGGTGCCACCACTGATATTTACATTACCGGAAACATTTAAGTTGTGGGAACCAGAAGTTTCTACTATATAGAAGAAACCACCGGTAAGATTGAAATCGCCCGCAACATTTGTATTCGTGGCGCCACCCCCTCCACTGATTTTTAGTGTGAGCTGCCCAGTACCTGTACTGGCAACGGTAAAGTTACCATTGATGGTTTGAAGAGAAGTGGCGAAAGATTCGAGTTGAGATTGATTGGGACAGTTCCAAGTTAAATTGCCAAAGCTTTGATTAAACCCTGTGGGCATTGTTGTTGTTACTCCTGTTACCTCACAAGTTGATGCAGCATTCCAGGTTGCAGTTGGAATTGTACTTCCGTCTCTTTGGTGACTATATATACTACCATTTGCAAAAACTAGCGAAGTGGCAGTGGTTTCGATAGTGCCGGCAATATTTTCGATAGCACCTGATACTGTCGCAATGGTACTCCCATTATTCCAATCGATGATTGATCGGTTGCCTAACACAAGGGTGCCGGAAATATCGGCACGCAGAAACCCACCGCCACCGCCTGAGCGTGTCAGGTTAATTTCCATATCATTAGTTCCTACACCCTGCAATGTCAGGGAAGAGCCTGCTTCGATAACAAGTCTCGGTGTTGTATTTGATCCCGCGCTTATTGTAAGGGTTCGATCTCCTCCTGTTAGTGGATTAAAAACAACGTTTGATCCGCCAAGGATTCTGAGGGAACCAAGAGTTAATGTGGGTACGTTATTGATTGATCCAGAAATCCCGACATCGAAGACGACAGTATCAGTTGCAACTGGCACTACGCCACCGCTCCAGTTACTTGCCGTTCCCCAGCTACCACCCGATGCTGGACCATTCCAGGTCTTGGTGGTTTGTCCCCAGCCGGCAAAAGATACCAGCACCAGGGCTATTAATGTAATGTAGAACCTTTTCATTGCTCAGTGTTTTGTTTATAGATAGAGTGAAGATGATGACTCGCTAAGGATCATCACAGGTTTGGACGCTGAGCTTTTTAGAGGAAAATGGATGGCAGGCTTCCGGGGGAGACACAAAGCGGCCCCTTCGCAGCTTCCTGCAAGGGTCATTTCACCAGCGATCTTGGGGATTTTCAGGTACGGAATTCAGAAGATTTGGATGGGATTAGTCTCAGATTAAATTCTGATTAGAAATTACCTGACACACAAATCTATCTGGCGGAATTCATATTCGCAAGTATTTTCCCGGAAAAATTTCACAGGCCATTCGTAATTCTACGAGAAATGGCAAGGATTTGATATAGATCAAATGAATCGGGCAGTATGGCTATCCTTCACTTTCCGGATGCCCAGTGGTGGACCCGCATACACCAGTTGCCCGCCGCCATCGCCGGCTTCCGGTCCCAGGTCGATCAGCCAGTCGGCCGAACGGATCACATCCGTATTGTGCTCAATCACGATGATCGAATGCCCCTGGTTGATGAGTGCCTGAAAGGAAGTGAGCAGTTTGCTGATATCATGAAAATGCAAACCCGTGGTGGGCTCATCAAAGATGAATAGTATATGCTGATTGGCGCGGCTACGGCCCAGGAAGGAAGCCAGCTTCACGCGTTGTGCCTCGCCGCCGGAAAGGGTATCGGAAGATTGTCCCAGTTTAATATAACCGAGGCCCACATCGCTCAGGGGCTGCAGGGCCTTTGCCAGGTTTTTTTCATCGCGGAAAAATTCGATGGCTTCATCTACCGACATTTCCAGCACATCGTGAATGCTACTATCGCGATAGCGCACTTCCAGCACTTCTTCCTTAAACCGCTTGCCGCCGCATGATTCACATACCAGGTGCACATCGGCCAGAAACTGCATTTCCACTACCTGCTCCCCTTCACCCTTACAGGTATCGCATCGCCCGCCATCCACATTAAAGGAGAAATGTTTGGGTTGAAAGCCCCGCATCTTGCTCAGCGGTTGCCGGGCATAAAGATCGCGGATCTCATCATAGGCCTTTATATAGGTAACCGGATTACTGCGCGATGATTTACCAATCGGATTCTGATCTACCAGCTCTATCTGTCCAATCTGATCCACATCCCCACCGATCTCCCGGTGTGCGCCAATCTTTTCACCAAATTCTCCTTTCAGTTTGCGCAGCGCCGGGTAAAGGATCTGTTTCACGAGCGTGGTCTTTCCACTGCCACTCACACCGCTCACCACGCAAAGCATATTCAATGGGAAATGCACATCAATATTCTTCAGGTTGTGCTGCCTAGCCCCCAACACGGAAATCTGCCGAAGGGGTTTGCGGGTTTGTTGCGGCACTTCCACCTTCAATTTACCACTCAAATATTTGCCGGTAAGGCTCTTGTCGTTGGAAACAATAGATTCATAATCCCCTTCCGCAATCACTTCTCCGCCCAGGTGCGAAGCGAGGGGGCCCATATCGATGATATGATCCGCTTCCCGCATCATCATCTCATCGTGCTCTACCACCACCACGGTATTGCCCAGGTCGCGCAATTCCTTCAGCACCCGAATCAGGTTAGCCGTATCGCGGCTGTGCAACCCGATGGAGGGTTCGTCCAGTATATAGAGCGAATCGGTCAAATTACTACCGAGACTGCGCGTGAGCTGTATGCGCTGGCTTTCGCCACCACTCAGGGTATTGGCGAGGCGGTTGATGGTGAGATAGCCCAGCCCCACATTCAATAAGGTGCGGAGCCGGTTTTCGATTTCAATCAGGATGCGCTTCGCGATCTTTTTTTCGTGCTCACTGATCACCTGCTCCAGCTCATCGAACCAAACCTTCAATTCCTTTACCGGCATTTCGCTTAGCTCGCCAATATGCTGGCCGTTCACTTTCACATACAGGGCTTCCTTGCGCAGGCGATACCCTTCGCAATCAGGGCAGGTAGTGCGCCCACGGTAGCGACTCAGCAGTACGCGGTACTGCACTTTGTACAGGTTTTGCTCCACTTCTTTAAAGAAAGCATGCAAACCCAGCGCATCGGCATGCCCATCCCAAAGTAGGCGATACTGCTGCTTGGTGAGTTCAGCAATCGGTTTATGTATCGGAAAGCCTGCTTTTTTCGCGCCTTTTATAAATTGCTCGCGCCACCAGCCCAGTTTCTCGCCCTTCCAGGGGGCTACCGCTTCATCATATACACTGCGGTTGCGGTCGGGGATCACCAGTTCTTCGTCAATACCCAGCACCTGGCTAAAGCCTTCGCAGGTAGGGCAGGCGCCAAAGGGGTTATTGAAGGAAAACAGGTTGGGCACGGGCTCCTCAAAGTTGATACCATCCAGTTCAAAGCGGTTATTGAAATGCAGGAGTTTTAGTTTTTCCCCTTCCTGCAGTTCCAGGTACATATCACCCTCTCCTTCGTAAAAGGCGGTACCCACCGAGTCGGCGAGCCGGTGCAGATCATCCTCATCCAGCGCACGGGTAATGATTCGGTCGATCAGTATATATAAATGGTCGGCAGTTTTGCCGAGGGTCTCCTTGAGTTTCTTATCATCCAGTTCCAGCAGGTCTTCGATGGAATGGGCCGTGCCCGCACTGGCTTTTTTGTCGCCAGCCTCCGTTTGATACACCCGGCTAAAGCCTTTTTGCATCAGGATATTCAATTCTTCCTGCAGCTTGCGGTTGCGGTGTTGTTTTAGTTTGGCCAGAATAAATACCCGGGTACCTTCAGGGAGTTGGCCGATGGCTTCCACCACATCCTTAACATCATCTTTTTTCACCTCCCGGCCCGATACCGGCGAAATGGTATGGCCGATGCGGGCATAGAGCAGGCGGAGATAATCATAAATCTCCGTCATGCTGCCCACCGTGCTGCGGGGGGTGCGGGTAATCACTTTTTGTTCGATGGCGATGGCGGGGCAAAGGCCCTTGATATGGTCCACATCCGGCTTGTTCATCCGGTTCAGGAACTGCCGGGCATAGGCGCTCAGGCTTTCGGCATAGCGGCGCTGGCCTTCGGCAAAGAGGGTATCGATGGTAAGGGAGGATTTTCCCGATCCGGATACCCCCGTTACCACCACCAACTTATTACGGGGAATTGTAACGGATATATCCTTCAGGTTGTGCACTCGTGCACCCCTGATCTGGATATTTTCTGCGGAAATTACGGTCTTGCCGTCTACGGGATTTTTCCCTTTTATTGATGTGTCCATTTTCAAGAAAACAAAGGTAAATGGTTCAGGCTCTTAAATTTCGGTGAAATTCCTTAACAATATTTTTACAGGAAAAATAACCCAAAGGCCGGTGGAATGTTGGGTCGTATCGTCAAATGATTTATTTTTATTGCACAATATCCAATTAAATATGATTAACCAAAAAACCACCACGCCTATCGCATAATACTCTACACTTTTTTCGATTCCAAGTTTCTCAATTTTTACGGTAACCAATATCCATTCAACCACCTAAACTGTAGGAGTATTATGAAAGCTTTTGTCAAAAAAACAGACCATGAATTAATCCACCTGTTCATGGATGGCAATCTCGAGGCCCTCGAAGCACTCGTGCTGCGTCACAAAGACAAACTGTACACATCCATTCTTTTCCTGGTCAAAGACAAGTACCTGGCCGAAGACATTTTCCAGGATGTGTTTATCCGCATTATTGATACCATGCGCAGCGGGCGCTATACCGAGGAAGGAAAGTTCCTGCCCTGGGCCATGCGTATCGCGCACAATCTTTGTGTGGACCATTTCCGCAAGGTAAAACGCACCCCCACCATCCGCAACAGCGAAGACAAAGACATTTTCGAAGTGCTGAACTTCGCGGAAGACAGTGCAGAAACCAGCCTCATGAAGCGGCAAAGTCATAGTCGTGTTCGCGAAATGCTGGAGCGCCTGCCCGAGGATCAGCGCGAAGTGATCATCCTGCGCCATTATGCCGATATGAGCTTTAAGGAGATTGCCGCTGCCACCAACTGTAGCATCAATACCGCCCTCGGCCGCATGCGTTATGGTTTAATTAACTTAAGAAAATTGATGGTGCAAAAACAAATTGCTTTGTAATTTGTAACCTATTATATTCGCGGCAGAAAACAGAAACAGATTCAGTCGTCAAGATATTGTCATTCTGTATTTCCATTCGCAACCCGAAAGTTCTTATTTCGAAAAAGAATTTTCTTTGCTTGCCGGCGAAAGGCTAGTACAGAATGACACCAAATTGCAGCCAGCTCCGTTAGGGGTTGGCTGTTTTTTTTGCGTAAAACTTTTTTGTTTAAAGTTTAGGGTTTAAGGTTGAAAGGATGGTTTTGGTATTGGGTTTATATCGCGAATGCAGAGAAATTATACCGCAACGAACTTTGCGCATTCGTAGCGATCGTTGCGGTAAAGCTTCCCGAACATTAAGCAGCTCGCAAATCCGGAGAGCTTTTCCCGCAGATTTTCGCAGATTTTTTGCGCAGATGAACGCAGATATTTCAAAAAATTAAACCTTAAACGCTAAACCCTAAACCCCACGTAAAACGTATAACGTAAAACGTACAACGTCCTACTTCCTCCCCGCCGCTTCCAACCCACACTTCAACCAATCGGCAAATTCGCGCGGACTGGTGGTGTAGAATTTGGTTTTGGTGAGCGCTTTCTCGTCGGGGCTGATGATGGCATACTGGGGCTGGGCCGTGGCGTCGAAATTTTCGAGCTGGAAGGCCGTCCATTTATCACCTACGGTTTGAATGGATTTTTCGGTGCCGTTCTTCATGGTGTACACCGTGCGTTCATTCGCCGGCAACAGGCTGCGCTCGTCCACATACAGGGATACAAGGATGAAATCTTCTTTCATCAGCTTTTCCACTTCGGGATCGGTCCACACGTTTTCCTCCATACGGCGACAGTTTACACAGGCCCAGCCGGTGAAGTCGACCAGGATGGGTTTATTCAGTCGCTTTGCTTCAGCCAGCGCCTGTTCATAATCGAGCAGGGGCTTCTCGCAGTTGACAGGATTCGCATACACACTATAACAAACCGGTGGGGGAAATCCACTGATCAGGCTGAGCTTGGCCCAGCGGGTATTGGTAACCCCGGGAATCAGGTAAAGGGTGAATGCTGCAAACAACAAGATGAATGTCCACCGAATAGGGCCGAATTTTTTTGGCTTGCTGCTATGGCCAATACGGATAAGGCCGAGCAGGTAAAGCACGGTGAACAAGCCGATGATGATCCAGGCACCGATAAAGATCTCTCTTTTCAAAATGCCCCATTGTTCCACATTGTCGGCATTGGCCAGGAACTTCACCGCAAGGGCCAGTTCCACAAAACCCAGCACCACTTTCACGTCGGTCATCCAGCCACCGCTTTTGGGAACGGAAGCCAGCCATTTGGGAAATAATGCGAAAAGGGCGAAAGGAAGGCCCAGGGCCAGCCCAAAGCCGCCCGCGCCAAAAGTGAGTGGCCAGGCCCCACCATCCAGCACCCCTACCAGCAGGGAACCAAGGATGGGTCCGGTGCAGGAAAAGGATACGATGGCGAGTGTAAGCGCCATAAAGAAGATGCCGGCAATATTGCCCAGCCCCGATTTGGAATCGGCCTTATTGGCGATACCCGATGGCAGGGTGATTTCATAAAGGCCAAAGAAAGAAAGCGCAAATGCTACAAAGATGGCAAAGAAGACCAGGTTGAGCCATACATTGGTGCTAATATTATTGAAGATGGCCGGGTTGGTGCCGCCAACAATATGAAAAGGAATGGTGAGGGCTACAAAAATTAAAAAGATAAAAAATCCATAGAGCAGGGCGCTGCCAAAACCCCGGCTTTGCTGTCCACCCTTCTTGGTAAAAAAGGAAACCGTCAACGGAATCATGGGGAATACACAGGGCGTGAGCAGGGCCAGCAATCCACCCAGGAAACCCAGCAGAAAAATGCGCAGGTAGCTGCTGTTGCTGCTGATGGTATCGCCGCAATCGGCTACCGGGTTTTTGATATCAATGCTCGCAATATGAATCCGGGCCTGCGAGGCCACACCGCCTTCCAGCTCTACGGTAAAGCTGAATGTATTGTTGTAAAACTCTTCGCCCCTGCCAAAATTATAGAGCAGGGTTCCACGCAGCTTGTCGGGAACAATACCATCGATGCGGATATCCGCCTCCAGATTGGCACTGCCTTCATACACCATTACATCGGCGCCAAACAAACTGCTGTTGAGGGTACGCGGACTGCCAGCATTGCGCAGCGGGCTGCTCTGCACGCTGCTGTCTTCCCATTGCAGTTCGGCCAGTTGCAGGTCGGGAATGCTTTGTTCCGGGGCATAGAGCATCCAGCCATTGATATCGGGTAAAGTAAACTGCAGCGTATAGGTTCCTTCCCCCGTTTTTACGGCTTTCGCTTCCCAGGCTTCCAGCTTTAGTGGCTCCTCCTGTGCGTGGGTACGCAGCAGGGGCAGGGTTAAGAATGAAATCAGCAGGAGCAGGGAGGAACGTAGAGATCGGTGCATGGCAATTTTGAAAAAATGGCGGAACGAATAAAGTAACCCGGCGATGGGTTACAATACAACGATACCCCCATGGGGGGAATCGATACGTAAAATACTATTAAAGCGCGATGGTGAACTTCACCGTTTTCGGCGGAAGGCAACGCTCATCGTCGCAGGTTTGGTAAGTAACGCTGCCACTCACATTGGTTTTGGCGCTGCCGCGCAACTTCACCACCTGCACAAAATTCACGCTCTTCGAATACTGGTTGGCCGAAAGGTCCAGTTTCTTATCGTGAAATTTTTCCATCTTCCCTATCTCCTTCACTTTGCCATCGAGTTGTACCAGGGGGTTATTATTTATCTTAAATCCGGTGGGTATGGCAATCGCATCCTCAGGTTGCACCTGCGAATAAAGATGCCATCCGTCCTGAATGGTAGCGGTCATGTGCAGCTCATAAGTCTTATCATCAAGCTTCTTGGAGCTGAAGGTCCAGCTAACAGGATTTACCTGCGCCTCCACACCGCCTACCAGGAAAAAGGCGAGTAATAAAACAGATAATTTCTTCATATTCTATGGTTTAACTACCTGCTGCAAAGGAACACAAAAACCGGCGAATAGTGCTGTTAAAATTTGATGGAGAGTGTGAAATAGCTGATAATCCGGGGAGTAGGGAGTGGGGAGTAGGGAGTGGGGAGTAGGGAGTAGGAAGTAGGGAGTAGGAAGTAGGGAGTTGTAAGTAGTAAGTGGCAATTGAAAATTGGTTGGAGAAAAGATCTGCGCCAATCTGCGTTGTCATCTGCGTAAATCAGCGGGAAATCTCTATCGCACTTCGAAGATGCTGTGAATCCGGAAGCATTTCCCGCAGATTTTCGCAGATTTTTTGCGCAGATTTTCGCAGATAAATGATTACTGTAAAAGTTTCAATTTTTTTTAAAACCTGGGAAGATGATTGGGAGAGAGGAATAGAAAATACAGTATATGAATTAGGCAGTCAAATATACTATTCCACCCAGCCCGCGACCCTACTACCTACTCCCTACTTTCTACTTCCTACTCACTTACACCTTCGCCATTTCTTCCTTCGCCATCAGCAGGGCCTGAATAATATGCCGGCCATCGGTATTGCCCAGGGCTGTGCTGCAGGCCCTTTCGGGGTGAGGCATCATGCCAAATACATTGCGGGTTTCATTGCAGATGCCGGCGATATGGCGCATGGATCCATTGGGATTGGCGGCATCGGTTTCGCGACCAATTTCGTCGCAATAGCGGAAAATTACCTGGCCGTTGGTCTCCAGTTGGTCGAGCGTGGCCAGGTCCGCATAATAACGTCCCTCACCGTGGGCGATGGGGATCAGGAAAACCTCGTCCTGCGGATTCTTGATATAAATATTCTTGCAAATAAACTGTTGATTGGCATTGCGCAGCAGGGCACCGGGCAGCAGGCCCGATTCGCAAAGAATTTGAAAACCATTACATACCCCCAGCACTTTGCCCCCGGCTTTGGCAAATTCGATCACACTCTGCATCATGGGGCTAAAGCGGGCGATGGCGCCACAGCGCAGATAGTCTCCATAAGAAAAACCTCCCGGCAGCACAATGCAGTCGTCGGTATGGAAGGCGCTCAGGTCCCGGTCCTTATGCCAAAGCATGGTTACTTCCTGCCCCAGGTCATCGGCCAGGGCATCGCGCATATCACGATCACAATTGGAACCGGGGAATACGACTACACCAAATTTCATGTGCGAAATGATTTGTCGCAAAGATAGCGGCTTTTGGGGAATGGCAGGCGGCGGGCAAGCGATTTGGGGCCTGTAATCGGGGTCAAAATTTCCACAGCCGGGCTGTTAGGAAAGGAGTGGTATATCAACTTAATCCCCAACCCGGACCACCCCATTGATAAGCCAGCACAAATGCCACGCTAAGCCAGAAAAGTAATTGCGGATAAACCTTCCAGCCCGAATAAAAATAGGTGCATCCATGAAAGGCGGCCATCGGTATCATGGCCATGATCCAGTTTTCGAAATTATCGCTGGTGTTTACAAAAGGTAATAAGAGTGCCGCCAGGAGATAGAGCAAAAGCAGGCTCCAGCCCTTGCGTACATGTATCAGCATGCGCCGCAAATTTTCCTGGATATAATAGCCGCCCGTGAGGAAGGGTACCATGATCAGAAAAACACTACCCGCCAGCCAAACCGATTGTTTGAGCCGGGGCAATCCTATGCTGATATCGGGTATAAATTCATTCCACTCCCATACACCGTCGACCACCGTATAGATCGCATAGAAATAAAAAGGGGTGGTAATCCCCAAAATGCAGATCAGCCATTCGTTGAGCCGGAAGGGCCGCATCACCGCCAGGGCCAGCAATACCCACACAATAAAAGTGAGGGAGGATATGAGCAGAAAGCCCGAGATGCCCAGCGCCACACCCACATTAAAAATGGTGCCTCGTGCATTCTGCTGGTTATAGATGGAAAAAAGACTGGATAAAATGAAGAGCAGGATACTGTTGATGAGCAGGGGAGCCGAAAATACATTCCATTCCGGCATCAGGGAGGTAATGAGCAGATAAGCCATTCCCGGCAGATAACTGGGCTTGCTCATCATCCGCTGGTTGTTGATAAAGCGGGTAAGCACTATCGCCTGCACCAGCAGGAGCAGAAAGGTAATGATCGGGAAAAAAAGCGACATGGATTCCGACAGGTGCAGGGTAGCCCTGAGCAGGCCATTGAAGAGTACACCATCTTCCTCCCGGATCACCGGTTGCTGGGGCTGCAGAAACATCGGCAATTTTAAGCCGATACCCAAAAGCAGCAGCATTAGCAGGTTGGCCGGGTTTTTCTGTTTAAAAATCCCTATCACGGATATAGGACCTGTTTTTTGGAGGGTTAATTATACTCCAATTTAGCAAAACAAATGTAATTCCTGTAAATACAGGGAATAATCATTTGCCGGGCACTCACCTGTTTGCCATATTGAGGCATAAATTCGAATCCCCTCTCGAGGTTTTTCAACGTAGGATTACGATTGATCTTGCCATCGGGCTGCAAACTGAAATCGGTCAGTATCTGGCGGCGGCTTTCGAAATTGTTGAACAGAAAATGAATCTCGCCGCCGGTATTCATGATATTGTAGGAAATGAGGTCGCTCGACTGGTCGTCCCACTGCTCTTTGGCAATCACGCTGCTCCATTCTTTTCGCCCATCCGGGCCAAACGACATGATAACGATATTGTCGGCCTGGTGGCGCACATTCTGGTTATCGAACCAGCGGTTGCCCCAAACGCCACTGTAATAGGGCGAGTAATAGTAATAGTCCATCGGTCGCATCATAAAGGGCGAGCCATAGAGATAGTTCCAGCGGTTCCAGCCTCCGAAGCGCGACGAGGTATAGTAGGATTCGCTGGCGATCACAAATCCACCATCGCGGCGGGTAATGAGGTTACGAATAAAAAAATCATTGAAGGCGGTTTTTACCGTGGCATTCCCTCTTGCTTCGCGACGGAGTTCATCGCTAAACTCCAGCGTGTCTTCACGGAAAATGGTGTCATTCTTTTTATCCCAGATATAGAAATAGAATCCTTCTGTATTTCCTCTCTTCTGCTTAAAATAGAAAGAAGTGAGGAAATAGCGTTTGTTATAATTATCGGGTTTGATCCGGATTTCGTCGAAGAAAAATTTGTCTGACTTTAGCGGATGCATGGCGAAGGAATCGGCCTGCGCATATTTGATGACGAAATAGGCATTGTCGATCGACTCACGGTTTACCCGTTCAAATTTGCTGAAGATCAGGTCGCCATCGTTGTCGAGATGAAATTCATTCAGCATATCGTCGCGGTCCTGCATCTCCAGCGAAAGCCGGCTTTTTTTCAGCAGCATCAGGTTTTGATCCATCAGCATACTGGTGAAGAGGTAGCGCTTCTTGTTCTTGCTGTTGATCTTGAAGATCATGATCTTACTCTTGTCTTCGCTGGTAATAACGGAGTAGATCCGGTTATCGGCGCCAAAGCTTACCTGGGTGGTATCCAACTCTATCAGGTCGCCTATCTGCTTACCGTTTCCATCAATTTTGGTGGCGGCGCAGTGAATGATATTTTTCTTCCGGTACTGGAAGATCATATAGGCAAATTCGGGATAGGCAAAAAAGTCGACATTGATCACCCGGTCGTTGGGAGGCAGAAAATTCTGATCTACCGTGGCGATCTGTTTCATATCGTTGTCGAGTATCGCTATCCAGTTCTTATTGCGGATGGCTTTATAGATCAGGAAATTGCCATTGATCTTTCCGATGATCTCAAAATTCAGCCTGCGTGAGTCTTCGCGGTCCGGCTCAGAATACACGATGCGCTGCGCACTGGCTACAAATCCCGAGAGTACCAGGACCAACATTATTAAGAGCCGCCTATGCAAAATCATAATGATTTGATTTTTTACAGATTAAAATTACCAATAACGGGCCAAACCCTGTTGCAATTTGTTTAAGATTGATGCGGAAAAGACCCATATTACACGAACGGCAGAGGTAGACATTTGGTTGCAATATGCACATCCCTTCGCAATCTTTTAACAACGCGCTCGTTGTATTGTTAATTTGCCTATACCTTTGTAACCACTATCCAGGGAAAAACGCAGAAAGGCATTAGACCCTATAACCACAACTAAGTGAAATCAACGACAAACAAAGTCACGGCCGCCGGTCTTCTCATTGCATTAGGAATTATTTACGGTGATATTGGTACATCTCCCCTCTATGTATTCAATGCCATTATTGGCAACCGGGTAATTAGCGAAGACCTGATACTGGGTACACTCAGTTGTATCATCTGGACCCTGACCCTTCAAACCACCATCAAATACGTAATCCTCATTCTCCGGGCCGATAACCGGGGTGAGGGGGGCACATTTGCGCTTTATGCCCTCGTAAGGCGGCGGAAAAAATGGCTGGTTTTGCCCGCCATGATCGGTGGTGCCGCCCTCCTGGCCGATGGCATTATTTGTCCCCCCATCTCTATCACTTCCGCGGTGGAGGGCTTGCAAAAGCTGCCGAGTTTGCAGGGTATGGAAACGCAGACCATCGTGATTATCGTTCTCTGTATTCTGTCGGCCTTCTTTTTTCTGCAACAGTTTGGTACGGCTTCTATCGGTAAAATGTTTGGTCCCGTGATGCTGGTATGGTTTACCATGCTCGCGGTGCTCGGAGTGGTGCATGTATTCGACGATCTTACCATCTTCAAGGCGCTAAGCCCCTACTATGCCGTCAACTTTTTGGCTAATTATTCCGAAGGCTTCTGGCTGCTGGGTGCGGTATTCCTTTGCACCACGGGTGCCGAAGCGCTGTATAGCGACCTGGGCCACTGCGGCCGGCAGAATATCCGCATGTCGTGGATCTATGTAAAAACCTGCCTGCTGCT
The DNA here is from genome assembly GCA_964395095.1 of uncultured Citrobacter sp. Lineage (GTDB taxonomy): Bacteria > Bacteroidota > Bacteroidia > Chitinophagales > Chitinophagaceae > CAYMZZ01. The sequence goes on from CAYMZZ010000007.1 coordinate 238,780, forward strand.
CAACTATTTTGGCCAGGGTGCCTACCTGATCTCCCATCGTAAGGGGGTTGAGGTTACAGAAGCCGCCAAAGCAGAGCTCGGCATCAATGCCTTTTACGATCTCATGCCCCAGTGGTTTATCATTTTTGGTGTGGTGATCGCCACTACCGCGGCCATCATCGCCAGCCAGGCCATGATCTCGGGCGCCTTTACCCTCATCAGCGAAGCCATGCGCCTCAACCTCTGGCCCAAGCTCAAGATCCGCTACCCCAGTGAGGAGAAAGGACAGCTCTTTATCCCCGCCATCAACCTGCTGATGTATGTGGGTTGCGTGGGCGTAGTGCTCTATTTCCAGCGCTCCAGCGATATGGAAGCCGCTTATGGCCTCGCCATCATCGTAACAATGATCGCCACCACCATCCTGTTTGCCAACTACCTGGTGCTGCACCGCGTAAAAGCCATCTGGATCTACCTGTTCCTGGCCGCCTATATAGTGGTGGAAGGGGTGTATATGGTTGCTTTGCTCGACAAGTTTATGCACGGGGGTTATATCACCCTCATCCTGGGCGGCTTCATGTTTATGATCATGTATGTGTGGTATCGCGCCCGCAAGATCAAGAACCGCTATGTGGAGTTTGTGCGCATGGAACATTATATCCCCAAAATTCAGGAACTGAGCAACGATAAAGCCGTTCCCAAATATGCCACCCACCTGGTATACCTCACCAGCGCCAATAACCCCAAGGAGATTGAACATAAGATCATCTATTCCATCCTCAACAAAAAACCCAAGCGCGCCGATATCTACTGGTTTGTGCACGTAGATACGATGGATGATCCCTATACCTGCGAGTACAAAGTGGAGCATATTATTCCCAACGACATCATCCGGGTCGACTTCCGCCTCGGCTTCCGCATGGAGCCCCGCATCAACCTCATGTTCCGCAAAGTGGTGGAAGACCTGGTGGCCAATAAGGAAGTAAACATCATCAGCCGCTACGAAAGCCTGGCCAGCAGCAATACCGTGGGCGATTTTCAGTTTATGGTGATGGAAAAATACCTGAGCCAGGACAATGAGCTCCCCTTCATCGAGCGCGTGATCATGAAATTCCATTTCTGGCTCAAGGAGCACAGCCTTTCCGAAGAAAGGGGCTTTGGGCTCGATGTGGCCAATGTAACCGTGGAGAAATTCCCCCTGATCGTATCGCCCGTGACGAATTTGAAGTTGACGAGGGTGGAGGAGTGAGAAACGTAGTACGTTTTTGGGTTTAAGGTTTAGGGTTTAGAGTTTAAAGTTTAGGGTTTAAAGTTTGCCATAAAAGACTATAAGGTTATAACTCTTAATTTTCACCCCTAATCTTTAAACCTTAAACCCTAAACCCTACACCAAACGTAAAACGTATAACGTAATACGTTAAACCTAATACTTTCCTTAAACCTTCTAACGTTATACAGTCCTATCCATAAATGAAAAACTTATGCGCCACCAATTTTACTTTATTGTGCTGATTATGTGGGTTTTAAGTTCCTGCAAGTCGGCCGAGAAATCTTATAACCGGGGTAATTATCATGCCGCGGTGGAGCAGGCTGCCCGAAAACTGGCCAAAAAACCGGGCGATTACGAGTCAATTACCATCATTAAAGACGCATATCGCTATGCCGTGGAGGACCACGAAGCGAAGATCCGCAACCTCAGCAATAGCCAGAGCGACCTGCGTTTTGAGCAGATACTGGCGCAGTACAACAGCCTGCAGGGTTTGTTTGAAACCATCCGCCGCTCACCCAGCGCCTACCAGGCCGTGAAGCCTACCGACTATTCTGCGGAATTGCAGACCTATCGCGAAGAAGCTTCGGCGGCACGCGAAAGCCGGGGCGACAGGCTGATGGAGCAGCAAAACAAACTCAGCTACCGCGAAGCCTATGGCGAATACCAAAGAGCCCTTTCCTTTGAGCCCGGCAATCCGGTGCTGAAGCAGAAAATGGACGATGCCTACCTCAATGCCATCACCCAAATTTCTGTGCAGCCCCTTACCCGCTTTGGTTTTCAGTTTACCAACCTGGGCTACAATTACAACCAGTTTAATAGCGACCTGCTGCGTTACCTGAACCAGCAGCGCCGCGATGAGTTCACCAGTTTTTATGGCGTGAACCAGCCCGGTGTGCGGGCCGACTTTGCCGTGGAAATGCGCTTTAGCGATGTGCAGATCGGCCGCTATCGCGATACCCGCGATACACGTGAGGTAACAAAGCAGGTAGTATCCCGCGAAATCGTGCACAAGCCCGACTCCGTGACCAAAGAATACATTACCGTAAGAGCAAAGATCACCACCACCACCCGCCGCATGCAGGCATTTGCCCTGCTACAGACTTTGGCCACCGATACCCGAACCAATAGCCGGGTATGGAGCGAGATCTATCGTGGCGATTACAACTGGGTAGGCCAGTTTGCCAGCTTCACCGGCGACGAGCGCGCCCTCAGCGAAGCCGATAAGCAACTCATCAACGCGGGAGAACAGTGGCCTCCGGAAGATGAATATGTGATAAACATCATTATGCAGGAAATTCAGCAGAAAACGCAGTGTGGTATTAGTGAATACTTCAATGGAAGAAAGTAATACGTTTGGGTTTAGGGTTTAGGGTTTAAAGTTTAGGGTTTAGGGTTTAAAGTTTAAGGTTTAAGGTTTGTCAGTAAATTCGGATGATTATTCATCTAAATTTATGTCGCAAAACCTTAAACTTTAAACCCTAAACCTTAAACGTAATACGTACTACGTAAAACGTAAAACTCAAAAAATGCTCGTCATCCACCACGTCTTCTTCTGGCTCCGCCGCCCCGGCAATGCCGACGACAAAGCCGCCCTCATGGCCGGGCTCAAAACCCTGGGTGCTATTCCTGAAGTGCAGCAATTACTGATAGGCACCGCCGCCGGCACCGAAAAGCGCGATGTTGTCGACAACAGCTACGATGTATCGGAGCTCATGTATTTCCAAAGCGCGGCCGACCAGGATGCTTACCAGGTGCACCCCATCCATCAGGCTTTTGTGGAAAAATACAGCCATCTCTGGCAGCGCGTACAGGTGTACGACATGCTGGTGCAGGAATAACTATCTTGCAGCCACATGAAATGGATTTCGCTGAACAAAAAATGGAAGCGCCGCCTGCTTATAGCGCTCATTATCTACCTGCTGGCCGGGCTGGGTATTTATTTATTCCAGGAAAAATTCATCTTTCAGCCCATAGCCATCGCCAGTGAGGCGCCCCTGAATATTACCCACCCGCATGAGGAAATAAGGGTGCCGGTGCAGGAGGGCAAAACCATTCATATCACCCGCTTCACCGTAAGCGATGCACCGGTGCGTGGCGCCGTGCTCTATTTTCATGGCAATGCCGGCAATGTGGAATACCATGCCGATGCGGCGCCCCTGCTCACCCGCCTGGGCTACGAAGTGTGGATGCCCGACTACCCCGGCTATGGCAAAAGCACGGGCCCGCGCAGCGAAGCCATTCTGCAGCAGGATGCCGAGCTGGTATTTAAGCTGCTGCGTGCGCGCTTTGCCGCCGACAGCATCATCATTTATGGACAGAGCCTGGGCAGCGGCCCCGCCACCTGGCTGGCCAGCCGTGTGGATTGTGGGCAGCTCATTCTCCAAAGCCCCTTTAGCAACCTGCCCGATCTTATGCGGCGCTATGCCCCCATCTACCCCATGGGTTGGCTGGCCAAGTACCAGTTCAACAATGCCGAGCGCCTGCCCGAAGTGGATGCGCCCATTACTATTATTCATGGCACCGACGACCGCATCATCCCCATCCGCTTTGGCCGAAGGCTGGCGGAAGCTGCCCCCGGCCGGGTACGCATGATAGAACTGGAAGGGGTGGGGCATAATGATATTTGGAAGCAAGTTGGACGCAAGCTATCTAATCTATTAGCATTGTACTCTCTGGAAACCCTACATTAGGACAAATCTCGAGTTGTTTTTAATGATATTAAAAGAATTTGTAATTTCCCTTCATAGATGTCTCATTCTACATTTCTACAGGTTATTTAAATTGTATAACCTTTCGTGGGAATAGTAATGATTCTGACAAATTGAATGCGCCGAAAATCAAAACTTTCAACCATGAACATCTCTTTTAAAGATTGGCAAATGATTTTGGTTATAGTTGGTTCCCTTATTACAGGATTTGGTGCAGTCCTTCAGTGGAAAGATAAGAGAAAAGCTGAGAAGGCATCAAAAGAATCGGAATCTGAAAGAAAAAAATTAGACCAAGAGTTACGAGAGGCATATCGGGATGCTGGTAAATCATTGATTCATGTTAGAGAATTACAAGAAAAGCTGAATGCTTCGAACGACAAAATAATTGAACTCAATAATAGATTGTTTCTTGAACAAACAGGAGGAGAGAATAAACCTAATTTAGTGGCATTTACCGAAGAGCCCAACCTTGGGTATTTGAGTCAGTATTGGTTTTCTGTACAAAATGATGGTGCTACTCCGATCTACGATTTAAGAATAGTGATTTACGATTTGCATACTCATCCAAAATATTATTCGAGAAACTTGGACGAATCTTCATTATATTTTGTGACGGTTGGTAAAAAGGAAATTTTATTGGGTAACTTAGGCAAAGGGCAGAAAAGATATCATATTGGTGTTGTAGATGTTAGAGGAGATTTTATAGAGGGGGCACATTTTATTGAACTTGAGTGGAGAAACGGTAGAAGAAAGTTCTTGTATGAGTTTGGTTTAGACAGTGTGACTAAACATGTAAAGAATACATTCTCAAGGGAATATTTGTGAATTATTCTTGCATATGAAAAATAATTAAAATTTCAAAAGGGAAAAAACACAAATAGTTTGGGTTTTTCCTGTGTCGGCTTATTTTGAGTATTGTGATATTCGTGGAAATTATTCACTATGAATAAAGTAAAGAATCACAACGTAATCAACCACGAGAATATCATAGAGAGCTTTAGGAATTCTCCTGAATTGCTCGATTTAGAAAAAGAAAGAATTGAATGTTTTTTCAAAATGAAGTTTGATGAAAAAGCAAGATTTTTTTTGTGGGATTTAATGAATCCTTCGCGTACTGAACCAATGACGAATAGAATATCAGTCAATAATGCATTTTTACTTTTTGAATGGATAAACGACATACTGAATGTTTACAGAAAGTGCTCGAAGTAGCTTGAGCTTTAGTTATATCTCGCTAGTCTGTTTATAGTAAATTTTTCTTTTTAATATTTTTCTTGATTCTCAAAATTCAGGTTGCTATAAAGTTATTTAGATTTTATGGAAAATTCAGACAACAGCAATTTACTGCTGAATCAGATTAAGAGATTTATAGAAATTGATACTGTGCGGGCAGTTGAAAGAATATTGGGGCATGACATACAAATTCGACTTATTGACGGCATACTTAAGCAGATCGATGCTGAAGTTCTTCGGAAAGTGAATAGTAAGGATTTGGAATCAGACTTGTTACGCGCTCTTGAGAGTTTGGATGATGTAATAACAGGTTACGTTGACGAAAATACTAGGCGAGTCATAGTTTCTTCGGGCAATATTCGGTCTTTGATTGAGAAAGTGTACCGCGCCGCTTCTGTGTTTCTGCCTTTTTTGATCTATAACCGTGGAGCTCGGGAACAAGAAGCAAATAATTTTCAAGCATGGGCAAATGATTATATCGCCGTCCAAATGCAAAAATACTCAGAATCGATTTTGGAGGCATTGAAGGCTGACAGAATTCGAATCGAGGAGCTTTCCTTGAGAACTAGAGAGCAATTGGAAAAATTCAGCGAGCGGTCTAGCTTTGAATCAAGACAGTTTACGGAATTGAGAGAGAGACTTAAAAGCTATTTGGAGCAATCTAGGATTGATGTAGAGCAGATTTCTCAGCTTAAGACGGAAGTTGAGTCGATGAAGGAGAACTTCACGGTGAGTATGGATAAGTTTGGCAAAGATTATCGAGAGATCATAAATTATGCAGATATTCTCAAGAATAGCGTTGAGTTTAAAGATGACTCGATTACTTATTTAAGAACTGCCAGATCATGGAGATGGATTGTCTTGTTGACACTATGCATTGTACTATTTGCTGCAGTTTGGATTTTATGCCTTTGCATAGATGATATTACCTGCTTAATTGGACCATCTACAGATGTAAATTCAAAAGTTGCCCTACATCTCCTTTATATTTCAGTATTTTCAAAAATAGCTGTGAAGGCGTTCATTTTGACTATATTAATTATGGTTTTAAAGTTTACTCTTAGGCACTATGACGCGCTAATGCACAATATGGTCATTGCTAATACTAAATACAGCTCACTTCGAGCAATTCTCAGAATTCTTGGGGTTGTTTCTGATAAGGGTTCGCGTGATGAATTCTTGCTTTCTGCCACAAAGGAGTTATTTGTTACCGAGAATTCTGGATTTTTGAGGAAATCTAAAGACAAAAGGATAGACAAGAATCTGATGTCGTTACTGAGGGAAATCAAGAATCTGTTTGGTTCAAAGGAATAAGTTAACTGGCATTGTATGACGACGCAAACTGCAACATTGGAAATAAGGAGCGAAAGCTCGCTAATCATTTCTTTAGGTGACTTAAGAATCTTTTGTCAATACACCAGATCAGATAACGGACAATTTATTTTAGCGTTTTGTGACGGTGACCCATACAAACATATAGGAGGACATCGTAAAGAAGGAAAAGGCTTTTATTTTTTGATTGCAAATAATGTACTCACGGTTATGGGACAAATAGAGCGGCCAAATGACGGGAAGGTTGCTGACAATGGATGGTTTATAATTAACGACTGGCTATTCACGGACAATCTTGAAAGTATAGTGTATTGCTTTGACGAGAAAGGAAATATTGTTATACGAAAGAAACTAAAAGCAAATCTTCTAACTAATGCGATTTCCAAAAATGGAAATTTTGCATTATTTCAAACAGTTAATAGTGACAATGAGTATGGAAATAATCTATTCTTTTACGACCTCAAAACGCAAGAGCTACTATGGAAGAAAAAATGCGATTTTGCATGGCCAAAGGAGTATTCAATTTCTGAAGATCAAAAGACAATTAATCTCCATTACGCAGACATTGGTGACGTTTCTCTAGACTGGAAAGGAAACATCATAAACAGGGAGGGCTATCAATTTAAATATATTGCTTCGCTTAGTGGGAATAGGCTTGTTTATGAAACACTGTCGCTATTAAGCGGAACCGCTCCAAATCAAACTCTAATTAATCTACTAGAAAAAGGAGTAAATGACAATGATACGTCACCAAACACAAAAGCGGTCGGCTTTAAATACTTAGGTGAGATATTCGAAACTGAAAATTTGCAAAAGGCCTGCGCATATTTCGAAAAGGCTTTAGAGTGTAATCCCAAAATTGGTTTAAAACGAAAGCTGCTTACCTTAAAAGCCAGGTTGTAGTCGTTTTGAAGTTTATATAATGAATTAATTAAACCAACTATGGATACAATTCTATTTCTTATCATTGGAATTATAGTCGGGGGTATTTTAGGGTATTTTATTTTCAAATCCTTCTTATCAAAGAGCTATGTTTTAAAGTCTGAGTTTGACAGACTCCTGTCGGCGAATTCGCAACTTAACGTTGAAATTGCTTCTAGAACTACAAAAGACGAGCTTTCCAATAATTATATAAGCAAAGAGCTTTTTGCGGCACTTCAACAAAATTTAGATAGTGCGCACGAAGATATTGAAGCAAACAAAATTGAAATTACAAATTATCAAGAAAAGATATTAAGACTTACATCAGAGTCGAAACAAAAATTATCAAAAGATGAGGTCGCAAAATCATATGTCCCAAAGGAGGCCTTTGAATTAATCAGTACTAAGTTAGTAAATGCTGAAAGTGATATAAATGGAAAAAATGACACCATACTTGAGTTGAACAATCAATTAACGGAACTTCGTTCGGCCGAAGAAGCATTAAATGAAAAACTTGCAACATTTAATAAAGAAATTGAGGCGCTACACAACCTTTCGAAAGAACAATTCAGAAATCTTGCAAATGATGTACTCGAAGAGAAGAAGAAAACATTCATAGGAGAAAATAAGAAAGAGCTCAATTCTATTCTTGACCCATTAAAAACGGATTTATCCCAGTTTAAAAATAAAATTGAGGAAACCCGGAAAGAAGATATTCAGGACATGACCACATTGAAAAAGGAAATTGAATCGTTACAAAAATTGGGACTTCAATTAAGCGATGATGCAAAAGGGCTGACAAATGCCCTAAAATCAGATGTGAAGGTTCAAGGAAATTGGGGTGAAGACAGACTTAAATTGATTTTGGAATCGGAAGGTCTTCAAAAATATATTGATTACAAGACCCAAGAAGGCTACCGAGACGAAGAACAAGAAAGAAATAGAAAACCTGACTTTATATTAAATCTTCCAAATGGAAAACATATAATAATTGACAGCAAGGTATCTTTAACGGCTTATGTCAATTACTACAATGCTGCAACGCCAGAAGAAAGAGCAGGATATTTGAAACAACATATTAAAAGCATAACTGACCACATTGATTTTTTAGGAGATAAGAACTACCAATCTTTGTTAGGAATAAATTCACCAGATTATGTTTTCATGTTTATGCCCATTGAATCTGCAATTACACTTGCAATCAATGAAAATCCAGACTTATTTAATAGGGCATTAAATAAAAAAATAGTTCTAACAACTCCAACAACATTGGTGTCGACATTGAAGGTTGTGAAAATAATATGGCAAAAGGAAAATCAAGTCAAAAATGTCGAAGAAATCTTCAAGCAGTGTGGTCTTCTCTATGATAAATTTGTACTTTTTATTGAAGAAATGGATAAAATCGGGACAGGGTTAAACACTGCAAATAAGTCATACAAAGAGGCAATGGATAGACTTAAAGATGGAGCAAGAAAAGGTGATACCATTATTGGGAAGTTTGAAACTATAAAGAAACTTGAAGCGAGAACAAACAAAAGCATTCCTTCTAAGTTTATTACCGAAGAAGAGCTACTCGATACTGACCCTGAAATTAAAGTAGTAGAAAATGGGAATAACACAGCACGCGACAGCGAGAACAACGCCGGCTAACAGGGAGTTTGCTGCTATGCTGGCAGACGAATATATTCTCAACTTCATATCGCTATCAGCCCATATCCAGCCGACGAATACATGTCTGCTTCTGTTGGTGTCTTCATCATCAGTTTTTCAATCAGCTGCGCCGGGCTGGACTTTATAAAATACCAGCATAGCAGGAAGCTCTGGCCTTAGGTTACAATTTTCTTGAAGAAGGTGTCCGGGATATTTAATAGTTTTTATGGTATTGGATTATAGGGAATATCAGTTAGGAGCTTAGGTAGGTTTCTTCAAAAAGAAAGCCCTCCTGGAAAGGAGGGCTCGAACGTTACTGTTATGAATGAAAAATTTATAGAGAAGAGTCGGATTGAAATCGGCGCGCACTAATCAGGCCAATCGCGCTCATCAGAAATATCAAAAAAAAGAAAAGTTGATTGAGGGAGGAGTCCGTTCGCGGTCTTCAAAGGTATTGGAAATGAATTTCTGGACGGTTTGGACATTGGATGAGTAGGATAAACGAAGTCATCCGCTGCAATCAACTTTCTGAAACAAAAATAGGTGGGCGGGGTTCCCCCCACAAGAGGGGATTAACTCAATTATTATTTTGTGGTATTTACCGCATTCATCGTAAACTCAACGCCTAACACATACGTAAAATTTCGATAGCCTTTACGTACAAACGCGAAAGTGTTAAAACTTAGGTATTTTTCACAGAGCCGAATTCGAGTACTTGTACTATAGTATATGTTGCGGGAATTTTCCAATTTGCAGGCGATAATTTACAGTAAGTCCACCAAACAAATACCAATATCAGACCCATGAAAAATCACGAATCCAACACCGTAATTAAAGTTGCGATTGCCGATGACCATGCCCTTTTCCGTACCGGCGTAAAAACCTCCCTTTCCAGCCGCAAGGACATACAGATGGTGGCCGAAGCGGAAAACGGAATGCAACTGCTTAACCTCCTGCGCCATATTCAGCCCGATGTGGTTTTGCTGGATATCTCCATGCCCATCATGGATGGCCTGGCTACCCTGCCGGAGATCAAGAAACTCTACCCCAACGTGAAAGTAATTATGCTCAGCATGCACAACGATCATTCCGTGATCTCACGCATGATGGAGATCGGCGCCAACTCCTACCTGACCAAGGAGTCGGGCTCCGAAATGATCTACGATGCCATCCGCACCGTGTATGAGCAGGACTTTTTCTTCAACGACCTCACCAATAAGGCCCTGCTCAGCGGTTTGCGCACCAAGCGCACTACCGAATCGAGCGCACCGGCCGATGTGCAGCTCACCGATAAGGAAATTACCATCCTCAAACTGATGTGCGAGGAAAAAAGCACCAAGGAAATCGCCGATATAGTGGAGCTGAGCCCCCGCACCGTGGAAGCCATCCGCGATAAACTCAAAACCAAAACCGGCACCAAGTCGATGGCCGGACTGGTGATGTATGCGGTGAAAGCGGGATTGGTGGAGCAGAATTGAGTTATAAGTAATAAGTTTTAAGTCTGCGGATTTCGGTGGAAATGATAGATTTGAGTATTGTAATCTCAAAAAAATCAGTTCCCTGGATATCCGCAGTTTTGTTTAACTCTCCCCATAACTCATCACTTAAAACTTAAAACTTACAACTTAAAACTCCGCGAATGCCAATCTCTATCATCAACGGCTCCCTCCATTCCCCCTCTCCCCCCTGGCTTGCCAACAAATCTTTCCGCTATGGGGATGGATTTTTTGAGACCATGAAATGGAGAGGGGGAAAGCCTTTGCTGGCCGATGACCATTTTGAGCGGTTTTTTTCCACGGCCCGGGCTTTGGGTTACCAGGTGCCGGCCCTGCTGAAGAAGGAGCGCCTGCTCGATGAAATGGCCCAACTCATCAAAAAGAATGCGGCGGAAAAGCTGGCCCGGATCCGCCTCACGGCCTGGCGCGGTGAGGGTGGTTTGCTGGAAGGGGACGACACCCTGCACTATGCCATCGAATGCTGGCCCCTGGATGAAGCGATGGATCAGTTCAATGAAAACGGGCTGGTGATCGGTATTTACCCGGAAGCACGCAAGGCGGCCGATGCCTTTTCGCGCTACAAAACCAATAATTTCCTGGCCTATAGCCTGGCGGCCCGGCATGCCAAAGCCATGCGCTGGAACGATGCCCTGCTACTCAATACCGGGGGTCGCCTCGTGGATTCCTGTATCGCCAATCTCTTTATCATCAAAAATGAAAAGATCATTACGCCGGCATTGAGCGAAGGCCCGGTGGATGGCATCCTTCGACGGCAGCTATTGCGGCATTTCCCCATAGCAGAAGCGAGCCTGCAGCCCGAAGACCTCGAAACGGCGGATGAAATTTTTCTGAGCAATGCCATACGCGGCATACGCTGGGTGCGGCAATGTGGCGACCGCCTCTATACCCAGTCCATCAGCGCCCGGCTTTACCAACAGTTGCGGCAAACAATTTAAACACCGGCTTGTTGACAGGGCATGCCAGCACCCCTTAGCATATTCTGGTTTCGCCGCGATTTGCGCCTGCACGATAACGCGGGTCTCTACCACGCTTTGCGAAGCGGTTTCCCGGTGCAACCCATTTTTATTTTCGATAGAAATATTCTGGATGAGCTGGAAGATCGGCGCGATGGGAGGGTGGAATTTATTCATCGGCAATTGGAAAAACTGCAGAAAGAATTGGGGGCATGGGGAGCCACCCTCGATGTGCGGCAGGGTACACCCGAATCGGTTTTTGCGGAACTGCTCCATGAATACCCGGTAAAAGCCGTGTATACCAATCATGATTATGAACCCTATGCCCGCGACCGCGATGCGGCTATGGGTAGTTGGCTGCAACAAAAGAATATAACCCTGCATACCTATAAAGACCAGGTGATTTTTGAAAAGGAGGAAGTAGTGAAAGATGATGGGAAACCTTATACCGTTTTCACACCCTATAGCCGCCGTTGGAAGGCGAAGCTGAATGCGTTTTACCTTTCTTCTTATCCCACCGAATCCTGGTTGAAAAACCTTTACCGGCAGGCAGAGAGAAAACTGCCTTCCCTGAAGGATATTGGGTTTGAGCCCAGCGGACTTAGCTTTCCCGAATCGGTTTGGAAACCGGAAACCATCCGGCATTATCAGCAAAACCGCGACCTGCCCGGCATTGCAGGTACCAGCCGTCTCAGTGTACACCTTCGCTTTGGAACCATCAGCATCCGGCAACTGGCCCGCGAAACGGCAGCACTCAGCGAAACCTATTTGAACGAATTGATCTGGCGCGATTTCTACCACATGATCCTCTGGCATTTTCCGCAAGTGGTAGGGCATGCGTTTAAGCCGGCCTACGATAAAATACAATGGCGGAATAATGAAGCCGAATTCAAAGCCTGGTGCGAGGGTCGCACGGGCTATCCCATCGTGGATGCGGGTATGCGCGAACTCAACAGCACTGGCTATATGCACAACCGCGTGCGGATGATTGTGGCATCCTTTCTCACCAAGCATTTATTGATCGACTGGCGATGGGGCGAAGCCTATTTTGCCAAAAAGCTGCTCGACTTCGACCTCGCGGCCAATAATGGTGGCTGGCAATGGGCCGCAGGCAGTGGCTGCGATGCAGCACCTTATTTCCGCGTCTTCAATCCCTATCTGCAAACCCAAAAATTTGATCCCCAACTTTCCTACATTCGCCGCTGGGTTCCCGAATGGCAGGAACTCACTTACCCGGCACCGATAGTGCAACACGAACTGGCGAGAAAGCGCTGCCTGGAAGTGTATGCGAAAGCAGTGAAGGAACAATTTTAGAATTTGAGAATTTCGGAATTTGGGGATTTGTTGAAATGCATGGCTGCTGCCCTAGATGCAAATCGACAAAATCTCAAATCGACAAAATCTCAAATTTCCCAAATTCTCAAATTTCCAAATTCCCAAATTTTCCCTCATGACTTTCATCCAACTCGAATACATCCTCGCCGTTGATACCTGGCGGCATTTTGCGCGGGCGGCTGAGCAGTGTTATGTAACGCAGCCCACGCTGAGCATGCAGATACAGAAACTGGAAGAGGAGTTGGGTTTGAAACTATTTGACCGCAGCAAGCAGCCGGTGGTACCTACCGAAGCGGGCGCGGAAATAATTGAAATGGCGCGGCGCGTGATACAGTCGCGCGATAATCTGCTCGACACCGCCCAATTGCGCAAGGGCCAGTTGGTGGGCGAGTTGCGGGTTGGCATTATTCCCACTCTGGCGCCCTATCTGTTGCCCTTATTCATTCCACCCTTTACCCGCAAGTATCCCAATGTAAGACTGGTAGTACACGAGATGATGACCGAGCTGATTGTATCGCGCCTGCGCGAAGGCCGAATTGATGCCGGCATACTGGTAACCCCTTTACAGGAGCCGGGAATTACCGAGCAGGTTTTATTTTATGAAGAACTGATGGCCTATGTGTCGCGCAAGAACGAAATGTTCGAAAAAACCTATGTGCTGCCACAGGATATTGACCCCAACAAGCTCTGGTTGCTGGAAGAGGGACATTGTTTCCGCTCGCAGATCGTGAATCTTTGTGAGTTGAAAAAGATGAGCCGCGAAAGCAGCCATTTTGATTATGAAGCGGGCAGCATTGAAACCCTTCGGCGTATGGTGGAGATCAACGATGGCATCACCATCATTCCCGAACTGGCTACCCTCGATATGCCTGCGCGTCAGCAGCAACTGATCCGCCATTTTCGCAAGCCCGCGCCCATGCGCGAAGTGAGCCTCGTGGTACACCGCAACCTCGTGAAGGAAAGATTGATCGACAAGCTACGTGATGAGATCCTGGCTATGGTGCCTGAGAAAGTTCGTAAGAATAAATCGGGCAAAGTGGTGCCGGTGGCGGAATAAAATCCAGCTTTCTCAGCCAGTGGTTTGACGTTGGTACGCTGTCCTTAGCCTTTCCACCGCCCGCATGCCGTCATCGCCCAGATCAACACTGTAGTCGTTTACATAGAGATTGATATGCTTTCGCATCACCTCTTCGCTCATTTCCTGCGCGTTTTCACGCACGAAGGGAGAAAGCTGGGGATAATTTTTCCAGGCATGCGCAAGGCTCTCCCGGATCAGTCGGGTAATGTTGTTAACAATATCTTCCGAAAATTCTTTCCGGATGGCGATAGCACCCAGTGGTATGGGTACAGCCATAAGTTGCTCCCAGATGCTGCCCAGGTCGCATACCAGGTGCAGGCCCCTTTCCGCATAGGTGAAGCGGTTTTCATGAATCAGCACACCCAGGTCGGCATCGCCTTTCAAAACGGCGTTTTCTATATCGGAAAACAGCATCTGCCGCCGGTGACTGACGCTGGGAAAGGCAATCTGAAAAAGCAGGTTGGCCGTGGTATTGGCTCCGGGCAGCGCAACAATCATGTCGTCGGCAACAATTTCACCATCCATCGGTTTGGCACTTACCAGCAAGGGGCCCACGCCGCGGCCCAGGGCGGCACCGGCAGAAAGCAAGCGGTAATGCGGACTTTGAAATAATGCGGGGAAGCTGAGCTTTGTGATGTCGAGCCTGCCTTCGAGGGCCCATTCGTTCAGGGTCTGCACATCTTCCAGCACCAGGTCAAACTGCAGATCGCCGCCATCAATTTTCCCCGAAGCCAGCGCATCGAAAATGAAAGTATCGTTGGGGCAGGGGCTAAAGCCAAGGGTCAGTTTCATAGCCATTCAGATTTTAGGGTGGGCAGCCAATGCCGCAGGTATTGTTGGAGGGTTTCGATGGCCGGGCCCAACTGCCATTGCTGCTTGTCGCGCACGCCAACACTGTTGCTGATGGTCCGGATCTGGATAAAGGGGATACCCGATTGCCGGCAGGCGTAATGCAGGGCAGCGCCCTCCATCGATTCGAGCATGCAGCCGGCTTCCCGGAAACGGCGAATATCTCTTTCCGCCGTGCTGGCTTCGTTTACGGTAACGGCGCTGGCCAGGGGAAGCCCGGATTCTTTTAGCAAGCGCGAATAGGGGTTCGGCAGCCATCCATCCTGGAAGGGGGGCTGGCTTTCAGACTGCAGGCCCAGTTGATAGATAGTCCGGAAGGCATCGCCTTCCCAGGCACCCAGGTCGCCCATGCCATCTTTTTCAATCGCCATCGCCTGGCCCGCGCTCCATGACGGCAGGAAGCTACCGGCCACACCTGCCTGAATCACTACCTGCGGATGAATTTCGGACAGGTAACGGCCCAGCCACCAGCCGGTCATCAGCGAGCCTATACCCGTGATGCCGGTAAATACCAGGTGTCCACCCACCTGGTTATCATGCTCTTTGAGCCAGGATAGCGTAGGTGCCAGTTCGGCCCGGGTGGCGGCGATTAGCAAAATGCGCATACTGCAAATATCCGCAAACCGCGTCATTCGCAAGCAAATTGTAACTTTGCGGCCATTTCATGCACTATGGTTTACCTCACAAGAAGCGAACACTTTAACGCGGCACATAAACTCTATAACCCCAACTGGAGCCCGGAGCAGAATGAAGCGGTTTTTGGCAAATGTGCCAATGAAAACTGGCATGGCCATAACTACGAACTGCTGGTAACCGTAAAGGGCCGGCCCGATCCCGGCACCGGCTTTGTTTTCGACGTGAAAAGGCTGAGCACGATCATTAAAGAGCATATCATCGAAAAACTCGATCATCGCAACCTCAACCTCGATGTAGACTTCATGCGCGGTAAAATGTGCAGTACCGAAAACCTCGCCATAGCCATCTGGGAACAATTAAAACCCCATTTGCCGGAATCGCTGCAATTGCATTGTATTAAATTATACGAAACGCCGAGGATTTATGTGGAGTACTTTGGAGAGGAGTTTTAAGTTGTAAGTTTTAAGTTGTAAGCAGGAAGTATATTGGAGTAGTTGGTGGGTAGTATTTGCGTTAAAAAATCTGCGCTAATCTGCGGAAAAATCTGCGAAAATCTGCGGGAAACTCTCCTGAACGCTGAAGATGTTTAGAGTGCTGAAGTATTCCCCGCAGATTTTCGCAGATTTTTCCGCAGATGTACGCAGATAAGAGGCATTAAGAAAGTGCGGGGCAACGGTTATGAATTAAATTGCCTTTAGATGAACAAAACAGGTTATTGGCTGTTGCTTGCAAGGGTCGATCATTGTATGATATTTCCGACACGAGAAAGGGCCTGCGATTTAATTAAAAAACGAATTATCAAATAAAACGACATTCACAAACCATTACTTACAACCTACAACTTAAAACTTAAAACTTCTCTCCAAACTTGCCCCATAAAACTTCCATATTCCGCCGCGAGCATTTCAATTCCGCCCACCGCCTCTTCAATCCGGCCTGGGACGATGCGATGAATGCGCGGGTATTTGGAAAATGCGCATTACCCAATTATCATGGGCATAACTATGAGCTGGAAGTGAAAGTGACGGGTTATCCGCATCCCGACACGGGCTATGTGATGGATGCCAAGGAACTTTCGGAACTGGTACGCCGCGAAATACACAGCCGCTTCGATCATAAGAATTTGAATTTGGATACAGAAGAGTTTCGTAACCTGAATCCTACGGCAGAAAATATCGCCCGAGTGATATATGATTTATTGCGAATCCATATCGATAGCGACAAAGACCTGCAGATACGATTGTACGAAACACCCCGCAATTTTGTCGAATATCCCGCCTGAGTGAATGGCGCAAAAAAATTAACTTACTTTCCTAAATCCGGAATATGGCTTACAAAAAACAGGAACATTACGACGAGCAAACCACATCGGGCCTGATCACGAATTATACGGATGTATTGAAGCATCTGGGTGAGGATCCTGAAAGGGAAGGCTTGAAAAAAACACCGGAGCGCCTCGCCAAAGCCATGCAATACCTTACGCAGGGTTACCAGGTAGACGCACGCGCCATTCTCAATTCGGCCAAGTTTCACGAAGAAGTGAGTGAAATGATTGTTGTAAAGGATATTGAATTGTATAGTATGTGCGAGCATCACATGCTGCCATTTTTTGGAAAAGCCCATGTGGCTTATATCCCCAACGGATGGATTACCGGGCTAAGCAAAGTGGCTCGTGTGGTGGATGCCTATGCGCGCCGCCTGCAAGTGCAGGAGCGACTCACGGTTCAGATCATGGAAGCCATCCGCGAAACGCTGAATCCGCTGGGGGTGGCTGTGGTAATAGAAGCGCAACACCTCTGCATGATGATGCGTGGCGTGCAAAAACAGAATTCCGAAACCACCACATCGGCCTTTGATGGCGAGTTTCAGAAAAATTCCACGCGCAGCGAATTTCTAAAATTGATTTCTTCCGATCTCAGCCGCCGATAGGATTCGATATTTATTTTGCCGGTTGATGGCTTTGTGGCATTTTTGTCCCCTAAGCACCCCTTATCATGAAACACGCGTTTGTATTTCCCGGACAGGGATCGCAGTATCCCGGCATGGGAAAGGATCATTATGACAACAGCGCATTTGCGAGAAAGCTTTTTGAACAGGCCAACGACGTGCTTGGATTCCGGATCTCGGAGATCATGTTTACCGGCAGCGAAGAGGACCTGAGGAAAACGGATGTTACACAGCCCGCTGTTTTTCTGCATTCCATTATTGCTTTCAGAACCATTGATGCCGCCAAACCCGATATGGTAGCCGGTCATTCGCTGGGCGAATTCTCTGCACTGGTGGCCAATGGCACCCTTAGCTTTGAAAGCGCACTTGAACTGGTGATGTTGCGGGCACGGGCCATGCAAAAAGCCTGCGATCTGCAACCGTCTACCATGGCTGCTGTGCTGGCTCTGGCCGACGAAAAAGTGGAAGAAATTTGTAAGCAGGTACAGGAAGAAACCGGCGAAGTGGTTGTTCCCGCCAACTACAACTGTCCCGGCCAGCTTGTTATCAGCGGCTCCGTAAAAGGAATTGAAATAGCCAATGAAAGAATGAAAGCGGCCGGTGCCAAGCGTGCGCTGGTATTGCCCGTGGGTGGCGCCTTTCATTCGCCCCTGATGGAGCCGGCACGTGCCGAACTGCAGGCAGCTATTGAAAAAACGACCTTTCATACGCCCACCTGCGCGGTTTACCAGAATGTGGCGGCCAAAGCCATCTTCGATAAAGATGAAATCAAACAAAACCTTATCTCCCAACTTACCGGCGCGGTGAAGTGGACACAATCCGTGCAGGCCATGATCGGCGACGGGGCTTCCAAATTCACCGAATGCGGACCCGGCAAAGTATTGCAGGGACTGGTCCTGAAAATCGACAAGACCATGGAAGTGAACGGCATCGCCTAAGGCCAACGCTCAACCTATTCACCACATACTTACTTCTTAAAACAAATCCCGGCAAAGCCGGGATTTGTTTTAAGAAGTAATTTCTATGGAGCAATTCACCCATTCCCCATCCAGCTTCGCTCCGTATTTTTTATAGAAGTCGATAGCCGGCTCATTCCAGTCGAGCACCTGCCATACCATGCCACTGAAATTTTTCTCGCGGGTTTCTTCAATCAGCTTTTCAAATAAGAGCTTACCCAGCCCTTTCCCCCGCATCGCTTTTGTTACGATCAGGTCTTCCAGGTAGAGCCGCTGACCCTTCCAGGTAGAATAGCGGATATAGTATAGGGCAAAACCTTCGATCCTTCCCTCCACTTCGGCCACCCAGGCCCACCAAACGGGATGAGGCCCAAAGCCGCTTTCCACAAAATGATCAAAATCCACCGTCACTTCATTCGGCGCTTTTTCATATTCCGCCAGCTCCTGCACCAGTTCCATGAGCCGCGCGCAATCCTCGCGCCGCGCTCTGCGAATATCAATCCCCATTTTCCTTTTTCTTTTTGGTGGCTGTAAAGATACCGTTTGGCTGTATGAACTGTACTTCCTTGATGGCCTTATTATCATTCCGGATAAACTTCACGCTATACCCACTCAGAATTTTCAGATTAAACTGATCATTGCCCATATAGGCACATTCATAATCGGGTTGGCCCGGCACCAGCACAAAAAGGGTTTCATTTTTCACATAAACCTTTACGACCATGCCGCCTAAATCATAGTCGCCCGTGTACTCCTTTAAAGCCTCCGCATCCAGGGGCTTGCTACGGGGCTTCCACTTAAATGCAAGCGGTTCCAGTGAGGGCTCCAGTTGCAATTGCGCCAGGGCAATCCGTCCTGATTCATCGCCCTGGAATATGATGCGTGGACCACCGGCCTGGGCGCTGGTATCCAGTCCATCCACATCATCGTATCCCTTGATGTCGAAAACATCATAATGGTAATGACGCAGGTAGATCTTTTCCTTTCCCGCGCGGCCGAGCAGGCTGTCTTTGTCGAGGTAAACCTCGAGGCTGCCATAGCCGGGATGCTCATAAATGCCTTCATATTCGCTAAGGGGGTGCGAGGGTTTTGTTCCTTCCTTGCGATTCGATTTTGCAGTAGCCTGCGCCTCCTTTTGCTTGGCTTGCGCTTCCTTCGTAGTTTTCAGGATTTGCGCGTTCCAGTTGATATAGGGCAGGCGCAGCATCCGGTCGGCAATGATGTTGCGCGCGATATTGGGTATATTCGATCCGTTTTGGTTGGTCAATACAATGATGCCAATACTATCGGAGGGAAAGAAAGCTACATTGGCCGAAAACCCATCGATATTGCCGCCATGCTCTACCCGGTAATGCCCGCGGTAGGAGGAGAGAAACCAGCCCAGTCCATAATTGCTCATGTGCAAATCGGGGTTGGGATTGCCGGGCAAGCCGCCGCTCACCACCATCTGCGAGCTCATGGCCTGCTGCACATAGGATGCCGGTAATATTTCCCGGCCTTTAAACTTTCCGCCCTGTATCCAGGTAATCACCCAATTGGCTATCTCATCCACACTGCTGTTGATGCTGCCCGCAGGCCCCATCGCGTTGATAGGATAATAGTCGGTATGCTTGATGATGCTGTCATTCTTCACTATATAGCCTTTTGCCGCATCCTCGTCTTTTTCCATTTCTTTTATCGACGTCACACTGCGCTTCATCTCCAGGGGGCCGAAGAATTTTTCCCGAATATTCGTTTCCCAGCTCTTGCTCGAATATTTTTCGGCGAGCATGCCTTGCAGCAGAAACATAAAGTTGTTGTACTGCCAACGTTCCCGCAAGCCCGCGCTCGGTTCCTGGTATTGTATTCTTTGCATCAGGCTGTCGCGCGATTCCGACTGAAAAAGATACCAACTGTAGTCGTGCCGGGGCAAACCGGTCCGGTGGCTCATCATGTCGCGGATGGTAACCTGCGCATTCATTTCGTCGTTGTAAAACCGAAGCTTGTGCAGGTGTTTGGTCACCGCATCATCCAGCTTCAGGGTACCCTGCTTGTCGAGCAAACCTACCAGCGCGCTGGTAAAAGCCTTGGTGCTGCTGCCGATGGCGAAGAGTGTATTGGTGGTGACGGGTTTTTTGTTTTCCCAATCGCGATAACCAAATCCACGGCTGTACACGAGCTTGTCTTTTTCCACTACCGCCACAGCAAAACCTGCCGCATGCCAGTCGCCCAACAATTTCTGCAGGGCTGTATCAAGTCCGGCAATTCGCTTGTCGGCAACAGGCTTTGACCCTTTGCGTTGGGCTTCCATCCGGGTTGAAAGCATAAACAGGGTGAGCAATAAAAAAAGGTAGCGCATGGTTTTGGTTTTTGTAAATGAAAGATAAGGTAAATCAATTGTATAAATTTGGGGAAGCTGTTGAATGGTCAGTCAACTCCCATTATTGGTAAATTTGTATGATCGTGCAACCCCTCTACCAGTCAAAGTAAGTGGTAAGCAATTACCCCATTTGCAAATACTTTCTAATGAAAGTTATTTACAAAATAACATACCCCAACGGGAAAATTTATAGGGGAAAGATTTGACCAATTCAACTAATTATTTTGGAAGCGCAAATAGCGCATTATCGGCAAAATATTTCAGTGCAGAAGAAAGAAAAGGTTCCCCGTCACGCGTGAAATCTTATGGGAGTCTGCGTCAGCTTCTGGATTTCGCTGTAGCGTTTCCGTCTTATCTTCGCCGCCTATGGCCGCATTACGATTTAGCCTGGAACAGCGCGACCGGGATTCCAAAGCCCGTGCCGGAAGAATATGGACCGATCATGGTGAAATAGAAACACCCATCTTCATGCCCGTGGGCACAGTGGGTAGTGTGAAAGCGGTAACCCAGCAGCAACTGGTACAGGACGTGAAGGCAGAGATCATCCTGGGCAATACTTATCATCTCTACCTGCGGCCCGGTCTGCAGGTGCTGGAAGCGGCGGGCGGCCTGCATCGCTTCAATGGCTGGCAAAAACCCATCCTTACCGACAGTGGGGGCTACCAGGTTTTTTCCCTGGCCGGCACCCGGAAGATCAGGGAAGAAGGCGTCACCTTTCAATCGCATATCGACGGATCCCGACACCTGTTTTCGCCCGAGTACGTGATGGATATCCAGCGTATTATCGGTGGCGACATCATCATGGCTTTCGATGAATGCCCCCCGGGCGGATCTGATTTTGATTATGCCAAAAAATCGATGGAGCTTACCCATCGCTGGCTCGATCGCTGCTGGACCCGCTTTCATGCCACCGAAGATAAATATGGTTATACCCAGAATCTCTTCCCGATAGTGCAGGGCGGAACCTTTAAGGACCTGCGGAAAATTTCCTGCGAAACCATCGCCGCCAAAAACGCTACGGGCAATGCCATTGGCGGACTCAGTGTGGGTGAACCCGAACCGGTGATGTACGAGATCTGCGACTGGTGTTGCGACCACCTGCCTGCCGATAAGCCCCGCTACCTGATGGGTGTGGGCACGCCCTGGAATATACTGGAGTGTATTGGCATGGGTATCGATATGTTCGATTGCGTAATGCCCACCCGTAATGGGCGCAACGCGATGTTGTTTACATCGAACGGGGTAATCAATATCGACAATAAAAAATGGGAGTTCGACTTTTCACCCATTGATGAGGGCATCGACTGTGCGGTTAGCCACTATTATACCAAAGCCTATCTCCGTCACCTGATGAAGGCGGGTGAAATCCTGGGTCTCAGCATCGCCAGCATCCATAATCTGGCCTTCTATTTGTGGCTGGTAAAGGAGGCGCGGAAAAAGATAAGCGAGGGCATCTTTGAGAGCTGGAAGAGGGAAATGGTGGAGCGGCTGCGTACCAGGCTCTGAGCCGAGGGCGGGGATTGGGGTCAGGTGGTTGTTGTAAAAAGCAAGGTATTTCATTTTCCGGAAAATAAAACCAACCTTTCCTATGTCGTCATTCTTTATCGACCTGCATTGTCATCCCCAATACCGGCCATTTGCCCGCTCTTTCCGGGGAGGACCTCATCCCGAACGGCAAAGCGAATCGCCCGCACATAAGAGCAATCTCTGGCATTACGATCCGCCCAGGCCCACCGATAAGTTGCTGAACTATTTTGTCGGCATCACCAAATTTTCGCAAAACAACCTCACTGCCTCGCTCTATGGCCGCTTGTGGGTGCTATGCCTCGGCATGGGCACACCGGAGAAGTATTTTTTCCGGAACAAACTGGGCACCAGCGCCATTACCGACCTGGTGGATGATTTTGTGACTGAATTCGGTAAACCACGCATTAATGCCATTGAAGCCATGCAGGATTATTGGAAAGACTTTGGCTATGAGATGGCTTTCCTGGAAGATGGCATGAATCATCCGGTAAAAATAGACGGGCATTGGTACAGCTACCATATCCCCCGCAATTTTGCCGAGTTGCAGGCGACCATGCAGGCCAACGAGGCAGATGATTCGGGAACAAAATCATCTAATCCTGTCAGGCTTTGCATCCTTCCCACTATTGAGGGTTTGCATGTGCTGAATTGCGGACTGGAGCAACCCTGTGATCCCGCCACCGTGCTCAGCAACGCGCGAGCGCTGAAGCAAATGGATCATGCGCCCTGGTTTGTAACTTTTGCCCACCATTTCTACAACGAACTCTGTGGTCATGCCCGCAGCCTGCGCCGGCAAATTGGCCAGCTCACCAACCAGGAAGAAGGGATCAACAGTGGTTTTACACCCTTGGGTGAACAGGTGCTCGATGTTCTTCTCGACAATAGTACCGGCCGCCGTATACATATCGATGTAAAACACATGAGCCCATTGGCGCGGCAACAGTTCCTGCAATGGCGCAAAAGCAGGTATCAGTCATCCATACCCATCATCATTAGCCACGGGGTGGCCAATGGCCTGCCCCGTATGGGGGCCACGGTATCCGATTTTCCGGAATTGGGTAATGCTTTTATTGTACCCACGGAAGATGAAAGGGGAGGGGATGGTGAATGGAAAGATCATAATGGCATCAATTTTTACGATGAGGAATTGCTGGAGATGGTGCGTAGCGAGGGCATACTGGGCTTGCAGCTCGATGAGCGCCGATTGGCCAACGATGCGGCGCTGCGCAAAGTGAAGAACTCCCTGTTCCGGCACAAAATCATGCATTACCGCAGCGAGCTGCTGTGGAAGCAGGTGCAATATATCGGGGAACTGCTGGATAAGAACGGGCTTTTTGCCTGGGGGCACATGGCCATCGGTTCCGACTACGACGGCCTCGTGGATCCCCTGAACGGATTTTGGACCGCCGAGCAGTACGATGAGCTGGCGGGATACCTGGAAAGGCATGCCTATAATTATTTTCGTGATAAAGCTCCGCAGCGCTTGCAGCAATCCTTTAATCAAATCGGGGCCGATGAACTGGTGCATCGCATCTTTCACCAAAACGCCTGGGACTTTATGCGTCGCTGGTTCTGATGCCAGGTGAATTTTAACCCTTTATTCCCGGGGAATTCACTTACTTCGCATGCCGGTTCGCCTGCAAGGGCGACCGAAGGGAAATTTATTCGAATGGGCAAACTGGATTGGTATATTCTGAAAAAACTGCTGGTCACTTTTTTCTTCTGCATGATGTTGTTTACCGTGGTGGCCGTGGCGGTTGACAGCAGCGAAAAGGCAGATGATTTTGTGAAGTCGGGGCTGAGCAGTTGGGAAATTATTACACGTTACTATTTTGGGTTTGTACCCCATATCTGGGGTTTGCTCTTTCCGTTATTTGTATTTATTGCCGTCATTTTTTTTACCAGCAAGATGGCGGTTCGTTCAGAAATCATCGCCATCCTGGCCAGTGGCACCAGCTTCAACCGGATGCTGCGGCCCTATATACTGGGCGGTACTTTTCTGGCTTTCATTCTTTGGCTGGGCAACCGCTACCTGATTCCCCGTGCCAACGAAATCCGTAGCGATTTTCAATCCAATTATGTGGACCCCAACAGTGGTCTCCGGTCAACGGGGGAGTTTGGCTGTTACCAGTGTTTTTATCAGCGGGTCGACAGCAACACCTATATCGGCATCAAGAATTTTGATACGGCATCCAAAACCGCCGGCAAGTTTTTCATGGAGAAAATGCGCGGCGACCAGGTGATTTATAACCTGCGCTCCAACAGCCTTCGCTGGGAGGCCGACAGGGAAGGATGGATGCTGCTTCGGGCGGTTGAACGATTTGTGGACAGTATGGGTGAGCGTACGGCCGTGCACGATACTTTCCGGTTTAAGATGGCTTTGCGGCCCGATGAGCTGATTAAAGATGATTATCTCAAAGACAAGCTCACCACACCCGAATTGAAAGACTTTATCGCCCGCGAAAAACTCAGGGGCCGCGAAGGTTTGAGTGCCCTGCAGGTAGAGCGATACCGGCGTACCGCCACACCGGCGGCCGTGTTGTTGTTAACGCTAATAGGCGCCGTTATCGCCAGCCGCAGAACCCGTGGCGGCAGCGGTATGCACCTCGCCCTCGGCATTATTATCGCGGCGCTGTTTATTCTATCCGACCGCTTTTCCACCGTATTCGCCACCAAAGGCAATCTACCGCCCCTGCTCGCCGCCTGGATACCCAATCTGGCATTTTCCATAGTGGCCTGGCGATTGTATAGGAAAACGCCGAAATGAGTAGTACGTTGTACGAGGGGTTTAAGGTTCAGGGTTTAAAGTTTAAGGTGTAAAGTATAGTGAACTATCATTTCGCAGGATCATAAAACCATATAATTCATTTTTTCAACCTTAAACTTTAAACCCTAAACCTTAAACCCTAAACCCCTCGTATAACGTACTACGTAAAACGTACTACGTAAAACGTACAACGTAAAACGTCTCCCGAACTTTCCCCCCACTTAATTTGTTCTGCCAACGTGCATTAGTTAACTTTACGGCTTGCACTCAGCATCTGATTTTTAATAAACCACTTGTCATGGGAATACTCAAAGACCGGTTCAAGGCCAAAGCCGACCAGATGGCGGCAGAGATTAAAGATTTATTAAAAGAACATGGTAATAGGGAAATCGGTACCGTGCAGCTATCGCAGATCTATCAGGGTATGCGGGGCATTACGGGGCTGGTGAGTGAAACCTCCCTGCTCGACGCGCAGGAAGGCATCCGGTTTCGTGGCTATTCCATTCCCGAGCTCCGGGAAAAACTGCCCAAGGCTCCCGGTGGCAGCGAGCCCCTTCCCGAAGGTTTATTTTACCTGATGCTGATTGGCGACCTGCCCAGTGAGGAGGATGTGCAACACCTCACTTCGGTATGGCAGCGTCGCAGCCATGTGCCCACCCATGTTTTTCACACCATTGATGCCCTGCCACTCAATGCGCATCCCATGACGCAGTTTGTAGTGGGCGTGATGGCACTGCAAACCGAAAGCCAGTTTGCCCGCAAATACGCGGCTGGCATGAACAAAAAAGATTATTGGGAAGCGGCCTTTGATGATTCCATGGACCTGATCGCCCGCCTCCCCCGCATTGCGGCCTATGTATATCGCCGTCGCTACAAGGGTGGCGATCATATACAGCCGAATGGCCTGCTCGACTGGTCGGGCAATTTCGCGCACATGCTCGGTTTTGAAGATCCCAAGTTCCAGGAATTGATGCGTCTGTATATGACCATACATGCCGATCATGAAGGCGGTAATGTGTCGGCGCATACAACACACCTGGTAGGCTCAGCCCTTAGTGATCCCTACCTGAGCTTTGCCGCGGGCATGAACGGGCTGGCTGGCCCCCTGCATGGCCTGGCCAACCAGGAAGTGGTGAAGTGGATTTTTGAAATGCAGGAAGAGTTAAAAACTGACCGGCCCACGCAGGCACAGATAAAAGAATACGTGGAAAAAACGCTGGCGGAAGGAAAAGTGGTGCCGGGATATGGACATGCGGTATTGCGCAAAACCGATCCCCGCTTCACCGCGCAGATGGAATTTGGGAAGAAACACATGCCTGATGATCCGCTGGTGCAGACCGTATGGAATGTATATGATGTTGTTCCCGGCATCCTTCAGGCGCTGGGCAAGGTCAAGAATCCCTGGCCCAATGTGGATGCACATTCCGGCGCATTGCTGGTACATTTCGGCATGAAG
The DNA here is from genome assembly GCA_964395095.1 of uncultured Citrobacter sp. Classification (GTDB taxonomy): domain Bacteria; phylum Bacteroidota; class Bacteroidia; order Chitinophagales; family Chitinophagaceae; genus CAYMZZ01. Next base: position 265,250 of record CAYMZZ010000007.1, read on the forward strand.
GAATATGAATACTACACCGTGATGTTTGGGGTGAGCCGCGCCCTCGGCGTGCTGGCCAACCTTTGCTGGGCGCGCGCGCTCGGCTTCCCCATCGAAAGACCTAAATCGGTAACCACCGACCAGGTAAAACGATGGTTGAATAAGCAAGATGAAATTTGGGGAGAATAATCCCCATAAAGGATAAGGGAGGACGCGAGTCCTCCCTTAATTTTTTTTTGGTATGGTTTTTTAGACTCTTTAAGCGATAACAGATTCCTTAACGCTTAAAACCAAAGAGTATGACTAGTCGTAACAAAGTATTATTGGGGATTCTGGGGGCAGCCGCTGCCGGGGTCGTTATTGGAATGTTGATCGCGCCTGAAAAAGGTAAGGATATGCGCAAGAAAATCAGGAAGACCGCCGGTGACTGGGCCGACAACCTGGGCCATCTCTGGCACAGGGGTAAGGCCGAAGCCGAAGAGATGGTGGATGAAGTGAAAGAGAAGGGCCGTCATGCCAAAGCAGCCGCGGAAGAAAGAGTGAATAAGCTGAAAGAATCTTTGGCTTAACTTTAAAGAGCCGCCGCCCGGGCGGGATCAGCCAACCGCAACCAAATTGCAAGCGCCATGGATGAATTAAGGGAAAAAACTGCCGACCTGCTCGACCATGCCGAAGACATGGCCGAAACCTATTATAAACTGGCCGTGGTAAACGTGACCGAGAAGGCCAGCAATGTGGCATCCATAACCGTGGTGATGGTGCTTTCAGGCGTATTCGGTTTGCTGATCCTGTTTTTTCTGGGCCTGGCCCTGAGCTGGTGGCTCGGCGACCTCATAGGCAGCCGCATAGGAGGGTTTCTCCTGGGGGCTGCCTTTTTTTTATTATTGCTGGGCCTGCTCTGGCTGATCCGCCACCGCGTTTTGCTGCCCCGCATCCGTAATACCATCATCCGCAAAGTGTATGAGCAGCAGGATTAACACATACGAAGACCTGCGGCTGGAAAAACGCCGCCTCGAAGCCCTGCTCAAAGCGCAGAAGGAATTGATCCGTCATGATATCGACGAATTGAAGCAGGAATTTGCGCCCATGCAAAAGGCAGTACATTTTGTGAGCAAACTCAGCACCCGCGACGCGAGCAATCCCCTCCTCACCGGCCTTTCGGATATGCTGATCGACCTGGTGCTGAAAAAAGGCCTGCTGGCCCGAGCCGGCTGGCTTACGCGGATCGCCATTCCCTATCTCACCAAAAATTTCTCCTCCCATTTTCTCGCCGAATACAAGGATGTACTCCTGGCCAAACTCGCCGAATGGCTCAATAAAGGTTCAGATAAGGCCCATCAAAACGGCCAAACCGACCAGCCCCTGGCCGAAGAGAAAAATCAGGCCTGATTGCTTTTCCAATTGCGAAAAACACTATTTTTGCCACCCGTTTCACGGAATGGGGGATTAGCTCAGTTGGCTAGAGCGCTTGCATGGCATGCAAGAGGTCACCGGTTCGACTCCGGTATCCTCCACACTAAAAGCAATGGCTTCGCTATTGCTTTTTTTTGTGTAACACCTGTAAGGTCTTTAAGACCTTACAGGTGTATAAGACCTTACAGGTGTTTTTTTAGGCATACGCCATTCAGAATTTGCAGGCGATTAAAAATGAAGTAGTATGATTTTTACGGGATAACCCGAAAGAAGAAAAGGTAAAAAGGGCAATCCCGAATATTATCTTTAACATATTACCCATATGATATCACTTTATATCATCGTATATAAAGCTTAACTTTGCTCCATGCCAGGTACTGGAAACCATAGTAACCACCTACACTTCAAACAAGCTTCACGCTTGAGGTTTCTGTTGACCTGCACGATCTCGCAATGCAGTTGCGAATTGGATTTTTTCCCCACTTGTAAGGACTTTCATAATTAGTCCCCGGTCTCATTGTACTGATGGGCTGGGGTCCGGATTACTTCCATTGTATAGGGCATTTTGAAAAAGGCTGTCCTTGAAGGAATCTAGCGGTTGAAGATAATTTCATCAGCTCAGTTCTGGAAAGGGAAGGGGCCTTTCTATTCTTTTATATTCTATCTAAGCAATCAGGCTTCAATGGTTGTGTCGTCGGTTAGGCTGTTATGCACTTTTTCATTTACAGTATAAAAAAAGTTGAAACATTTTGGCATTGGTTCAATTTTCTTGGGTCACATATATCGAATGCCTAAAAGGAGGAATTATCATGCGTAATAAAATGAAGGTTCCGATAAGTGGAATGATCATTCTGCTTATTGTACTAATAAACGTAACAGTAATAAGGCAAGCGTTCATTGGAAATGAAAGATGGTATCTTGTGTTAATTATCACCTTGCCTTTACTGGCGCTCGCTGTTGTAAATATCCTGCAGAGAAAGCATGCTATTTTAAGGAACTTCCCTGTAGTTGGCTACTTACGTTATTTTTTTGAATCGATCCGACCCGAAATCCGGCAGTATTTTTTTGAATCTGACCTCGATGGAAAGCCTTTCAACCGGCGGCAACGATCAATCGTTTATCAACGAGCAAAAAACGAAAGGCAAACTGTTGCCTTTGGTATGCAAACCAATCCGAATGCCCCCGGTTTCGAATGGGCGGCCCATTCAGTTTATCCAACGAGTTTGAATGAAATCGACTTGCGCGTGTGGATTGGAAATCATTTATGTAAGCAGCCTTATCATGCAAGTATCTATAATATTGCCGCGATGAGCTACGGAGCGTTAAGTAAAACGGCCATTTCCGCTTTAAATGAAGGAGCAAAACTTGGTGGTTTTGCGCATAATACAGGTGAAGGTGGTATCAGTGAGTACCATCTAAAAGGTGGTGACCTGATTTGGCAAATAGGGACAGGTTATTTTGGTTGCCGAAGCGAAGATGGCAGATTCAACCCAATTGCATTTCGTGCGAACGCATTACGCCCACAGGTAAAAATGATTGAGTTGAAGTTGTCCCAGGGCGCAAAGCCCGGACATGGCGGAATTTTGCCTGCTTCAAAGAATACAGCGGAAATAGCGGAGATTCGGCAGGTAAAACGGGGAACAACCATCTATTCTCCGGCAAGCCATGCCGAGTTCGACAGTCCTGAAGGTTTGGTGCAGTTCCTCCAACGTCTTCGGGACCTGTCGGATGGAAAACCCGTTGGATTCAAGATTTGCATTGGTGACAGGCAGGAGTTTATTGATATCTGTGAAGCTATCAAATCAACCCGCTACATTCCTGATTTTATATCGGTAGATGGCGGAGAGGGCGGAACGGGCGCAGCTCCGCTGGAGTTCACCGACCATCTGGGAATGCCTTTATACGAAGCATTGGCTTTTGTTAGGCAAACGTTGGATGAATTGAGCCTTTCACGGCAAATTAAAATAATTGCTGCGGGAAAGATCATTACCGGCTTCGATGTGCTCAAGGCACTCTCCTTAGGCGCTTCTGCCTGCTATAGTGCGCGGGGTATGATGTTCGCCCTGGGATGTATCCAGGCGCTGATATGCGACAGCGGTAAGTGCCCGGTAGGGGTAGCTACCCAAAATCCGGCACTGTACAAGGGACTTGATCCGGCCGATAAAGGAGTAAGAGTATTCAACTTTCATTTGAATACCATAAAAGCAACAAAAGAAATGATGGAGGCCTGTGGATTCGCCGATTTACAGGGTGTTCGGGCATCAAAATTTTTTCGGAGAATAGACGAGCAAACTGTTCTCAGTTTCGAAGAAATATATTTTCCGAAACAAAAAGCGAAGAAAAGAAAATCAATAACTGCAATACTAAAGAATCATTCAATCGACAACTAATCGGCTGATCCTTTGATCGCAGGATGAGCAATGGCATGTCCTGTCGGAATGACGAACATGGAAAGTGAAAATGGAGGGATCGCAGGTTGGTTGGGCCTTTATTCCTGGCTGGTATGGCTCAGTTGTACGGGATTACTGATTTCGCAGCCTGCAACATCTAGACCCTGATTCCGAAATACGGATCCAGACCCAGGCAGCTCATAGCGGCGATACTGCAAAACAAAGCGTCGTAGTGATCCACATAATCGCGATGGGCCCAGTGCACCATCAGCGCGCCGAAGGCAAATAAAAGCAAAACCAGGGTGGCCATATTCCGGATCCTGTGTTTTTGAACTCCCAACAACAGGACTAACAGGGTTATTATTTCGGCATAGCCAATTGCCAGTGTGGACGCACGGTCGAAGCCAAAAAAGCTCATTCCCTCCATCATGGAATCATTCTCGATAATCTTCATCCACCCTGCCCGGCCAAAGATGTAAACCAGGTAAGCATAGAGCAGAACCCGGATAATTTTTCGGAATAATTGCATAGCTTGAAAATTGAAATACAAATGTCAAACAGACGCAAATACCCGGCAAGTACTTACAAAATTGTAGGTAAGATTGCACATTTAAAATGCTGACCGGCTATGCGGAAAACCAACTCTACCAACCATCTGAATAAACAGCGGATCGAAACCAGTTGCGGAATCGCCTATACAGCCTCGCTGATTGGCGGCAGATGGAAGCTGAATATCCTCGCCTTCCTGCTGGAAAAAGATAAGCTGCGCTATAGCGAACTGCGTAAGCTGATGCCAGGCATTTCGGAGAGGATGTTGTTTACGCAACTAAAGGAACTCCAGGAAGATGGCCTGATCAACCGGACTAAGCTACAGGATTCACCCCTGGTGGTGGAGTATAGCCTTACGGACAGGGGGCAATCGCTCAGTGCTGTACTTTGGGCTATGGACGAATGGGGTGAAGTTTACAGGAATATATGAACTTATGACAGCCATCTGGACCAAAGAAATTCATCCGCCCTGGTACAGGGACCTGTCTCCCATGCGGACCCTGATCCTGGGCAGTTTTCCCCCGCATCCCGACAAATGGGCTTATCCCTTTTTCTATCCCAACCGGCGAAACCGATTCTGGAAAATCCTGGCAGACCTGGCCGGGGAAAGCTTGCGGGCTGGAACGAATCCTGTTACCCGGCTATTCAGCCACTCATAGCACCGCCCGTTCATTTCTGCGATACCTTGAGCAGCAGGATATACGAAATTCCGCCACGGGTCAATTGAAGGCAGAAACAAAGTTTGATCTGCAATTCCGGAATCGGACTATCGCATGTGTGGTATTGAACTCAACATCACCGGCTTCGAAGATTCCTTACGATGTGCTTTTGCAGCAGTTTGGCAGGTACCTTGTATCAGCTTTTTAGAGCTTGTGGGTTGCCTGGATGCTTGAATAGCAATGTTTTTTATAACATTTACGGCTGCCGGGAAAGGGTGATACAATGTAAGGCCCGTTCATTCGTTTAGATGGGCAGGCATACCAGTATGTGTAAGACCTACAATACGATCGGTTCCTTCAGCAGCTTGCAGCAAGAGCTGGCCCGGTATGGCATTACCGGCTTTGATACCCTGCAGGATATCGTACAATTCCAGCGATCTTACCAGGATAAGCGCCAGGGGATCATCGCTCAGCACCAGGGCTTTATTGCACAGGAAAAGAAAGATTTGGAAGCGGCCCTGGCGGAATTGGAGAGCGCCATCAACGCACAAAGAGAAGCCGAAGCCATGCTGCTTACGACCAGGATAAATCAGTTAAAGGCTGATTTGGTGGAAAGCATCCGTTCATCTTCTTCGAATCTGCTTAGACGCCTGCCGGCTTTTATTATCGAATGGAATCTGAAACGAAAGATCCGGAAATATGAAAGTAGTTTCGAGCACAGACTGGCAAAGGCAGTGAACCGACTTGAGCAGCTCAGACGAGGAAAGAGTGGTCGCTATCAATTCATTTGCTCTTTTTTTGATGAGGCCGTGCATGAGAGCTGTTCGGCATATATCGCAGAGCATGATGGGAAGAAGCGCCTGCTAGACGGGTTAAGTCCCTTTTTTTATGGCGCGCTGGGAGAGGAAAAAGTTGCCAGCGAACTGGCGAAGCTACCGGATGAGTATGTGCTGATCAATGATTTTACGGTTACATTCAGGAAGGCATTGTATTATAAGCGCGATAATTCCTACATCAAATCAGTTCAGATTGATCATCTGTTGCTGGGGCCCTCTGGTATTTTTATCATTGAAACCAAAAACTGGAGCACAAATTCGCTTCAGCGACCCGATTTGCGCTCCCCTGTGGAGCAGGTAAGGAGAGCCAATTTTGCCATATACCGCATGCTCAATAGTGGCCGATCCCATTTGCATGGGCTACTGAATCCTCATCATTGGGGACAGCGAAAACTGCCTTTGCGAAACCTGGTAGTTTTTGTCAACAACAAGCCACGGGAGGAGTTTGAGTTTGTGAAGCTGCTGTCGCTGGAGGAATTACTAAGGTATATCCGTTATTTTCCCCCCGTTTTTACATCACGGGAGAGGGAGGACCTGGCGCAGTATTTATTAACCCATTGCGGAAGGCAGGTGGAATGGTATTAGAAAGTCCTTTTTTCACCAGGTATCATCGCCCTCTCTGCGTGGCACAACCATTTGCGTGAAAGGGCAAATATGGTTATACATTTTGTATAACACAAAATGTATAATTATCGGCCAGGCCGATCAACTTTGGCCTTTCTTTATTGCCCAGCTAATTCCGGCACATACGGTCAATTGTCGTCAGGTATTGCTGCCAGATGACCAACTCAATAGCTGGAACATCAATATCCTTGTGCGTTTTGAAATGGGAGAGCTTTCCCCGGCCGCTGCTCTTGGCAAGCTTTATTGCACTTTGTAGATAAACGAGAATCCCATTTTTGAAAAAATTACCCTGAATTTACTGATTTTTTGTAATTTAATGCTGTTAGCGGCATGGGAAACCTGTAAGGTGGATTGTCCCAATTATCGCGATCAAGGGCCGTCGGATAATTGCTGATTTTCAATAGGTGAGTGATATAATTGCTGTATTGTGGTAACGTTTATTAATGTGTTGTACGCCACTCTATGGAAACCCTTTAACGGTGTATCTTTTATCTAAATGACA
>CAYMZZ010000008.1:0-229573 GCA_964395095.1 uncultured Citrobacter sp.
TCATTGGGCCCCTTATCTTTTACTTTTTTGATATTTTTACCGGACAACAGTGATTCACAAATTTTCAAATCATCAAATCTCTCTCCAGTTCGCTCTTTCTTCCGGACTCGACTTCCAGGGTGCGAAGTTGTTTTCCACGTTGCCAAACATGGCGGCCCATTCGCCCGGGGTATTACTTTCTTCCATGATCAGGTAGCGGCGTAATTGAAGAATTATGTCGAGCGGGTTAATGCTGACGGGACATTCCTGTACACAGGCATTGCAGGTGGTGCAGGCGCGCAATTCTTCCACACTTATATAGTCGTGCAACAATGAGCGTTCATCGTTTTCCTTTCCGCTTCTGCGGGCGCGACCCAATTCATCGGCCCGGTCGCGGGTATCCATCATGATTTTTCTTGGTGAAAGTAATTTGCCCGTACTATTGGCCGGGCAGGCGGCCGAGCAGCGGCCACACTCGGTGCAGGAATAGGCATCCAGTATATTTTTCCAGCTCAGGTCGGTTACATCCCGGGCGCCAAATTTTTGGGGCGACGCATCGGCAGTGCCGGTAGGCGCCAGCTCAGGCTGCATGGCGTAGAGTACTTCGTTTTGAATCGCCGGCATATTTTCCATCTTGCCCATCGGGGAAAGCCGCGCATACCAGGCATTGGGAAAGGCAAAGAGAATATGCAGGTGCTTGGAATAGGGAAGGTAATTGAGGAAGGCAAAAATTCCCAGGATATGCAGCCACCAGCATGACCTTTCAAGCGCAATGAGCCCGCTATCACTCATTCCCGACAGTAAAGGCTTCAGCCAGGCCGATACCACAAAATCGCCCGTAGGGTGCGATGCATATTTAGCCACGCCCCTGTCCTGCAAAACAGTATCACTCGCATTGAGAAAAAGAAAGAGCGTCATGAGCACGATTTCTGTAACCAGGATATAGTTGGCGTCGCTGCGGGGCCAACCGTCGAGATCGCGGCTAATGAAGCGGCGGATACGCAACATATTTCTTCTTACAAGGAAAATTACACAGGCGATGAGCACCAGCAGGGCCAGAATTTCGAATGAGTTGATCAGAAAATGATAGAAATTACCCAATGGCGCCGCGAATAAACGATGGGTGCCCAGTATGCCATCGAGTACGATCTCCAGCACTTCAATATTGATAATGATAAAGCCGGCATAAACCAGCAGGTGCAAAACTGCCACCAGGGGATTGCGAAACATTTTTTGCTGTCCCAGTGCCAGCAAAAACATATTCCGCCAGCGCTGCGCGGGTTGGTCTGTCAGTTTCTCTTCTCGTCCCAGCCTGATATTGGCGATGAGTTCGCGCAGTTTCTTGCTGAAAAGGCCGATGGCCAGCACGCTCACCAGGGCAAACAAAATTTGTTGGGCTATTTGCATAAGCAATCAATTACATGTGCTAATTTACGCCGGAATGTATGAGTAAGATGATGGAAAAGAAAAAATATATCCTCGATGCGGTGGTGGCGGAGAAAAAACTACGTCGGATTGCGTTGGAAATTATAGAAAATAATGGCGATGCGTCTTCCCTGATCCTCGTGGGCATCCAGGATAACGGCTATGCCATCGCGGCTATGCTGCAAAATCTGATTCGTGAATACCAGGGACCCGCCACGGAACTGGTGGCGGTTTCGCTCGATAAAAAATCGCCTCGCGAGGTGCAATTAAGCGCTTCCACCTCATTTGATGGCAAAACGGTCATTCTTATTGATGATGTTGCCAACAGCGGTAAAACCATGCTCTATGCCATGAAGCCCTTACTCGAGTTTCAACCCCGCAAAATTCAAACAGTGGTATTGGTAGGCCGCAGCCACAACTCATTTCCCATTCACCCCGACTATGTTGGACTTTCCATTGCTACCACTTTGCAGGAACATATTTTTGTGGAAGTGGAAGGAGCGGAGGTGAGGGGAGCGTATTTGGTGTGATGGAAAATTTGTGAAATTTGGGAATTTGTGAATTTGGGGATTGGGGATTGGTTTATGGAATATGGCTGTTTAGAGTAGGGAGTAGAAAGTAGGGAGTAGAAAGTAGGGAGGACCTAAATTATATAGCATCAAAATATCTGCGCGAATCTGCGTATCAAATCTGCGATGATCTGAGGGAAATAACTCCTGGACTTTGAACAGGTTTAACGTGCTGATTTGTTTCCCGCGGATTTTCGCAGATAATTTGCGCAGATTTCCGCAGATTGGTGCCGGAAATAAAATGTTGTTTCATCACAGTTCAAAAACTATCCAAATCTCCCAAATTCTCAAATTCCCCAAATTCTCAAATTTCCCTAAAACATCATCCCCACCGCCTTCCATTTCCCCCTGCTATCCAGCATCAGGGCCGGTGCGGGAAATTTAAATGCGTTTAGCATGGAGAATACGGTGCGCAGAAATTTACTATTGGTGGGTATGCGTGTGAAATCGATATCAGGAGAAAAATAAAATTGTCGTGTACGACGTATATCATTTCTGACGATGGGCTGCCCGCCTTCGTCCATCCAACTGTTTTCGAATCCGCCAAACATCCCGGTGGCTCCATAGCCCAGCGAAAGGTTGAGCCAAGCCGGCCATGCTGATTCGGGGAAGAAGGAACGGATATTGGCGCTAAGCCAATAGGTTTGCGCATTATAGTCTTTCAGCATCCGCTCAGCGAAACCAGCTCCGAACAGGTCATCGGCTCTTTCCTCCAGCATGGCTTCATCATATCGGTTTCGATGGAATGAAAACTTGAACTGAATGCGTTGTTCTTTCCAGCCAATTTCCTGTGCCAGGTATAGGCCCACACCAAAACTGTTGGCGGCCACATCGCTCCAGCTCCATCCCCATTTTTCGGCAAAACCATCCAGCACTTCAATGCCCGTCATATAAGCGAAGCTGCTGATGCCACCCATCCAGGCCGCTTTTTTCTGCGAGAGGCCAGCCCATCGCCAAAGTGATCCCGTAGCACGGGCGGCATTATAGGCCGACCAGCCATGCCCCACTTTATCAACCTGTAGCCATTCCTTACTATCGTTGAACACATGAAAGCTGGAACGGCCCTGTTCCTTGTACCAGGCTTCGTTCAAAACGATCAGGGAGCCTGCAAAACCGGCACTGGTAATACCCGCTACCCAGGGCAGGCGCTTGCTTGAGGGCACAGGTATAGTATCGGAGAGGGAGTGACGGTATTTTGGAGGTTTATGAAAACCATCGAGGAGTGGGGGAATGCCCGTATGAGCCGTTGACCGGATAGGGAAAAGTAGGGTGCAGCTCAGGAGAGCGCCCATGGAAAATCGCTTCCAGTCCCTGCTCAAACATAATGATCGTTTCAATTTCGCCATTGGGCACATGCATGCAAAAATACGTTTTGCATCAGTAAAAGGATTTAGTATAAATTGAATAACTTCAAGCCTCAAATTCTCAAACCTTAACCCAGCACAATTTACTCTTTATGGACGTGGCGATTCAACAGAAAATCGATACCTGGCTGAATGGAAGTTTTGACCAGGCCAGCAAAGACGAGATACAGAAATTACAAAAGGAAAACCCGGCTGAGCTCGCCGATGCTTTTTATAAAAACCTGGAATTTGGCACGGGAGGGCTGCGGGGGTTGATGGGAGTGGGAACCAACCGGATGAACAAATACACGGTGGGCATGGCTACGCAGGGTTATGCCAATTATCTGAAACAAAGTTTTGGTAATGAGGTGAGCGTGGCCATTGCGCATGACAGTCGCAATAATTCCCGCTTTTTCGCGGAAACAACGGCCCATGTGTTTGCTGCCAACGGCATCAGGGTTTACCTCTTTGAAAGCCTGCGTCCCACACCGGAACTTTCTTTTGCCATTCGTCACCTCGGTTGCCAGGGTGGAGTGGTATGTACCGCATCGCATAATCCAAAGGAGTATAATGGCTATAAAGCTTACTGGAATGATGGCGCCCAACTGGTGCCACCCCACGATAAGAATGTGATCAGGGAAGTGGAAAAAATTGCTTCGGTAGATGAGGTGAAATGGGCCGGAGGAGAAGCGTTGATTCAACTGATAGGGAAGGAGATCGATGAGGCTTATTTGTCGATGCTCCAGGGCCTTAGCGTTTATCCCGACATCATTGCCCGCAACCACGACCTGAAAATCGTGTACACACCCATTCACGGCACGGGAATCAAACTGGTGCCACAGGCGCTCGAAAAGTTTGGATTTACGAATGTGCACATCGTGGAGGAACAAAAAACGCCCGATGGCAATTTCCCTACCGTGGTTTATCCCAATCCGGAAGAAAAGGAAACCATGGCTATCGGTTTGCAGAAGGCCAAAGAGCTGGATGCGGATATATTGCTGGGCACCGATCCCGATGCCGACCGGGTAGGAATTGGCGTGAAAGACAACCATGGCGATTGGGTGCTCATGAATGGTAACCAAACGGCTGTGCTCGCCTTTAATTATTTGCTGGAAGCGAGGCGTATGAAGGGTATTGCTTCACCCAACGATATGATCATTACCACCATCGTTACCACCGGTATGGCCGACGCGCTGGCGGAAGGGAATGCTGTAAAGTGCTATCGTGTACTAACCGGATTTAAGTGGATCGCCGAAATGATCCGGGAAAAGGAAGGAAAGGAAAATTATGTAGTGGGAGGTGAAGAAAGTTTTGGTTTGATGATTGGCGATAAAATCCGTGATAAGGATGCCGTTAGTGCGGTAGCCCTGCTTTGCGAAATGGCCGCCTACGAAAAAGATAAGGGCCGCACCCTGTTTCAGAAATTGCTCGAGCTCTATGTGCAATATGGCTTCTATAAAGAAGATCTGATCTCCATCACCAAAAAAGGCATGGATGGTCAACAGCAGATCGCAGCCATGATGGAATCTTATCGCTCCAATCCACCCAAAACCATCAACGGTTCGCCAGTGGTGCAATTGCTCGATTATGAACTGAGCAAAGGTCTTAACCCGCAAACCGGCGAAGAATGGCCCATTCATCTTCCCAAATCAAATGTGCTGCAATTTATTACAGACGACGGCAGCATGATCTCAGCCAGGCCCAGTGGTACGGAACCCAAGATCAAATTCTATTTCAGCGTGAAAGAAAAATTAGGGGATGTGGCGGATTTTGATAAAGTGAATAAGCAACTCGATCAAAAGATAAAAGCGATTATTGCCGATATGAAATTGTGATAGGGTGCAGCGCAAATCTTGCTATCTTGCGGCTGGCTTATGAGACCTACGCAAGATACATACCGCTTTAAAGGATTGAGAGAAAAACTGGTGAATGAAATTAAGGCTAAAGGCATCACGGATGAGCGTGTGCTGGAAGCCATCAATGAAGTGCCCCGGCATTTTTTTCTCGACTCTGCTTTTGGTGAACGCGCTTATGAAGATAAAGCCTTCCCGATCGGGGAGGGACAAACCATTTCACAACCCTACACCGTAGCTTACCAAACCCAGTTGCTCGATCTGCAGCCCTTTATGAAAGTGCTGGAGATAGGCACGGGCAGCGCCTACCAGGCCGTGGTATTAGCCAAGATGGGCGTGCAGGTGTACAGTATCGAAAGACAAAAAAAACTATTCGACAGCAACAAACAATTCGCCTATCTGAAGAGTATTCCTTCCATCAAACTTTTTTATGGAGACGGCTATGAGGGGCTGCCCACTTTTGCCCCCTTCGACCGGGTACTGATTACCGCCGCCGCCCCCTCCATACCTCCCAAACTTATCGACCAACTCAAGCCCGGGGGCAAAATGGTGATCCCTGTCGGCGACGACAAGATGCAACGCATGATGCGCATTACGAAAATGGAGAACGGAGCCATAAGAGAAGAAGTATTTGATAATTTTCTCTTTGTACCAATGTTGGGAGGGAAAGAGGGGGGGTGAGACGTTATACGTTATACATTTTACGTTGTACGTTTTACGTTTTACGTTTTTTGGTTAGGGTTAAGAGTTTAAGGTTTAGAGTTTAGGGTTTAATTTATTTAAAATAGAAAAAGGATAGAGCGTTAACATTCTCTATCCTTTTCTACTATAAAACCTTAAACCCAAAAAACGTACTACGTATAACGTAAAACGTAAAACGTTACAGATGAATCGCTTCACCCAGCGCCACTTCAATCGCATCTTTCACGCTCTCACTAATAGTGGGGTGGGGGTGAATGCTGTTGAGCACTTCGTGGTGAGTGGTTTCCAGTTTGCGGGCGGTAACGGTTTGTGCTATGATTTCGGTAACGTTGTAACCAATGGCATGTGTACCGAGCCATTCGCCATATTTGGCGTCGAAAATCACTTTTACAAAACCTTCCGGATGTCCGGCAGCAGAGGCTTTGCCACTGGCGCTTAAGGGGAATTTGCCCACTTTGATCTCATAGCCCGCTTCTTTGGCCTGCTTTTCGGTATAGCCTACTGAAGCGATTTCGGGGTAGCAATATGTACAGCCGGGAACATTATTATAGTCGAGTGCCTCAGGCTGATGATGGTATTTCTTCTCCGCGTGCGCGATGGCTTCCACGCAAATAATGGCTTCCTTGCTGGCCACATGCGCCAGGGCCTGGCCAGGCACACAGTCGCCAATAGCATATACGCCAGGTACGCTGGTCTTGTAAAATTTATCGACAGTAATACGACCCTTATCCGTTTTTACACCAAGGCTTTCCAGTCCAATACCTTCGATATTGGCGGCAACACCCACGGCGCTCAGCACTATATCGGCTTCGAGGGTTACCTCGCCATTCGCCGTTTTTACTTTTGCCTTCACACCCGAACCACTTGTATCCACACTGGTTACTTCGCTGCCGGTCATAATGTCAATACCCTGCTTCTTGAAATTCTTCTCCAGTTCCTTTGATACTTCTTCATCTTCCACTGGCACAATGCGGGGCAGGAACTCCACAATGGTTACTTTGGTGCCGATGCTGTTGTAAAAATAGCCGAACTCCACACCGATGGCGCCGCTACCCACAATGATCATCGACTTGGGTTGATTGGCCAGGCTCATGCCTTCGCGATAGCCGATTATTTTCTTACCATCCTGCTTCAGGCTGGGTAGTTCACGACTGCGGCCACCGGTGGCGATAATCACGTGGCGACCTTCCACCGTTTGCTTTTTACCATCCTTATCAGTCACTTCCAGTTTACCAGGGGCTGCAAGCTTTCCAAAACCCATGATCACGTCAATCTTATTCTTCTTCATCAGGAACTGTACGCCCTTGCTCATCTTATCGGCTACGCCACGGCTGCGTTTAATGATCGCGTCAAACTTGGGTGTACCGGTTGCTTCAATACCATAAGCTTCCGCATGCTTTATATCATTTGCCACCTGCGCAGATTTCAGAAGCGCTTTAGTGGGGATACAACCCCAGTTGAGGCAAACACCGCCGAGGCTTTCTTTTTCAATTATTGCTGTTTTGAATCCTAACTGGGAAGCGCGAATGGCGGCCACATAACCGCCCGGACCACTACCCAGCACAACTACATCGTATGCCATGCTTTAGATAATTAAATGTTAGATAATTGAGTTGCGAAGGTATTGAAAGATATGCGAAAATGGTGGACCCAATGATCGGAGCTGCCGGGCTGCATGGTGGTACCGGGGTTCAGGCCGGATCTCCCGGTTCTGGCTCTTTGCCCTGCTGGTCGCCATTGATCCCAGGCTGGTAACAGAACGATCTTGGCGGAATCTTACACGGATTCAAATTAATAAATAATGTGTTGATTCATAAATTATTGGATATAAACCCGCCCGGGAATTTGCACCCAAGCCCGGGGGCTATTGATAATTGCCGTTCGAATAATTGCCCGATAATACAGGGTTGCTTATGGTATATTGCATTTACAGAATAACATGCAGAAAACGTTCGCCACACTATTGTTCCTGTTGGGCATGCTTTGTGCCAAAGCCCAGCCTCATCCCGTATTGCGTATTCGCGTGCTCGACGCTGAAAAGCGCTCGCCACTACACCTGGCCACCGTGCAATTATTTAGTTCAGATTCGGTGTTGCTGCATTCCGTTGTTACCGACAGCAACGGGCTGGCCCTGTTTACACCCCTGAAAGCGGGCAGCTACCAGCTACAGGTGAGCAGAACCGATTATGAAGCCAGCATTCTCGCGCCCTTGATTTTTGATGGAAAGGAAACGGGTGAACAAATGATTCTGATGCGTCCCGGGGCGGGCGTTTTGGGCAATGTGCTGGTGCAAAGCCGCAA
Organism: uncultured Citrobacter sp.; assembly: GCA_964395095.1. Classification (GTDB taxonomy): domain Bacteria; phylum Bacteroidota; class Bacteroidia; order Chitinophagales; family Chitinophagaceae; genus CAYMZZ01. Next base: position 8,173 of record CAYMZZ010000008.1, read on the forward strand.
ACCCATGGTGCAGTTCCTACCCGATCGAACGGTACTGAATGTGGAAGCGACGATCAGTAATGCCGGCAGCACGGTGCTGGAAGTACTGGAGCGTGCACCGGGAGTAAGTACGGACCGGGATGGAAATATCAGCCTCAAAGGCAAGCCCGGTGTACTGATCCTGATTGATGGAAAGCCAACACAATTGGCCGGAATGGATTTACAGAATTTGCTGGCCGGCATGAGTAGTTCGCAGGTTGAAACGATTGAATTGATCGATAACCCTTCCGCCAAATATGATGCCGCGGGTAATGCAGGCATCATTAATATCCGGACAAAAAAGAATAAACAAAGAGGGTTCAATGGCAACCTGAGCCTGGCTTATGGCAGAGGACAGTTGCCCAAGAATAATAATTCGCTTAACCTCAATTTCAGGCAGGGGCGCTTCAATTTCTTTCTTGGTTATAGTTCCAATCTGAGTTCTTTCATGATGGACATGGCAGCCTTACGCACCTATTTCAATCCCGATCGCACTGTAGCTTCTTACCTGGAACAACCATTCTATACCGAGATACGCAGCCGCATGCACCAATTGAATGCAGGATTCGATTTTTATGTCAACAGCAAAACAACAATCGGGCTGGCATTGAATGGTATGCTGATGCGTCGCAGAAGTATAACCGAATCGAATGCGCTTTGGATGAATCCGCAAAAACTGCCGGATTCCATTATTTATACCAATAGCGTGAATACAAACCGACTGGACAGGGCAGGGGCTACGCTAAATCTCAGGCATGTTTTCAACAGTCGCCAGGAGATCAGTATCGACCTGGATTGGCTGGACTATGAAATAGTGAACCGGCAAATCTTTGAGAACCGAACAGGACAGCCAACCGCCCCCACCGACGATGCCTCGCGCGGGGATATTCCATCATCACTGGCAATTTTTTCGGGTAAGGTGGATTATACGCAGCAGTTTAAAAACCTGACCTGGGAATCGGGCTGGAAATCATCGCGTGTGGAGACCAATAACCTGGCCGTTTATGAGGCCAGCCAGGGTGGGCCCTGGGTTCCGGACCTGGGCAAGAGCAACCATTTTCTCTATACAGAAAATATTCATGCCCTTTATACCAATGCCAACTGGAAAAAGGGTAAATGGAATTTGCAGGCAGGCCTGCGCTATGAATATACAGGTTATCGCGCACGACAATTGGGAAATGCGCAGGTGGGCGACTCATCCTTTAACCGGAATTATGGCAATCTCTTTCCCTCTATTTTTCTTACCTATGAATTGGACTCGATCAATAGCTTCACGGTACGGGCCGGACGCCGGATTGATCGTCCCGCATTTCAGAAGCTAAATCCCTTCACCTTTATCATCAACAAGTATACTTTTCAGCAAGGTAATCCCTATTTTCAGCCACAGTTTACCTGGAACCTGGAGCTGACCCACCAGTATAAGCAGGCATTGACTACCACATTCAGTTATAACCTGATCAGGGATTATATTTCACAGGTTTTCTATGAAGACACCAGTACGGGCTTAATCGTGTACACCGAAGGAAATATTGGGGAGATGCGCAACCTGGGGCTGTCGGTAAGTGCGCAACTTTCACCGGCATCCTGGTGGTCGGTATCCATGCAGGGTACCGGCAACCATAAGCGCATAGAAGCGCAACTATGGCGCCGCTATGTGGCTTCTATCTGGCAGGCCAATTTCAGTATCAACAATCAGTTTCGATTTCGCAAAGGATGGGGCGCAGAGTTGAGTGGTTTCTATATCACCCGCAATCAAAACGATATACAGGAAGTGCTGGAGCCAACCGGTCAGGTATCCATCGGTCTTTCAAAGCAAATCCTGAAAAATGCCGGCAGCATCCGGCTTTCTTTCCGTGATATTTTCTGGACGCAGAACATGGCCGGTATTACCGACTTTCAGTTTGTGGAAGAATATTTCCACCTGCAAAGAGATACCCGTGTATTCACCGTGGCCTTTAGCTGGCGATTTGGCAAGGCCATGAAGCAAACCGCACGAAGGAATACAGGTGCCGCGGGCGACATAATTGAGCGGGTGGGCACGAATTAATTGGTAGATTTGTGAATTTGGGAATTTGAAAATAATAGTCAACAAATGCACAAATTCCCAAATTCACAAATCATTTCTTCAGCAGTTCCACCAATGCCTCAAAATCCCATCTTCCATTCAACTTTCTTAGCCATCTTTTGGGCTTCGTGTCTTCGGGCAGGCCCAGGAAGCGCATCAATTCTTTTTTGGTATGGAGGCGGAGGATTGAGCTGTCACTATGCCGAAAAATATACGGCGAATACTCCAGCTCCATCCCGATTAATTCCGTGCGGCCATAGAGGGTAAAGTCATTATTCCGGAAAATATACTGGTAGAAAATATTCTCTTTTTTTACGGATTGGTCACGCCAGTATCGCTCAGCGTCAACCCGATAATTAATGGGAAAGGAATGAAAGGTTCCCCATACCTGATTGCGTGGCCGCACTCCAATCCGGAATCCCTTTACCTGGTCAGGACTCAGTATGCGAACGGAATCGGATCGAAACTCGACTACTACATATTCAAACAGGTTTTCCGCATGAATGCCGAGTGAACGGGGATTAATTTTTTCCTTGCGGGTATTCGTGATGATGCGGCATTCCACCGTATCGCCATTGAGCAAGTGGAGCTGATCCTGCGCCAACAAACTGTTTGCGCAGAGAAAAACATAAAGATTAAGGATGGACCGGATCATGCTTTAAAAGATGGGTTGGCTCTGGTGCTTTATTGCTGCTGTATTGTTGTATCAGTTTTACAACTCCCTTCCAGTCTCTTATATTTTTGAGGAGCTTACGCGCAGACTTTTGTTCCGCCTTTGGAATGCGTAGCGCTTTATTAATTTGTCTTTTGTTGTACATCTCGAAAATGGTACTGTCGCTATGCCGCAATACATAGAGAAAGAATTGGACGTTGGGACCATCATGTGATCGGCGATCGAGCAGGGTATAGTCTGCATTGCGATAGGCCAGGCGGTATAGACCGTGGCTATTGTCGGTAAAGTGCGGGTTCCCAGGAGATGGAGGGAACAATCTCATCCGATGGGGAAGCGAGAGGTAATATCCCGGCAGCAGGTAGCGGCTTGATTGCCGTACCCGAATGGCAGCGACCTCGCGCGGAAATAGAATCCGCATGGAATCTTTGTTGAAATGCGTAATCAGGAATTCGAATCCATGTGTTGCCGGCTCGCCGTAGCGGTGGGTTTTGAATGCTTCCTTTTTGGGGTTGGTAGAAAATCTCACTTCCAGGGAATCCCCATTCGGGAAGTAGACAATGTCCTGCGCCTGGCAGCTACCCATCCAGCAAAGCATTACTAGCAGCAAACTGGTACGTATCATACCACAATACTATTCCCGATAGCCCAAAAAATCTATCCCGTGTAGCGGGTATATTTTTACAATCGCCCTGGCGATTGTAAGTTGAGGTGAGCAGGTTGAGCGACTCTGAAAATCTGCGGGAAACGATTCAGCGCCTCCATCATCTTCAAAGCACAGGAGAGTCTTCCGCAGATTGGCGCAGATAAGCTTTCCGAAAATTCATATCCTTAACCCAGCACTTTAAACCCTAAACCTTAAACCTTAAACCCTTTCCCCCGCCTCAGTTTTCCAGTCTGAAATGGCTATTTCCAAAATCAATAACCACTCTTTTGTACTGCCGCAAGAGATCCTGGCCAATATTGCCATAGAGCTTATCGCTGCTCACATGATGGTTTTCGGTGTCTATATCAGGATTGATCAGTTTTATGGTTTCACCATTTATTTTCATTTCAAGGCTGGGTACTTCCAGCACCCGCCGGGTGGTGGCGCCACCCGCACTGGCATTGGTGGCCTGAATGTATTTACCTACCTGTAGCAGCGACACGCTGTCCAGTTCAAATAGCGGTTTGCTGAAACTGGAGGTATTGGCGCCGGTATCAAAATTGAAAGGCAGTAGTTTGCCTTTATATTCGAGCATCAGGATGGGCCGAAGGGTTTCAATAAAAAAATTGGGAACCAGGGTGGGGTCATCCTGCCGATGTTTTTCCAGTACCAGTTGTTTGGATTCAATATGTATACGACCCAGTCCCTTGGCAATAGGAAATCCGATGATGCCGTTGATCTTGTATGCACCATTGGCAAAAGTGAAGGCCTCATCGCTGAAAACAAGAAAGGGTTCATTATAGATTTTTACCTGGCCGAACTGTAATTCCGGCGCGATGCCAATGCGTACGGGGTTGTAGATATTGTTGAACCCTGCAACGTATATCCCCGAATCAGGAAGGATTTTTAAACCCAGCTTTTTCGCATGGCTTTCCGTGATGCTGCTGAGCCCCGCGCCGGTATCGAATACAAATGCGCTTTCGGTTTCATTGGCTAAAACCTTCAGGTTGATCAACCCCGCAATATCGCGGGTAAAGGGAATGGTATCTACCTGGGGTTGCTCAATTTTTTGTACCGGCTCCTTCTCCAGTGCCTGCCAGATTAGGTTGGCGTAGCGAATGCCTTTTTCTTCATCGTCCTTGTACTCCGATTTGAATTTACGCAACAGGTAGGTTCCGGTTGCTGCCGCCTCGCGAAAGCGAAAACTCCGAACATAATTATCGTGCTCAAGATTATAATAAGGAAAAGCCATATCCTTCGGCGGCTTTTTCTTTCTTCCCAAATATGTGCGCAGCCAGTATAAGGAGGAGTCGGGCTTGTTCACCGCATTGGCATAAGCCGCTTTGAAAAAATAGTAATTTGGGTGTGCCGGATCCTGGTTCATCTGCTGAAGCGCAGGAAATTGCTTGGCTTCATAGAGCTGATAAAGGGTATCCTTCTGCCGGGCGCCGGCAGCGAGAGAAAGAAAGATGAAGAGGAAAGGTATTGGGAAACGCATGTATGTTGATTTGTTGATTTGTTTATTTGTTGATTTGTTGATTTGTTGATTTGTTTAAGGTTTAAGGTTTAGGGTTTAAGGTTTAATGTTTAAACCCTTTTAACTACCAAAGCTCCCTACTTACTACTTACAACTTACAACTTACAACTAAAAAAACGTACTACGTACAACGTAAAACGTAATACATACAACCCCTTCTGCTTCCGGTGACCAGCATTATCGGTTGGGTTGATGAAAACGACATACGCTAAAATAGGTCTTAAGTGCCTTTGAAGGGATACCGCGAAGTTAATTTTCTGTTTAACCGGATTCGGGGATACGCATTCAAAAGAAAGTAGCTAACTTCGCTGCCCTTTTTTTATGAGCACCCTCCGCACAGAAGCAGGCAAAACCTTAAAGCTGGCAACCCCCATCATTATCGGTGAGTTGGCCCAGATGGCCCTGCATATCATCGATACGGCCATGGTGGGTGCCATCAGCTACAAACAACTGGCGGCCGCCGCGCTGGTGATGAATACGATCAATATCCCCTTTGTTTTGGGGATCGGAATGACCATATCCGTGTCGCAAATGGTATCGATGGCCCATGGACGCGGCAGCGACCGGCAGGTTTCACACTATTTCTACAATGGTTTCCTGCTTTGCGCCCTTACCGCAATTGCCATATCGCTGACGCTGGTTTTTGGTCGTGGCATACTACAGCACATGGGCCAGGATCCGGAAGTGGTGGCTTTTGCCATGCCTTTCATGGAGTTGATGGGTTTATCGATTATTCCCATGTTGCTGTTTATGACATTGAAACAGTTTACCGACGGGCTGGAGTATACCCGCACGGCCATGCTGCTTTCGCTCTGTGCCATGCCCCTCAATATATTTCTCAACTACCTGCTCATCTATGGCAACTGGGGATTTCCCCGGCTCGAATTGCTGGGTGCAGGCTGGTCAACCTTGATTACGCGAACGCTGATCTTTGTGGTACTGGCCTGGATCATTCTCCGTCACCGAACATTCCGGCCCTATGTGCTGGCCCGGCATACGGAATGGCGTTTACGCGGCAAGACGCTGAAGGAACTCCTGCACATTGGCGTACCCAGCAGTTTACAGATAGGTATGGAGGCGGGGGCTTTCGCGGTATCGGGCATCATCATTGGCACCATCAGCGCGGTGGCCCAGGCCGCTCACCAGATCGCGCTTAGCTGCGCCGCCTTTACTTTCATGGTGAGTATGGGTTTGGCGCAGGCGGGCTCCATACGGGTGAGTAATGGATTTGGCCGTGGCGACTGGCCCCTTATTTCAAGAATTGGAAAAAGTACCTTGATCACGGCCCTCCTTTATGGGATATTTTGCGCAATCATTTTCACTGTATTCCGACACCAGTTACCCGGTCTTTTCAATAAAAATGCGGAGGTCATGGGATTGGCGGCCCTGCTCCTGCTTTTTGCCGCTCTTTTCCAGATATCGGATGCCACCCAGGCGATAGGGGCGGGTTTGTTGCGGGGTATCAAGGATGTGCGCACCCCCACGATCCTGATCGCTATTGCTTATTGGGTATTGGGTTTGCCACTTGGTTACCTGTTGGCATTTGGAGCAGGTATGGGGCCGGCCGGAATGTGGATCGGTCTTATTTCCGGCCTTACCTTCGCTTCCGCTTTCCTTATTCAGCGTTTTCTGCGCAAAACCCGGCTTCAGTTGCAAGGAAGTGATAACAAGGGGCTTGAAACGGAAATAGCCGTGGAAGAGGGTAGGGTCAGCTAGCCAAAACCCGGTTATCCACCCACGGGCATAATTTTTTTGGAGAAAATGTGAATTCAATAGGCCAATTGGCCTTATTTCCTTACCTTTGCCGTCCAAAATTTTCTATCAATCATGGCCAGAGTTTGTCAGGTAACAGGTAAAACACCGATTGGAGGCAACAAAGTGTCGCACTCCAATATCAAGACCAAGCGTCGCTTTCTGCCCAATCTGCAGGTGAAGAAGTTTTACCTGGCTGAAGAAGACAAGTGGATTACGCTGAAGCTGAGTACCGATGCAATTCGCACGATCAATAAGCGCGGACTGTACAGCGTAGTGAAAGAAATGCGTGCGCGCGGCGAAAAGATCTGAATCCACGAACCGATTAACAATATTTCAATAGCATAACGTATGGCAAAGAAAGGTAACCGTGTACAAGTGATCCTGGAATGCACCGAGCATAAGACCAGTGGTCAGCCCGGCACCAGCCGCTACATCACGGTAAAAAACAAGAAGAACAACCCTGAGCGTCTTGAGTTGAAAAAATTCAACCCGATCCTCAAGAAGGTGACTGTTCATAAAGAAATCAAGTAATTTTATAATTCATTCGCATCATGGCAAAAGCAGCAAAAACGGCGATCAAGAGCAAGGACGCGAAAGCGGCCGCTGAAGCAAAGAACTGGACCAAAGTGATCAAGGCGGTTCGCAGCCCCAAAACCGGCGCCTATACCTTCAAGGAGGCGATCGTGCATAAAGACAAGATCAAGGATTTCCTGGCGCAGAAATAAGCCGGTACTTCCCAATAATTGCTATAACCAAGAGCTGTTCGCCATCCGAACGGCTTTTGTTGCTTTATTGATCTGGCGTTGCGTGGGGAATCGTGAATCGTGAGGCGTGAATCGTGAGGCGTGAGGAATCCTGAGGCGTGAATATTGTGACGCATTTATCACCAGAGATATATCGTAAAACTTACCACTTAAAACTTACAACTTACAACTTCCCATGGGCCTATTCAACCGCCTCTTCGGCAAGAAGGAAAAAGAAAGTTTGGACCAGGGCTTGCAGAAAACCAAAGAAGGTTTCCTGGCCCGGATCACCAAAGCCATTGCAGGCAAAAGCTCCGTGGATGAAGAAGTGCTCGACAACCTCGAAGAAGCGCTGGTGGGTGCCGATGTTGGCATTGAAACGACGGTAAAGATCATCGAACGAATTGAAAAACGAGTGGCCCGCGATAAATACATGAATGCGGCAGAGCTCAATAAATTGCTTCAGGAAGAAATGGAGCAATTACTGGTAGATGCCCCTGAATCAAATACTTATGATTTTAAATCGCCTTTACCGGCCAATCCCTATTTCATCCTGGTAGTGGGCGTTAACGGTGTAGGCAAAACCACCACCATCGGCAAGCTCGCGCATAATTTCAAGCAGGCGGGCAAATCGGTGTTGCTGGGGGCCGCCGATACTTTTCGGGCAGCCGCGGTTGACCAATTGACCATCTGGAGCGAGCGCACGGGTGTACCGATCGTGAAGCAAGGTATGGGTTCCGATCCCGCAGCCGTGGCTTTTGATACGGCACAAAGTGCCGTGGCCCGGCAGTCGGATGTGGTATTGATCGACACGGCCGGCCGACTCCACAACAAAGCCCACCTGATGGAGGAACTGAGCAAGATCAAACGCGTGATTCAAAAAGTAGTACCCGATGCGCCGCACGAGGTTTTACTCGTGCTGGATGGTTCCACCGGGCAAAACGCTCTGGAACAGGCCAAACAGTTTACGGCCGCTACCGATGTAACCGCCCTCGCCATCACCAAGCTCGATGGTACTGCCAAGGGTGGCGTGGTGCTGGCCATTGCCGATCAGTTCAAAATACCCGTGAAGTTTATTGGCGTGGGTGAAAAAATGGAAGACCTGCTGGTTTTCGATAAACATGAATTTGTCGACAGCCTGTTCTCCCTGGAAAAGTAAAAAGGAAATGGGGGCGAACAGCCCCGTATATTTTGAGATCAGAATCCGGAAATTTGCAGTGAAATGAAGACAAAAACAATCAGGAAAACCAAGGTGAATATCATTACCCTCGGTTGCAGTAAGAATATGGTGGATAGCGAAGTGCTGAGTGGGCAACTACAGGCCAATGATATGGACGTGGTGCACGAAAACCGGAAGCGCGATCACAATATTGTAGTGGTGAATACCTGTGGTTTTATCGATAAAGCCAAGGAAGAAAGCATACAAACGATTTTGGAGCAGGTGGAGTTGAAGCGCCGTGGTCAATTGGAGAAAGTGTATGTAACCGGTTGCCTCAGTGAGCGGTACAGGCAGAACCTGGAAACGGAAATACCTGAAGTGGATGCATTTTTTGGCACCATGGAATTGCCGCAACTGTTGAATACCCTGAATGCTGATTATAAAGCCGAATTGGTAGGGGAGCGCTTGCTCGCCACTCCCGGTCATTATGCTTATATGAAAATATCGGAAGGTTGCAACCGCACCTGCTCTTTCTGCGCCATTCCACTGATGCGGGGCAAGCACGTGAGTAAGACGATGGAAGAACTGGTGCTGGAAGCCGAAAAGCTGGTGAGCCGGGGTGTGAAAGAGATCATGCTGATTGCGCAGGAACTCACTTATTATGGGTTGGATATTTATAAAGAACGTAGTCTTCCGGAATTGATGCGAAGGCTTTCCGATGTGAAAGGGCTTGAATGGATCCGGCTTCATTATGCCTATCCCAGCAAATTCCCGCTCGAGATCATAGATGTGATGAAGGAGCGCCCCAATATCTGCAATTACCTCGATATGCCGTTGCAGCATGCATCTAACCGAATGTTGCAGGCCATGCGACGCCAGATTACCCGCGAAGAAATGGAAGACCTGGTGGCGGCTATTCGTGGCAAATTGCCTGAAATATGCCTTAGGACCACACTGATCGCAGGTTTTCCCGGAGAAACGGAAGACGATGTGGAAGAACTGAAAACCTTCCTGCAAAAACAGCGATTCGACCGCGTGGGTATTTTTTCCTATTCGCACGAAGAAGGCACTTCGGCGCACGCATTGGCAGATGATGTTCCTGCCGATATTAAAGAACAGCGTGCGCAGGAGATTATGGAACTACAACAGGAAATTTCCCTGGAGCTGAATCAACAAAAGCTGGGCAACGTATACCGTACACTTATTGACCGTAAAGAAGCGGGTCGCTATATCGGCCGTACCGAATTCGATAGCGTGGAAGTGGACAATGAAGTGATCGTTCAAACAGACCAGAAGCTGCCTATCGGCGAGTTTGTAAATGTGAAAATCACAAAAGCATACGACTTTGACCTGGAAGGCGTACCGGCCTGAAGGCCATAAAAATGGGGTTGAACGTAACCTTCTGACCTACATTTCCGTACAATATCTGTATCAAAAGCGAACACAGGTTTACCGGTTTCAGCACTAATCTGCTGATTATCATTAGGTATTCAGGCTGGCACAGTTTTTCATTAGCTTCTGGCGTGGTAACAATTTTGTCCAAACTGGTACGTAACGAAGCCGAAACGCGGCCTGCTGTTTTACGATTAACGTTCAAAAAACGGAATCATTCTATGCATTTCAACCGTGTAGAGGAAATACTGCTCGACGACAGCTTTTACTTCTGGTACCTGCAAACGGATGCCGCTGAAGTGAAGCGCTGGAATGAATGGCGCCTCGCAGATCCCGCCAACAGTCGCTTGCTCGATGAAGCCGTGGCTGCATTGCATTCTCTGTTGAATCAGCAGGATGAAGAGGGATATCCTCGCAGAATCCATGCGGTTTATTCCCGTTTGCAACAGGCACGCCTGGAAAAAGAGCAGAATAAGAGTGGGGAGCCGTTACCGGAAAACAGGGCGGACATACCTGATTGGGGTAAACTAGATATTCATTTATCCTGACAGGTACTGACTTCTTAACCTGACCTCCACATGCTGAAAAATTATTGGATCGTCGCCTGGCGCAATCTTTGGCGCCGCAAAGGTTTTTCCTTCTTAAATATTACGGGACTCGCCATTGGAATGGCGGCAGCAGCCCTGATCCTTTTATGGATTCAGAGTGAGCTGCGCTACGACCGGCATTATGCCAAAATTGATCGTATTTACGAAGTGTGGAACCGTATTGAGAACGACGGTAAAGTGGATTGCTGGGCGGTTACACCCAAGGTGATGGCTGCTGCCATTAAAGCGGATTATCCGGAAGTGGAGCATGCTGTTCGCGTCAACTTTGCCCCACCACTGTTGTTTAGCCTGGGCGACAAGCGTATTACGGCAAGGGGTAATCCGGTTGATTCCATATTTTTTGAGGTCTTTGATTTTGAGTTTCTGAAAGGCAATCCCGGGCAGGCGCTTCAGTCGCCGGAATCGCTAGTGCTTACAGAGCGGCTTGCCCAAAGCCTGTTTGGTGAGGAAGATCCGATTGGTAAAGTTATTAAAATCGACAACACCGATAACCTGGTGGTCAGCGCCGTCATTCGCAATCCAAAACCCGATTCGCGTTTCCAGTTTCAATACCTCGTTCCCTGGTCCTATCTCCGTTCCAAGGGATGGGATGATAGTTTTTGGGGGAATAATTCCACTACTACTTATGTACTGCTGAAGGAAAATAGCACTCTGGCTTCGATAGCGCCCAAGATCAAAACCCTTCGTAAGAAATATGATAGTGATGATCCCGATATGGAGACCTTTCTATATCCATTGGCAGACTCCTATCTCTTTGGACGTTTTGAAAATGGGAAGGTGGCCGGAGGACGAATAGAAGTGGTGAGGCTATTCGGGTGGATTGCAGGCTTTATTTTGCTGGTTGCCTGCATCAATTTCATGAATCTGAGTACCGCCCGCAGCGAAAAAAGGGCGAGGGAAGTTGGCATCCGCAAAGTGGTAGGGGCCCGCAGAAATTCGCTGGTGTTTCAATTCCTGGGCGAATCCATTCTTATCACCCTTATCGCAGGTATATTCGCCCTTCTCCTCGTTCAATTAACCCTGCCCGCTTACAATAGCCTGGTGGAAAAGCATCTCCGGATGGAATGGGAAAATTCCTCCTTCTGGCTTTATGCCGCATTGTTTATGTTGGGTACGGGCTTACTGGCCGGAAGCTATCCCGCTTTGTTCCTTGCTTCATTCCGTCCAATCAGTGTTTTGAAAGGAAAGTTTAAAGCCGCCCATGCACTGATTACACCCCGAAAATTGCTGGTGGTGGGGCAATTCACATTTGCCATTCTCCTGATCATCGCCACGCTGGTAGTGCGGCAACAAATGAAAATGGCGCAAGACCGGCAAACGGGATATAGCCAAAGCAACCTGGTCTATCACTTTATGGAAGGTGAAGAGGAGGACAAATATCCGTTGATAAAACAGGAACTGCTGGCATCAGGCAAAGTGCTTTCCATGACCAGGACCAGTTCTCCGCTCACAGAATCCTGGAGCAATTCATGGGGAATTGGCTGGCGAGGAAAAGATCCGAATGACCGAAGAATCATCAATCGCTTTTGTGCGGATGATGCGATTGCTCAAACGGCCGGACTGCAGATTGTGGAAGGCCGCGATATCGACCTTGAAAAATTTCCAACCGACTCCAATGCTGTATTACTGAATGAATCGGCGGTGAAACTGATGGGTTTTGATAATCCGATTGGGGAAATGATTGAAGATATAGGTGAGGAGTTCCGGGTAGTGGGTGTGGTGAAAGATTTTATCATGGAATCGCCTTATCGTCCCGTAAATCCTTTGGTCATTTTGGGGGCAAAGGGTTTCTTTGATGTAATTCATTTTCGTTTAAACGGCCAGGAATCCACGCGTGAAACCATCGCATTCATAGAGTCGGTTTTTAAAAAACATAACCCGGAGTTTCCATTTAATTATCGCTTTGCCGACGAGGAATATGCGCGCAAATTCAACAACGAAAAGCGAAGTTCCACACTCGCCAGCCTTTTTGCCATGCTGACCATTATTATTTCCTGTCTTGGTTTGTTTGGCCTGGCCGCCTATATGGCTGAAAACCGGATTAAAGAAATTGGGGTGCGAAAGGTACTGGGTGCCTCAGTATCGGGAATAGCAAGACTGTTGTCGATGGATTTTCTAAAGCTGGTCGCCATTTCTTTCTTGTTGGCCGCGCCATTGGGATACTGGGCCATGCATCGCTGGCTCAGCACATACCCGTATCGCATCAGTTTGCATTGGTGGATTTTCGCACTCGCAGGTGCAATTGCACTCACAATAGCCCTGATTACCGTGAGCACGCAGGCCATCCGTGCCGCGCGCAGCAACCCCGTTAAATCGCTCCGTAGCTCCTGCGAATGAGTGCTGTGCACTCTTTCGCAGGGGTGAAGCTGAAGGGCTGTGACAGCAGCCTTTTCGGCTATTACTCCCTGTTTATTAAAGCACTAAGATCAATCCGATCGAAACATTTTTGAGGTTCCACGAAGCGGAATCTCAAAAATGTAGTAATTCTTCTACAACCATACCTGTGCTTTTCGACAGCAGAATACCAGCTTGAACTATTTTCCAGGGCGCCCTGTCATCCTACCTTGCACCCATAATCGACACCCTTTTATAAGCCGTCCACTTTTACCCGTTTTTATCCAGTCATCCTTTGAAAAACCAACCCAACCTTTAAAAAACCAACCCAACCTATGAAAAACCAATCCCAATCCTTTGAAAAAACCCGATTTCCATCCTTTGTAAGAACCCAAATCCATCCTGTGAAAACCCATCCATTATTCTAAGAACCCAACCACTTCGATGCCCTTTGAAAACCCGGCAATCGAACAAGATTTAATCCGTCCCTATTTCCTTTTAATCCGTACCCGGCCTTCGGGCAATGCCCGGGAAACCTGAAGGCATACTCACTGAAGAAGACATCACCCACACCCAAACCTGATGTACTATGGTCAACTATCACACTGTATTGAATGAGCAGGTAATAACACAAACAAGAGAACCCCTGCACCAACTGGCTGGCAGCGTTATGCGCAATCTTTTGCCCGATGCTGTACAGAGCAAGAACTTTTTTATCAACGATATTCCGTCGAACCTGGCGATTGATTACAATCAGGACAGGGTACTGGCGGTGCTGGAAGGCTTGCTGCGAACCGTTCTGTTTCATTCCCGGGAAACCTGTATCCGGCTTTCAGCCCGTCAATATGGTTACGTGGTGGTGCTGGAACTCAAGGAATCGGGTAGCATCAACGATTATGCCATGGCCTGTGGCTTGCAGAAAGTGAATGAGCTGGCGGAAACGATTGGAGGATGCCTGAGCATAAGCGTGCAAAAGCCTATGACAACAGTGGCTTTTAGTTTTCCGAACCTGCCAATGGCAGCGTGAGTAGCGGGTTTAGTTGTAAGTTATAAGTTTTAAGTTGTAAGTTGTAAGTAGGGAGTAGGGAGTAGGGAATAGTGAGTAGTGAGTAGTGATAATAAATACTGTATCCAACATCTATAACTTTTAAACTTACAACCTAAAACTTACAACTTACAACTTAAAACTTAAAACTTACAACTTACACCTTACAACTTCTCACAAATACTTCCCTTCCATCTCCCTCACATAGTTTGCATAATACTCCACTGCTTCCTGGTACTGTCCCGCTTTAATTTTTTCCACACTGGGAATTATCAATTTCGTATAGAGATGTTCCAGTATTTCGCTGCGATTGGCCGCATCATGAATGGCATTCAGAATGGTAGGCCCCAATACTTCATAGTCTTCCAGCAATCGCCGACCTGATGGATTATTCCGCATATAGTTTTCCCGAAGGAACCGGAGTGTTTCGAGCTCGTTACAATCATCGGCAAGACCCTTGTGCTGTACGCAGGCAGTCGTGAGGAAGCAATCATAATCATCATAGTCGTCGCTACTGGTCGTCGCTGTCTTGTATTTCAGCAACACGAATTCCTTGCCTTTTGTATCCTGCAGCGATAAATCGAGGTATGGACGAATTACAGCCTTCAGGTCTTTGGGTAATGGAGTGGGGAGAACCAACTCGCCCGATACTTTCTTTTCAAATTTAGCTTCTATCTGGGCTTTCTTGGGAGAGTTTTCCAGGAGCAATACTTCCGAAAGCATATACAAGTGCTGTGTGGTGCGGGCCGCCGTGGTGCTACCGCTATTGATATAGCCGGCTTTCAGGCTTACCCTTTTGTCGGCCTCAGTGGCCGCTGTAAAGCGGTTGATGCTGTTAATGACAAGATTGATTTCGAAAGTCCATTTGCCTTTTCCGGTTTCTATTTTTTCGCCGGTGTAGGTGGCGGTGCCCGTCTGATCCCTGCGAAGCAGGAGGGGCAACCCGGTTGCGGCGAGTACGGCTGTTCCGCTTCTGCCCAGGAATTCTCTTCTTTGCATACTTGATGGAGTTTGGTGGATGAAAAATAGAACATCAGGCAGGAAAATCCATACCATTAGGAGGGTATTTGTCGGACAGTCCCGCGATTGAACCCAATTTCGGTGCTGGTTCGCTTAGTCGATTGCTTATCTTTAGGCCAAATAAGCACAGGCATGAGTCAGATTTCCTGGAAAGGCGTTTTTCCCGCATTGACCACCAAGTTTACAGCCGACGATGAGCTGGATATTCCCTTATTTGTCAAGAACCTGGAAACCCAGTGGAAGGCGGGTGTGAGTGGTGTAATCCTGGGGGGCACTTTGGGGGAGGCCAGCGTACTCACCACCGCCGAAAAAGAAAAGCTGGTGCATACCGCCCTGGCACATGCACAGGGTAAACCCGTTATTCTCAATATAGCGGAAGGAAGCACCCGGGTGGCCATGGAGCAGGCAAAACTGGCGGAGAAATGGGGTGTGCAGGGATTGATGTTGCTGCCTCCCATGCGCTATAAGCCCGATCATCGCGAAGCGGTTCATTTTTTTCGCAGCGTGGCCGACAGCAGCAGCCTGCCCATCATGCTTTACAATAATCCCGTCGATTATAAAACAGAGATTACGCTGGCGATGTTTGAAGAATTGCAGGCCTGTGCTACCATTACGGCCGTGAAAGAATCAACCCGTGATGTAACCAATGTAACGCGGATGCGCAATGCCTTTGGTAATCGCTACAGCATTCTTTGTGGTGTGGATACGCTCGCGATGGAAGAATTACTCCTGGGCGCCGACGGCTGGGTGGCAGGACTCGTTTGCGCTTATCCCTTCGAAACCGTGAAACTTTACCAGTTGATTCAGGAACAAAAACTGGAAGAAGCCCGTGAACTCTATCGTTGGTTTATGCCGCTCCTGGAACTGGATATTCATCCCAAGCTGGTACAATATATCAAATTAGCCGAGGCGGAGAACGGATTGGGCAGCGAATATGTGAGAGCACCGAGATTGAGACTGGAAGGGGAGGAGAGGGAGAGGGTGTTGAATGTGGTGAGGGTTAAGTAGTAAGTTTTAAGTGATAAGTTTTAAGTGTTAAGTTTTGTGGGGAGAAGTTAGAAGTAGTAAGTAGTTAGTAGTTAGTAGGGAGTAGGGAGTAGGAAGTAGATAGTAGGGAATGGAACCTTAACTTTCAATGTATTCCTTAAACCCTCAACCCTAAACAATTCAACAAATCAACAATTCAACAAATCAACAATTCAACAAATCAACAATTCAACAAATCAACAAATCCTCAAATTCACCAATTCACAAATATTCGCTCATGCACTTTCCCGACGCTACCCTTGACGAGGTCAACATCATAATGCAGCAAGCGCAGGAGGCTTTCCTGGCTTATCGAAAAATCCCCCTATCCGGCAGGGCCGCTTTTATGCGTGCCATTGCCGTACAATTGCAGGGCGCGACCGACGAGTTGATAAAGCTGGCAGCAGATGAAACCCATCTGCCCCTGGCCAGGCTTCGGTCGGAATTAACACGCACCTGTTTTCAGTTGAGCAGCTATGCCGATGCCTGTGAAAAAGGGGATTGGTTACAAGTTCGTAAGGAGGAGGCGGATCCCCATCGACAGCCCGCAAGACCCGATATCCGCAAGATGATGGTTCCCCTCGGACCTGTACTGGTTTTTGGCGCCGCCAATTTCCCCTTCGCCTATTCCACAGCCGGTGGTGATACGGCCTGCGCGCTCGCGGCTGGTTGCAGTGTTGTTGTGAAAGCCCACCCTGCTCATGCGAGAACCAGTGAAAAAGTGGCGGAATTAATTCAAAAAGCCATCAGCCTTAGTCCGGATATTCCCGCTCACAGCTTCCAGCATATTCATGGCGCATCGCATGAAGTGGGAAAGGCCCTGGTTGAACATCCTTATGCCAAAGCCGTGGGATTTACCGGTTCCCTCGCAGGGGGCCGGCAGCTATTCGACTGGGCACAGCAACGACCCGTACCTATACCCGTGTTTGCCGAGATGAGCAGTATCAATCCCATTTTTATTTTCCCCGACAAATTGCAACAGGATCCGGAGGCGCTTGCCAAACAGATAGCCGGGTCCATTACCCTGGGGGTGGGACAATTTTGCACCAACCCGGGCTTATTGATCGCACCACAAATGCCCGCACTGGATATATTCCGCAAAGCCCTCGCCTTTGAAATCGAGAATGATCAGCCCGCGGAAATGCTGCATACTGGTATTTTTCAAAATTACGTGGAAAAAAGGGCCAATGCGCTGTCGCAGCCTAAGGTGGAGTTGTTGGCAACAGCAAAGGCCGAGCCCCTTTATAACCAGGGAATCGCCACTATAGCCAGTACCAGTGCGGAAAACTTTATGCAAAACCCCGTATTGCATCGCGAAGTTTTTGGCCCCTGGTCACTGATCATTCAATGCGATAATATGGCGCAAATGCTGCAATTGGCCCGGCAATTGGAAGGGCAGCTCACGGCCACACTGATGGCCACCCGAAAAGACCTGCAAGAGTATCCTGAGTTTATGGACACGGCCATTGACCTCGCTGGCCGGGTGCTGATGAATGGCGTACCGACAGGCGTGGAAGTGAGCCTGGCCATGATGCATGGGGGACCCTATCCCGCCACCACCGACTCCCGCTTTACGGCTGTGGGCGCTGATGGCATCATGCGTTTCGTGCGCCCCGTGGCCTTTCAAAACTGGGAACCCGATATGCTGCCGGAATACCTGCGCTGATATACCAGCCAGGCTGTTGCCGCAAACGACAATAGGAAATATCCCGCCAGGAAATAGACAATACCCGGCACATATACGGAAGCGCCAAACCAGTCGCCCTGTTCCACCATCAACCAGGCGGCCAGGCTGCAACGGAGTAGTTCCGCCACGATGGCCGAACTATTGCCATCCATCAGATCCGTAAGGCTGTAAACGGTGAGAAAGAGGAATGCGCCGTACCAGAATATATAGGTACCATCCATCGCGTTGATGCGCGCGATGCTGGCAAATAGATAGCTGGTGAAAAACAGGATCATGAAAAGCTGGATCCAGGCCCAGGCCCTCATTTCCTTTGAAGCATAGGGCTCGTATTTTTCAAAATGATACACGTCCTCAATCTTGTATACCGGATATTTTTCCGCTACATCAGCCGGCCGGTAACCGGTGGGTTTGAACCATAAACTGAATTTGTCCTTCCAGTTCCGGGTTCTCCACGCGTCCTTGCAAAGCAGCCAGAAATGCTGAAAGTTAATCTTGATAGGGTTCCAGGTACGAACGGGCCGGGTAATGCCATACACGGGCGGTACTTCGGGCAATTCTTCCTGAAAGCTGCCAAACCATTTGTCCCAGAAAATAAAGATCTGCCCATAGTTCTTGTCCATATACTCCGGGTTAATGGCATGGTGTACCCGGTGATGCGATGGCGTTACGATGATTTTTTCGAGCCATCCCATTTTGTTGATATGTTGTGTATGATACCAGAATTGTGCGAACAGATGCAGGGGTGCCACGATGGCGATGACCTCGCCGGGTACCCCCAGTAGCGCCGCGGGGAGCAGGAAGATGACAAATATTCTCGCCACAGATGATATACTTTGCCGAAGTGCACAGGCCAGGTTGAAGTCTTCGCTGCTATGATGTACGATATGCCCGTTCCAGAAAAAATTGACTTTATGCTGAATACGGTGAACCCAGTAACCGGCAAGGTCGAGTGTAAAAAATGCGACAACATATACCAGCCAGGTGGCTTCTATTTGCGTGATTGCCAGTTGTTCGAGCATCCAGGGATAGCTGATGATTACCAGCGAAAGGCCCAGCACGTCCTTTACCACATTGGTTACGCCGGAGCTGAGGCTCGCGATCATATCCATGCTGCGCACCGTTGCCCGGTGCTTTTTCCAGCCATACCATTTCTCAAACAATACAAGGGCCAGAAAGGCCGGCATGGCAATGAGCAGTATCTTTCCGTACATTTCCATATGCAAACAATGATTACGAATTTACAAAATTTGGATGAAGCATATATTTGAATGTATCGATGGGCATACCTGCGGCAATCCGGTAAGGGTTGTGGCCAAAGGCGCCCCTGACCTGCGCGGAAGCAGCATCGCCGAAAAGCGCCTGCACTTCCTGGAGGAATACGACTGGATCCGAACCGGCCTGATGTTTGAGCCCCGTGGCCATGATATGATGAGCGGGAGCCTGATCTATCCCCCTGCGAATCCGGAAAACGATGCGGCCATCCTCTTTATTGAAACCAGTGGCTGCCTTCCCATGTGCGGGCATGGAACCATCGGCACCGTTACCATCGCCATTGAGGAAGGACTGATTCGTCCTCGCCATCCTGGTAAGCTGCGTCTCGAAACCCCGGCGGGTTTGGTACGCGTAAGCTATCAGTCGGAATGGAAAGAAGGCAGGGAAAAAGTGCGCTCTGTGCAACTCATCAATATTCCATCCTATCTGCATGCGTCCGATTTGGAAGTGGAATGCCCTGGCCTCGGCAGGATCCGCGTGGATGTGGCCTATGGCGGAAACTTTTATGCCATAGTGGATGAGCAGGAAAATTTTCCGGGCCTGCAGCATTTCAGCGCTGCGCAATTGATTGAGATGGCCCGCGAATTGCGCAGGAATATCAATGCCAGCTACCAGTTTGTGCATCCCGAAGATGAGCGTATCAGCGGATGCAGCCATATTCTTTGGACAGGGGCCGTGCTCGACCCCCAATCAACCGCGCGCAATGCCGTCTTCTATGGCGATAAGGCGATTGACCGCTCGCCTTGCGGAACCGGCACCAGCGCAAGGATGGCACAATGGTACGCGAAGGGGCGGTTGAAAAAAGGCGATGCATTTGTACACGAAAGCATCATCGGATCCAAATTCACGGGTCGTATCGAAGAAGAATTGCTACTGGCCGGACAACCTGCCATTCGACCCTCCATCGAAGGCTGGGCCAAAATTTATGGTTACAATACCATTTGGATTGATGAAGAAGATGATCCGTTTGCGAAGGGATTTCAGGTGTTGTGAGGAAGTGGTAAGTAGTAAGTTGTAAGTTGTAAGTTTTAAGTTTTAAGTGGTAGTGGGTAGGTGAAGAATAGAGTCTGCGAAAATCTGTGCAAATCTGCGGGAAAGCTACTTGCACTTTCAACATCTTCAAAGCACAAGAAGGTTCCCGCAGATTTGCGCAGATTTTTCCCGCAGATGAACGCAGATAAAGGTGTAGAGCAAAAAGGATTCACTTTTTCGGGCCTGACAAATAGATAAGTGTAAGAGGGATTTCATGACTCTAAGCATTTCAATAATCCTGCAGGCATGCTGTTCCTCAAATTCACAAATTCACAAATTCACAAATCCACAAATTCACAAATACATTCTCTCATGCGACAGATATCCCTAATCATCACCCTAATCTTTATAAAGCTTGGCACGCATGCGCAATCGGGTTGGCAATACCGGCCGGTCAATTTTTCAAAAGTGAATATTACCGATGCATTCTGGCAACCGCGGATGGAAACGGTGGCTATGGTTACCATGGATGCCTGTATCTATCAAACCGAGCAGCGTACGCCCCGGATCCGCAATTTTGAAAAAGTGGCGAGAAAGCAGGGGGAGAAGCACGAAGGCATTTATTACGACGACAGCGATGTATACAAAGCCATCGAAGCCATGGCTTATTCCCTTCGTACCCGTCGCGACTCTGCCCTTGAAGCCAGGGCTGATGAGTGGATTCAAAAGATCGCGGCCGCGCAGGAACCGGATGGTTACTTAAATACCTATTATTCGCTGCGCGGTCTCCAGGGCCGATGGACCGATGTGGAAAAACATGAAGACTATAATGCCGGCCACCTTTTTGAGGCCGCTGTGGCTTATTATGATGTGACCGGTAAACGAAAGCTCCTCGACGTGGCCATTCGCCTGGCCAACCATATCGACTCGGCACTTTTTCGGTCGGGCCGCAAATGGATCAGTGGCCACCAGGAAATTGAACTGGCCCTGGTAAAGCTTCATCGCGTAACGGGCGATATCCGCTATATTGAGCTGGCCGACTGGTATATTCAATCGCGAGGTTACCAGTTTCCTTACCAAAGCAGTTGGCTTACTCCCGCCTACTGGCAGGACCTGAAGCCGGTTACAGAGCAAACCGAAATAACGGGGCATGCCGTACGGGCCATGTATCTGTTTAGCGGCGTGGCCGACCTGGCGGCGATAAAACAGAACAGGGAGTACTTGCAGGCCATGGAGCGAATTTGGGAAGATGTTGTTTACCGCAACATGTATGTGACGGGCGGAATCGGCTCGGCTGGGGACAATGAAGGTTTTTCCGTGGATTATGACCTGCCCAATGAGGAAGCCTATTGCGAAACCTGTGCCAGCGTGGGAATGGTTTTCTGGAATGCGCGAATGAGCCAGCTAACGGGGAATTCAAAATACTACGATATACTGGAACGCAGTCTCTACAATGGCGCCCTCGATGGCCTGAGCCTGTCGGGTGATCGTTTCTTTTACGACAACCCCCTGGCCAGCAATGGCAAACATAGCCGCAAAGCATGGTTTGGAACCGCCTGTTGCCCGGCCAATATAGCCAGGCTGGTGGCCTCGCTGGGCGATTATGTGTATGGGGAAGCAAAAGATCAATTGTGGGTAAACCTGTTTGTTGGCAGCGATGCGGAACTGCGCATGGGTGGCGAGCCGGTAAAAATCAAAATGGCAACCAACTATCCCTGGGATGGAAAAATCAGCCTGCAAACCGGTCTTTCCAAAAAGCGTCGATTTCAAATTCGGGTAAGGGTTCCCGGCTGGTACCAGGGCCGGATGGTAGATGGCGATTTGTATAAACGAGCCCCGGAATCTGGCGCTAATCACCTTATTGAACCAACTGTCAATGGCAAAGCCGTACCCTATAAAATGGAAAATGGGTATATTGTCGTAGACGGCAACTGGAAAGAAGGTGACCGTCTGGAACTGGAATTTCCCCTTCAAACCCAATTACTGATTTCCCGTGAGGAAGTAGCCGCCAATCGCGACCGGATGGCTTTGCAACGCGGCCCGCTGGTTTATTGCGTGGAAGGAGCGGATAACCCGGCAGGTGTATGGAACCTGTTGATGGACCCGTCGGCAAGCTGGAAGCCGGTTGTTCATACCATTCAGGGGCATAAGTTGACGGCCTTAAAGGGGGATATTTGGGAACTGGTTCCCGATGCCAGTGGTAAGGACGTCCAAATCCGGAAAAGGGGGGTAACGGCCATCCCTTATTATTCATGGGCCAATCGGCAGCCCAACGATATGCAGGTATGGCTGCCCACCAGGATTCATTCCCTGATGATCAACAACAGCAATAAAAAATCGGACGGAGGAAATTATTAGTTGAAACATGAAATGCTGCGGTAATTTTGCGCTATGAAAGTAACGATCATTGGCGGGGGTATCGCCGGCCTCGCTTCGGCTTATTATTTACATAAACAGGGAATGGAGGTAGTGGTGCTGGAAAGAAACCGGATGGAAGATGGATGTTCTTATGGGAATATGGGATACGTATCACCCTCGCATTTTATACCATTGGCCACGCCGGGAATCGTTGCACAGGGTTTGAAGTGGATGCTTCGTTCATCCAGCCCTTTCTATATCAAGCCAAGGCTTAACTGGGATCTGATTCAATGGGGTATGCTTTTTTGGAAAAATGCCAATGCCTCGCAGGTACAGAAAAGTATACCACATCTGAATAATCTCCTGCAACTCACACGCGAGCTGGTGGTAAACGATTGGCAAAAGGAGTTGCCTCAATCTTTTGATTTGGTGGAGAAAGGCTGCTGGATGCTTTACAAGCAGGAGAAAACACGGGTGCACGAAGCAGAATTGGCGGAACAGGCCGAAAAACTGGGTTTGAAAGCCAGAATATATTCGCCAGCCGAAGTGCAGGAACTGGAACCGGAAATCGAAACCAATGTGGCGGGTGGTGTTTTGTATTACGACGATTGTCATGTGCAGCCGGCCAAACTCATGCAGGCATTGTACCAGTATTTGCAAAGTGTGGGTGTAAAGTTTTGGCTGAATACCGAGGTAAAAGATTTTGAAATAAAGGGCGACAGGGTAGTGGCAGCCCGCACAGATAAGAGCGATTTGTACAGCGATAGCTGGGTGCTGGCCAATGGTTCCTGGTTGGGATTATTGGGCAAAAAACTGGGCATTCGCATGCCCATGCAGCCCGGCAAGGGCTATTCTCTCAGCTTTGACAATATGGCCAGAAACCTGCAACACCCCGCTATTTTAGTCGATCACCGCACTGCCACCACCCCCATCGATCGCTGGTTGCGTATTGGCGGCACCATGGAATTGAGTGGCCATAACGATCAAATTCTTCCCAGGCGAGTGCAGGCCATTGTAGACGCGGTGAAACTTTATTTCCCTGATATGGCCTTGCCCGCCATGAGTCCCGAAAAGGCCTGGTATGGATACCGGCCCGTGAGTCCGGATGGAATGCCCTATATTGGGAAGTTGTCAACATCGGGAAATTGTTATGTGGCGGGTGGCCACGCCATGCTCGGTATAAGCGCGGCGGCCGGCACAGGATTTATCCTTGGGCAATTAATGACAGGCAAGCCTCCTGCTATTCCGGTGGAAGCCTTTAGCCCTGAACGTTTTCGTTAAAAATTTGTTGAGGTCGCAGGGCTTAACCCCGGGCTTCCTACTTTTATAGTTTTATGGATTGTACGGCTACACGATTGGACTATGAAGCGACCGGAATTTTGTCCGGAATTGTGATGGATCACCTCCATCAGTCCCCCAGGCTTCGTGATTTTTATTCTTATGCGCCAAATTGGGATGGATTTGAGCGGGCCTTGTTGGCACGAAAAAAAATGGCGACAGATCGCCAATCACTTTATCAGCATCTCACACAACAATATGCGAAGGTGGAAATAGCCGACCCCGTGAAAGCGAATATCGAATCCTTGCTTTCTCCCCATACATTCACCATCGTTACGGCACACCAGCCCAATCTTTTTACAGGGCCACTCTATTTCCTTTTCAAGATACTCCATGTAATCAGGCTGGCGGAAGAGGCGGCCCTGCGTTTTGAAGGTACCCGTTTCGTACCGGTTTATTATATGGGCAATGAAGATGCCGATTTCGATGAACTGGGTCATTTCTTCATGGGAGGGGAAAAATATTCCTGGGCAACCCGGCAATCAGGAGCGGTTGGTTATATGAAAGTGGATGATGGATTGCTCCAATTACTTGCCAGAGTGGAAGGGCAGTTGGGTGTATTGCCACACGGCGCAGAACTAATGACCGCGATGAAGCGGTTTTTTCAAAAGGGAGCCCGCATTCAGGATGCCATGCTGCAACTGGTGAATTTTCTTTTTGGAGAATATGGGCTGCTGGTCATCGTTGCCGACAGTCCCGATCTCAAGCGCCAGATGATCCCCATCTTTGAAAAAGAATTGTTTGAAGAAGGCGCTTCGACAATGGTGTTGCAAACAGCAACCAGACTTGGCGAATCGGGATACAGGGTGCAGGCGCATCCCCGGGAAATCAACCTCTTTTACCTGGCCGAAGGCATCCGTAACCGCATTGAAAAGGATGGGGATGATTTTATCGTTCATCAAACGGATATGCGTTTTTCGGTGGAGCAGATGCGGGCTGAGTTGCAGCAGCACCCGGAACGCTTCAGTCCCAATGTAATTCTTCGCGGCATTTACCAGGAGCTTATTCTGCCGAATATCGCATTCGTTGGCGGCGGCGGCGAAACGGCTTACTGGCTTCAACTGCGCAGCCTGTTTGATTCGCTCAACGTTCCGTTTCCTCCACTCATTTTACGAAATTCTTTCCTGCTGCTGGCGGCCAAACAGCAGTCGGTACTCGACAAAATTCGCATCCGGCCCGATCAATTGTTCCAGGGCAAGGAAGTGCTTTTTCAGTGGTGGGTAAAAAGGGAAACGAGTCATGAACTCTCACTCAATGGCAAACTGGATAAAGCGGCTGCGCTATATGATGATATTGTAAAGCAGGCTGCGGAAGTAGACCGTACCCTGGTGGCACATGTGGAAGCATTAAAAGCAAGGGCGCTGGAGAAATTGCAGCAACTGGAAACGAAAATGCTCCGTGCGGAGAAAAGAAAGTTCAGCGATGAGCGCCGGCAACTGGAAACGATCTATCAGCAGTTGTTTCCACGTGATGGCTTGCAGGAGAGGGTAGAAAACTTTATGCCATTTTATGCACGCTATGGCCGGGAATGGATCCGGCAGTTATACAAGGCTTCGCAAGCTATGGATCAGCAATTTACTATTCTGAATTGCCCTTAATCAAAAGCATTCGGTACGCCATTTTTTTTCATGGCCGATGCCTTGGCCAACACCTCCTTACGCAGGGTTTCTTTGTAATGGCTGAGTTTATCAAACAGTGCTTTATCCGCACTGCCAATTATTTGTGCTGCGAGGATACCGGCATTTTTGGCCGCATTGAGCGCAACCGTTGCTACCGGAACTCCGTTGGGCATTTGCAGGATCGACAGTACCGAATCCCAGCCATCAATGCTGTTGGATGATTTTACAGGAACACCAATCACCGGCAATGCGGTTAAAGAAGCCAACATGCCCGGCAGATGGGCGGCCCCGCCTGCACCGGCAATGATGACCCGGATGCCACGACCCTGTGCTGTTTTCGCAAACTCCACCATGCGTTCTGGCGTTCGGTGGGCCGAAACAATAGTAGCCTCGTAACCCACACCCAGTTCCTGCAGGAAATCCGCCGCTGCTTTCATCACCGGCCAGTCCGAATCTGAGCCCATTACGATGGATACAAGCACCGTTTTTTTATTCGAAGACCTGGATGCCTGCCTGCTGCCGGATGATTGACGGGAACTGCTTGATTTTGCCATGCGGAAAATTGCCTTTTCTGGTTTAGGATGGATACAAAGGAACATATTTTTTACGCTGCCACCGCAAAAAAAACCGAAAGAGTAGTGCCAGAATAATACAGAGAGGTTATTGCACCAGGTCACCTTTGATTCGCAACAGCTCGGTCTCGGCCAGCTTCATGGCATAGCGCGCTGCTATCAGGCGGTTGTTGGCCAGCTCCAGGCTGTTCTGCGCTTCCCGCAATTGCACCAGCGTGGCGAACCCCAATTTGTAAGACTGAAACACGATGTCCACATTCTCGCGGGCCAGCACAATATTCTCTTCTTCCAGCGCCAGTGACCGCTTTTGCAGATCGTAGTTTTTATAGGCAATTACCGTTGCCAGGTCAATCGCTGTCCGTTGCCGCTCCAGCGTAAGCTGACGGAAATTAAGATCCAGCTCGGCCTGGCGGATCAGTCTCTTTGTATTAAATCGGTTGAAGATGGGGATACTGGCGGTAAATCCATAGTTGAAACCCTTTCCCTGGTTAAACAAGGGCTGAAAGGGGTTCAAAACCGTTTTGTTATCGGTGCGGGTGAAGTTATAAGCACTGTTGAAACTAACCACCGGCCAGCGGTCGGCTTTCCGCTCCTTTAAAGTTAATTCCGCTACATCAATATTCTTTTGCGCGAGTAGCAGTGAAGGGTTGCTGTTCTCAATATCTTCGCGAATGTCGCCTAAAACAATATTGGTATTGAGAGGAATGGAATCGGCTACATCAAATAGAGGGCCATAACCGCTGTTCATGGTTTGCAGAAGTTGGTCCTTAAGCTGGTCAATCAGCGTTAATTGGGCCAGCTTGAGCGATTTCTGCGCGTTCAGGTCCACCTTACTCTGCAACAGGTCGGGTTTGGCGCCGGTGCCAATGTCCAACTTATATTGGGCCAGCCTCACCCGCTCTTCGTTCAGGGTAATTTGCTCTTCCACGGCTTTCAACTGCTGTTTCTGCCGAACGATATCGTAGTAATTATTGATGACGGTAGCAATTGTATTCACCACCTGGTCCTTGATGGTCAGGCTACCCAGTTCCACCAGGGCTTCCACCCGGTCGCGGGTGGCAAACATGCGAAGCCCGTCAAATAGCGTCCAACTTGCATTGAGCGACCAGTTGATATTATGCGATCGGATATTGTTTTGTTCCCGCTTGGTTCCATCGGCCAGGGTTTGCCTTCCATCGTTGTTGTTCCACACAGTACCGGCGGTTCCATTTAGGGTGGGCAGAAAGGCCGCGTCGCGATAGCGATAATCGAGGGCGGCCACCAGGCTGTCGTTTTTCGCCAATTGTATGTCGAAATTATTTTGCAGGGCAGTGGCGATGGCCTCTTCAAGCGTAAGTACACGCTGGCCATGCGCCAGGGATGCGAACAATATCAAAACAAGACCCGGTAATATTCTTTTAGTTATCATGCTCGTCTTTAAAAATTAGGCTGGCTGGTTTTCCAATTCCGGTGTGGCGGCAGGGCTTTTTTCGGTTTCCGGATACAGCCTCTCCATTTCACTGATTTTTTTCTTCCTGGAGAAGAAGGTATAGACGGCTGGTAACACAAACAGCGTGAGCACCAGCGAAAACAGTACCCCACCGGTAATTACGATGCCCAAAGGAATACGGCTGGTAGCCGCCGCACCCAGCGAAAGCGCAAGGGGCAGGGCACCCAGCGACATCGCCAGGCTCGTCATCAGGATGGGGCGTAACCGTTGTACGGATGAATAGATCGCCGCTTCCATTTTCGGCATGCCCTTCATCCGGTTCTGGTTCGCGAACTCCACAATCAGGATACCATTCTTCGTTACCAGGCCTATCAACATGATCATACCAATCTGCGAGAAAATGTTGAAAGTGTGACCAAATAGGGTCAGGCAGAGTACCGCACCGGCAATGGCCAGGGGTACAGTAACCATAATGATCAGGGGATCCACAAAACTTTCGAACTGGGCCGCCAGGATCAGGAAGATCAGACCCAATGCCAACAAAAAGGCAAAAGCAGTGTTGCTGCCACTTTCGGCATAGTCGCGCGATGAACCGGATAGAGAAGTTACAAAGCTCTCGTCGAGTAATTCATTGGCTATTCGCTGCATTTCCTCCACACCATCGCCAATAGTTTTGCCAGGTTGCAAACCTGCGGAAATGGTCGCCGACTTGTAACGGTTGAAGTGATAAATGGTGGGAGGCGTGTTGGCTTCTTCCACTTTCACCAGGTTGTCGAGACTGATCAGCTCATCCCGGTTATTGCGCACGTACAGGGTCTTCAGGTCATTCGGATCATCACGGTCACCTCGGGCTACCTGACCGATCACCTGGTACTGTTTTCCGTCCTTGGTAAAATAGCCCAGCCTCCGGTTACTGTAAGCCAATTGAAGTGTTTCCGATATCGCACTCACGCTTACGCCCAGTTCACTCGCCTTGAGCCGGTCGATGATGACGCGTAATTCGGGCTTATTGAACTTTAGGTCTGAATCCACTTGCAGAAGCACGTCACTTTTTTGCGCTTCTTCCAGAAAACGGGGTAGTATTTCCGTGAGTTTGTCGAAGTTGTTG
Organism: uncultured Citrobacter sp.; assembly: GCA_964395095.1. GTDB lineage: Bacteria > Bacteroidota > Bacteroidia > Chitinophagales > Chitinophagaceae > CAYMZZ01. The sequence continues at coordinate 36,546 of CAYMZZ010000008.1, forward strand.
TTCTGTATAACAAAGGAAACCGGTTGGCCTCCACGACGGTTTACCTGGATGGTCTGTTCCTGTATCGCAAAAGCACGACCCTCGTTGAAGCGGGGTAAATTCCGGTTCACCATGTCCACAATTTCCTGTTGCGAACGATCCCGGTCTTTGGGATCTGTCAGGGTTACCCGTACAAAGCCCGTATTGGCATTACCTGAACCGGTAAAACCGGGTGAGGTAACACTCAGGACAATGGTATTTTCGGGAACTGAGTCTTGCATGAAATCCGTGATCTGGCCCACGAATTGGTCCATCGCATCGAAGCTGGTTCCTTCCGGTGCTGTCAGCGACAAGCGAAACTGGCTTCTGTCTTCCATGGGCGCCAGTTCCGATTGCAGGTTTCTTCCCAAGAACCAGATGGCGGCACCACAGGCCAGAATGATGATAAATGCTATCCCGCGCACCTTCATAAAGGATGTGAGCAAGCGCTGATAACCGTTTTCCATACCGCGGAAAAAGGGTTCCGTTTTCCGGTAAAACCAGGAATGCTGATGTACATTCTTCTTACTCAGCTTCACGTTGAGAACGGGTGTGAGCGTGAGCGACACAAAAGCTGAAATCAACACCGCGCCGGCTACTACGATACCGAATTCGCGGAAAAGGCTTCCTACAAATCCTTCGAGAAAAACGATAGGTATGAATACTACGGCCAGGGTGATGGAAGTGGCGATAACGGCGAAGTAAATTTCTTTGGATCCTTCTCTGGCCGCCTGCCATTTGCCCATGCCCCTTTCCATCTTTTTGTAGATATTCTCCGTTACCACAATACCATCATCCACCACCAGGCCCGTTGCCAGTACGATGGCGAGCAACGATAATACGTTGATGGTAAAGCCCATCACATACATAATAAAAAAGGCGCCGATCAAACACACGGGAATATCAATCAGTGGGCGAAGGGCGATCAGCCAGTCGCGGAAAAAGAGATAGATAATCAATACTACCAGCACGATGGCGATGATCAGGGTTTCTTCCACCTCGGCAATGGATTGCTTGATGAATTTGGTCTGATCAAGGGCGATATTGATGCTGATGTCTTCCGGAACATCTTTCTTAATCTGTTCAAGCCTTGTGTAGAACTCATCCGAAATTTCTACATAGTTACTACCCGGCTGGGGTACCACGGCAAGGGCGATCATGGGTATACCCCCTTCCTTCAACACCGTTTCCTCGTTTTCCGGACCCAGTACCACTTCGCCAATATCGCGGATGCGTATGTCGGCGCCGTTCACATTACGCACAATCACATCACTAAACTCTTCTTCGGTATTCAGTCGTCCGAAAGTGCGCACGATCAGCTCGGTGGCATTACCGGAAATTTTTCCGGAGGGCAGTTCCACATTTTCCCTAAGCAGGGCCGCCTGCACATCACCGGGGGTGAGCCCATACGCGCTCAGGCGTGCCGGATCAATCCAGATCCGCATGGCATAGCGTTTTTCACCCCATATCTGGATGCCGCTCACACCGGGTATGGTTTGGAGGCGCTCTACCAACACATTATTCGCATATTCCGTAATCTGTAATTGATTGCGGGTATTGCTTTGGATGGTCATGGAAAGAATGGCATCGGAGGAAGCATCGGCTTTGGATACCACGGGTGGCGCTTCCAGGTCGGGTGGGAGGGAGCGTTGCGCCTGCGATACCTTATCCCTTACATCATTGGCGGCGGCTTCCAGGTCCACATCCAGTTCAAACTCCACGTTGATATTACTGCTGCCATTGCTGCTGGAAGAGGTGATATTCTTGATACCCGCAATTCCATTGATCGCTTTCTCGAGCGGCTCGGTAATCTGGGTTTCAATAATATCGGCATTGGCACCGCCATAGGAAGTGCGAACGCTGATATTGGGAGGATCGATAGCCGGATAATCGCGTACGCCCAAAAATTTAAAGGCAATGACGCCAAACACCACAATGATGATGTTCATGACAATGGCCAGCACAGGGCGACGCAGACTCAGTTCGGATATATTCATTCACTAAAAGTTCAGAACGGCAGAGCCGGTTACAAGAGATATTATCGGATCAATCCACAAACTTTCCAATCGCCAATGGCGATTCGGGGCGGGTACTCAGCAAGCCGGTTACAATAACGGTATCCCCTTTTTTCAATCCATCCAGTATTTGAATTCTCGCCGAATCACGAACACCGGTGGTCACGTCCACAAATTTCGCAATACCTGCTTCATACTTGATCACCTTTTTTCCGCGAGCCTGGGGCAACACGGCCTGGGTGGGAACCAGCAGGGCATTGGGGTCGGGATCAAAGCGAAGCTGCACTTTCGCGAATGCACCCGGCAAAATATCTGTCCCATTCGATTGAACCACCGAACGTACCATCAGGCTTCTTGTATTCTGCGCCACTGCGGATTCGGTGGCCATGATTTTTGCCGTGTGCCGGATATTTGAGCCCTGGTAGGTGAAATAAATCGTTTGCCCCGTTTTGATCTGCGAACTGTATTTTTCCGGAACAGTGAAATCGAGTTTTAGCTGGCTGGTTTGATTAATCACAGCGATTATGTCCGCCGGCGTTACGTATGCCCCGGGGCTAATATTTTTGAGACCCAGACGCCCATTGAAAGGCGCGCGAATCTCTGTTTTGGAAATGCTGGTGCGAATGATTTCTATATCAGCCTTGATATTATTGACGTTGAGCAGGCTGGCATCATAATCGGATTTACTGATGCCCTGTATTTCGAGTAGCTGGGAAGATCTTTTCTCGTTTGTTTCTGCAATCTGCAATTGTACCTGCAGTTTTTTCAGTTGGGCCTGCAGGTCTTCATCATAGAGTTTGGCCAGCAATGTTCCCTTGCTCACATAGCGCCCTTCTGCCACATTCAACTGAACAATCCTGCCCGATACTTCGGGATGTATCTCGGTGGATTCATTGGCGATAATGGTTCCGGGCACTTCAATATTCTCGGCAAAGTTTTGTGCTTTTACAATGTAGGCATCCACTTTCATGGGACCCGCAGCTGGGCGACCGGATGCCGCTGGTTTTTTCTCATCCTTTCCCCCACAGGAAGCCAGCGCGAAGAGTGCCAGGGCCAAAAGCGGGAATTGTAATTTCTGAATCATCTGTTTCTTATTGGTGGTTCTGTATCGAAATTGCTGCGAAGAACGCAAAGTTAGGAACTGGCAGGCAAAGGCCGCTATTGGACGTCAGGAGTTTAACATTCATGCGCTCAGAAAGTTGGGAGGGATGAGTGGCGCATTTGAAGGATGAGCGGCTTAATGAGTTTTAAGTTTTAAGTAATAAGTTTTAAGTTGGAAGTAGAATGAGTTTAAGTATAGCTTATTCATTTCCAATCACGAATAATCTATTTAATTCCTATTACTTTCTACTTCAAACCGCACCCTACTTATAACTTATAACTTACAACTTAAAACTTCACAGCGTTTTCGGAATCAACAACCGCTTTATTTTATTCGATTTATGCAACAGATCCTGTTTGTCTTTACTGAGCACCGTTACATGTCCCATCTTACGGCCGGGTTTGGTTTCCTTTTTCCCATAGAGGTGAACAAAGGCGTTGACCACTTTCAGGGTTTCTTCCAGACCTTCGTAATATACCGGCCCGCTATAGCCCGGTGCGCCAATGATATTGATCATGATCGATGGAAGGATGGCTTCGGTATTGCCCAAGGGATAGTCGAGCATAATGCGCCAGAGCATATCGAATTGTGAGCTGTAATGCGCTTCAATGCTATGATGTCCGCTATTGTGTACACGGGGAGCGGTTTCGTTCACATACACTTCACCCTTCTTATCGAGAAAAAGCTCTACGGCAAAAAGGCCGGGCGACTTGAAATTTCTGACAACAGAAAGGGAAATGGCTTCCACTTTCCAAAGGGTTTTGGTATCTATTTCGGCCGGGCAAAGCTGATAATCGAGCAGGTTCAGATCGGGATCAAACAACATTTCAACCGGAGGATAAAGTACGGTTTGACCATTGTTGTCAACGGCAACAATCTGCGCAATTTCTTTCTGGATATCGATGGTTTTTTCCAATACGGAAGGGGCATCGAATCCCAGGTTTATATCTTTGGCTTCTTTCAGTATTTGCACACCTTTCCCATCGTAGCCGCCTTCGCCCAGTTTATGTACGGCCGGAAGAAAATCACCGGCGGCTTCCAGTTCTGCCCTGTTTTGTGTGATGATAAATTCAGCCGTTGGGATTTCGTGGGTCTGATAATACTTTTTTTGCAGAATTTTATTCTTGATCGTTCGCAGCACAGCCGGCCGGGGGTAAACCTTTACGCCTTCCTGTTCCAGCTTTTCGAGGGCATCCACATTCACATTTTCAATCTCAATGGTCAGCGCGTCGAGGCCTTTGCCAAACTGGTAAACCGCGTCAAAATCGCGGATATTTCCGGTAGTGAAATGGTGACAGAGATGGGCGGCCGGACATTCCGGATCGTTTTCCATCACATAAGTAATGATAGGATAATTGGCCGCCGCCTGCAGCAACATCCTGCCCAACTGGCCGCCGCCGAGAATTCCGATCTTTCGCATGGCGCAAAGATAGGGAGAGTTGTAAGTTTTAAGTTGTAGGTTCTAAGTATTGAGTAGAGGATAGCGTGTTGAGTTTATTGTCCGTCTAATCGACTATTGATTCCCAGAACTTACAACTTAAAACTTAGAACTTAAAACTCTCCCTATCTTTGCCCCATGCGCCCCGACTTCGCCCATAAGCTATTCCCCGACTACCGCGCGCGTTTCAATCTACTCATGGAGACGCTGGCGATGGACAGTTATTGCTGATATTTTCCTTCCGGGATTTAATGGGCGGTTTGTTGAGTTTAAGGTTTAAAGTTTAAAGTTTAAGCTTTTGATTATAACCCATTAAACCTTAAACCTTAAACTCTAAACCCCAAAACCCTAAACTCTCACTCCCAACTAACAACTTTCCCATATGAACAAAACAACAACATCCCCCGCCAATACAGCAACGCAAACAGATTTTCTTCCTTTGGAAGGAACGGATTATGTGGAATTTTATGTGGGTAATGCGAAACAGGCTGCTCACTATTATATGAGTGCTTTTGGTTTCCAGGCCCTGGCTTATGCCGGACCAGAGACCGGACAAAAGGATCGGGCCAGTTATGTGGTTCGTCAACATAAGCTGACTTTCATGCTCACCACACCGCTAAGAGCCGGCAATGCGATAGCCGATCATATTTATCAACATGGCGATGGCGTAAAATCGCTGAGCCTGCGTGTACCCGATGCTACCAGTGCATGGGAGGAAACCACCCGGCGTGGTGCACGCTCTTATATGGAACCTACCCGAATGCAGGATCAGGATGGGGAACTGGTGATGAGTGGTATTCATACCTACGGCGATACCATCCACCTCTTCATTGAGCGTAAGAATTACAAAGGCGTATTTATGCCGGGTTTCAGGGCCTGGAATAACCCGCATTTCCAGACCGAAGACTGTGGCCTGCTCTATGTGGACCATTGCGTTGGCAATGTGGGATGGAACCAGATGAACCCCTGGGTTAAATTTTATGAAGATGTGATGGGTTTTAAAAATATTCTCAGCTTCGACGATGAAGATATTTCCACCGAATATTCTGCGCTGATGAGTAAAGTGATGAGCAGTGGAAATGGTTTTGTAAAGTTTCCCATCAATGAACCAGCCGAAGGAAAGAAAAAGTCGCAGGTGGAAGAATACCTGGATTTCTATGATGGGGAGGGCGTGCAGCACGTGGCGCTGGCCACCAACGACATTGTGAAGACGGTTCGCCAACTGATGAGCCGTGGCGTTGAATTTTTGAAAGTGCCCAGCACTTATTACGATGATCTTCTGCAAAGAGTAGGCGCCATTGATGAAGACCTGGAGCCTTTGAAGGAATTGGGTATCCTGGTGGATCGCGACAATGAAGGCTACTTGTTACAATTATTCTCGAAACCTGTGCAGGACCGGCCCACGCTGTTCTTCGAAATCATTCAGCGCAAGGGGGCCAAAAGCTTTGGAAAAGGGAATTTCAAGGCCCTGTTCGAAGCTATAGAAAGAGAGCAGGAAGCGAGGGGTAATCTTTAAAAACATGTTTGATTGCCGGATCGGCCATTGACAGGAAAGAGTCAATGGCCGATCTATTTGGGGAAGGTCGTGAGTTTCAATTAGCTAACTATTTAACAATAAGGGCAAAATATACTATCTTAGTGTGTCGTTAATAAGTAGATTCCGCACAATGAAAAACCTGTTACGGATACTAGCCCTTGTATTCATGCTGCCCCTGGCAGGCGAGAGTCAGCCCTACCGTGGTGGCGCTTCCTTCATCGAATTCCAAAAATCATTTCCCAGGCCGGAAGAGTCTTTTCGTCGGAAAGAAGATACCCTGCGTAAGCAATTCAGTGCCCTTAAACTGGAATGGCCTGCCAAATATCTGTATATACGTTCCTTCAAGTATGATAGCAAGCTGGAAGTATGGGTGAAGAATGAACACAAGGAAAACTACCAGCTTTTCAAGACTTACAAGGTTTGTGCGTTGGCCGGTTCCCTGGGCCCCAAACGCCTCGAAGGTGATTACCAGGTGCCGGAAGGGTTTTATTATATCAATGAATTTAATCCACGCAGCAGTTACTATTTATCGCTTGGGCTGAATTATCCCAATCTTTCCGACATGGTGTTGAGCGATTCGCTACGCCCGGGTGGAGATATCTATATTCATGGCAGTTGTGTAACGGTAGGCTGTATTCCATTAACCGACCAGCAGATTGATGAACTGTATATTTTGGCCGCCCATGCCAAGAGCCAGGGCCAGGATTATATACCGGTTCATATTTTCCCTATACGCTACGACGTACAAAAGAGTATCAATTACCTGGAAAACCTGACGAAGGATGATCCGGAATTGAGGAAGTTTACCGACAGACTTGGCGATGCTTTCGATTATTTTGAAAAACACCGGCAACTACCGGTAATTATGGTGGATGATAAGGGCGAATATTTTGTGAATGGTGTGGCCGACAACAAACGGAAAGCAAAGGAAGTGACTAAGCCAGTCGTTAAGAAAGCACCGGTCAAACATCGCACCCGCTCCATTCCCCAGTTGGCGGAAGCCGTACACAAATGGCCCCAGTTTCCAGGGGGCGGAGATGCCTTTATGGCTTACCTCGACCAGTTGGGTAAGGATATGATCGCATATTTACCCACCGGCACACACAAAATATTTGTACAGGTGGAGTTTATCGTGGATAAGGATGGTATTCCCGTTAATTTTAAAGTACTGAAAGGAAGCAATGAGCAGGATTTTATCGATGAGCTCATTACGCGAATGGAGCAGATGCCTCAATGGCAACCCGCTGTTCTACACGACAAGCCCGTTGCCAAGAAAATGATTCAGACGGTAACGGTAGGTTTGGACTAATAGCCCTGATGCGTGCGGCTGTTTCTATTTTTGAAAATAATCTTTCAATTGCTGGTTCCCGCTACTAATTATGCGTAAAGAACCTGTACAGTTTCTCTGGTTTGCTGTTTCAGGCTGATCATTTTGCCTTCCGTCATTTGATCCAGTAATTCTCGTGTATAATGCCGGATGGTAAGCAGCGAATACCCTTTCATTACCTGCACATCCACAAAAGAAGATGCATCGAGCGCCAGCTTTTGAATTTTTTCTTCGTGGTGGTCCAGTACACAAAGAAAGCTGATGGCTCCGTTTTGGGTAAGGCTGGGTTTTAGTTTCATTTCTTCCAGAAGCTGATAAATATGTCCCACATGTTGTTCTCCAATAAAGGAGAAATCCCGCGATCGCATTTCGAGCAATACCTGGTTTTCCTTCAATACAATCACTGGCGGTAGCTGGGGAATGGATTGGTGATGGATATGCGTACCCGCCAGCTCAGGTTTTAAAAAGCATTTCACAAAAAGGGGGATGCCCTTGTTTTGAAGCGGCTTGATGGTTTTGGGGTGAATCACCTGCGCACCATAATAGGCCATTTCAATAACCTCGGCATAGTTGAGTTCGTGCAGGGGCACGGCGTTGGGAAACTGGCGCGGATCGGCGCTCATCACGCTTTCCACATCCTTCCAGATGGTCAGGCTTTCTGCATCGAGGATATTGGCAAAAACGGCAGCCGAATAATCGCTCCCTTCGCGGCCCAGGGTGGTACTTTCATTTTCGTCGGTAGCGCCGATATAACCCTGGGTTAGCACCAAACGGCCCGGAGCCAGAAGGGGTTTGATTTGCAGATGCACCTGCCTGCTGGTGAAATCCCAGTCCACCGTGGCATCCCGAAAATTATCGTCGGTGCGCATAATGTCGCGCACGTCCAGCCAATTATTTGTCTGTCCGGCCTCATGGAGGTAGTGACTGATAATGCTCGTACTCATCAGTTCGCCCACACAAACTACCTGGTCGTAGTAATAATCAAATTCACGCTGCGGATTATCATGGAGGAGCCATTCTACTTCCGTAAAGAAATCGCGTAATTGTTGTTCGCAGGCCGCGTAACCCTGCTGCAGAATTTGCCGGGCGGTATCCAGGTGATCCTCCTTTACCTTCTCAAAAAACTGCAATGCTTCATCCTTACGGCCCGCATAAAAAGCCTCCACCACTTTTTCCAGCGCGTTGGTGGTTTTGCCCATGGCCGATATTACTACCAACAAAGTTTCGTCGGAATAAGAATGAAGAATCTGGCCCAGGTTTTTGATTCGTTCAATGCTGTTGACGGAAGCACCTCCAAACTTGAATACTTTCATGGCGCAAATTTCGGGAAATTGAATCGGGCTTTATAAGGAAAATCCATACGCTGGTCAGGCCGGTCAACAAGTTTGTTCAGCCCGCTTTTACCTCAAACGGAACTTTCATACATTTGTTCGTATTAACTACCAACTGCAATGCCATTTAACCGAAAGATCCTGACCCTGGATGAATTTACCATCCAGCAATTGCGTGATTTTCCCCATGCTACCGGTGAACTCAGCAACCTGCTACGCGACCTTGGACTTGCCGCCAAGCGGGTGAATGTGGAAGTGAATAAAGCCGGATTGGTGGATATTCTGGGCGATGCCGGGAGCATCAATGTACAGGGCGAGGACGTGAAGAAGCTGGACGTTTTTGCAAACGACCAGTTTATGGGCGTTCTGCGCCATGGTATCAGTTGTGCCGGTATCGCCTCCGAAGAGCTGGACGACTATGTGGCATTTGACGATGCCGTGAGCCGTAATTCCAAATATGTTTGCCTTTTTGATCCCCTCGACGGTAGCGGAAATATCGACGTGAATGTTTCTATTGGTACCATTTTCGGCATTTATCGTCGGGTTACGGATAAGGGCCAATTGGCCTGCAAAGAAGATTTTTTACAAGCGGGAGTGAAACAGGTGGCGGCAGGCTATATCGTATATGGGTCCAGCACCATGCTGGTATATGCCACAAGGAGGGGAGTAAATGGGTTTACGCTCGATCCGTCTATTGGTGAATTCACCCTTAGTCATCCCGATTTAAAATGCCCTTCATTAGGAGGAATCTATTCCGTGAACCACGGTAATTTTTTCCGCTATGAAAAGGGTGTGCAGGATTATATTACGGCCTGTCAGAAAAAAGACAAGGGTACCGGGGGGCCGTTAACGCAACGGTATATCGGCAGTATGGTCTCGGATGTGCATCGCAACCTGATCAAAGGAGGCATCTTCATGTACCCGGGCACCACTGATAAGCCCAAGGGCAAACTGCGTTTGTTGTATGAATGTAATCCCTTTGCCTTTATAGTGGAAGTGGCGGGCGGCCGCGCAACCAATGGGCGTCAGCGGATCCTGGATATTGTGCCAACCGAACTGCATCAGCGCACGCCTATGTTTATTGGAAGCCGGGATATGATGGATGAACTGGAAAGCTTTTTGTAATATAAGACCTATAAGGTCTTTAAGACCTTATAGGTCTTATTATAAACCTATAAGGATTTTCAATCCTTATAGGTTTTAATGCGTTTTAAAGAAAGCTTTGCATTTGATGCCCTAAATTGCTGCTATGAAAGCTATCAATCTGTCGCGAATATTATTGCTTGGCGCTATTGCCCTCATTATCTCTTCGTTCTACAGTTTGCCTGATGAAAAACTGGAGAAGGAAGTGTTGAAAGAAACCAACCAGTTTCGAAAGAGCCGCGGCAAGAAATTGCTGCAATGGCATGATGGCCTGAGTGAACTGGCCCGGCAACATAGCGAAGCTATGGCCTCCGGCAATACCCCATTTGGACACCAGGGATTTGAACTGCGGGAAAAGCAGGCACGCAAACTGCTTTCGGCCAGGCTTTCAGCTGTTGCCGAAAACGTAGCCTATGGTTCCGAAACCGCATCCGATGTGGTAACACAATGGAAAAATTCCCCGGGACACAGGCAAAATATGTTAGGCAATTTCCGCCACATAGGTGTGGGTACCGCCACCGATGCCGAAGGCCGAATTTATTTTACCCAGATTTTTGTGGAGTAATTTTCTTACCCTTCCCCCTTCACTCCGGCCGCATTTAATTAACTTGCCTGCATGCAAGGCAATAGTATCATCCGGGTAGAAAACCTGGTCAAGAATTATGGACCCTTCGAAGCGGTAAAGGGAATTTCGTTCGAGGTGCAGGAAGGGGAGATCTTCGGATTATTGGGGCCCAATGGCGCCGGTAAATCCACCACCTTGGAGATCATTGAAACCCTGCGGCCAAAAACCAGCGGAAAAGTGTGGGTCGACGGGCTGGACCTGGATAAGCAGCCGGGCGAAATAAAGAAGATCATCGGCGTACAACTGCAAAGCAGTGGGTACTATCCCGGTCTGAACCTCCTGCAACTCATTGAGCTATTTGCCGGACTCTACAACCAGCAGGTGGCCCCGATGGAATTGCTCGATTCGGTGAACCTGCGAGATAAGGCCAAGGCTAAATTCAAAGACCTGAGTGGCGGACAAAAGCAGCGCTTTTCCGTGGCCACCACACTGATCAATAACCCCCGTATTATATTTTTGGACGAACCCACAACCGGTCTCGACCCACAGGCAAGAAGAAGCCTTTGGGAACTGATCCGCCAGATACGCGATAAGGGAACAACCGTGATCATCACTACCCATTACATGGATGAGGCTGAATACCTTTGTGACCGTATAGCCATCATTGACGCGGGTCGTATTGTCGCCCTCGACAGCCCCGATCAGCTCATCGACAACCTGGTAGCTAAAGGTTTTGAACGGCCCAAAGAAATGAAGCTGGCCAACCTGGAAGACGTATTCATTGACCTGACCGGGCACTCACTTCGCGAAGAATAGATCTGCCCCGGTATTAATGTATATTCAAACCGATTCGAAAAAATATGAGCCTACAGAACAAACTCAAGTCTTTTCTCGAAAACAAAGTGGAAGCCCAAAAAAAAGCAGGTGCTGCTTTTTTAGCGGAGAACGCGCAAAAGCCCGGAATCGTTAGTTTACCGGAAGGTATCCAATATGAAATAGTGAAAGAAGGAACGGGAGCGCAGCCTTCCCAAAATGCGACAGTTCGTGCGCATTACCGGGGCGCCCTGCTCGATGGTAAAGAATTTGACAGCAGTTTTCGACGGAATGAGCCATTTACAGCACCCTTGCGTTCATTAATCAAAGGCTGGCAACTCGTAATTCCGCTGATGCGCGAAGGCAGCCACTGGCGAATCTGGATACCTTCCAATTACGCTTATGGCGACAGGGGTGCTGGCTCGGATATTCCGGGTGGGGCCACCCTTCTTTTTGAAGTGGAGCTATTGAACATTGTATCATAAAATCAGGATGCTATGCCTACCGTTATTGATGCCCGATACCCCATCGGAAAGTATGAACCCAGGCCTTTTTCCATCGATCAGAAAGTGGAATGGCTGGCCGATATCAAATTTTTGCCGGTAGTACTGGAAAATGCTTTACTCAACCTGGACGAGGCGCAATTGCTGACTCCCTATCGCGAAGGCGGCTGGACCGTTCACCAGTTAGTGCACCATATTGCTGATTCGCATATCAATGCGTATTGCCGGTTTAAACTGGCGCTCACAGAAGATAATCCAACGATCAAGACTTATGAAGAAGGTCTCTGGGCCCAATTGAACGACGTGGAAAAATTACCCATCAACATATCACTCACTTTGTTGCATGCGCTTCACGCACGCTGGTTCGAAGCACTCAAATATGTAACAGACGACGAGTGGAATAACCGAACCGTGTTTCACCCCGAACACAAAAAGACCCTGCGGCTCTGGTTCCTGCTGGGCATGTATGCCTGGCACGGTAAGCACCATGTGGCGCATATTACGGGGCTGAGGGAAAGAATGGGCTGGTGAGTGGTAAGTAGTAAGTAGGGAATCGTGAGTAGTGAGGCGTGAATCGTGAGTAGGGGGGCAGAAGTTAGATATTTGATAGTAAATGAAAGAATATTAGCAATACAAATTATCAGCGAAAATTGGCGTCTTAAATCTGCGAAAATCTGCGGGAAACTCTCCAGAACTCTGAAACTCTTGGTACTGCTGAAGCATTTCCCGCAGATTTTCGCAGATTTGTTCCGCAGATTAACGCAGAAAAATGGATACTTCAAAAGGTTATCTACAAGCCACACTTCCCCAAACATAAAACCCAGGGACTTAAAACTTATAACTTATAACTTCCCACTCCCATGCATTGGCGTATACTCAAATCCGACTACCTCTTCCAGGATCTTTGGTTCAAAGTGCGGCGCGATCGCTGCGAAACGCCACTGGGAAAAATTGTTGATCCGTATTATGTGTATGAATTTCCTACCTGGGTTACTGCGGTAGCCATTACCCGCGAAGGCAAGGTAATTATGGAACGGCAGTACCGACATGCCCTGGGTGAAGTATGCCTCGAGATTCCCGGCGGTTGCGTGGATGATACCGATGAGAGCCTGGAAACAGCCATCAGCCGTGAATTACTGGAGGAAACCGGTTACCAGTTTGATCAGTTTCAATACCTCGGCAAAATATCCGCCAATCCCTCCACCAACAATAACCTGATGCACATGTTCCTCGCCACGGGTGGTGAAAAAGTGGCCGGACAGCAACTGGATCATAACGAAGAAATTAGTCTCGAACTGATCAGCCTGGATGATTTAAAAGTATTGCTCGAGAGCAACCAGATCATTCAGTCGATGCATGCCATTTGTATTTTCTTTGCGTTGAAAAAACTGGGACACTATTAGGTATTCACTTCCGCTACCAGGAATATGCTCCCGCATACGAGGATTAGATCATGGGATTCAGCTTTATCACGGGCTGCTTTCAGGGCCAGGTTCACATTTTCGAAAGTCTGACCTTTCAATTTTAATGAGGATGCTTTGGATGCCAGCTCTTCCACGGGCATAGCGCGCGGGATATGCGCCTGTGTGAAATAGTAGAGCGCAGCGGGAGGCAATAACTGTAGCAGGCGCGTGGGGTCTTTGTCGTGTACAATACCAATCACAATATGCAATCGGCGATAATTCATGAGCTCTACCTGCTGAAGCACTTCGCGCATGCCGGGTTCATTATGCGCCACATCGAGTACAATATCCGGTTTATGGCCAATTATTTCCCAGCGGCCGCCAAGACCCGTTAATTTTTTTACCTGGCGCAGGGCCTGGTCCACTGCATCTTCGGGAATTATCCAGCCCTTGCGTCTTAATTGATGGCAGGCTTCCAGTACCGTAAGGAGATTGCGGGTTTGGTAGAGCCCCGGGAGGTCTAACTGGTAATGCCGATGATCGGTGGTTTGCCCTTCGGCTAATTCTATCTGCAAATAATGCGACTCCCAGCGCCAGTCCACCACCTGCCTTGCATGCTGAGCCAGGTACAGGGGAGCAGATTTTTCCTTTGCCACGCGAGCAAAGACCGGGGCCGTTTCGGGAAGGGTTTCACCCAGCACAACCGGAATGCCTTCCTTAATAATACCGGCTTTTTCCCCTGCAATTTTTTCCAGCGTATCGCCCAGGAGATTGCTATGATCCCAGCCAATATTGGTAATGATCGAAAGTTCCGGTAGGATGATATTGGTGCTGTCAAGTCTTCCCCCGAGGCCGGTTTCTATCACCGCTATATCTACTTTTTCTTCCGCAAACCAGCGGAATGCCATGGCCACGGTAATTTCAAAAAAGCTGGGTTTGATTTGCTGCATCAGGGGTTTTACTTCTTCCACAAATTGCACGACCCATTCTTTGCTAATCATTGTTCCATTGATCCGAAATCTTTCCCGGAAGTCGCGCAGGTGAGGGGAGGTATAGAGACCCGTCTTGTACCCTGCTTCCTGCAAAATGGCGGCGAGCATATGGCTTACCGAACCCTTGCCATTGGTGCCCGCGATATGAATGGATTGAAAACCGTTTTCCGGATTTCCCAGGGCGGAGCAAAGCGCGATGGTATTGCCCAGGTCGGGTTTATATGCCGCCGGGCCTATACGGCTAAAGGCGGGGAGCTGCTCGTATAAATAAGCAATAGTGGATTCGTATGTCATGTGCAAATGGCCCTAATGCTTTCAAAGCCTGCGCAAAACTAAGATGATTTCCGGCGTTCGCGTCGGGTAAATTAGCTGGCTAAAAATTCGCGATGCGGAGATGGCTTATCCGTTTACTTTAAAATTGAAGACCACGGTTACGGTTGATTCATGATCCGCTTTGTTAAAGCGGATTTTTCGCAGGTATTCAACAATCGCATTCCTGTATTGGGAAGTAGTGGTCGTCGAGTTTCGGCCAAATCCCATAAAAGTTCCCACGCCGGCTGCACTTACCCTTACTTCTGCATACACGGTATTACGTTCCAGATCACCAGTGAATGCATAACTCGTAACAATTTTCCTATCACCACGGACTTCGGGACCGTTGCCGCCGCCGACACCACTGCCATTTCCGCCTCCGGCTCCGGTGCCGGTGCCACCGCCGGTACCGCTGCCATTACCCACTCCATAGCCCGTACCAGTGCCGCCGCTTCGGTCATAATCGGTGGCGACGCCGCCACCGGTACCGCTTCCGGTTACCGTTTTACCTAGTGCAGCTTTGGGTTGGCGAGGTGCAGGAGGGGGAGGGTCCTTCACCACTTCTTTCTTGATGGGTGATTTATTTTCATTGAGCTTCTTCGCATCTGGCTTGGCCACATCAGGCTTGAGAATGGCGGGTTCGGCTTTGTCCTCACTTTCTTCCACATCCCGCGCATCATCGTCGGTGCCGGGAGGCGGGGGAGAATAAGGAGCTGCCCCGGCAGGACCGGCAGCCTGCACCGGATTGCCACCACCACCTCCTCCACTTACGGGGGAGGTCAACATTTCTTCCTCGGGAATATTCATTTCAACCAAAACGCCCAATTCGGGTTCGGGGGGAATAATCTCAGGTAAGCCCCATTTCAACAAGAACATGAGAATAACCATTACAGCGCTAATGCCCGCTGTGATGAGCATGGCCTGCGAACGATATTTCGATTCCAGTTGAGCCGACATGGTCAATGCGTTGTTCATACAAATATATTCTTTAAGCCCCGGCTTCACAAGCCGGGTTTATGCACACCTGTGTATTAACGTGCAAATGACGTGCGCATTGAGGAATTCTACGTTGCTGAAATGTTAAAATCAAGAAGTGCTTACCCGGAAAACCCGCCAACAAAATGTTTTATTTCGGGAATTGAAAGTTAATGTGCGAAATCAGCGGCAAAATCACCTTTGATCCGCTCTATGGGTGGATTGAAATAACCATATCGCAGGTCTGGAAATTCTTCTCTGATGAGTGCCTGCAATTGCTTTACACCCATACACTCACCAGTATCCACCACCCCAATCTTTCCCAGGTACCAGTCAGGATCAATATTGAAATTGCGCCATTGAATCATCTTGAGTCCCGTTTCGCGGATTAGCTTCCGTAAGGCTTCGTATTCCGCCACACTATCGGTCATGCCGGGAAAAACAAAATAGTTGATAGAGGTCCAGCCGCCGAAATCATTAACAATCTTCAGGCTCTCCACAATGTCGTTGAAAACATAGTTGTTTGGCCGGTAATAAGGCATATAAACTTCGGGCCTGGCCGAATTGGTACTGACACGTATGGAATCAAGACCTGCTTCGCAAAGCTGGCGTACAGCATCGGGGCGGGAGCCATTGGTATTGATATTGATGCTGCCTCTTGGCGTATGTTTGCGGATTTCAATGATCGCTTCGCGAATGGTTTCCCACATCAACAGGGGCTCGCCTTCGCAGCCCTGGCCAAAGCTCACGATAGGATAGGGGGCCTGCTCCAGATGAGGGACTGTGTACTCCACAATTTCTTCGGCGCTGGGCTTAAACTGCAGGCGATCTTGTGTAGAAACGATCGGCTCCTCGTCGGGCTGAAGCGAAATGCATCCCACACAGTTGGCATTGCAGGCAGGGGATACCGGTATGGGGCATTCCCAGCGACCCAGAAAATAATTGCGGGCGGCGGGGCAATGATAGGTAAGCGCGCAATTATTGGCGAGGTGTTGCACCAGCCGGTTATGTGGATAAACCTCCGTCAATTGCTTTACGCCCAGCTCCACTTTTTGCTGGTCATAACCTCCGCAATCCTGCCGGATATCCGGTTCTATACGGGTGGCGGGTACATAGAACTGGTCGTTATACCATCCCGCGGCCGTATAACAAAACAAAGGCAGGGTGGGAGCATCCGGTGCGGTTTCATAAGCAGCCAGGTAGAAACCGGTATGTGCCGGTGGAATAAAAGCGGCCACGGCCCATCCTTTTTCACAAAGGCGCATTTCGCCCGTTTCCACGTCCATACCAATGCCACGGCGACCCGGCAGTTCATAAAGGGATCCACCATCGGGCAACAAGATCCATTCTTCATTGGGCACGGGTACGGCATCCCAACCGGTACGGCCGGTTACATACAGGGTCTGATCCTCAAAAATATTTCCCTTCCCGTCGGAATAAAGAACGAATGGGCTATGCGCTAAGGGCTTCATCATTTATTAGTTTGTTGCCGGGTGGCGGCCAGCCTTGATCGGCAAAATTGATTAAAGGTTTCTTCATCCCAGACCGGCTTGCTGTCTGCATTTTCCGCCACATTCAATTGTGCGAGCCTGTTGTTGCGAAAGTCAACCGTGAGGATTCCATCGCGTAGCACCAGGTTGTTCAGTTCCTGCCAGCCTATCCGGCGGCGGGGTAGCGAGGGATAGTCGATCCGTTCATGGGTTACATGAACGATCAGGGGACGCATGGCCAGACTATACAACCAGGCCAGTACCAACATGGCTATCGCGGCCCACCAGTAACCCGTTAGCAGGTGCATGCCCAGCACCAGCACAAGAGCCAGTCCCTGGCTGCTCAGCGTAACCTTTGGCAATCCGCGCTGCCGTAGCCATATCCAGGTAGCGAGGATTAGGATGGAAGAAGCTAAACATACCAGAACCAGGGACGAATGGGTTGTTGCTGCCAGCATCCCAAAGAAAAGAAAGTTGATGGCAAGGATCAGCCAGGACAGAACCCTGTAAGGACGGCTGCGTTCTTTTTTTAAAGGGATGGCAAATACTTCCATACGCTACATTAATCAGGGCTTCGCCTCCGGATTGCTGGCGATTAGCAGGTTACACATCTTCAATAAAACCCGGGCACCCACATTCGCATTCCAATCGTTGTCGGAGTTGATTCCCACTTCACAAAGGTCAAAACCCAGAATTCTACGACCGCTTTCCACAATCTTTTTTATGAGGAAGAAAACTTCCTCGGCTTCAAATCCGCCCGGTACCGGTGTGCCGGTATGTGGGCATAGCTTCCTGTCCAGTCCATCAATATCAAAACTGATATACACTTTTTCCGGCAACTTGCTCACGATCTCTTCAGCTATATGACGCCAGGTATCGCCTTCAAAAAGCCGGGTTTTAATTTCTTTATCGAAATAGGTGATGACCCTGTAGTTGCTGTTCGTGACATAGTCCCACTCTTCGCCGCTATAATCCCGTACACCTACCTGTACCAACCGTTGCACATTTGGAATTTCTTCGAGGGCATTATACATGATGCTTGCATGCGAGTAGTTGAATCCTTCATAAGCCTGGCGCAAATCGCAATGCGCATCAATCTGGAGAATACCAAAATCACCATGCTTTTCGGCAATGGCTTTCATAAAGCCCAGGGGCACGCTATGATCACCCCCCAACACGGCCACCAGTTTGTCTTTTTGCAGCAATACTTTTGTTTGCTCATACACCCAGGCATTGAGATAATGGCCGCCTTCATTCACTTCCTTTACCGTGCGGCACATAAACTGGTTGGCGGCTACTTCCTCTCCCTGGGCTATATAGTCGATAAAGAGTTCGGCTTCTTTGCGCAGGTAATCGCTTTTCATGAGCAATTTTCTGTCGCAGGGGCGCATATAATATCCCTGCTTCCAACCTTCGGGCACATCGGGATCAAACAGATCAACCTGCAGGGCGGCGCGGAAAATGCTTTCCGGTGCACGGGCGGTACCCGCTCCATAACTCACTGTAACTTCCCAGGGTACGGGCACAATTACCAGGCGGGCGTCTTCTTCCGAAGTGGGCAATCCGAATATATTATTGTTGGGATTGCTGACGGCATTCGGGTCGTAATTCTCGAGGTCTACCATTTTTCTAAATTCAAAAACAGTGCAAGTTAGTGCTTATTGCTGAACTCCGTGGCAAGGCCCGGGAAGCCGTCGCATTCAATGCGTGAATAAGCCGGAAGCCAGCTTTTGAGGATTTTTAGTAGGATGATTTTCAATTAGATGGAATATTCCTTGATCAGGAGGGCACCAGGGGTTCCTGTTGGCTCAGGCAGTGAAAGCTACCCAGTCCCCAGATAATTTCCGTGGAATCGATACCCTTTACTTCCCGATCGGGAAAGCAATCCTGAATGATGCGCAAGGCTTTTTCATCCGCATCGCAGCGGTATGTGGGTACAATAACGGAATGGTTGGCGATATAAAAATTGGCATAGGAAGCGGGCAGGCGCTGATCGTCCCAGATAACAGGGGCGGGCATGGGCAACTCCACTACATTGAGTTGCTTGCCATTCAGAAGCCGCATTTGTTTTAGTTGCTTCAGGTTATGCTGCAGCAGCTCGTAGTTTTCATCACTCTTATTCTCTTCTACCACCGTGAGTACGCTGTCTTCATTAAAAAAGCGGACAGTATCGTCGATGTGGCCATCGGTGTCGTCGCCAACAATTCCCTCGTCTACCCACAGTATCTGGTCTACGCCATAGTAGCGACGTAAGTAATGCTCAATCTGCTCCTGGTTTAAATGAGGATTTCGATTGGGATTGAGCAGGCAGGCGGTGGAGCTGAGCAGGGTTCCCTTACCGTTGAACTCCACGGAGCCGCCTTCCATTACGATACCCGGGTGAAAAACGGGTATATTGAAATGATGGCCGATCAGTGAGGGTATTTGATCATCCAGGTCGAAAGGCGGGTATTTTCCGCCCCAGGCATTATAACCCCAGTCGACAATTACTTTAGGTATGGCAGCACCCGATTTTATCAGGAATGCCGGTCCATGGTCACGGCACCAGGCGTCATTGGTTGGGTGCAGAAAAAAAGACAGTTTTTCCAGGTTCACATCGGCATTTTGCAAATGGTTTATGGCCGATTTTTTCATGGCTTCATTCGCCACATTGATTCGTACCAGCTCGCCTTTGGTAAGCTCTTTAATAAATTCCGCATAGTAGGGATAGATGGCCTCAATCTTTCCGGGCCAACTGGCTTCCTTATGGGGCCAGCTCAGCCAGGTAGCTTCATGCGGTGCAAATTCCGCCGGAAAATAATAACCCAACTCGCCGGGCGCTCCAGTGGGAATGCTTTGCTTGCTCATAGTGGAATGAAATGATCAGACGAAGATCCGTCTTATTCGTCGATAAATCGTTTGGTAATGGGTTGGTAGGAGTCAATTCTTCGGTCGCGCAAAAAGGGCCAGTGCGTACGGTAGCGGTCTGTAAGTGAAATATCCAATTCCGCTACATGCACTTCTTCTTCATCATGCGATGCCTTGTACAGCAAGCTGCCGAAGGGGTTGCTGATAAAGGAACCACCCCAGAAGCGCATGGCGCCGTCCTGCTCAAAACCCACCCTGTTGACGCTAACGACATGCAAGCCATTGGCTACCGCATGGCTACGCTGAATGGTTTGCCAGGCATTGTACTGCTCGGTATTGGTCGCCTCATCCTGGCTGCTGGCCCAGCCGATGGCTGTGGGGTAAAAAAGAATTTCAGCCCCCATCAGGCTGGTGATACGGGCCGCTTCGGGATACCACTGATCCCAGCAGATCAGCACGCCTATGGTGCCAAATTTTGTTTTGAATACTTTGTACCCCATATCTCCCGGCGTGAAATAGAATTTTTCGTAATAGGCGGGGTCGTCCGGGATATGCATTTTTCGATACTTGCCCAGGTATTGGCCATCGGCATCGAGTACGGCGGTGGTATTATGATAAAGCCCTTCGGTTCTCTTCTCAAAAAGGGAAGCAATGATCACCACACCCAGCTCAGCGGCGAGTTTGCCAAGAGCCTCCGATGAAGGACCCGGAATGGGTTCTGCCAAATCAAAATTGCTGTAATCTTCCACATCGCAGAAATACAGCGAAGTGAATAATTCCTGCAGGCATACAATCTGCGCACCCTTCGCCGCTGCCTCCCGCACTTTTTCCATCGCCTTCTGCAGATTGGCTGCTTTATCTGCGGTACAACTCATTTGTACCAGTCCAACGCGAATTTTTTTCATCGAGAATCTTTATGGAGTTGTAAGTTGTAAGTTTTAAGTTGTAAGTGGAAAATGGAACCTGGGTACCTGTCTAAAACTTTTGAATGAGTGCGCATATCGGCAAACTGACAAATATCCAAATAAACAAACCTGCTGACCCGCAGGCGGGTTCACAAATTTTTCTACGTTCCACTTAAAACTTACGACTTAAAACTTAAAACCTTCCTCTTATTTCTTTCCCATCTGCCTCAAAAACGACACATGCGAAGCTACTGCCATTCTCACACGGGGATACTCAATATAAGTAATGCCATATTCCTCGCAGGCGCGCTTGATTATCTTGCTGATGGCGGGATAATGAATATGGGAGATTTTAGGGAATAAATGGTGTTCAACCTGGAAATTCAATCCACCTACCAGCCAACTCACCACTTTGTTACGGGTGGCAAAATTAGCTGTGGTTTTCAACTGGTGAATCGCCCATTCGTCTTCCATTTTACCCGTACCCTCAATGGGTTGGGGGAAATGGGTATGCTCTACGGTATGCGCCAGTTGAAAAACGATACTCAGCACAAATCCGGCAAAAAGCCCATAAGTGAGGAAGCCGATCAGCCAGGGTGTGAAACCTACCGTATAAATAGGAAGGAATACAAAGAGACCCAGATGAAGAACCTTGAAAGACCAGAAAGAAATATGATCCATCGGCGTCATTTTCTTCAGGGGCATGGGGCCAATTCTTTTCAGGAAATATTTTTTATAGTCTGTTACGAATACCCACCAAAGGTAAAGCAGGGAATAAGCCGCCCAGAAATACAAATGCTGGTAACGGTGCATCTTATAATGCTTCTGTGTATCGCAAAGACGAAGTATGGGTTTGGCATCGATATCATCATCCACCCCATCAATATTGGTATAGGCGTGGTGAATTACGTTGTGTTTGGTCTTCCACATGAAGTTGTTCGCGCCAAGGAAATTTACCGAAAGCGCAGCCAGGTCGTTGACCCATTTGTACTTGCTAAAACTTCCGTGTGCACCATCATGCATCACATTAAAACCGATAGCGGCAGTAAGGCCGCCCAGCACCAGGCATTCGGCAATAGCCCAAAAAGTGGGGGGCGTAAAAAATACCAGGTGAACGTAAACAGCCAAAAAACTGACTACAAGGATGATGGCCTTGAAGAAAAGGCTGAAATTACCGGTAGGCGATTTGCCTACTTGCTGAAAATACTCGCTGATCCGCCTTTTCAATTCACTATGAAAGGAATGCGGAACGCTGGAAAACTTGGGGATGTTCATGAACGGGAGAGGGGTTAGTACTTGAGAATTTGATAATAGATCAAAGGTAGGTCAAAAAATAGTGCAAAAACCTGATTTTCTCCCCAAATGACCGTGGTTTAACATAACGGCTGTTCATTACCATATTGTTTAAACATTTGGGAATGAAGCTTATACCCTATTAAACAAGGGTTTGCCCGTCTAGGTTTCCACCTGTATCAGGGAGTCAAGGTTCTTGATGCCGATCTTTTTTTCGCTCACGAAGCCTTCCGCATATTTTACGCCGATTCGCTTGCCCAGCATTCGCGCCCTTGCAATCACGCTTTCGAGAAAGTCGGGTGTGGAAATATAGGTTTGCGGGCCATCGGTATCCGAGGAACTGTTGAACTGCGTGGAATATGCTTTAATGGAATCCATTCTTTGCTCAAACACATCGCTGATATCGACCAGGAAATCGGGTTCATGGTACCAGTCCTGCAGGTATTGCAGATAATACTTGGGTCGCCATTTTTCCTGGGCTTTACCATCGGCATCGGTCGTTTCAATCCGGCGCAAACCGGAAAGAAAGCAGGCGTCGCTGATCAATTGCCCGGCCCTTCCATGATCCGGGTGCCGGTCTTTGAGGATATTGCCTATCACCACTTCCGGACGGTAGCGGCGTATCACGCGTATCAATTCCATCTGGTGGGCCTCATCATTACGAAAAAAACCATCACGCATTTTCAGGTTGTCTCTCACGGCAACACCAATTATCTCCGCCGCCCTGGCAGCTTCCGCATACCGGGTTTCGATCGTGCCACGGCTTCCCAATTCACCCTGCGTCAGGTCTATAATGCCTGCTGTTTTGCCATTCCTTATTTCATTGATCAAAGTGCCGGAGCAGCCCAGTTCCACATCGTCGGGATGGACGCCAATGGCGAGAAGGTCGAGTTTCATTATTTGAAAAGTTCTAAGTTTTAAGTTCTAAGTTTTAAGTTTTGCAGTTCAAGATTTTGGGAAAGAGTTATTAATTGTCCAATTCTAATAAAGTAAATCAAGGCCGGGATAACGGATTTATGGTGATTCACAAAATTAGTGCGAATTTCATCCCTTATGAACATTTTCACCCCATGACTCAGGCAAAGCCAGCGTATGAAACAATACTCGTAATACCCACAACTTAAAACCTAAAACTTAAAACTCAAAACCTAAAACTTTCCATCACCGAATTCTATGTGGGTTTCCATACCACGCTCCGTCAATTTCATTGACAAAATTTTCAATCTGCCGGTCGGTTTTGTCGTTCAGGTCATAATCCTGCTTCAGGTTACTGCCAAAGAAGAAGGCTACGGTTTGATAGGTGCGGGCATTGAAACCACCCTTATATTCTTTTATGATCGCGTAGCAATTATTACCCGTTTGCCGGTTGATCAGCTTCATCAGCACGCGGCCCTGGTACACGGAGAGCTGCGATAAGGGTTCGCTAAATTGTTCCTTCAATTCTTTTTCCCGGCTCTTGATATATTTTTTTCTTTCCTTTTTATCGCTGATGCCGGCCAGTTTCTCATTGATATCATTGATGGTGCTGCCGGCGATACGGGCATAGGGATAGGTTACATATACCGCATTGCGCAGGCGATTGTATTCCTTTTTATACTTCTCGAGCTTGCGGGGCGAAAGCTTCGAAATCCATACGTTTTCCTCCTCCCTGGCACTGAGCATTTCCCGGTTATACCAAACCGCGGAAGTAATGATCGTATCATGAGGCCCCCATTTGGCGGAACGCTCGGCAAAGGACGGCATCGGGGGGAGGGTGTCAGGAGCCAGCACGGGATCAATCTGCGCTGAAGCAACAAAGCTGCCAGCCCATTGAAGGGCCAGCAGCAAACTTATAGATTTGAGCAGGTTGCGTACCATTGGGTCTCCTAAAATAAGCCAAAAGGCCTATACTTCAAAAAGACAGGAACAGAGGCCTTAACGCTGTTTGCCATGCTAAAATTTAGCTTACCGCCCGCAACTTTTGCCGATTGTTCTGCAAAATCCGCGATACCATACTGATCAGGATGCCTATGGCAGTGATGATAATGCCGATCCACAGCACCAGGATCCAGGGGAATTTATAGGCCTTCAAGGTTACCCATTGCAAAACGGCATCCGATTCCTTCATCCCGATTTCTACCGAACCGTCGGGTAGTATTTTCTGTAATCGCAGAATCAGGGCTTCCGACATAACCGTATCGGGCAAGGAAATGTTCACACCCCTTCGGCTAAGCAGTATGGGCTGGGAACTGTAGCTGGTCTTGTTCATGGAATAAACCCTCAGCCTTGCCAATGCGGCCGAATCGCCCCGCTCAAAACCCTTCACGGGTATGCTGTCTACAACATCAACCGATTCGAGGATGGCGAAACCGCGGGAATAGAAAATACTATCGCCCGGCCTACGGGTATAGCTGGAGAAACTCACGGTGTCTTTCATCTTATCGGGATTGGGCAGGGCCGATACATAGGTGAATACATCGTGGGTAAGATAATGCCGCGAATCAGGATTGGCCATCAGCCCCTCGTTGCCTTTATAGTTTACAAAAGCATTGGGCCAGAGCGTAAACTCTTCGGCGTCTTCCCGGCTTTTAAAATGTATCTGGTAATACCATTGTTCTTTCTTTGGATGGGCCGAATCGCCTACATAAGTTACATCATACTTCCCCATCGGTGTGGCGCGTCCCCGCACAAGGGTGAGGTTTTCGCCGGTTTTTTCCTTGCTCTCCGTTCCAAAATTGATGGGGATGCCACTGGTATTGATACTCAGAATTTCTTTTTTGCCGGAAGAGAGCAGGATGCCCAGGAGCACCAGGCCAAAGCCAACGTGCGCCACGGATCCGCCGGAAAGCAGGAGCTTTCCCTTGATCCCTGACCAGATATACATGCCGTTGGCAACAATGGAATAAACGCTGGCGATCACGGCCAGCCAGATGGCGCCTAGAAACGCAGGCCCCTGCTTGTCGTAATTGATATTGCCAAACGCTACCAGCAAAATACCCAGGGCCAGACCGATTACGGTAGGCCAGAGCAGTTTTTTGCGCAGGATGCGACCCGGGGTATCCTTATAACGGAAGTATTGGGTAATCGCCGTGAGCCCTGCCAGTATAATGGCTATGAAAATATGTATGCGGTTATACAGAAACTCCTGCTCCTCCTGAGCAGCCCTTTGCAGGTCCAGTACTTTGTTGAATACGGGCAGCGATGTAATGATGGTGATAATAACGGCAGAGAAAAAGAAGATCAGGGAACCGATAAACATCCAGAATTCGCGTGAGCTGCCACTTTCCTCCTTATCGTTTCCGGGAATCTTTTGCAGTATTTGTGTCACGATGGCAACAATCCCACCCAGCACACTCAGGAATGCAAGTATGGGTGCCAATGGCTTGTTGAACAAGCTGGCATTCCTATCACCACACAGCCAGGTAATAAATAGCAGCCCCAGGGCAAGCAGGGCAATCGTCCATCGGCGTCGTGTTGTTGAAGCCGACAATACCGCCATTGGCCAGGTAAAGAGATAGAGCAGCAGGTAGAGCTGCTTATTCATGCCCAGGTCGGTAAAGGAATGTACGGAAGCTTCACCCAGCACCCCGCTTCGCGTGAGGAAAGTGGAATAGAGGATAAAGAAGAATTGCAGAATCAGGAACAGGCTGGTGGCCCGCAGCGACAGGCCGGTGTGTTTATAGATAAGCAGGGTATGTATGCCTGCTACCAGTATGAGCCAGGGAACGAGTGATGCATTCTCTACAGGATCCCAGGCCCAGTAACCGCCAAAAGTAAGGGATTCGTAAGCCCAGGCAGCTCCCATCATGATGCCCACTCCCAATGATGCCAGGGCAAAAAGACTCCAGGGCAGGGCCGCTTTTGTCCATTCGCCGCTTCCTCCTTTCCAAAGACCCGCCACTGCAAAGGCAAAGGGAATAATGGTGGCCGCAAAGCCAAGGAAAAGAAATGGAGGGTGAATCACCATCCAGTAATTCTGTAGAAGAGGGTTGAGGTCATTACCGTCGGTAATGTTCATCAGGTAATCGGGACGAATGGGCGCCGCCAAATCAAAATTCACGTGCATACCCGGCGCGTTGTCGAGCAGTCCCGATTCACGCAAAAGAATAAAGGGATTGGATCCGATCTGTGTATCGCCAATATACAGGCCCATGATCATGCTGGCGAGTATTACCTGGGCAAAACTCACCAGGGTCATTACCGGAGCTTCCCATTTACCGCCACGACCCAACAGGATCAGGCCCAGAACGGAATGCCAGATAGACCAGAGCAGGAAGCTACCTTCCTGTCCTTCCCAAATGCCGGCCAGCAGATATTTATTCTCCAGCGATTTGCTGCTATGCTGCCAGGCATATTTATATTCAAAAAGATGGTTGGAATTGATATAGAAGATGAGCGCGAAAATGGAAAACACCGATAATGCTTCCACCACAAAGGCCGCTCTCGCCAGCTTTCTCCAGGGATCAGCCGCAAGCCCAAACGACTTCACGGATGACTGGTAGTAAGCAATCGTGGCTACCAGCGATGCTACAAATGAAAGCACAATAAAAAAGTGACCCAACTGACCTGGAAGCAGGTTCTCGCCCTGGTAATTCATGCCGGTATATAAATTAGGTTCGATGACCTTTGATCCCTTTTCGAAATCGGCTGCCGGTCATCGGGACAGACTTTTTCGTTTCCCAGATCAGTAAGCACCGGGGCCTGAAGCGTTTTCAATCGCTTTCTGCTGATTGGCCTGATCTTCCTTGTATTTGGAAGGACATTTGGTCTGAATATTTTCGCAGTGAAAAACACCTTCGTTGTATTTTCCTTTCAGCACCAGTCGCTCGCTGATCTCAAAATTTTCGGGTTTGGGATTATGATAAACCACCTTAACGGTTTGTCCCAGGGTGTCAACAGCCGTAAAGCTCAAAAAGTTGGGATCTTTTAAAGCATCGTATTCAAGGGGCTGCGATTTATCCCAGCGCGCCATCAGGTGTACATATTTACCCGGTTTCGATTTTGCCGTATCAACCGTGTCGTAAGTGCTGGTGTTCTGCATATAGGAGATCAGGAAGGCGATGGAACCGGCAATCAGCAGCAGCAGTACAATGTGAATCTTTTTCATAGCTCGAAGCGCAATGATTCTGTATAAATTGCGGGGCAAAGATAGGGAAATAGATAGTAGTAAGTAGGGAGTTGTAAGTAGTAAGGAGGGGGTATGGAGTAGAAAATGGCGACAGGTCGAGGCCTATTTTTTGCCTGCTTACTACTTACAACTTACTACTTACAACTTTCAACTATATTTGCTACTAAACTAACGTTGATTAATATTAATAGTATATGTTATTTGAGCTGACTGAAGAGCAAAAGATGATACAGCAGGCTGCCCGCGATTTTGCCAAAAATGAATGCCTGCCTGGTGTAATTGACAGGGATGAAAAGCAACAATTTCCGAAGGAGCAGGTTATGAAACTGGCGGAACTGGGCTTTATGGGAATGATGGTGAGTCCGGAATATGGTGGTGCCGGCATGGACACCATCAGCTATGTGCTGGCGATGGAGGAAATTTCGAAAGTGGATGCCAGCACCAGCGTATGTATGAGTGTTAACAACAGCCTTGTTTGTTATGGGCTGCAGGAATATGGCTGCGAAGCGCAAAAACAAAAATACCTCACACCCCTGGCACAGGGTCGCAAGGATGGGGAGCTCTATATCGGGGCCTTCATGCTGAGTGAACCGGAAGCCGGCAGCGATGCCACATCGCAACGTACTACGGCGGAAGATAAGGGCGATTACTACCTGCTCAATGGTACCAAGAACTGGATTACCAATGGTGGTACCGCTTCGGTGTACCTGGTAATTGCGCAAACAGATCCCGCAAAAGGTTCAAAAGGTATTAATGTATTCATCGTGGAAAAAGGATGGCCCGGTGTTACCGTGGCGGCCAAAGAGAATAAACTGGGGATTCGTGGCAGCGACACACATACCGTCATGTTTACCGATGTGAAAGTGCCCAAAGAGAACCGCATTGGCGAAGATGGCTTTGGATTCAAATTCGCGATGAAGACCCTGGCAGGTGGCCGCATAGGTATAGCGGCGCAGGCCCTCGGTATTGCCAGCGGTGCTTTTGAACTGGCGCGTGATTATTCCAAAACCCGCAAGGCCTTTGGAACGGAGATCATGAATCATCAGGCTATCGCCTTCAAGCTGGCGGATATGGCAACGCGAATTGAAGCCTCGCGTTTACTTTGTTTGAAAGCGGCCTGGGAAAAAGACAATAAGATTGACTATACCCTCAGTTCCTCCATGGCCAAAGTGTATTCTTCCGAAACGGCCATGTGGACAGCAATAGAAGCCGTGCAGATACATGGTGGCTATGGTTTCGTGAAGGAATACCATGTGGAACGCCTGATGCGCGACGCGAAGATCACGCAGATATATGAAGGCACCAGCGAAGTGCAGCGCATCGTCATCAGCCGAAGCATACTAAAATAATCGCCAGTGCCTCTGTTGCCTGCGGCAGCATAGGGGCTGAATGCGCAACCCTTTATCTTTGCGGGATGGCAATCGACCTTGAGTCCTATCATCGGATCAAAAAGGAGGCCGGCGATGCGGGAGCATTGCTCGTGGCCGTATCCAAAACCAAACCAGCTTCGGATATCCTGGCGCTTATGCAGGAGGAGCAACTTGATTTTGGCGAAAATTATGTACAGGAGCTTTGTGATAAGGCCCAACAACTTCCCCCCTCTATACACTGGCATTTTATCGGGCACCTGCAGCGAAATAAGGTAAAATATATCGCGCCCTTCGTGTACCTGATTCATGGGGTGGATAGCTTCCGGTTGCTGGAAGAAATAGGAAAGCAGGCCGATAAACTGAACAGGGAATTACATTGCCTCCTGCAGGTGCATATTGCTTCGGAAGAAACCAAGTTTGGACTCAGCGAATCGGAACTGGCCGAATGTTTCCGGCAAATGGCAGAAGCACGAAATAATCATCAATTAACCAAAGTGCGCATTCGTGGTTTCATGGGAATGGCGAGTTTTACCGAAGACCAGTCGATCGTGAATGCGGAATTTTCTCAATTGAAGAATTTGTTTGAACGGTATCGCGACCAATTTGACCTGGAAGCCGGAAGCCCCATTCTTTCGATGGGCATGAGTGCCGATTATCGCCTGGCCCTGGCCAGGGGAAGCAACCTGATTCGTATCGGCAGTTCCCTTTTTGGCGCACGCGATTATGCCACAAAATGATTATATGTACTTGCAGAGTCAGAAATGGTTCAGGAGAACGGGGATACTTTTTTTGTTTTTTCAGCTAGCCTGCGTGGCAACCATCGCGCAAACCAGTGTAGTGCAGCAGGTTGAACCCGGCAGAACCAACAGTGCCGCCCAGCAGCAAAAGCCCTATGTAATCCTGATTTCGGCAGACGGTTTCCGGAATGATCTTATCGAAAAATATAAGACGCCGCATCTGCGCCAGATGCGGGAAATGGGCATGAGCGCCGATTTCATGCTACCTTCTTTTCCGTCCTACACTTTTCCGAACCATTACAGCATTGCCACCGGGTTGTTTCCCATGCATCATGGTATTGTTAACAACAATTTTTATGATCCCGGGAGAAAGGAAATTTACCAAATGCACAACCGGGCCAAAGTGCAGGATGGCAGTTGGTATGGAGGCACTCCCTTATGGGTACTGGCTGAAAAGCAGCAAATGCTCAGTGCCAGTTTCTTCTGGGTAGGTTCCGAAGCGGCGGTTCAGGGTACCAGACCCACTTACTGGTATCATTACAACACATACTATACCATGGAGCAACGGGTGCAGGTGCTGGTGGACTGGCTTAGCCTGCCTGAGGAGAAAAGACCCCATCTTATCCTCTTTTATTTGCCGGAACCCGACCATGCTTTACACGACAATGGGCTGGATTCTCCACAAACAGAAAAAGCCGTGTTGATGGTGGATAGCGCCATGGGCCTGCTTCGTCGTCGTGTGGATTCGCTGGGGCTGCCGGTGAATTATATTTTTGTTTCTGACCATGGCATGGTGAATGCAGAAAGAGAAAAAGCCATTCATGTACCTTCCCTGATAGATACTTCCCGATTTGTTATCCCTTCCGGGAGTGCCATTTTGCAGTTGTACGCCAAAAAGAAAAAGTATATCCGGGCCGCATATAAAAAATTGAAATCGCAGGAGAAAAATTATACGGTTTATCGCCCGATTGATATACCGGCACAATGGCATTACGGGCTCGAAAATGATCGCTATAAGCGCCTGGGTGATCTTTTGCTGGTAGCTGATCCGCCCGCATTTTTCTATAGCGGCCGTTCGCCCTCCCAAAAGATCGGCTATCATGGCTTCGATAATATGCTGGCGGAAATGCGTGCCAGCTTCATAGCCTGGGGGCCGCAACTCCCCAAAGGCAAAAAACTGCCCTATCTCCGCAATGTAGACATCTATCCACTCGTCGCGGAAATTTTACAACTGAAAGTGGAAGAAGAAGTGGATGGTGTGAGTCCGTTGGAGTATGAGCGGGGCAGGGTGAAGTTTTGAGTTGTAAGTTTTAAGTTTTAAGTGATAGGTTGAAAGTAGTAAGCATTATCGCCTAATGGATGTACTGTCCATTGTCATGATTTACCTCACCCTTAATTGTATAGATCCAAATCAAATAACTTATAACTTACTACTTACAACTTACGACTCAAATAAATATTTCTACGCGCTACAAGCAAATCCCCTTTCTTAACTGTTTTCAAAACCCCGCTTCCTCCTCTCGGCTCTCCTCTTTGTTGCTGTTCATTGTTGAGAAAAGGGTCATCGGCAAACAGGAAATCATCCAGCCAGTAAGCCTCATATCCCTTTTCCTTTACCACCAGGTGTATATGAGCCGGATTGCGACTATTGGGGTAGGAGGCCGGACGCTGTGTATAAATATGGTATTCGCCACTGGCATTTGTTTTCAACCAGCCACGCAGGTAACCATGTCTGCGCCCAAAACCTTTTTCGTTGCCACGGGTGGGATAAATACCCGACTGGTCGGTTTGATAGAAATACATGACCACATCCGATGCGGGCGTTTTGCCATCAGGCTGGTAAACGATACCGGAAATATAAAGTTTAGGCCCCGGCTCATTAAAGCAGGATACCGTGTCTGTTTCATTCAAAGTGGCAAAGTTTTGCGGGCACTCATAGATGGCGTCGCAGATCTCACAATAGCCACCGATTTTTTTATCGCTTTTTTCGGGTTGATTAGTGGAGGATACTGCCTGTCCGCAGGACGACAGCGGGAGGAGGAACCCCGTACACAATAACAGATTCCAGACTTTGTTTTTCATGATGCTCACTTTAGGTATACGCAATATGCGCTGGCCAAAGCCAATCGCCCATTATTTTACGTATGGCGTCAGGTTTTGCTGATCAAATGCCATTTGTCAGCCGAACCAGGCGGGATGTGTAAGTTTTTTTAGCCGGGATTTTGGTAAATTTAGATTTGCGACCAAATAAATTCATCGATAGCCTTTCGTAAAACTTCGTCTTATCAAATGCCAGCCTTTGTGCATAGAAATACCTGGCTTCTGCACCTGCTTTTTTGGATGCTGGTCTTTGGCATCTGGTATTTTCTGCGGTATGAAGATTATGTGAATACAAGGACGGCCTTTTGGGTAACGGTTATCAAGGTGGCCGACCTCGCTTTGCTGGTATATATCAGCAATTACGTCTTGTTGCCCCGCTTTCTGTATACGCGCCGGTACGCTGCATTTTTCCTGTCATTTTTTTCCATGGTGGTGGTCAGCAGTCTGCTCAAAATGCAGGTGCTTATCTGGGTACAGGGTTCGGGTTTTTTGGCCCATAGCCTGAAACAGCGCATCTACGACCACGTGATTCCGCATATTTTCCTGGTGCTGGCCGGGGTGGCTATCCAATTGGTGTTGGACTATCGGAAATTGCAGCAACGATTGGCAGAAACAGCCAGGGAGAGAGCGGAAGCGGAACTCAATTTTCTCAAATCGCAAATCAACCCCCATTTTCTTTTTAATTCATTAAATACCGTTTACTTTTTGATTCATAAGGAGAATGAAGCGGCACGCAGGGCCCTGCACCAGTTTTCAGAAATGCTGCGCTACCAGCTCTATGAAACAAATGGTAGCCGGCAACCCGTGGAAAAAGAGCTTCAGTTTCTCAGGGGTTATTTTGAATTGCAGAAACTGCGAAAGGATCAGGGGCTTGATATTCACTTCGAAATGGGAGAAGGCCTGCAGGGTTTTTCTATTGAGCCCTTATTATTGATCCCCTTTATCGAAAACGCCTTTAAGCATGTGTCGCGCATGCCGGGTCGTGATAATTTTTTGAAAGTGTACCTGGGAATAAAAAATGAAAAGCTTCAATTACAGGTGGTTAATACCCATACCGGTGAAATAAGTTCCGAACCCGGGGGTATCGGCCTGCAGAATGTAAAAAGAAGATTACAGCTTTTGTATCCCAACAGGCATCATTTGCTGATCAATAAAAGCGAGGAATTGTTTGAAGTAAAGCTGGAACTGTTAGTAGTTTAGAGTTTAGGGTTTAAGGTTTAAGGTATTTAAATTACTCACATAAAACTTACAACTTAAAACTTACCACTTACAACTCAAAAAAACGTAAAACAAAAAATGCTTTCCTGCCTCATCATCGACGACGAACCTCTTGCCCGCAAGGGTTTGAAGGAATATGTAGACGAAGTGGACTTTCTCGAGTGCCTGGGAGAGTTCGATTCCGTAATGCCGGCTATGGAGCTGATCAGGAGCGGGAAGCCGGATATCCTTTTTCTGGATATACAAATGCCGCGCATGACCGGGCTCGACCTGGTGAAATCGGTTAAAAATCTGCCGGCGGTAATTTTCACGACAGCCTATCCGCAATATGCACTGGAAGGGTTTGAGTGGAATGCGCTCGACTACCTGGTGAAGCCGATTTCCTTCGATCGCTTTTTGAAAGCCGTGTTGCGCGCGCGCGAAATGCACGAATTGAAGCAGCCTGCTGGTGCCGATCATTTTTTCATTAAGGTAGATGGACGCCTGCAACGGATACAGTTATCCGATCTGCTTTTTGTGGAAGCCATGCAAAACTATGTGCTGGTGCATACCCGTGATCGCAAATATATTACCTATCTCACCTTTAAGGCCATCGAAGAGTTCCTGCCCTCGGCGCAATTTATCCGCGTGCATAAATCTTTCATAGTATCCGCCGCGCAGATTGATACCCTGGAAGGAAATATTATTCGCGTAAAGGGACATGAACTGCCCCTGAGCCGGAACCTGAAAGAGGAGGTGATGGAGAAATTGCTGAAGGGAAAATACCTGAAGCGGTAATCAGGCAAAAGTGCTAACTTTAAGAAGCGTTTAGGCCATGAAACGGTTGTTGCATAGCGTCCTTTTGCTTTGGCCCCTGTTTTCGCTCGCCCAAGGCTACGATTGGTCGGAAGTAGACTATCGGGTGAAAGGCATTTATACGGAAGATCCATCAAAGCTGGCCATGATGCTCACTGTTCATTGCCGGAACGATGCCGAGAAAGCCCGCTCCATTTTTCGATGGATTGCTGATAATATCGAGTATCACCGAACTCCGCCAAGGCCCGCCCGGTTCAAAGAAAAACTTCGTGGCTATCAAATGCCCGAAGATACCGGTGCCCTTTTACCCCTTTCCGAAAGGGTTTCCATCAAAGTGTTGAAAGATCGCAAAACGCATTGTGAAGGATTTGCGCGTTTATTTTATTCCCTGTGCACCCACGCCGGCTTGAAAGCGGAAATCATAACGGGTTATGCGCGCACGGGTGGTCCATTCCGCTTCAATACCAATCATGCCTGGAACGCTGTGTATATCGATGGACTATGGCACCTCATGGATGTGACCTGGGCGGCGGGTCATTTTGATCAACCCGGCAATCCTGCTGCCACGGCGCATGCTGAGCGTTTCTTTATGGCCGATCCGGCGGATTTTTATGCGCAGCATTTTCCCGATGACCTGCGATGGGCCATATTGCCGCAAACAACATATCCGGCCGAAATGCGAAGGTCGCCTTATCAGCCACGTTCATTTGGGAAATATGCATTCGTTTCCCATCATCCGGCCCGCGGAATCATTGAAGCGAAGCCCGGCGACACACTTTATTTCCACCTGCGTACCCGCCAGGGGTATCGCAATCAGTTCATCGCACCCGATTCGCTTTGGGATCCCGGACTACGTTGGTATTCTCCCCAACTGGACTACCTCGAGCCTGAACGGGTGGAGGGTGAAAATGTATTTTACCAATATATTGTTCCGCATGCGGGGATGCAATGGCTGCATTTGCTGTATAACCAGGACGTGGTATTGCGGTACAGGCTGGAGCTGAAGCCCGGAATTGAATTGTCGGCTACAGCATCCGACTCCATCGCTCCGGTTGAGTCATCATTCCTTTACTCTTACCAGTTTCATTACCAGCAGGTGTTGCTGAATGAGCCATAGCGTATCGCGGGAATGCCATTGATAATATTCCACCCGCTTCAGCGCATCCAAAAAGGAGGGTTCCGCTTTTCCTTCGCAGGGGTTGGGAGTTTTCATAGGATCCCCAAAACGCATCCGCATACTATCGGGTACTTCCAGGGTTCCGGAAATGGCGTTGCACATCACAAAGCCATTGTAAGTGCCCAGCCTTGTATCAAATTCCAGTCTTGGCTTTTTTTTCGCAAACATCACTTCAAAAGGCATGGTATATCCGGGCATATAAAATAATTCCCATTTGCCGGCAAAATCAGGATAAGCTATCTCAGGCTCTTCACGACTTGCGACGCCACAGGCAGCCAGCAAAATGGCGGGTACCAGCAGGTATAGACTCCAACGTTTCATGAGGTAGATTTGCAGCTACTAATTTGTTAATTTGTAAAAATAAAGAGAATCACCATTAAACAAAATCACTGCCGGCAGGTTTAACTGCCATTAATATGAATATTAACCCGCCATGTCCCCACTTGTTGCGCCGGGCGACTTTTCGGTGCCTGATCCTGGGGATCCTGTGCCTGGCCTCAACGGCCAGGCTGGATGCACAATACCGGCATAGTATCCGTTTCGATAACCTATCGAAGAAGAATGGCGTGCTTTATATCGGCTGGTATAAAAGCGTGGAGGATTTTCGCAAGCCCGACAAAGCCATCATCAGCCGGCAGGTGGCAGTGGATGGAAAGGACAATGAATGGGTGCATTTCGAGGGAATAAAACCAGGAACCTATGCAGTGGCCGTTTTTTTCGACCGGGATGGGGATGGCAAACTGGATACCAATTTTTTGGGCATCCCCAAAGAACGCTACGGATTCTCCAACAATGTGTATCCCGCCATGCGGGCCGCCAATTTCCGCGAATCGGCATTTGAAGTGAAGGAAAATGGGGAACAGGTGATTAGGCTGAAATGACGTAAAACGTAGTATGTAGTACGTTTTTGGAGTTTAAGGTTTAAAGTTTAAGGTTTAAGTTAAGGACTGTTAACCTTAAACGCTAAACCCTAAACCTTAAACTTTAAACCTTAAACCCAAAACCATTCAACTTCCCAACGCTTTCATCACGATCTGCCGGTACAATTTTCCGATCGGAATTTCTGCATCGTTTATTTCTATCAATTCCTGGGTAAAGCTGCGGACATGTTGCAGCGAAACTATATAGGAGCGGTGAACGCGTATGAACTCTTTCTCCGGCAGCATGGCTTCCACGGCGCTGATGGATTGCTTGGTGATCAGCATACCCTGTGTGGTGAATACTTTGCTATAATCTTTCATACTTTCCACGTATAACAAATCAGCAAGCATTACTTTCACCATTTTTCTATCGGCCCGGAAATAGACAAAAGATTCCGTGGAAGTTTCTTTGGCTACCGGTGCCAGTTCCTGCCTGGGCAGGCGGCCATCCATTGCCTTATTCACCGCTTTCAGGAAGCGATCAAACGGCACGGGTTTCAGTAGAAAGTCTACCACATCAAGGTCGTAGCCTTCCAGGGCGTATTGTGCAAAAGCCGTGGTCAGGATTACCTTGGGTGGATGCTTCATGGTTTTCAGAAAGTCGATGCCGCTGATTTGTGGCATATGGATGTCGAGAAATAGCAGGTCGATGCTGGTTTGCTGCAAAATACTCAGGGCCTGCAAAGCATTGCCCGCCTCCGCTTCCAGGCGAAGGGAAGGTACCTGGCGGATATAGCGGATCAGGAGCTCACGGGCCGGTGGCTCATCTTCTATCACCATGCATTTTATCGGTTGCTGATCAGCCATTCATTTCTAATTGATGTGGGGCCTGCTTCAGCAGGGATGGATCGTGCTGCAAAATTAATTTCAAATTGACTACAAACACTTCGCCCTCATCGTGAATGATGAGCCTGTGCTGTTCTGGATAGAGCAGTTCGAGCCGCTTGCGCACATTTGCCAGCCCTATGCCGGAAGCATCGGCCGGTTGCATCTGCTGCAGGGGTTTGCCATTCATCAGTTTCAGGTGCATCTGATCTTTGTTGAGCTCCAGTTTCAGATTGATCCAGGGTTGATCGATGAGCTGGCTGCTGCCATGTTTAAAGCAGTTCTCCACCAGCGGCAATAATAAAAGGGGCGCAATCACCAGATCACCCGTATCCTCCGGCATATCCAGATGGATTTCCAGGCCACTGCTGTACCGTATCTGTTCCAGGGCAATATAATCGCGAATCATCTTCAGCTCACTCTGTAAAAGTACATGCGGTTGATTGCTTTCGTACAGGATAAAACGCAAAAGTTCCGACAGCCCGCCCACCAGCCTGGCGGCTTTTGGCGCTTTTTCCTGCGATTCCGAATAAATATTGTTGAGTGTGTTGAACAGGAAATGCGGATGTACCTGCGCCTGCAAAATTTTTAGTTGCGCTTCCACATTCTGTTTCTGCAATTGCAGGTTTCGCTGCTCTTTCAGGTACAGTGTTTTCATCAGTTTGATGGCCGCTGCCAGTCCACCGATGGTAATGCCACCCCGCAATCCTGCCAACAGCGCAAGATATAATGTAAGCCCTCTTGTTTGATAGGGCAAAGGATAATACTCCGGGAATAGGAACGCACGCAACGGGTGTATAATGAAAACAGAAGTGCCCGCCGCCAAAATGGCCGCCACCAGAAAGCCGGCCAAACAAAGCAATCCGGCCGCCCAATAACGCTGCTTCAACAAATACCTGGGCACCACATAATAGATCAGGAAATAGGCCAGAAATATATGCGAGGCCAGATAGAGAAAAGACTCAATCATCGACATCGGCAACCGCGTAAAATAGTCGACGATCTTTTCTGCCGCCACAAAAGAATACAAAAAACCCTGAAACAGCCACCAGAACAACCAGAAATAGAAATGCCGCCGGATGCGGTATTTCTTTTCGTTGGAGAATATGAAGGGATAGGAGGGCATGTGGAGTTGTAAGTTTTAGGTTTTAAGTTTTAAGTGGTGATTGAATGCGTTATAAGTAGAATATTCTGTGATTTATGAAAATATATCCAACTGGAAAAAACGGATTTTATACTATTCCGCTCCTGAACTATTTGCATCGTTTACTTACCACTTAAAACTTACGACCTAAAACTCATCACTTTTTCGCCCAGCTTCCCAATGCATTTTCCAATTCCACCTTCAACATCCTCTTCGTCTTCACCCGCTGGAGGCGAAGTTTAACACCACTGATCTCTTTACGCCCTACCAGTTGATGCTGGTTGTTGTAGAAAAATACAGTATGCTGTTTTTTGTTACGGATATTGGATTCAACAACCCAGTAACCTTCCTGGCTTACCCAGTCGGGCAGGGATTTTTGCGTGATCAATACTTCCTGGCTATAACCAGATACTGCAAAATAGGCAGTGAAAGCGAAAGCGAAAAGAATCCTTTTTTTCATGGCTTAAAATTTTAGGTTAATAAGGTTTTAGGACTTCAAGCTACAACCCTTTCCCTGGCCAAAATGGCAATATAGACAGGGGGAGAAGGGGTGGTGACAGACAGAACCGGAAAAGCGACGGTCGACAAAAACGGTCGACAAAAGGCTTTTGTCCACAATAATCCGGTGCTGGAAAGGGCGGTTGCATAAACTATCTTATTTTTGAACAGGTTCAAGCATTGCTCAGCAGTAAAAATTAGTGTATGTCAAAATGGTTAGTATTATCGGGCCTGGTACTGGGTTCCGTTTCATTGGGTTGTTTAGGATTTTCGGGAAAGGAGAAGAATGTCAGCAGGCCCATAGCGGTCAATTCCGATACCCTTCGGGCAGAAGTAAATTATCGCCAGTATTGTGGCGGCTGTCATGGTGAAAAGATGGATATGTTTGTTGACCGCCAGTGGAAGCATGGCAATACCCGCGAAGACCTTTTCAAGGCGGTGAAGTACGGATATCACGACGAGGGAATGCCTGCTTTTGATTCTGCTTTCACAGACCAGGAAATGTACGAACTGGCAGATTATATGCTGGAAGGCATTAAGCGATTCAAGACTTACGAATTCCAGGAAGAGCCACAGGAAAACCGTTTTGAAGGCGGAGGGCTGACTTTGAAACTTGATACGGTGGTGAGCGGTTTAAAGTCGGTTTGGGCCATTGCCTTTCTGCCGGAATCAGAATTGTTGATCACAGAAAAACACGGTACCCTGTACCGTATCGATAAAAACAGAAATCGTGTAGCGGTGAAAGGTGTGCCCGAGGTATTTGATGCCAACCAGGGTGGGCTGCTCGATGTGATCCTGCACCCCGACTATACAAAGAACCAGCTTATCTATATTTCTTATTCGGCGGTGAAGCAGGAGAACGGGCGCAAGCTGGGCACAACAGCCATTATGCGGGCCAGGCTGGCAGGCCATGAGCTGAAAGATCAGAAGATCATTTTTGAAGCCTATCCTTATACCAGCGCCCGTCATCACTATGGCTCCAGGATGCTGTTTGGGAATGACGGCATGCTATATTTCTCCGTGGGCGAAAGGGGCAATGAACGCGAGAATCCGCAAAACCTGGGCAATGACCTCGGTAAGATCCATCGCGTGAAAGACGATGGCAGTATTCCAGCCGACAATCCCTTCGTGAATACTTCAGGCGCCAGACCCAGCATCTGGAGTTATGGGCATCGCAATCCGCAAGGCCTGGTAAAGCATCCCGTAACCGGTGAAATCTGGTCGCATGAGCATGGACCCCGGGGTGGCGATGAAATCAATCTGGTGAAAAAA
This sequence comes from uncultured Citrobacter sp., assembly GCA_964395095.1. Taxonomy (GTDB): domain Bacteria; phylum Bacteroidota; class Bacteroidia; order Chitinophagales; family Chitinophagaceae; genus CAYMZZ01. The sequence goes on from CAYMZZ010000008.1 coordinate 75,718, forward strand.
GGCGCCAATTATGGGTGGCCTGTCATTACCTATGGCATCAACTACAACGGTAAGCCCGTTTCCAATATCACGGCCAAAGAGGGTATGGAACAGCCGCTGAAATTCTGGATACCATCTATCGGACCCTGCGGTATGAGTTTTGTAACCACCGACCGCTACAAGGGATGGAGAGGGCAGCTTCTGAGTGGCTCGCTGCGATTTAAGTACCTGAATCTTTCTTATCTCGATGGCCATACTATTACCCGTGAAGAGAAGCTGCTCAAGAATATAGGGCGTATGCGCGACGTGAGGGTAGGACCGGATGGGTATATTTATGTGGCAGTAGAGCAGCCGGGAATGGTTTTTAGGTTACTACCAATTTAGTTTAGGGTTTAAAGTTTAGGGTTTAAGGTTTAAATATTAAACTTTAAACCCTAAACCCTAAACCAAACAACATAATACGTACTTCGTAATACGTACTACGTAATAAGTACTACGTCTATTCAGATTTCTTTCACCGCTTTATTCTTACCCTTCGTTTTCCCCTGCTTCTTATCCATATCTCCGGGAGCGGGTTCGCCCACAATGATATCGCCGAAGCTGGATTTAACCGTGATTTTGGCGCTGCCTGAACCAGTCTTTCCATTGTAGTGCTTATCTGCATCCGGACCATGCTGATCCGGCTTATCGGTGCGGCTGATACCAATATTTGCCCGGTCTTTCACGGAGCCAAAGCTGGTTTTCAGGTCATAACTGGCAGAAAGGTTGGAAGCCGGACGCAGGTTGACCGTGCTGTAGGACTCATTCAGGTCGAGGCTCTGCAAATTGCCGGAGAGCCCGATTTTGGAGCTGCTACAAAATTCCATTTGAATCGTATTATTGCCACTCAGGTTTTCGATTTTTACATCAGAAAATCTGAAGATCGCTTTCACATTTGAAAGCTGGTCCAGCTTTGCTTCGCCAAACTCTACATTCAGTTTTTTTACTTCCTGCAGGCTGCCCGCCTTCAATTGCCCGAATTTAGCCTCCAGTGATACGGCCCCCTTATAATCCGGTATTTCAATATTGCCAAAACTATTGGCAACCTGCAGCGGAACGGTCACAGGAAGCTGTACTTCGTAATTAATCTGCATACTGCTTTTACAGTCTTTACAATCCTTTTCAGATTTTCCTTTCTTATTATCCTTCATCGTTGTTTTAAACGATATCTGGTTTCCCTTTTGCTGATCAGCTACAGAGATCCGGTCAAACATCTTTTGGGCCAGCTCCTCATTATCGGAACTAACTTCGATATGCACATTTACTTTGATTTCGTTGCCGGAAGCGGCAATAAATTTCACATTGCCGAAGCTGTTGTCGATTTCCAGTTGGTTATTGCCTGCGGGATAGGATTTGTTGATGGTTTTTTCCTTTACGTGCTTATACTTTTTGGGGTTCTTGTTGTAATTGTGCTTTTGGTCCTCGTTTTGCTGGGCGAGTGCTGGTGCGGAGACCAGCAGGGCCAGGCTAAAGAGAGCGAGAGCTGTTTGTTTCATTTTCATGGCTATCCTTTTGATTGTTTGAATACTGGTTGATGATGGAGAGCTGGCGGCTTAGCAGTTCAGCCTGCAATTGCAGGTTCTGAATCATGGCTCGTATGATTACTTCGCTGCCTGGCGCTTGCATGGCCTGACGGTGCAGAATCTGGTAAGCGCTGTCGAGCGCGACCATATCCGCTTCAAACTGGCTGGCCAGACCCGGCTGGGCTTTGGCCATTTGTTGCAAACGTCGCTGCCGTTCTTCGATAGTTTCGGAAAAGGATTTGGCTTTGGCAGCAAATTCCGCAGGCCAATTCTCGAATTCCAGGGCCTCGTTGCGAGCACCGGCGGTATTGCCTGCCTCCCTTTTTCCGTTCAGAAATTGGTAGCCGCCAATACAAATGGTAACCAGCAGGATGGCGGCAACAGCCCAGCCTGCCCATTGGCGAAACCGAAGACTTTTACGACGGGCGATGCGCCTTTCAATGGCCGACCAGTTATGCATACCGGGCATTTCGGTATCAAAGTCGCGCCGATGCTCTTCCATATACTCTTTCAGACTTTGATTCATGGTGTATGTTTTTGGTGAAGTGTGGCAAGTAGTTTTTGTTTACCCCGCATATACTGCGTACGAATAGTGGAGGGCGACAACTCGAGTATTTCCGCCATTTCTTCGTAATCGTATCCTTCGAGGAGGTGCAGGGAGAGTACAGCGCGATATCCGTCGGGTAAGTTCGCCATCGCTGCCCTGATCTTTTCAACAGTAAGGTTGAGCTCTTTTTCATCCGGCTGGTTCTCATCGGCCTGGTCCATACTGCCTTCATCCAGCGCAGTAAAATTGATCCGGCGTTGTTTCAACACCGCTATGCTTCTGTACACAGTAATTTGCCGTAACCAGGCGCCAAAACTGGATCGATGAGCAAAATCTGCCAGTTGCGTGAAGGCGGCCGTAAATGCTTCCTGCAACACATCTTCCGCATCCGCGCGGTTGCCGGTAATGCGCAGGGCGGTATTGTACATCGCGCGTGAATAGCGGTCGTACAGTTGCCGGCAGGCACGCGTATCACCGCGCATCACCCGGTCGATCAGTTCATCCACAGTTGGAAAAGGGGCCGTCAATGCCAATCAATTGGTTTATTCTAAAGTAGAGGAATTGATAAACTTGTTGCATGATGCGTTAAATTTTGGGACAACCGGCGCACCCATCGGATGAATGGGGCAGACCCTGTAATTTTCAGTAAATTGCCCCTAATTGAATTGCTCATGCCATTGATTCGAAAAAACCTCAGTCGACGACGTCTGCTGTTGATCTCGGCGACGGTGATCGCCGCTCTGATTCTCAGTAATTATTTTGTGCAGCAAAACTATCAACGGCTCGATGCGCAGGTGCGATCCATTTACCAGGACCGACTGATGCCTTCGCACTATCTGTTTCAGATTCAATCCCTGCTCTTGCGGAAAAAATTTATGCAGGAGCATGGAGAGCTGCAGGCGGCGACCAAGCGGCAGGAAATCCGGAATATGGACGCCTCCATCGACTCCCTCATAAAAGCCTATGAGGAAACCTATCTCACCAACGAGGAAGAAAAGGAATGGAAATCGCTGCGCAAAGCCTTGCAGCTATACGATTCATCCGAAGAAGAACTAATGAGTGAAAGGGAGGGGGACCGCCCGGCGGCTTCGATGCAACAAATAGAAAGTTCCTTCCAGGATGCCCTGCTCTGGCTAAGCCGATTGAATACATTGCAAACCAAAGAGGGCGGCCTCATCCGAAAGTCGAGCCAGGAACTCATTCACAGCGCCCTCTTGCAATCCTATGTTCAAATAAGCCTGGTAATTATTCTCCTCGCAGTTGGTATAGCACTCATCTTGTCGTTCCCGGCAAGGGAGGATAGGCGAAGTATGTATAATTAGAGTTGTAAGTTGTGAGTTTTAAGTTTTAAGTTTTAAGTTGTAAGTAAGTAGAAAGATGAAAGGAATCACATCATTTCTCAAAACTCAGTTGTGGCAGTCGCCCCGAAGGGGCAGGTTATCGGTAGCTGGTTGGGAATAATGGGTATAAAATGTTGCTTTGATTTATTTAGCATCAAATGGCGCAAACCTAAACCTTAAACTTTAAACGTTCAACTCTCAACTCTCAAAGCTTCCCACAGGGCTTCTACCGTATGCATCGCTATTCTTCCCGTACCATCCTTTATCTGGTGCCGGCAACTGGTACCTGGGGCTACAATCCAGTCATCCTCCTTTGCCTTACGCACGGCAGGGAGCAATACCAGTTCTCCCACTTTTTGAGATAGCTCATAATGCTCTTTTTCGTAGCCAAAGCTGCCGGCCATGCCACAACAGCCGGAGGGAATGACTGCTACTTCAAAATTCTCAGGAAACGAAAGGGCGGTTATGGACGCCTCAAGGCCGATGAGCGATTTCTGCTGACAATGCCCATGCAGCCAGATCTTCTTTTTTTCTTTTGTAAACTGGCTGGATGGTATGCGACCGGCCTTAATTTCGGAGGATAAGAATTCGTCGATCAGAAAACTATGCTCCGCCAGTTTGTTGGCATCCGCCAAATAGGCTTCATCCACGAGGTCGGGATATTCATCGCGGAAACAAAGAATGGCCGAAGGTTCAATACCTATAAGGGGTGTTTCTTCCGATATAATTCCGGCCAGGTCGCGGATATTATTGTTGGCCAGGACACGGGCCTTTTTCAGCAAGCCTTTCGACAGCGATGCCCGTCCGCTTTCACCATGGTCGGGAAGGATCACTTCATAGCCCAGTTGATGGAGCAATTGAATGGCTTTGATGCCCGTTTCGGTATCGTTGTAGTTGGTAAATTCATCGCAGAACAGGTACACACGGCGGGATTTCGGCGTGCTGTTGTCGGGTTTCCATTTTTTGTACCAGGCGCGGAGTGTTGTTTTATACAACAAGGGCATGGATCTTTCTTTCGCGAAGCCGGCGAAGGATTTGATCAGGTTGGCTGTCAGGGGCGTCTTTACCAGGAAATTGTAGACCGAAGGCGCGATGCTGCCAAGAGCGGCCGATCGGCTGAAGCCGGCAATAAGTTTGGCCCGGAATGGTACGCCATTGGCATCATAATACTGCTGCAAAAACTCCGCTTTCAGTTTGGCCACATCCACATTGCTGGGGCATTCTGATTTGCAGCCCTTACAGCTCAGGCAAAGATCCATCACTTCGTAAATCTCCCGATGGTTAAAGCGGTTGGGTGATGTGGATCGGGTAAGGAATTCACGAAGAATATTGGCCCTGGCACGCGTGGTATCCTTTTCATGCCTGGTGGCCATATAGGAGGGACACATGGTGCCGCCACTGATCGAAGTTTTTCTGCAGTCGCCACTGCCATTGCATTGCTCTGCGTGTTGCAGGATATCCTGGTTCGGAAAACGAAAGTATGTGTTGAAAGCAGGAGTTTGTTGACCCGGTTCATACCGGAGCATGCTGTTCATGGAGGGGGTATCCACAATTTTTCCGGGATTGAAAATGCCCTTCGGATCCCAGGCTTTTTTGATTTCGCGAAGCAGGGCATAGTTCCTGGCGCCGATCATCTGGGGAATAAATTCACCACGAAGGCGGCCATCGCCATGCTCCCCACTCAACGAACCCTGGTATTTCTTCACCAGGGTGGCAATTTCTTCGGCAATCACCCGAAAAAGTCGATTGCCTTCTTCTGTTTTAAGGTTGATTATCGGCCGCAAATGCAATTCACCCGAACCCGCATGTGCATAGTGCACGGAATACAAGCCATGCTTTTCCAGTATCTGGTTAAACTCGCGGATATAGGCCGGAAGGTCCTGCACATCCACGGCCGTGTCTTCAATAACGGGAACGGCTTTTTCATCGCCGGGCAAATTACTGAGCAGCCCGAGGCCAGCCTTGCGTAATGTCCAGATCTTTTTGGTGTCGGCGCCGGTTAGTAGCGGGAAATGATAGCCCAATCCCGCGGCGCGCATTTCTGCTTCGCAGGCGCTGGCCGCGCTTTTTACCTGCTCCAGGTTGTCGAAGGCAAATTCGATCACCAGGATGGCACCGGGATCACCCTGCACAAAGAACCGGTTTTTCTGCTGTTCCCGGTTTTGTTTGGTACAGTCAAGAATATAATGATCAATCAACTCGCTGGCCCTGATAGGATGCTTCACGGCAATGAGGTTGGCATGCAGGGCTTCATCAATGGAGTTGAAATGAACGCATAGCAGGCCCGCCTCTTTGGGAGGTATTGCTGCCAGCGACAATTTTATTTCCGTAATAAAAGCGAGGGTGCCTTCCGATCCCGCCAGCAGGCTGCAGAAATTGAAATCCGGCCCACCCGCCTGGAAGGGCGCCATATCTATGAGCAGGTCAACGGCATAACCTGTATTGCGCCTTTCGACCGTTTTCTTGGGAAACTGGCGGCGGATTTCTTCCTGGTTTTCGACGCTGCTGAGCAGGCTGCGGGTACGGCGATAAATTTCGCCTTCGAGGCCGGGCAGTTCACATTTTTGATGGAAATCGTCAAGGCTTAAGGTCGTAAACAGGGCTTCACTGCCATCGCTCAACAATGCTTTCACTTCGAGCAGGTGCTCACGTGTGCTACGATAAACCACCGAGTTGGAACCACAACTATTATTTCCCACCATTCCGCCAATCATGGCCCGGTTGGCGGTGGAGGTTTCAGGACCAAAAAACAGACCGTGGGGCTTCAGATAATGGTTCAGTTCATCGCGTATGACGCCGGGCTGTACCCGCACCCAATTTTCTGTGGTATTCAGCTCCAGTATCTGGGTAAAATATTTAGAGAGGTCCACCACGATACCATTACCCACCACCTGGCCGGCGAGCGATGTACCCGCCGTTCGGGGAATAAGGGATGTATGGTGCGCAAGGGCAAATTGAATCAACGTTCGTATATCCTTTTCGGAACGGGGCAGGGCGACAGCGAGGGGCATTTCGCGATAGGCCGAAGCGTCGGTAGCGTACAGAATCCGCATCGCTTCATCGTCATAGAACTCGCCATCGAGCGAAAGGGCGAGTTGGCGCAGTTGAGCTTTCATCAGGATAGCGAAATTAATGGAAACTTATACGTAATACGTTTTACGTTATACGTTTTTGTAGTTCCTTCGAAATATTCAACGAATTCGAGCGTTTTTGTGCAAGCTGTTTCCAACTTGGGGATCAGGAAAAAGAATGTATAATCAGCGACCGGTCTGCTGATAAACAGGCTACGCAAAACGTACAACATAAAACAGAACCAAATGCGTTTCATAAATTATAGACTCCTCCTCGCCGCTTTAATGCTAACCAGTGCTTGCAATAATTCCGTACCGAAAGAGGAGAAGGGCGAAGAAAGGCCCGCCCCGGTCAAAACAGACAGCTTGCCACCCGCACCCAGGCAGGCGGTGGACGCGGCTGGCATTTTGGCCCGGAAAGAGGTTCCTGTTCTTTGCTATCACCAGATTCGCGATTATAAAGAATCGGATTCGAAAGTAGCCCGTGCCTATATTGTTCCCGGCAACATCTTCCGTCAGCAGATGAAGGCTTTGGCTGATAGTGGATACCAAAGCATCCTTCCGGATCAGCTTTACGATTACCTGCTTTATGGCACCCCGCTGCCAGAAAAGCCGGTAATGATAACATTCGATGATACGCGCCTCGATCAATATACCGAAGCGCTTCCGGTTCTGGAGGAACATGGCTTTAAAGCGGCCTTCTTTATTATGACTGTTTCGCTGGGAAGGCCCGGCTATATGAGCAGGGAGCAGGTGGCCGGGCTGGCCAGCAAGGGGCATAGCATTGGCTCCCATACCTGGGATCATCAAAACGTAAAGAAGTACCAGGGCGATGATTGGGTTACGCAAATAGAAAAGCCATCGCGTCAGTTGCAGGAAATTACCGGACAGCCCACCGAGTATTTCGCTTATCCGTTTGGTTTGTGGAATCCACCAGCCATCCCGGAATTGAAAAAACGGGGTCTGAAAATGGCCTTCCAACTGGCCGACAAGCCTGATCCGAATGACCCGCTTTTTACGGTCAGGCGCATTATTGTTCCTGGCTCCATGTCCGGAACTTCGATGCTTAAAGCTATGAGAAACAGCTTCTAACGCTTAGTAGCGGTGGGACATACAATTTTTCGGCAGTTCCCGGCGTTTTTGAAAGCGATCCAGATCCTTTAAAACCAATATCCGTCCGTATGCCACAGCCACTCTACAACGACCAGGCGCATATTGCCGAGGAGTTCCACCTTATTGATGAACATGTTGTGCAAACCGCCCGGCTTGCCTCCTTCAAAATCAGTTCCTACAAACTGGCGCTTACCAATGCCGCCTATTGTGCCAACAAGGAGGAATTGCGTCATATTATTGAAGCAAGCCTTTTTCACTTCGAGGACAATGCATCCATTCTCGCGGGCCTTGGTTTCTTTGCCAACGAAATCGAGAACTGATATTATTTCTCCGTTCAGGATTTGGCGGGAATTGCCAGCAGGGGCACTTTCGACTGGTAAGCCATCTTACGGGTAAGGCTTCTGTTAAAGAGGCTGTCTACCAGGTTACGTGGATGCGTGATCATGGCCACCATATCTATATTGTTTTCCGCGACATAGTCGTTTAGCGTTTCCAGGAAACGATTTCCCGACAGGTGAACTGCCTGTGTATGCAATTCCGGATTGGTTTTGCGTAAACGTTCTTCCATTTGATGTACGGCCCGGGCATGTTGCATATAACCCACGGCGGTAGACTCTTCCTCGTCGGTAAAGATGGTGATTTGCAATTCCGCTTCGAACAGGGAAGCCAGTTCCTTTACCGGCGCCAGCAGCGAACCTGCTTCCTCAAAATCCTTAACGGCCAGCAGAAATTTTTGCGGCTCACTCCACTCGTACTCCAGTGGAATGGCCAGAACGGGCTTTTCGCACTGGCTGATAACAGCGGCAGTTTTGCTGCCAAGAATCTTTTCTTTGAGTCCCGAATTGCCAAGGGTTCCCATAATCACCAAATCGATCTTGTGTTCGATAGAAGCGATTCGAATGGTTTCTCGGATGGGGCCTTTATAAAGTTGGGTATTGACCAGGATTTTTTCCGTTTCTTCAATACTGTTTCGAAGAATATCGAGGTTTTGATTGGCCTTACGGATGATGGTATCGTTGTATTCCTGTGTAATTTTTTCCTGACCGGGAAATACATTGTCGAGCAGGGTATCGCAGGCGTGCACCAGGTAAATGCTGGCCTGGTTGCGACGGGCGATTTCTACCGCATAGGATATGGCGCGAAGGGCATTGGGCGAAAAGTCGGTGGGAACCAAGATTTTTTGCATGTATAGCTGATTTATCTGCAAAATGCCACAGCAATTTCGTCCTGTCGCTGACCCTTATCAGGCCTACTGGTGATTTTCATCGGCTAAACGGCCTGCTCTTTGCTGTTTTCTACTCGCAACAACGCCCCAGCGCTTATCTTTGTACCTCATTATAAATGCACTATGTCGGAAGAGAAAAGTCTGAATTTTTTGGAAGAGATTATTGAAGCGGACCTGGCAGCCGGGAAATATAAGCACATCATCACCCGATTTCCGCCGGAACCCAATGGCTATCTTCATATCGGGCATGCAGCCAGTATCGTGCTCAATTTTGGCCTGACTCAGAAATATGGCGGCTATACCAATCTCCGTTTCGATGATACCAACCCGGTAACAGAAGAAACCGAGTATGTTGAAAGCATAAAGGCGGATGTGCGCTGGCTGGGTTTTGAATGGAAGAATGAACTCTATGCTTCCGACTATTTCGATACACTTTATGACTATGCCCTGAAATTGATTAATAAGGGCCTGGCTTATGTGGATGACAGCCGTTCCGAAGAAATCGCCACCATGAAGGGAACGCCCACCGAGCCGGGTCGCAACAGTCCTTTTCGTGATCGGAGCATCGCGGAGAACCTCGATCTCTTTCAACGCATGAAAGCAGGTGAGTTCCCCGATGGAAGCCGTACCCTTCGGGCAAAGATTGATATGGCGCATGTGAATATGCTGATGCGAGATCCCATTCTCTATCGCATCAAACACGCGGCGCATCATCGCACCGGCAATAAATGGTGCATCTATCCAATGTATGATTTTGCCCATGGCCAAAGCGACTCCATCGAAAATATTACGCATTCCATCTGTACACTCGAGTTTGTTCCTCATCGGGAACTCTATGACTGGTTGATTGAAAAGCTCGAAATATATCCCTCCCGGCAATATGAGTTTGCCCGTCGCAACCTCACCTATACCGTGATGAGCAAGCGAAAATTGTTGCAGTTGGTGAACGAAAAGCATGTGAGCGGTTGGGATGATCCGCGCATGCCCACCATTAGTGGTATGCGCCGCAGGGGTTATACCGCCGCGGCCATTCGGGAGTTTTGCGATAGGGCGGGTATTGCCCGGCGTGATAATATTGTGGATGTGGGTTTGCTTGAGTTTTGTGTGCGCGAAGACCTGAACCGGATTGCCCAGCGGCGCATGGTAGTATTTGATCCGGTGAAGCTGGTGATCACCAATTACGAAAAAGACGAAGAAATTCTGCTGAGCGAGAATAATCCGGAAGATCCAATGGGAGGGGAGCGGGAAATTCCCTTCAGCGCGGAGCTCTATATAGAGCGCGAAGACTTTATGGAGAATCCTCCGAAGAAATATTTTAGGTTGGCCCCGGGGCAAATGGTGCGATTGAAATCTGCTTATATTATCCGCTGCGAAGAAGTGATAAAAGATGAGGCGGGCCATATTACCGAAATACGTTGCACTTATGTGCCCAATAGCCGTAGCGGGGAGGATAGTTCTGGACTGAACGTAAAAGGCACGCTGCATTGGGTAAGCGTGAAGCATGCCATTACCGCCGAGCTGCGCATCTATGATCGCTTGTTCCGGGTAGAGGATCCTTCCGCCGAAGAAGGCGATTTCAAGGATTATATCAACCCCGATTCGCTGCAGGTGATCCGTGGCGCATTTGCCGAGCCGGCCTTGAAAACCGCCAGCTTTACGGAGGCATACCAGTTTATACGTAAGGGCTATTTTGTGTTGGATAAAGACAGCAGCCCCAGCGCCCTGGTCTTCAATAAGACCGTGGGGTTAAAGGATAGTTGGAAACCCAAAGGTTGACAAAATCATAAATAGACCTGAGCGACATCAGCTTTTGCCGCTGGCTATAGTTCGAAGTTTGGATAAAACCAGCAATATGAGCTATACCAGCCTTACCCAAACCGGCCAGCATTATTCTGAAATGATCAAGGGCCTGGAATTTTACAAAGAAGAACTCGAGCGCATGAAATGGCGCCTGCTGGAGGTTGCCGGCAAGAACACCGGCTTTGAACCCCGGCAGGGCATGGAGCATTTTGAAGCACAACTCGCGCTGCAGCGCACGCGCATTGACGAGTTGCGGCATGATGTGCACGGGCTATATCAGAAACTGGCCAACGATGCCGTAAGCCATGCCGGCCATGTACGTAGCGAACTGGTGGATGCCGACAGGCAGGTGTATGAACAATATGGCATGCAGGAGAAGATCATGCACGATTTGCGGGAAGAGTTCAACCGCTACCTCTCCAAATGGATGTAAAGGGGGCAGGTCTTATTCCTGCTTGCGGAAGGTATACGAGTCATATTCCACGAAATCGTTGAACCTGATCTTTACGGATTCCACCTTTTGATCCTTTATATCGAAACGGATCGCGAAGATGCCGTATTCAATATTATCGTATCGCAGCAGCCATTCTCCATCATCCATATAATCGAGGGTGGCGGTCAGATTTTTGTGACTGTTGAAACGTAGCACCAGCCGGTTGTCGCGTGCCTGTACCTGCAGATTGCCATATAATTCATTGGTATAATTTCCTGCATAGGCGTTAATGGGCAAAGGGGGTTTATTGTTTTTAACCCGGGCTTTCCAGGCTTCGATTTCCGATAATTGGGCTTTCATCCCTTCCCTGAAACCCGTCAGCATTTTCTGGCTTCTGTCGCCCCCGTCTTTCACATCCAGATAGGCGTCCAAAATCTGGTATCGCAGTGCCTCGAAGAAGCCCTGGTTGTCATTATTGGTGAGTATTGCGATCCCCAGTTTCTCTTCGGGCACAAAACAAAGATTGCTCACCATGCCGGCCGCGCCACCGGTATGCCAGTATATCTGGCGGCCATTATAATCTGCCGCATACACACCTAGGCCATAGCCGCGGAAATGTATGGGATAGACCGTCGATTTCCGGCTGCCTGTCACAATATTCACATCGCGTGTACGCTGTAGTACGGAGAAGGGCATAATCTGGCGGTTGCGATAACGGCCGCTGTCGAGTTGAAAATTGAGCCAGTTGGCGAGATCAGCCACGCAACTAACCACACTGGCGGCGGGCCCCAGGTTATCCCACTGGTCGTAAGGAACTGCATGGAGCTTGCCGGTGAAGCTGCTGGTATAGGGCCTGGCCACATTGGGTTTGTTTTCCATACCCGCGGAAATGGCGGTTGACCTTATCATTTCCAGGGGAGTGAGCATGCTGTCCTGTACATATTGCTCCCAACTTATACCGGTTACACGAGGAATAACTTCTCCCGCTACCAGGAAACAACTATTGCAGTAACCATAATCCTGGCGGAACTCACCAGAGGGTTTTAGCAATCGCATACGGTTCATGATTTCGGCCCGGCTGAGCGCGCTGTTCCAGAATGTAAAATCACCCTGGAAGGTTTTGGTGCCGATCCGGTGCGAAAGCATGTCGCGAATGGTGACCAGTTCAGTCGTTGTGGCCTCATAGAGCTTGTATTCCGGGAAATAACGGGTGATGCGATCGTTCAGCGATAATTTTTTCCGGTATTCGAGTTGGGCCAGTGCCGTGCCGGTAAAGAGCTTGCTATTGCTGGCGATCATAAACAACGTATGCTCATCTACGGGTTCTTTGGTATTGATGTCGCGAACACCATAGCCCTTCTGAACGATAACTTTACCGTCTTTCACAATAACGATCGCCAGGCCGGGGATATCCCAGTCTTTCAACCCTTTTTCAATATAGCTGTCGAGTTGTTGACTAACAAATTCGGGTTGACGGGAAAAACCAGTTTTGCAAACTACCAGCAGGATCAATATCAGGCTAAGGAGGCGGATTGGACGCATAGGCATAATTTTCAGCCTTCAAATTACCCAATTATTTGGTCCAATCCCACAATACAAGCTGCCATTCATCCAAATGATCCCGATGTGTGGCGATGGTTTGAAAGCCTACGCGTTGATGCGCACGGAGGGAGCGATGATTGGAGGAGGAGATTTCGGTGATAAACAGATCGAATTGGGATGCATAAATTGCACGATGTGTTTGATAGAGCAAATCGAAGAGCCCCATGCCCCGGTATTCCTTTCCCACGCATATTTGGCCCATGGTATAAAAGCGTTGTTCCCGAATGGGGCGGCCTTCATAATCGAGGCTATCGATCAGGGCAAACATATCCTCCAGTGCGGGCACCAGGCTTCTGCATTCCTTTAATTCGGTGAGGGCATAAGCCGCAATTTTTTCATCATCCCTGATCACGATACTCGGCGCCAGTTCATGCATGGCTGTGAGTACTTCCAAATTATGCTGCATGGTCAGGAATCCCTGCGATGCTTTTTCTTCCTCGTTGAGCTGGTGGCGTAAGTTATGCCGCTGCAGTTCCAGAATCTGTTGCAGTTCGCGCATGTCGCGGACAATATCGGCTTTTATCATACTGCTTATCGATGTTCTCCAAAAACTTCGCGAAGGGTATCCGATATCTCGCCCAGGGTGCATTTTTGTTCCACCGCCTGTAATACGGCCGGCATAATATTTTCGCCGCTCACGGCCCGGTCGTTCAACTCCTGCAGGCACTGGTCCACTTTACCATGATCACGATTCTGCCGCAGCCTTTGCAGTCTGGCACTTTGCACCTGCCGTATGGAATCATCCACTTTCAGAATGGGGATATCCGGATTCTCCTCTATCTGAAACTTGTTGACACCTACAATGATTTTTTCGTTGCTCTCAATGTCTTTTTGATATTGATAGGCGCTTCGGGCAATTTCTTCCTGGATAAAGCCCTGTTCAATCGCGGCCACGCTGCCTCCCCGGCTTTCGATCTGGTCCATCAGTTCCCAGGCCGCTTTTTCCAATTCTGCGGTCAGTGATTCTACAAAATAGGAACCGGCAAGCGGATCGGCTGTATCGGCAGCGCCGCTTTCAAAGGCCACAATCTGTTGCGTGCGTAAGGCAATACGCGCGGCTTCTTCGGTGGGAAGACTCAGGGCTTCGTCGTATCCGTTGGTATGCAGCGACTGTGTACCACCCAATACCGCTGCCAGGGTTTGTATGGTTACCCGCGAAATATTATTGAGGGGTTGCTGCGCCGTGAGTGTGCTGCCGCCTGTTTGTGTATGAAAGCGGAGCATCATCGCTTTTGGGTCGGTGGCGCCCAGCTCCTTCATGATCTGCGCCCACATGCGCCGGGCCGCGCGAAACTTGGCTACTTCCTCAAAGAGGTTATTATGCGCATTGAAAAAGAAAGATAGCCGCTTCCCAAAAACATTGATGTCAAGTCCCTTTTGGAGCGCGGCCTGCACATAAGCTTTGCCGTTAGCCAGGGTAAAGGCCATTTCCTGCACGGCCGTTGCTCCCGCTTCGCGAATATGATAGCCCGAGATGGAAATGGTATTCCATTTCGGCAATTCCGCCGAACACCATTCAAAGATGTCGGTGATAATGCGCATCGAAGGCTTGGGTGGGTAGATATAGGTACCCCTGGCGGCATATTCCTTCAGGATATCATTCTGTATAGTGCCATTGATCTTTTGAAGGTCTGCTCCCTGCTGTTTGGCAATGGCAGTGTATAGAGCCAGTAAAATAAAGCCGGTGGCGTTGATGGTCATCGAGGTGGATACATTTTCGAGCCGGATTCCCTGAAACAATTCCTGCATATCCTCGATGCTGTCGATGGCAACACCCACTTTACCCACTTCGCCTTCCGCCAGTTCATGATCACTGTCGTATCCAATTTGCGTGGGCAGATCAAATGCCACACTCAAACCGCTAACTCCCTGTGAGAGCAGATAATGATAACGCTTATTACTCTCAGCGGCGGTGGAAAAGCCGGCATACTGCCGCATCGTCCACAAGCGACCCCGGTACATGTCTGGCTGAATGCCGCGGGTGTAGGGAAACTCGCCCGGTTGTTCGCCGGATAGCGGGGGCAGATCCTGGGCACTGTAGTTGGTTTGAATGGGTATTCCTGAATCGGTTCTTTTTTGCTCACTGGCCATGCAACGAAGTTTAAAAGAGTGCTTATCGCATAATTTTTTTCGCTTCAAAGTTGAGCGCTTCCAGCACGATGCTATGCAGGGTGCCTTGCTTCTGCGTCATCATAAATTCCATCAACCGCTTATTCAGATCCACGCCGCTGGCTTCTGACGGCAGGGTGGCACCCACCTGGTTGATGATTAACATATTTTGTTCCTTCAGGTTGCGCACGGCTTCCCAGGCCACAGGGCTTACATAAATCTGCTGTGAAGCATTGTATTCATATTCCTGCTTGATGCTTTCGAGCAGCAGCATTTGCATTTCGCGGGCCGATAGCCCACTTGTGTTCACCCGGCTCACCAGGTTGGGGATGGCTATGCGTTCGGTGAGCATTACGAGGCGTTCATAAGCCTGCAATTGAAGCGGGCGGCTGCTGTACGGCTCCTCGCCGGCGGCGGTTTTTTTGGTCTGCTTTTTCCGCAGGTCATTAACCAGGTAGAAGCAATAGAAAGATACCAGCAGGGCTGCCAGCGCAATCAGCAGGTTGATCATTTGTTGGTCCATCGGATAAATTTGATTGAACAGGTTTTGACAAAAATACAGTCGCTTTTCGTTATTGGCCTTTTTGTTTTAGTCAATTTGAATCAAATGAAAAAAGGTGACAGGGAACTGTCACCTTTTTTCAGTATTTACTAACGGGTTTACCCGAATGGCGGGTTTATCGTTCTATTGTAAGACTCAGACGGCTGTGGGCTTTGAAGCTACTTTTTTCGCTGCTTCATCTTCCTTTTTACCGCTTCCCAGATCCAGCAGGATGGGAGCAGCCACAAAAACAGAAGAATAGACACCCGTAACTACACCAATCAACATCGCGAATGCGAAACCACGGGTTACTTCACCGCCCACCAGGAACAGAATCAGAATGGTGATGAATACCGTAAGTGAGGTCATGATCGTACGGCTCAGGGTTTCGTTGATCGCCCGGTTGATGGTGGTCGCCAGCGGAGCAGTAGGATAGAGTCCCCGATCTTCACGAATACGGTCAAAGATGATCACCGTATCGTTCATCGAGAAACCAATCACCGTCAACAAGGCCGCGATAAAGTGCTGATCAATTTCCAGCGGGAAGGGAACTATTTCCTTCGCGAAGGAGAATACGATCAGGGTTACCAGTACGTCGTGCAACAATGCCACGATGGTACCCAGGGAATAGCGCCAGTCGCGGAAACGAATAAAGATATAAAGGAACACCACAAAGATGGCGAAGATGGTTGCCTTTACGGCACCCCGCTTCAGGTCATCCGAAATGGTGGGCAGTACCTTGTTGGTGCCAATTATACCCGGTGCCTCGCTGCTGCCTTCCGCCGAAGCGAACTGACCAAAGGAATAGCCAGATGGCAATTGATCCTGCAGTCCACTATAAAGACGTGTGGCTACAATAGAGTCGGCTGCCTGTGTATTGGGATCCGTAATCAGGTAAGAAGTGGTGATCTCAAGGGTACGTGCATTACCAATGGTTTTGATGATGGGGTTCTCACCTTCAAAAGCCTGCTGCACATTGTTGCGCACTTTCTCTACATCACCCGCTGTAAGGGCTTTGTCGAAACGAACCCGGTAGCTACGGCCTCCGTTAAATTCCACACCATAATCGAAACCATAGAAGAAAGAGCCAATACCCAGGGCCAGCACTACAAAGCTGATGATATAGGCCATTTTGCGGAATTCCACAAACTTGAACTGCGCATGCTGGAATACCTTTCTGGAGATGGCGGTGAAATATTTGGGTTCCTTCTTACGCTTGATGAATATCTCGGTGATCCAACGGCTTACCAGGATACCGCAGAACAGGGAAAGAATCAGACCCAGTATTTGCGTAGTGGCAAAGCCTTTCACCGGTCCCAGTCCAAAATAGAAAAGGATAATCGCGGTGATCATGGTGGTGATGTGTCCATCCAATACTGGTGGAAGTGATCGGCGATAGCCATCGTTTACGGCGGGTAGATAACCCTTACCGCGCGTTAGTTCTTCCTTGATCCGTTCATAAATGATAACGTTGGTATCCACTGCCATACCAATGGTTAGTACGAGACCCGCGATACCGGGAGCCGTAAGGGTGGCCCCGAGGGCCGTTAACACACCCACGGTAAAGAGCAGGTTCAGGATCAAAGCAATATTGGCAATCCATCCGCTGGTATTATAATACACCAGCATCAGAATAAATATGATGATAAAGGAAAGCCCGAAAGCGAGCATTCCTCCCTTGATGGCGGCAGCACCGAGTGTGGGACCTACCTGCTGATCCTGCACAATTTTCGCGGGCGCTGGCAGTTTACCTGCACGCAGCATACCCGCCAGGTCCTGCGCTTCTTCCACACTGAAACTACCACTGATGCGGGAGTCGCCTGTGGTGATCGGTTCGTTTACAAAGGGAGCGGAATAAACAATATTATCCAACGCGATCGCAATCGGCTTGCCGGCGTTTTGTGAAGTCATTTCAGCCCAGATACGGGTACCGGTGCTGTTCATCGTCATGTTCACCGTGGGCTCGCTGGTAGTGGGGTCAAAATCGGAGCGGGCATCTGTAATTACATCACCTTCCAGCTTGGGCTTCTCACGGCCAAAGGTCTTGATAGCATAGAGCGGGAGCATATCTGAAACCTTTCCGGTGCTGCGGTCGCGCTCGGGAATACCATACATCCACACCATTTGTGCCGGGAAGGCATTGCGTACCGCCGGCATTTCAAGATAACTGCGCACCAGCGCCGTATCCTTGGTAGGTACATAGCCAATAGCGGCTCCATAACGCTGTCCACCTTTACCATCAGGATAAGCCTGCATGTTGAAAGCGATATAGCCATAGAGATGCTTTTTGGCGTCGTCGTCCAGGCTGCCTGTGGTGGTATCTGTGCTGCTACCCAGTGAGTCTTGCGAATCGAGGGTCAGGGTTTGGGTAGTATCTTCTTTGGCAGTGCTCGTGTCGGTGGTTTGCTTGCCACCCATAACACGGTAGAAAGCGGCATCGGCGTTAGCAATCGCCTGATCCAGTTCAGCGATATTATAGAGCTCCCAGAACTGCAGGTTCGCAACGGTCTGCAATTGTTTGCGTACGCGCTCCTTATCCTGCACACCCGGCAATTCTACCGTGATAATGCCGCGCTCGCGATCTGCGTTCAGATTGGGCTGCGCCACACCAAACTGGTCGATACGGGTCGACATGATGCGGAAGGTGTTGTCAAAAGCATCCAGGGCCAGTCCCTGCAATACCGAACGCACTTGCGCGTCGCTATCTGTAACCTTGATCTTATCCTTGTTGGCGCCGGCAAACAGGCCGGCCAGTTTATTGGGTCCTGCCAACTTAATGTACTCTTCAGAAAACAGGGTAATGAAGTTAGCGTCGCTATTTGCCTTTCGCAGGTTGGCATTGGCGAGCGCCTGGTTGAAGTTGGGATCTTTTGAATTATTGGCCAGGGTACGCAGCAGACCGGTCATTTCCACTTCCAGCGTCACGTTCATACCACCCTGCAAATCCAGACCCAGGTTCAGTTGTTCTTCCTGTGCTTTTTGATAACTGATGGCGCCGGTAAGACCATAAGTGATGGTCTCATCCCTGGTGCTGTCTTTCAATCGACGCAAACGCGAGTTGTAAAGCGTATCATATTGCTCACCTTTCGCATCGGGATAATTGGCCTTTACATATTCCTTAGCGCTGGCTTCCAGTTTATTTTCATGCCGGTTTACAAACCAGGTAAATGACAGCATGTAAAGAGAATACACGGTCAGCAGGATCGTCAGGAATCGAACCAAACCTTTCAGTTGCATACGTTGTTGTGATTTTCTTGATTTGGCTGCCGGCCAATCCTGGAGGGCAGCACGTTATACGGTTTTAAAGGACGGCAAAGATAGTGTTTTCGGCCATTCTTTAAAATAGGAGCCTGGGGATTTGTTTCAGTTCTAAAATATTCATTATTAGGAGGATAGGCTCAAAGCTGGGGAGTTGAGAGTTGTGAGTAGGGAGTAGGGGAAGAAAGTTATAAGTTATAAGTTGTAAGTTTTAAGTTATAGGATTTACATTTCTGGCTGCTTTATGCTGTCAATTTTCTGCAATTAGTATTGAAAGTAAGTGCATGGCAGATTGCCCAATTTTGGAAGCCATTAACCTACAAAAATTCATGTAGATAATGCGCTGCGTACATTCTCCGTATATTGGCCGGTTCATATGCTCTATAACCTCTCATCCACGACTTAAAATTTACCACTCAAAACTTACAACTTAAAACGTAATACGTCCAACAATTCCCCAGTTTCCTTAACTTCGCTGCCGCAAAACCATTAATTGTTTAAATAATTTCAAAAATGCAATTTTCCTCCCTGCTGCAGCGCTTTAATGAACCCGAGACTTTGAAAATGGCCAAGCTGGGCCGTGAGCTGCGTTCCCAGGGTATTGATGTGATTGACCTGAGTTTGGGCGAGCCCGATTTTGATACACCGGAACATATTAAGCAGGCGGCAGTGAAAGCCATTGCCGATAACTGGAGCCACTATACACCCGTGCCGGGTTTTCTGGACCTGCGCGAAGCGGTTTGCCAGAAATTGAAAAGAGATAATAATCTTGATTACAAGCCGGAGAATATTGTGGTGAGCACTGGTGCCAAGCAGAGCCTGGCAAATGCCATTCTTGCCCTGGTTGATGAAAATGATGAAGTAATTATTCCCACGCCTTATTGGGTTACCTATAGCGAACTCGTAAAAATTGCGCGGGGCAGGGTAGTGGAGATCAAGACCACGGCCGAAAGCGGCTTTAAGATAAACGCGAAGCAACTGGAAGCCGCTATTACACCCCACAGCAATGTATTTCTGTTTTCCTCGCCCTGCAATCCCAGTGGTGCTGTGTACAACAAGCAGGAACTGGAGGAACTGGTGAACGTATTCCGGAAATATCCGCAAATCACTATCATTTCCGATGAAATTTATGAGTACATTAATTTCAAAGGAGGGCACGAAAGCATCGCGCAATTTGATGACATTAAGGATCGCGTGATCATCGTTAATGGTTTGAGCAAGGGCTTCGCGATGACGGGCTGGCGCCTGGGCTATATTGCCGCTGATGCGTCTATCGCCAAAGCCTGCGAAAAATTGCAGGGACAATTCACGAGCGGCACCTGTTCCATTACCCAGAAAGCCGCCGTTACGGCCCTTACTACCGACCTGCGCCCCACGCAGGAGATGGTGGCTGAGTTTGCCCGCCGCCGTAAGCGTGTGCTGGAACTGATCAGCGAAATTCCCGGCATCAAATGTTCGGAACCCGATGGCGCCTTTTATATTTTTCCCGACATCAGTTATTACTACGGAAAATCAGACGGAAAGTCGACCATCAACACATCGGGCGATTTCTGTATGTACCTGCTGAATACCGCTCATGTTTCCTCCGTAATGGGCGAAGCCTTTGGTGATCCCCAATGCGTACGATTCTCCTTTGCCAACAGTATGGAAAAAATAGAAGAAGCCTGGAAAAGAATCAAAATTGCATTAGCAGCGCTAAAATAGTTTTTAATTTGCTGTCCTGGATTCGCAAACAAACTATATTGATACTGCAAACGATCACTCAGCTACACCAACGATGGGCATATACGCGCTCAAAGTATGGGCTGGTTGTATTTTTTTCGGCAGCATTATTTTCTCCATTTCAGAATCCTTAAAGAGGGAGAACCTGGATAGTGATTTGATCGGATTCACACATCGTGTACTATTGAAAGGAAAGACATTGCTTGTTGATTGGGATTTCTGGACCGACCCCTTGATTTATAGTTATGTCATAAGTGGGATCACCATGATTTGGCTGGCATCTTTACCGCAAAAGCCATGATCGGTGTGTTAACCATGTTTTTTTTGGTTGCATGAATTAAAGTGATGCGTGTAATCAAGGCAATCAAGTGCATCAGGACAATCACGGGTATCAGGGCCATCAAATCAATCAGGGGTATCAAGGCCATCATGGCCATCAGGGGTATCAAGGGTATCAAGGGAATCAAGGTACTGGTGGAGTTTTAGCACCTGCGGTATCAGCATCTCCTGTTCATCGTTGCGTATTACGAAATCGCAGAGTTTCATTTTAACCGATTCCTCAATCTGCCGATCCATTCGTTGCTTTACCTGTTCCCGGCTGATGCCATCTCTCTGCATCACCCGCTGAATGCGCAGCGCTTCGGGGGCGAATAC
This sequence comes from uncultured Citrobacter sp., assembly GCA_964395095.1. Lineage (GTDB taxonomy): Bacteria > Bacteroidota > Bacteroidia > Chitinophagales > Chitinophagaceae > CAYMZZ01. Next base: position 96,674 of record CAYMZZ010000008.1, read on the forward strand.
GCCAATTACGTAGTCAAGGCCGGCTGCGGAGCCGGACTCAAAGATCAAGGCGGCCTCTTTCAGTACATAAGGAGCTTTTTGCTGCTGCATCCAATTTTCGGCATCGCGGATGGTGGCGGGGTGGGTTAGGGCATTGAGCAGGGCCATTTTTTCCGGGTTGTTGAAAACAACATTTGCTATATAGCTACGGTTTAGTTCATGGCCTGTATAGGCTTCTGCACCAAATGCCTGTACTATTGATTGCCGAAGGGATTCATCTTCATTCATCAGTCGCCGGGCTGCGGCATCGGCATAATAAACCGGTATGCCCAGCACTTCGAATATGCGGGCCACCGTTGACTTACCACTCCCGATTCCGCCGGTAATGCCTACGCGTAGGGGCATTGACTGATTCAGTTTTGAAGGATGGAGATATGTTACTTCGGCACAAAAATAAGGGCGGCCATCGGCCGCCCGCCAAAAAAATATTTCAGCTCATTATTTCTTCTCAGCAGCACCCGCCTTGTTCAGCGCAGTGGTCCAATCGAGGCTGATGGCCGATTTTTCAATTTTGATATAGCTGCCGGGGCTCACTTCAATTTCCAGCGTGGTACCGTCATCATTGATCTTATTGATACGGCCATGGATACCGGCGATGGTAACGATGCGGTCGCCTTTCTGCAGATCTTCGATAAACTTTTTCTGATTCTTGGCTCTCTTGGCCTGGGGACGAATGAAGAAAAGCCAGAATACCAGGATCATGGCACCCAGCATTACTAACTGAATGGTACCCATACCTCCGGAACCCTGTGCATTCGTCTGTAAGAAATAAATGTAATTCATGCTTGCTTGTTTATAGATTATTCGGTTACCTGAATCTTAAAGCTCAATACGTGATCGCGATAGGGATTGGTATTGGCTTTAACGGTTACATACTTATCGTTGGGGCCTTTCCGTCCCCGGCTGTCGAATTTAGCTTTGATTACGCCTTCTTCTCCCGGAGCATAGGGTTTGCCCGGCTTTTCCGGAACCGTGCAGCCGCATCCGGCACTCACGTCTTCTATGATCAGGTTGGTCTTGCCTGCGTTACGAAAACGGAAACTCACTTCCACCACCTGGCCTTCGGCCACTTTACCCAGATCCTGAGAAGTGCCATCGAGCCATTCTACCGCGGTATAATTGCTGCTGTCGGCCATAGCAGCTTTGCGCTCTTCGGCTGTAAGCTGCGGAGCGTTATTATCTGATTGCTGGTCCGATGACATACAGGACAGCAATATGCCGGAAACGGAAAAGACGAAAAGGAGTCTTTTTACTATCATGATTGAATATTGTTTAGCCTTCAAAGTTAAGGTTTGTGGAAGAAATGGAGCGGGGAGCTTATTCAGGATTTTTTATAATCCACTTTCACCATTTTGCCCTGCTGTACCAAATCCTTATGAATATTGTCGAGAATCCCATTTACAAACTGCCCGCTTTGCGCAGTGCTGTAGTCCTTGGCCAGGTCGATATATTCGTTGATGGTTACTTTGGGTGGGATGGTTTCAAAATAGAGGAATTCCGCCACACCCATTTTCATGAGTACCATATCGAGCTGCGCGATCCTTTCCGGATCCCAGTTCTTGAGTTTGGGAATAATCACACTTTGAAGATGTTCGTCTTTTTCCAGCACTGTCTTCAACAATTCTTTCGCAAAAATTTCTTTATCGGGGGTCAACAGATTCTTGAATTCATACTGACCGGGTTTATGCAGGTAAGCTCCCATCAATTGAATCAGCATTTCGGCATCATCGTCCCAATTGCTGTACAATTCTTCAATATGACTGACAAAGGATTCATTGGCCAGGAGCATATCATTGAGGATAAACTCCATGATCCGGCGTTCTTCCTGCTTATCGCGTGCCGGATTGGCAATATACTGCTGGTATTCGGGGGTAGCTACCAGTTGCTGGTAAATGCGGCGTATCAGTTCACGATCCGTTCTTAGTCCGGGTTTTTCCTTTTCGAAGGCTTCCCGCAATTCAACATCCTCCAGCATTTTCCAGAGTATTTCGTTGCCGGCAATCTTGGTATTTACGTTGAGGTCTTCGGCGCTGGGAAGGTGCTTACTGGCGCGCTTATGCGCTTCGGTTTCTACATAGCGGGCTACTTCGGCCAGGAACCAGTTCAGGTAAACGAGGAGGGAACGGGTTTGATCAAAATGCTGCTGCAACACTTTCTGCGGTTCACCAGGTTTTACTGCCACATCGAGCGCCTCCATCGTGTAGAGGGTCTGCATCACTTTCACCCGGATATTTCTTCTACTGATCATATGTAAGTAAGAGCTGTTTGCGGCGGCAAAGATAGGGAGTTTTTGAGTAGTAAGTAGTAAGTGGTAAGTGGTAAGTGGTAAGTGGTAAGTTTTAAGTTCTAAGTAGGAAGGCATTCCTTATTACTAGCTATGGTTCTATAAAAGAGCTCGTATTCCGCGCCTACATACTTACAACTTAAAACTTACCACTTACAACTTACTACTTCTTCACCATTTTCAACAACTGCTTCTCCCCATTCATTTCCACCGACAGGAAATAAGTGCCGGCAGGCTGGTTGCCCAGGTCAATTGGGAGATTATGCAATCCTGCCTGCAATTGCCATTGTGTCTGCTTCAGCAGTTGTCCGGAGGAATGGTAAATCTGCATCCGCAGGGAGCTTGCCTGGGGCAATTCTATCCGCAATTGCGTTTGCTCGGCAAATGGGTTTGGATAGAGGCTGGCTTTATATCGTTCGGGTAATATGCGTACAAAAACGATATTGCTGTATTGCACCGATCCATCGGCGCTTACGGCACTTATGCGGTAATAATTTCCAGTGGCTTCTGGCGCAAGGTCCAGCCATTGATAATCACGACGGCTGGTAGCTTCCCCTGCTGCGGGCAAATCGCCGATAGGGGCGAAAAGCCTTCCATCCACCGATCGCTCCACATCAAAACGCAGACTGTTGAATTCCTGTGCGGTGGCCCAGCGGAGGCGCACCTGCATGCCTTCGGCCTGGGCCGTAAGCGGAAGCATTTCCACCGGTAATACCCCAAAAATGTTAACGGTCACTTCATTCTTGCTCAAGTTGCCACAACTTCCCGCGGGATCGCTGAATATATCGTTGCTGAGTGCCGTGAAGGGGCCGCCCTCATAAGCATCAAGGTCGCCCGAGCTGAAGCTGCCGGTTGCGTAGGAGAATCCATACACGGTGTACACGCCACTCGTATATGTGGCGGCGTTGCTCAGATCGGGATTCGACACTATCTCCACGATATTGCCTGTACTGTTGTTAACGACAATATAGGCGTAGCTGAATCCCGGGCCGGGGTCGGGGAAGCCGCTGTACAGGTTTCCACCCGGAGGCGCACTGTTCAGCGAAATCGTATAGGCGAATGGTTTGGTGGGGGTAGTGCTGTTGAAGCTACCCACCGCCAGGGTGTAGGGTACACCAGCGACCAGGTTAGCGGTAACAGTCCCGGATATAAAAACGGTAGAACCATCAAAAGTGCCGTTGGAGGCAAGGAATCCATCGCAGGTAGAAGACGGATTAAAATCGCCGGAATACAAATTCATGATATAACTACCACCGGTCTTTTGGAGGGTATAACTACCCGATACATTCACCTGGAAGCTATAGGTGTCATAGCGGAATTCGTTTCCAAAAGTGATACAGCCCATACTCACGCTGTTATACACAGACAGGTTGGTGGCGGGGTCACTGTTCGTGAGTTCGGCACCACTGGTGGGCAGTATCACGGTTCCAAAATTCGGTGCTAAACTGAGGTTTAAGGAAGCAGAACCTGGTGTTGCCGTAACGGTCGATTCGGGATCCAGGGTAGCGCCTTCGGCAGAACAACTGGAACTGATGCTGATGGGCGCCGCGTTCACATTATAGAAAATGTTTCCCACAGCGCGTATCATAATTCGGCCGGCGGCAGTAGGGATATTCGGCACCAGGATGGTTTCAGTACCATCATTGGCTGTATTGGCCAGAAGGGTATAATTAAAATTCGTACCACCATCAGCCGAGAACAGGATATCTACCTGGCTGGTATTAAAAGGAGCCGCATTGGTACCTGCCACATTCCAGTTGATGGTAAAGCTATTGGAGCCGTCGGCCGTAAGGCTTACGGGGGCGGCCTGCGATGTTACGGTAAAAGGACCTCCTGCCACATCGGTAATAACCGTTACATCTTCCTGCACATTGCAGCCGGCGCCAGCCGCATTGTCGCGCACATTTACCCGGAAATTCATGGTTCGGGAAACGGAAGGAAGTACTTCATAGGGTGTTGCCGTTGCCGACACTACCGCGTTCAGGTTGGGGAGGTATCGTACCGGATCTTCCGAGGGAGGGAGGGGCCGGAAATTTGGACCGCTGGTTGCGGTGGCATCGGGGGGGCTGGATGTAACAAGGTTGGCATCCATTTGCTCCCAGGTATAGGTCAGGCTGTTGGCGTCGTCGTCGGAACCGGAAGCACGCAACAAGAAGGGTGTGGATACAGGAATGGTATAACTGGTACCCGCCACTGTAACATCCGGTGCAGTGTTGGCGAGGGGCGTGATGATGGGGCAGGTATTGCCATTGCCCAGGGTGGCATAGTTGCTGATCTGTGCCATATTGCCGGCATGGAAATACAAGTCGGAATTGAATTGGTAGGCATTACCCGTGCAGGTGCCGGCATAGGCCATGATGGTGGAGCCTCCACCAGGTTCCCAGGCCGATGCGGCGGTATTGTTACCCGCACAGCCGCCATTGTTGGCTGCCATGGTATGGGTGGCACTGAACTGATGCGCAATTTCGTGCGCCACAGTGGCATCAAATACCGGGCCCTGTGGTCCGGGCGCAGGATTGGCTCCCGTACCGAATGTGATACCTGCGGCTGATCGTCCCTTATTGGAGGTGCAAACGGAATTGAGTTGGGCGAGACCACCGCTCCATCCATCGTTGAATAAAATACCTATATCGTAATTGCCGCTTCCCAAAGCAAGATCAGTAGCATTATCATTGGCAGTGAGCAGCGTACCGTCCAGGGTAGTGCCATATGGATCCGTAGCCGGATCTGTATATATGATACTGTTGTCGGTTACCAGGGTAAACCGGATGGCGGCATCCCTTTCAAATATGGCGTTTACCGTATTGATGGAAATAGTAATATAGGCCAGCGCATTGGCCTGCGAACTGCCCGCCCATTGATAATATTCACCAGTGGCCGCCACGGCTAGGCGATAGGTCCGTAACTGGCAGTCACCGGCATTCAATTTGCCGGCAACGGCTCCTGCCTCCCCCATATCCGCATTGTTTTCCTGTAAGGCGCATTGAACGGCCTGGGGTACTTGTAAGGATCGGGTATAATAAGTGATATGCGTTGCCCCGTCGGATTGATTCAGCGGATGAATATAGCTACTGCCTTCCGGCGTAAAAATGACGCCACTAATTTGCTGGCGATAGATGCTGATTCGGCCCAGGCTGCTGCGGGTCTGTTTATCGCGCAACAAATAAGTCTTTAAATCTGGTACCTGTCGTTGTATGGCCGGGTCTATAATGGAAGATTCCTCTGCTTCTGCCCGGATGTATTCTCCATTGGCCAGGGGCAGGTCCAGGTCGAAACGCTTTATTGGCTGTCCCTGGGGATTGCGAATGATCCGGGCGCTGCCAATACGGCGGTTGAGCTCGACCAGGTCCAGTTCCAGCAAGGCAAACTGTCCTTCGGCTGGCAAAGCGGTTTGCGTGCGTTGGAAAAAGGCCGCTCCGGCATTGGCGCTCGCAGGTTTCCAAAGCGGCTGCGCCTGGGCATTTGTAACGAAACACAGTAGGGGAGCGACTATCAGCAGTCGAAAGCAGGTGGTAAAGCTTTTCATGAGGTTCCTCAGGTTTTGGATTCGGGAGTCGCCTAATTGATTGTAGGCGACCCACTAATACGTCGCAAACTTGTGAAAAATTGTCTTTTTGCAAAAGGAAAGTGCAATTTTTTCAGCCAGCCTGGTCGCTAAACGTGAAAAAATGGCCTTTTTCGGCATGTGGCATGTTATTCGTGTACATTTGGCGTCCTCTCACGGGAACCCCCACCTGTTCTGGATGTCGGGTTTGGTGAAGGAATCTATTACACAAAAACACAAAATCGATACAATTATGGCTAAGAAAGTCAATGTTACCCCCCTTCATGATCGGGTAATTGTGAAAGCGGCTGCTGCCGAAGAAAAAACGGCTGGTGGTATTATCATCCCCGATACTGCCAAAGAAAAGCCTCAGCGCGGTGTGGTGATCGCTGCTGGTCCCGGTAAAAAAGATGAGCCTGTAACTGTAAAGTCGGGCGACACGGTACTTTATGGCAAGTATGCCGGTACTGAAATTCAAATCGATGGTCAGGACTACCTGATCATGCGTGAGAGCGACATTCTTGCCATCGTCTAATTGGGCGGGCATTATCAATCCTGAAATCAACAATTTTTCAAATCAACAAATTGATTAAATATGGCTAAGCAACTCTTCTTCGACATTGAAGCAAGAAATAGAATGAAACGCGGTGTGGACGTACTGGCCAACGCCGTGAAAGTGACCCTTGGACCCAAGGGCCGTAATGTGGTTATTGAAAAGAAATTTGGCGCACCGGCCATTACCAAAGATGGTGTAACGGTTGCCAAAGAAATTGAACTGGAAGACCCCATCGAGAACATGGGCGCGCAAATGGTGAAGGAAGTAGCTTCCAAGACCGCCGATATCGCGGGTGATGGTACAACCACCGCAACCGTGCTGGCACAGTCTATCATCAGCGAAGGCCTGAAAATGGTGGCTGCAGGCAGCAATCCCATGGACCTGAAGCGTGGTATCGACAAGGCTGTTGTAAAAGTAGTGGAAAACCTGAAGAGCCAGTCGCAAGCTGTTGGCAGCGACAACAGCAAGATTCAGCAGGTTGCTACCATTTCGGCCAATAGCGACGCTGAAATCGGAAAGCTGATTGCTGAAGCAATGAAGAAAGTGGGTAAGGAAGGCGTGATCACCGTTGAGGAAGCCCGCGGAACAGAAACAGGTATTGAAGTGGTAGAAGGTATGCAGTTTGATCGTGGCTATATCTCTCCCTATTTCGTTACCAACAGCGAGAAGATGGAAGCGGAGCTGGAAAATCCCTATATCCTGATCTACGACAAAAAGATCAGCAATATGAAGGATATCCTCCACATCCTGGAAAAGGTAGCGCAAGCCGGTCGTCCGCTCCTGATCATTTCGGAAGATCTCGAAGGTGAAGCCCTGGCCACCCTGGTAGTAAACAAGCTGCGCGGTACCCTGAAAGTGGCTGCTGTAAAAGCACCCGGTTTTGGTGATCGCCGCAAGGAAATGCTGCAGGATATCGCTGTGCTCACTAAAGGCATCGTGATTTCTGAAGAGCAGGGTTACAAACTGGAAAATGCCGATATCAGCTATCTGGGTACGGCTGCTTCTGTAACCATCGATAAGGACAATACAACCGTGGTAGGTGGTAAAGGCAAGAAAGATGATATCAATGCCCGCATCAACCAGATCAAAGCACAAATAGAAGCAACAACTTCCGACTACGATAAAGAGAAACTGCAGGAGCGCCTGGCTAAGCTGAGTGGTGGTGTAGCCGTTCTGAATGTAGGTGCTGCCACTGAAGTGGAAATGAAAGAGAAGAAAGATCGTGTGGATGATGCCCTGCATGCTACCCGTGCTGCCGTAGAAGAAGGTATTATTCCCGGTGGTGGTGTTGCATTCATCCGTGCGGTTGAATCGCTGGAAAAACTGAAAGGCATCAACGAAGACGAAACCACTGGTATCGCCATCGTGAAGCGCGCGCTTGAAGAGCCTCTGCGTCAGATTGTAGCCAACGCTGGTATCGAAGGATCCATCGTGGTACAAAAAGTGCGCGAAGGCAAGGGCGACTTCGGATTCAATGCCCGCACCGAAGAGTATGAAAACATGCTGAAGGCTGGCGTTATTGATCCCACCAAAGTGGCCCGTATCGCCATCGAAAATGCCGCTTCAATCGCTGGTATGCTGCTCACTACCGAGTGTGTGGTTGCCGACAAGCCCAAGAAAGAGGAAGCTCCCCATTCACATGGTGCTCCCGACATGGGCGGCATGGGATATTAATTTCCCGTCAAAAAAAGATCATATAAGGCTGCCGGCAATTGCCGGCAGCTTTTTTTTTAGCCCTGTATTCCTGTTCTAATAACTTAGATAGTAATTATTTATGTGGATGCTTTACTTTTTCTGCCCAACGCTAATTTCCCCGCATTATCCTACTGTCAATTCCGGCCATCGCCAGTAGGTTTTGGCAATCTTTCAATAAACTTGCAGGATGGCGAACATTTGCTAATTTTAGAAAGTTTACCATCAATCAGACCATAACTACAAGTATGAGAAAATTCTACCGTATTGCTGCAGCCGGGCTTCTGTTGATGCTGGCTTTCAACAGTGCCTGGTCACAACAGCGCTTTTTTTCCAATGCCCGTCCCAACGGCACCGTGCCTACGATGGGACAACGTGTCATCATTCCCGAAAAATACAGTGCCGTATCGTTCGATATGCCATCACTGAAGAGTTTCCTTTGGTCGCTGCCTGCGGAAACACAGGTAATTGCCAGCAGGGGTGAAGGCCAGATTATCGAACTTCCCATGCCCGATGGAAGCAGCGCCCGCTTCAGGGTCTGGGAAAGCTCTATCCAGGAACCTGCACTGGCCGCGAAATTTCCCGACATCAAAACATTCAACGGACAGGGTATCGATGATCGGGCGGCAACCATCCGAATGGATTATAGTCCCGACAATGGTTTTCATGCACAGATCCTTTCTCCTGAGGGAAGGATTTATGTAGATCCCTATGCGCGGGGGGATGTAAATAATTATATCAGTTATTATGCGCGCGATTACCGAAAGGCCACCAGTTTCTCCTGCGGTGTTACGGAAACCGATATGGTGCCGCAACTGGCCGGGCGTATTGGTGCGAATTGTCGTGGTACCGAGCTTTATACTTATCGGCTCGCCGTAGCATGTACGGGTGAATATGCACAAGCCGTAGGCGCTACCACACCCGCTCAATTGCATGCCGCCATCGTTACCACCGTTAATAGGGTAGTGGGCGTGTATGAAAATGAAGTGGCGATCCGTATGGTACTCGTAGCCAACAATAACCTGATCGAATACCTGAACCCCTCCACGGATCAGTTCACAGGCAATAACAACGCCGGAACGCTGATCAATGAAAGTCAAACAGTCATCAACAGTATTATCGGCGCTGCCAACTATGATATCGGTCACACTTTCAGCACCGGTGGCGGCGGTCTGGCTGGTTTGCGCGTGGTTTGTAATAATGCTTCCAAAGCAAGAGGTATCACCGGCAGTCCTCAACCATTCGGGGATGCCTATGATATTGATTATGTAGCGCACGAAATTGGTCACCAGTTTGGTGGCAATCATACTTTCAACAGTTCTACCAGCTCCTGTGGTGGTGGTAACCGTAACGCTTCTACTGCCTACGAAGTAGGAAGTGGTACCAGCATTCAGGCTTATGCCGGTATTTGTGGTACGGATAATATTCAACCTAATAGTGATCCTTTCTTTCACGCGATCAGCTTCGACGAAATCAGCGCTTTTGTGGAAGCGGGAGGGGCAAGCTGCCGACAGGCCACGGCTACTAATAATAACCTGCCGGTTATAACCAGCATGCCTGTGAATGGTCTGTTTATTCCAAGGGGAACCCCCTTCACCTTAACAGCCACGGCTACTGATGCGGACGGTGATGCGTTGACTTATAGTTGGGAGCAATTCGACCTGGGGCCCTCTACCACCTGGAGTGGCGGGGCTAATAGCGCTACTGCTCCCTTGTTTAAATCACGCATTCCCAAATTATCAGGCAGCCGTACATTTCCTGATATGGCCGTTATTCTGGCTAATTATCCCAATAATCCACCAGCTACATTGGGCGGCTTAAAAGGTGAAACACTTCCGCAGGTGGGCAGGGCCATGAAATTCCGTGTTACTGTGCGCGACAACAGAGCCGGCGGCGGCGGAGTAGTATCGGCAGGTTCGGGTTGTGATGGTGGAGGATTTACGGGCGATTTTATCGTGAATACCGTAGATGCTACCGGACCCTTCCTGGTAACCGCACCCAATGGCGGTGAAAGCTATCCGGGCGGTTCGCTCCAGAATATTACCTGGAATGTGGCTGGCACCAATGTGGCGCCCATTAATGTAACGAATGTAAAAATCACGATGTCCACCGATGGTGGTGCCACTTACCCCATTACGCTTGCGGCCAGTACCGCCAATGACGGATCGGAGCAATTGGCCATTCCTGTTGGCCTTACCAGCACGGCAAGAATAAAGATTGAAGCGATTGATAATATCTTTTTCGACATCAGCAATACCAACTTTTCCGTAACGGCTCCGCTGGATGGGTTCGAGTTTTCGCAACCCGCGCCAGCTTCAGTTGCCTGTGCCGGCCCCACTACAGCCGTCATCAATCTGGGCACCACGGCATTTGGTTCATTTAACACGCCCATAACCCTGTCTGCTTCAGGTAACCCGGCGGGTACAACGGTAAGTTTTGGAACGAATCCCGTAACTCCCGGCAACAGCACAACAGTAACGCTCAATGGAACCAACACACTTCAAAATGGCACTTATGTGGTCACCATTACCGGTACGGCAGGTGCGCAGGTGCGTCAACGAGAGCTGACCTTTACCATTCAGGCGGGAGCGGCGCCGGTAATCAGTGCCCAACCACTTGATGAAGCGGTATGCGTGGGAACCGATGCCAACTTTAGTGTAACGGCTTCAGGTGCCAGCAGCTATCAATGGCAGGTGAGTACCAACGGAGGAAATAGTTTCAGCAATGTGGCCACTGGTGGTACCGGCAATGCTTACACAGTGAGTAATGTGAGTTCGGGATTAAACAATAACGAATACCGTGTACAGGTAATTGGTCAGTGTAATACCACGATATCGAACGAAGTGGTACTCACTGCGCAGGAAGCTCCGGCAATCAGTGCCAATCCGGTTAGCCGCACGCTTTGTGAGGGTACCAATGCCAGTTTCAGCGTTACGGCTACAGGTACAGCCCTGACCTACACCTGGCAGGTAAGCAACGATGGTGGAAATAATTTCACTGATATCGGCAGCAGCAACAACTCCACTTATGTGGTGAACAATATCGCGCCTGCCCAAAATAATAATCAGTACAGGGTGCGGATCAATGGCACCTGTGCGCCCACGGCCACTTCAAGTGCCGCTACCCTCAATGTGGTGGTGCCTGCCGCGGTTACCGCGGATCCTGTTTCCATCGCGGAATGTGAAACGGGTAATGTGAGCTTCACCGTTACGGGTGCGGGCACGGGCATCATCTACGCCTGGCAGCGCAGCCTCGATGCTGGCAATAGCTGGCAGAATGTGGCTAATGGAGGTGTGTATACTGGTGCAACCAGCAACACGCTTTCGCTGACCAATCTGCCTCCCGATTTCAACAACCACCAGTATCGCGCTTTACTCTCGAATAGTATCTGTACGGCACCGGATATTTCGGCGGCGGCCACCCTCACCGTCAATCCAAGGCCTACGGTTACCCTGGCGGCTACCAGACTCAATCTGTCGCCCGGCCAAACTTCGCAGATCACAGCAACAATTCTTCCGGATCCGGGCGGGTTTAATATTACCTGGCTGCGGAATGATAATCCGATTGCGGGCGCAACAGGTAGCAGCGTTACGGCCAATGTTACCACTTTAGGCTCCTATAAGGCAACCATCCTGAACCCGGTTACCGGTTGTAATAACGAGTCGCAGGTACTGACCCTGAATGCGGAAGCCAGCACCCGTCTGTTCATTTATCCCAGTCCGAATAATGGCCAGTTCACGGTTTCTTATTTCAATAGCGCCTGGAACAACCAGCGGCAAACCATTGCCATTTATGACTCCAAAGGTGCCAGGGTGTATTACAGCGTGCTGAACCTGACAGGGCCCTACACCCTTCATCCGATCAACCTCGCTGGCAGTGGCAGCGGTGTTTATTATGTGGTGCTGGGAGATGGTTCCGGTAAGAAAATTACCGAAGGAAAAGTGCTGATCGCCTATTAAGGCCTGTCCTGTTAACTTTTAAAAGCTGATTCGTTGTCCCTGAGCGGGTTCCGGTACACCGGAGCCTGCCAGGGATTCCGGATCGGCTTTTTAGTGTCATGTCGGGCAGGGATTCCCGCCGAAAATGGCTAACTTTGCGCCTCCAAATGGAAAGGCAGTATGCGGTTGGGCCCAGGCGCCATTACACCGCGATACTGCCAACAATTCAAAAGCAAAACCTTAAGCGGTAATGATAAGTGTAAAAGACCTTAAACTGGCCTACGGCAAACGTGTATTGTTTGAAGAGGTGAACCTGAATTTCACCAAGGGAAATTGTTATGGTGTAATTGGTGCCAATGGTGCAGGCAAAAGTACCTTTCTCAAAATCCTGAGCGGTGAAATTGAGCCCAATAAGGGATCAGTGAATATTACGCCCGGCGAAAGAATGGCGATCCTGAAGCAGAACCAGTTTGAGTTTGACGAAGAAACCGTGTTGAATACGGTGATGATGGGCCATTCCGAACTCTGGAAGGTGATGAAGGAAAGGGAGCAGATATATGCGCTGGCCGATTTTACGGAAGAGGATGGCATGCGTGCGGCCGAACTCGAAGGCGAATTTGGTGAAATGGGTGGCTACACCGCCGACAGCGATGCGGCTACTTTGCTTCAGGAACTGGGCGTGGAGGAATCTTTTCACCAGTCGCTGATGAAAGATATTCCATCTAACCTGAAAGTAAGGGTGCTGCTCGCACAGGCTCTTTATGGTAATCCAGACATTCTCTTGCTCGATGAACCGACCAACGGCCTCGATATAGAAACCATCGGTTGGCTCGAGAACTTCCTGGCAGACTACGAAAACATCGTACTGGTGGTGAGCCACGACCGTCACTTTCTGGATGCGGTATGTACCCATGTGGCCGACGTGGATCGCCAAAAGATCAAGATATTTACCGGCAACTATAGCTTCTGGTATGAGTCATCTCAACTGATGGCGCGGCAATTGAGCGATAAGAATAAGAAAGTGGAAGACAAGCGCCAGGCCCTGATCGACTTTATCGCGCGCTTTAGTGCCAATGCCTCCAAGAGCCGCCAGGCCACGGCCCGGAAGAAGGCGCTGGAGAAACTCACTATCGAAGAAATTGAACCCAGTTATCGTAAATATCCCGGCATTATTTTTCAACCCCTGCGCGAAGTAGGTAACCAGATTCTGAACATCGAAAAGCTTGGTAAGTCGGTGGATGGTCGGGTCCTGTTCAATGACGTTTCATTTACGGTCAACAAAACCGACAAAATAGCGCTGCTAAGCCGCGACCCGCTGGCTGTCACCAATTTCTTCAATATCATAACCGGAAACGAAAAGGCCGAAAAAGGAAGCTTTGAATGGGGTACCACCATTACCTATGCTTACCTGCCGGTTGAAAATGCGGAGTTCTTCGGTGAAGATCTGAACCTGATGGACTGGTTGCGTCAGTATGTTCCGCCACATGTGGCAGATGTGGACGAACCCTTCCTTCGTGGTTTTCTCGGTAAAATGCTTTTCAGCGGTGAAGATGTGATGAAGAAGACGACGGTACTGAGCGGAGGCGAGAAAGTGCGTTGCATGATCAGCCGGATGATGTTGCAGAACCCCAATGTGGTATTGCTGGATCAACCCACCAACCACCTTGACCTGGAAAGCATTCAGAGCTTCAACGAACAGTGTACCGACTATAAAGGGGTGGTATTGTTGACGAGTCATGACCATACCTTTATGCAAACGGTCGCAAACAGGATTATTGAGCTGACGCCCAAAGGGATAATCGACCGCCTTTGCAGCTTTGATGAGTACCTGGAAGATAGCCGGGTGAAAGCGCTGCGCGAGGAAATGTATGCCTGATCAGGTGGACGAGCAGGTACCGCAACAGTTAACAGTCTATCGTAAATTTACGAATCAGCGAAATAGTTTTGACTGAAAATAGCCCCTGTAAAGCAGGGGCTATTTTTTTCCACATTAAAAATTTTGATGTGAAAAAAAAAGTCAAAAATCTCCTTGCATAAGGGTGAACTCTTATTTACCTTAGATCTGCAACCATAGTTCTTTCCACCGTTCTGACTCCATTTTCCTACCTTTTACCCGTTAGTCCTACCGGGAAAGACCTCGTATCCGGGCCGGGGGTATGTTTCGGTTTTATGCCGGAATATTCGGGTTGAAACCAGAAAAAATGAGTTTGAAAGCTTCATCTTCGGATGGAGCTTTTTTTATTTGAATCTTTAAAACCTTAGAGGGTTTGCGTAAAATCAAGTTTCTGCCCGGCGTGGCACTTGTTGTTGGCAGCATCATTGGATCGGGTCTCTTTATGAAGCCCGCCTCTATGGCCGCGCAACTCGGTTCGCCGGAAAGCCTGATTCTCGTATGGGCGCTGGCTGGCATTTTCACGCTTATGGGGGCTTTGGTTTTTGCGGAGTTGGGCGCCATGTTGCCGCAAACAGGCGGCATCTATGCTTTCTTCCGCCATGTCTTTGGCGATTTCTGGGCATTCCTGTATGGCTGGGCTGCCTTTGCCGTCATCAATACCGCGGCCGTTGCCGCCATCGCATTTGTTTGTGCGGGCTATGCGGATCATTTTCTGCATTTGCCGGAATTGAATGAAGACATGGTTCAAAGCTGGCGATGGGATATCCCTTTTATCGGAACCCTGTATCCTTTGGATCATATCGGCGTCAAACTACTGGCCGTTTTCATCGTGCTGCTGCTGAGCTGGCTCAATGCCCGCAGCCTGCAGGCGGGGAATGCCTTCCAGTTCTTTTCCACTTTGCTGAAAGTGCTGGTAATTGCCGCCCTTATCCTCGGTATTTTCTTTTCGGGGAATGGCGATATACAAAACTGGCGATCCGACAGTAATGTCATAAACAACAATAACTGGCTGGGTGGGCTGGTACTGGCCATGACGGGCGCATTCTATGCTTATGATGGTTGGGGAAATATCACTTTTGTAGCAGGCGAAGTTCACGATCCCCGGCGAAATATTCCGCGCATGCTCCTGGCGGGCGTACTCATTTGCATGACGATCTATCTGCTGGTGAATCTTGCCTATCTCTATGTATTGCCCATTGATGCCATGGCTTCATCCGGGTTAGTGGCCCGCGATGCGGCAGCCCTGGCCTGGGGCAATACCAGTGGCGACATCATAGCGGCCATGATTGTGCTCTGTACGCTGGGTGCCGTTAACGGCAATATCCTCGCCTGCAGCCGGGTCAGCTTCGCGATGGCGCGCGATGGGTTATTTCCGGCAGTCATCGGCAGGCAAAGCCCCAGGACGGGCACGCCACGACAGGCGCTTTGGTTGCATGCTATCTGGACCTGCGGTTTTATCCTCACCGGCAGCTTTGATATGCTGGCCGATATGTTTGTATTCATTACCTGGATCGCTTATGGCATGGGTGCAGTGGCGCTATTTGTTTTACGCAAAAGGGAGCCCACGCTGCAAAGGCCCTATCGCGTATGGGGTTATCCCATTATTCCGTTATTTTTCCTCGCCTTCACCTTGTTTTATTTTGTAAGCACGTTGGTCAGTGATACGCAAAACTACCTGCAGGGCCGTCAGCCGGTGGTCAATTCAGTACTGGGAATGCTGATTACCGCCCTGGGGATTCCGCTGTATTATTTTTTCCGTAGAAAAAAACATCAGGAAGCGGCCAATTGACGAACCAGCCTGCCCAGTGTTTTGATTCCTTCTTCCACCTGCGCATCAAAGGGCTTCCCGAAACTCAGTCGGATACAATTGTCATAATTCCCACTGGCGGAAAATACTTTCCCCGGCATGATCACCACCTGCTCTTCCATAGCCCTCGTTCGCAATTCAAAGCCATTCACTTTTTTATTCAGCTCGAGCCAGAGCACAAAACCACCCGCCGGTCGCGATACGCGCGTATCGTCCGGAAAATGCTGGATAATGGACTGCATATACCGGAGGCTCTGCGTGTGCAATGCTTTACGCAACAATTTAAGATGGTATTCATACCGGCCATTCTGCAGAAAATGGGCCATGGCCGCCTGGGTAAGGGTAGGGGAGCTGATCGAGAGCATGCGTTTCATCTGCCGTGTTTGATCCAGGAATCGTCCTGGCACAATCCAACCAATCCTGTAGCCGGGAGCCAATGACTTGCTCAGCGAAGCACAATGAATGACCCATCCCTGTCGGTCATAGGTTTTACAGGTGCGGGGCCGCTGTTTTCCAAAATATAATTCGCCATAGATATCATCTTCTATCAGGGGTATTTCCTGTTGGGTGATGAATTCTACCAGTTCCTTTTTCCGTTCATCTGCCATACACCCACCTAAGGGGTTATTGAAATTCGGGATCACTACAATGGCAGCCGGCTTTTTCTTTAAAGCCATGCGCTTCAGGTAATCCAGGTCCAACCCGCTTTGCGGGTGAGAAGGAATTTCAATCACTCTTAATCCCAGGTTTTCTATCGCCTGAAAAATGCCGAAATAGTTGGGCGACTCTACCGCCACGGTATCACCGGGTCGGGTCACCACGCGCAGGCTGATGGTGATCGCTTCCAGGCAACCGTTGGTGATGACCAGCTCGCCCGGTTTTACTTTTCCTCCCCAGTTGAAGCAAACCCTCGCGATCTGCGTTCTTAATTCCGGATCCCCCTGTGTTTGCGCATACGATATGCATTGGTCGGGTCGGTTGCGCAGCACGTATTGCACAGATTTGTTCACCTTTGCCAGGGGCAACAGGGACACATGCGGTACCGCCATGGCCAGGTTGGTAAGTTTACGGTTGTTGTGGGCAATATCGCCGTAAATGGATTCTATCATCTCCTTTACCGTCACATTATGTGAGAGACGGTCTGGCCGGGCCACTTCCGGCAAATCTCGAAATCGACGCTGATTGAAGCGTACATAATAGCCCGATTTAGGTCTCGATTCAATCAGGCCTTTACCTTCCAGGTGATAATATGCCTGGAAGGCGGTACCCGTACTGATGCCGTATTCCTCACTCAATACGCGCACGGATGGAAGTTTATCGCCAATTTTCAATACATCATCCTGGATCATCTTTTCCAGACCTTCCGCAATCTGGAGATATAAATGAGTGGCTTCAGCACTTGTTGTTTTCGACATAAACCATAGTTTAAGGTATTAGGTGCCCTGGGCTCCCTTAAATCTGATATAGTCAAAAATAGCATTTCTGAATCTGTTTTTTTACTATTTCTCTTTGCATTTTTGCTGAAACCTTAGCACATGAATAAAATCCAGATTGTCGATTATCAACCCAGGCACCAGGCTTTTTTCGAGGCCTTCAACCGGGCCTGGATCGAAGAATGGTTTGAAATGGAGCCTGTTGACGAATGGGTACTGCAAAATCCCGACAAGGCCATTCTGGATACGGGCGGCGCCATTTTAATGGCCGAATGGTCCGGTACGCCCGCGGGTACGGTGGCCCTTCGTTGGGTATCGGACGATACGGTGGAGTTTACCAAAATGGCCGTGGACCAGGCTTTCCGCCGACGCGGCATTGCCCGCCAGCTTAGCCTTGCCAGTTTTGTGAAGGCCCAGGCCCTGGGCGCGCGGAAAATTATTCTGTACTCCAATACCCGCAATGCGGATGCCATTCGCCTCTACGAACAATTGGGTTTCCGGCACCTGCCCGTAGAACCCGGGGTATATGAAAGAGCCAATGTGAAAATGGAAATTGACATGGAAACAGCCATGCAGAAAGTGCGGGAAAGCTATCAGTCACTCTTACAGGAAAATTAAACTTGAAATATGGAAATACTCAACTCAACAATGGAGATAAGTCACTGCGTTCATTCGCGCTGGACACCCGAGGCACTTCGTCCCTTGGAATTTGGCAGTGCCATATCTGACCACATGTTTATGGCAGAATTTAAAGAGGGTGAATGGCAGCAGGCCCGGATCATGCCTTTTGGAGATATTAAAGTGAGTCCGGCCATGCTGGCGCTGCATTATGGTCAGTCGGTATTTGAAGGCATGAAGGCTTTTGCTACAAAGGATGGAAGAGTTTCTGTTTTTCGTATCGACAGGCATTATCGTCGCTTTGTCAGCTCCCTCGAGCGTATGTGTATGCCGGCCCCTTCTGAAGAGTTATTTACGGAAGCGCTGCTCGAACTGCTGCGAATTGATCGGCAATGGGTGCCGGTAGCCAAAGATTCATCCCTTTATATACGGCCCTTTATGTTTGCCAGTGAAGCCCGCTTTGGGGTAAAAGTGGCCGATGAATACCGGTTTATGATCATCACCGGTCCTGTTCCGGGTTTGTTTGCTAAACCCATACGCGTAAAAGTGGAAACGGAGTACGTGCGGGCGGCCAGGGGAGGAACGGGCTATGTGAAATGCGCCGGCAACTATGGCGGTGCTTTTTATCCCACACAGCTTGCGCGCCAGCAAGGCTTTGACCAGGTAATATGGACTACCGGTGGCCCCGATGCTAAAGTGGAGGAATCTGGTATGATGAACCTGCTGTTTGTAGTGGGTGATACGCTGGTGACGGCGCCAAAATCCGACACGATACTGGATGGTGTAACCCGCGATTCCCTTCTTACGTTGGCACGCGATAGGGACTGGAAAGTGGAAGAACGGATACTTTCTGTTTCGGAGCTGGAAGACGCATGTCGTTCAGGACAACTCAAAGAAGCATTTGGTGCCGGTACCGCCGCAGTGGTGGCGCTCATTGGCCATATCCATATAAATGGTACCGGCTACGACCTGCCCGAACCCGGACCACAGGCAAGGATGTATCAATTGCGCGACCGGTTGAATGATATTCGAACTGCCGCGGTGGAGGATCCCTATGGCTGGAATACCCTTCTATAATGGCACACAGCCACCCGTCGCTTTATTTTAGTAACTTCAGGAGGAAGTCAATAAACTAAAGCGCCATGAAAAACTGTTTGGTCACAGGTGTTACAGGAAATCTGGGGGAAGCCGTCGCCCGGCATTTCCTTGATAACGATTACAGGGTTTGGGGGTTCGCGCGCAGCAACCCCCAAACCCTGTTTCCTGATACACCGAATTATGAGCCGGTTGTGGTGGACCTGTTGCATGAGAAACGGGTTAAGGAAGCGGTGGAGGGTATTGTCGCAAAAGGCAATACGATTGACATCCTGGTAGCTACGGCAGGCGGTTTTACGCCAGGTAAGCTGGCTACAACCAGCCAACAAAATATACAGGAACAGATACAACTGAATTTTTTAACCAGCTATGCCATTGTACAACCCGTATTCCTGCAAATGCAGCAGCAGGGATTTGGCCGGATCTTCCTGACTGCTGCTCGTAATGGAATGCACATGGCCAAAACAAAAGGCGCCATAGCTTATGGCCTGAGCAAATCCCTTATTTTTCGTTTGGCTGAAATCCTGAATGCGGAAGCTGAGCATACAGACATTGTTACCAGTGTAATTGTACCCTCTACCATTGATACGCCGGAGAACCGCGCCGCCATGCCGGAGGCCGATTTTTCGAAATGGGTACAACCTTATATGATAGCCGAAACAATCATGTATTATGCCGGTGACCAGGCAGGCCATTTGCGTGAGCCTGTTATTAAAGTGTACAATAAAGCCTGAATTTTTGGGGATTTTTTTCCGCACAAGTTGATAATCATTGATTTTTCCCCCATTTTCTTCGCCTATTTTTCTTTCGTTAAACTTTTTTTCGTTGGGCGGGTCTGATACCCGTATTGATTGGCAACCTATTTGCATAACAGGGGTAAATGCCGATTGATTAATACGAAAATCTGAAAACTGTACGATTATGAAAAAGAAAAGCTATGTTTTTATCCTGGCCGCGTTTTGCCTGTTGGCCAGCGCAGGCTACGCTCAAAAATCCGCCGCCATCTTGAAAGGGGGTGTCAATTTTGCTAATATTTCCAATAATGATGAGGGTGGCTATGATGATAGCCGTATGCTCACGGGCTTTCATGCGGGTGTTATTGCCGATCTGAACCTTACAGAGTTTTTGGCCATTCAACCAGGTCTTTTATACAGCAGCAAAGGAATTCGTTTTGAGAATGATGTGCAGGAGCTCAGCTTTAACCCGCGCTATCTTGAGTTGCCTGTCAACCTGGTGTTCAAGACGCCAACAGGTGAATCCAAATTTTTTATCGGTGCAGGACCTTATGTAGCTATGGGAATAGGCGGAAGGTTTAAAGGAGAGGGTTTGTTCAATTTCAGCAGCGATATTCAATTTTCTGATGATGATCCGTTGACGGCTGAAGAAGAAGGCGCCGGAGCTTTTATTGTACGTCGTTTCGATTATGGTCTGAATGCGATTGCGGGTATCGAAGCCAGCAACCTGGTGCTCTCTGCTGGATATGGTTTGGGCCTTGCCAAAGTGCAGTCAGGTTCCAATTCCAGCTCCGATCAGAATAATAAACATCGTGTCTTTAGCCTTAGCCTTGGTTTTAAGTTTTAACCCGAAGAGGGGTGAGTTCTCCCAGGATGACGTTCCTTTTAGGAACGTCATCCTCTTTTTCGGGGTTACTTAGGTGAAATAGATGGGCAGATTGTATTTTTGCCGCATGCGAAATCTGAAATGGTTCGGAATCCTGGCGGCTCTGCTGGTCCTGTTTGCCACTTTTCAAACTTGGGTGATTATTGAGAGTCGTGGTCTCAGCATATCGGGCGTTGAAACCAGCGGTACCAGTTTCGGCAAACCGGCTTACCTGCATTGGATACTCAGCTCCCTGTTTATCGTTTTCAGTCTTATTCCGCGGGTTTGGGCCAAAAGGGGCAACCTGCTGGTGGTGGCTATTCACCTGGCCTGGACGCTTCGTAATTATTTTGAAACAAGCGCGTGCAGTGGTGGCGAATGCCCCGAGAAGCAGTGGGGGCTTTATCTCCTCCTGATCGCTTCTATTGCCATGTTGATCGCGGTATTTTTTCCGGATATGCCGGCTGAATCGGGTGATCAAAAAAAGTAATACCCTGTGGCAAAAGCGCCTGCAGTAGCCAGAATGCCCAGTATCAATAAACGGCCTGATTCTTTCCACCAGGGTAAGCCCAGCGCGAGGCTCTTCTGGGTGCCCAGCAGAAAAACTAACAGGAGGGATAGAAGGACCGATAGGGGAAATGCCTTTTCAGCCGACAGCAAATAATAGGGGAGCAGGGGAACCATTCCTCCCAGGAGATAAGCCAGGCTGATATGCAGTGCCAGGCGTGCCGGTTTTCTCCCGGGGTCAGATAGGTTGGCCGATTTTTTTTCCTCCCGCACAAAGCGTTCCCATTCCTCCCTTTCCTCGCGCCAACCGGCAATGGCCTGCTCCTGAATTTTTTCGTCAAGGTCTAACTGTTGTAAAAAGCGGCGCGTCGCGTTTTCCTCTGCCGCAACGGGATCATGATTGGAGCCATTGTTTTGCGCGACAATATCCTTTTCTATTCCGGATTTTCCGGCCCGGTAACCCCCGATACCCATGATCAGGGTTCCACCGGCAAGTACCAGCAACCCGCTTTTAAGGATCATTGGCCCCTCCAGGCCGGCGGCATACATGCCGGCACTGGCCGCGAGTGGCACAATCAGCCCATCACTCATCCCAATGGCTATTTCAATTATCCTGTCCATGCCCTAAAGGTAACCAAAGCCCGTCAGCTTAAAATGCCTTTAACGCTGTATGTATGATGCTGACGCATTCATCTATCTGCTCTTCCGTAATCACTAATGGTGGAGCGAAACGGATCTTATCGCCATGGGTAGGTTTTGCTAACAGGCCTTGCTCCATCAGGCGAATACAGATATTCCAGGCAGCATCCTTATCGGGGTGATGGATCACGATGGCATTCAGCAAACCTTTGCCCCTCACTTCGCCGAGTACGGGCAACTGGATGCTCCTTAAACCCTGCCTGAGTCTTTCGCCCAACAGGAGGGCGCGCTCGCTCATGTTTTCATCCTTCAGCACCTGCAAAGCTGCCATGGCCGTGCAGCAGGCGATGGGTGATCCGCCATAAGTGGAGCCATGTTCACCCGCAGCGATCCTGAGCATGATTTCATCATCGGCCAGGACGGCGCTCACCGGCATCATACCCCCACTCAATGCTTTTCCCAACAACACGATATCCGGGCGCACCTGCTCATGATCGCAGCATAGCATGGCGCCGGTGCGGCAAAGACCGGTTTGAATTTCATCCGCAATGAACAATACACGAGCTTTTTCACAAAGGGCTTTGGCTTTGGCCAGATAGCCTTCATGGGGCACCAGCACACCCGCTTCACCCTGGATGGGTTCCACCAGAAAGCCCGCCACACCCGGTTCTTGCAGGGCTTTGGCCAATGCTTCGAGGTCGTTAAATGGAATCCGGATAAATCCCGGAAGAAAGGGGCCAAAATTAGTGGTAGCTGCCGGATCATTACTAAAAGAAATGACGCCCGTTGTACGTCCATGAAAATTACCTTCGCATACAATAATCTTCGCTTCATTCGCCGGGATACCCTTCACTTCATAGGCCCATTTTCGGCAAAGCTTGATGCCTGTTTCCACCGCTTCCACACCGGTATTCATGGGCAATACCTTATCGTATCCAAAATACTGATGCATGTATTGCGCAAATTCCCCCAGCCAGTTGTTGTGAAAAGCACGGCTGGTGAGCGTGAGCCTCCCTGCCTGCTCGCGAAATGCTTCCACAATAGCAGGATGACAATGTCCCTGGTTCACGGCTGAATAGCCGCTCAGGAAATCGTAGTATCGCTTTCCTTCCACATCCCAAAGGAATACGCCATCACCTCTTTCCAGCACCACGGGAAGGGGATGGTAATTGTGCGCGCCATATTGATCTTCCAGATCCAAATAATATTGGGAGGAATGGAGGGTAGTAATCATAAAGATTCGTTTAAATTATGTTTTAGGTTGTACGTTGTACGTAATACGTTTTAGGTAGCAGCGGACTACGCTAAATCTGTATTGACAAGATGGTTATGAGATGATAACCCTGTTTCGGGCAGGCAGAAACCTGTCGGTATGATAAGCCTTAGTGATTGAGTAAATCAAGATTCCGGGAGAGGAAGGCAAAGTTGATATGTATATGCCGGAGCAACATTTGAAGGGCAAGTTACAAAAATTTCCGGAGCGATATTCAGAGGTTGCTCTTAAAAAAGCTGTACCCCAACGGGAAATGGGCTGGCGCATCGGGCACAGGTCCTTCAAAAATGCCGTAAACGGTACTGCCCGTTCCGCTCAGGGAAGCATAAACGGCTCCCTGGTTATAGAGCCAGTCGCGAATGGCCTGGATGGAAGGATATGCTTCATATACCGGTTTCTCGAAATCATTGATCAGGTCATGCGCCCAGGTATTGATGGGTTGCCGCAAGACCGTTTCTATTGATTGAGAGGGGAGGGCCGGCTGAATTTTCGAAAAAGCCCAGGCGGTAGAGATTTGAACTCCGGGGTTGATCAACAGTACCTGATAACCTTTGAGCGACAAATCTATTGGTGACAACACTTCACCACGGCCGGTTCCTATCGCCGGCTTATTCACCAGAAAAAAAGGACAATCGCTTCCCAATTGAAGTGCCATGCCTGCCAGTTCTTCCTTATTGCTGAACAGACGGTATTTCGCATCCAAACCTTTTAGCAAATGTGTCGCGTCTGAGCTGCCTCCGGCCAAACCCGCACCAGATGGAATGGCTTTGTGTAAATGAATACGCTGGTCGGGTAAAGATGGAAAAGCTGTTTTTAGCAGATTCCAGGCTTTGACGCAAATATTGTCTTCAGGCTGTAGATTCAGCGCCTGACCTGTTTGATGAAATTCAAAGCCGGATGGGGAGGGAAGGAATTCCAACGCATCACATAGTGGCACCGGGTAGAAGCAGGTTTCCACATCGTGGTAGCCATCCCCGCGTTTACGCAGAATACGTAACCCTAAGTTGATTTTGGCATTGGGGAAAATGACCACGCGGAGGGGATTATTCAGGAAAGAAGGATTTCGATTGTATCAGCGCTCATTTTTGCGACTGTTGATCTCATCACGTATGGCGATAGCGCGGATATAATCTTCGTTTTCCAGTACTTCATTCAGCAGGACGTTGAGCTCTTCGAGGGTCATGGTTTTGAGGTCTTCGTGCCCGGTACTGCTGCCCTGTTCCTCTACGACCACTTCCTGCTTCGATTTTTTCTTTTTAGCGCCTGTGCCGGTATCCTCCATCAAAATGCCAGCGCTTTCCAGTATATTTTCGTACGTATAGATCGGGCAGCCAAATCGCACAGCCAGTGCGAGGGCATCGGAGGTACGGGAATCAATTTCGATGGTATCGTTCTCCGAAGAGCAAACCAACTTGGAGTAGAAAATGCCTTCCTGCAGGTCGCAGATAATAATTTCATGAAGGTCGATCGCGAACGCGTTCAAAAAATTCTTCATCAAATCGTGCGTGAGCGGGCGGCTCGGATTCATTTTTTCCAAAGCCACGGCAATAGCCTGGGCCTCAAAACCTCCGATCACAATAGGCAGGCGTCGTAAACCGTTCACTTCACCCAGCACAACGGCATAGGAATGGGTTTGGGTTATGCTATGCGACAGGGCTACTATTTCCAGTTCTATCTTCTTCATAAATATCCCACGAAACTAAGGAATTTTGCTAAAAAGCGCATGCCTTCACATGGCATAAGCCGGGTGGGAAATGAGCTGTTGAAAGATGAACCAAAATGCTATTGGCCTTTGATCTTCTGAATGGCGGCCGTGAGGCGGGGCACCACTTCAAATGCATCCCCCACTATGCCATAGTCGGCTGCCTTGAAGAAAGGCGCTTCAGGATCCTTATTGATCACTACAATCACCTTACTACGGTTTACCCCGGCAAGGTGTTGAATGGCGCCGGAAATACCAATGGCGATATAAAGATTAGGTGCGATGGCAAATCCTGTT
The DNA here is from genome assembly GCA_964395095.1 of uncultured Citrobacter sp. Lineage (GTDB taxonomy): Bacteria > Bacteroidota > Bacteroidia > Chitinophagales > Chitinophagaceae > CAYMZZ01. Next base: position 121,591 of record CAYMZZ010000008.1, read on the forward strand.
TGGCCCACGTGTTCATGGTGAGGCCTCCAATGGGCATCCGCTACCGGTCGGCTACAGGCTGTTGCGGCTCCCAGGGTTTTGGCCAGGTCTTCCAATATTCCCCAATGCTCCGGCCCCTTTAGTCCACGACCACCACTCACTACAATCTCCGCTTCGGTAAGCGGCACTTCGCCTTCGGCCTTGCTTACCCCGGTTACCTTCACCTTCGCTTCGGGAATGCTGGCATCAAATGGCAACACTTCAGCACTGCCTTCTCCTTCGGTGATGCTGTAGGCATTCGGGTTCAGTGAAACAATTTTTATGGGTGTTTGTACCGATACGTTGGCAAAGGCTTTTCCGGAAAAAACATTCTTCTTCACGGTAAAACCATTGCTGGTATCGGGCAGGGCTACCGCCCCGGCTACCAATCCGGCCCTGAGACGGGCAGAAAGCCTGGGCGCCACCGCTTTTCCATTGAGATTATGCGAGAAGATTACGATGCCAGCTCCGGTTTTTTCCACCACCTGGGCCAGCACATGGGCATATACCTGGGCATCCAGGTGATTCAGCGACCCGGCGCTAACGTGATGTATTTTCTTCAGGCCATAGCGTCCGAGCGCGGCCAGGTCATCTGTTGTTGTTCCCAACAATACCGCTTCTGCCGAATCGCCGCTGTCGGCAGCTATCTTTGCGCCATAGCAGGCGGCTTCAATGGATGATTTCTTTATTTGACCGTCAGCGGAATCCAGGAATATCAAAACAGGCATAACAAGTTAAGATTAGGTTGGTTAATTGTGAATCAGGTTCCAGGGTTTTCGACAGGGTAGCTCTAAAGCCGGGGACGTTTTAAATGGCTTTGGCTTCTTCCCTCAGGAGCCGCGCCAGTTCTTCCACATTATCGGGCTCTACCAGTTTCACACCGGCCTTGGGAGGAGGGGTACCAAAACTGGTAACGGTAGTAAGGGTCTCTACCGCCACGGGCTCCACTACTTTCAGGGGCTTGGTTCTTGCCGCCATAATGCCCCGCATATTGGGGATGCGTTGCTCCGCCATTCCTTTTTGCGCGCTCACCACAAAGGGCGGTGCCACTTCGTTCACTTCTTCGCCACCTTCAATTTCGCGCGTAATGGTCGCCTTGCTGCCATCCCATTCCAGCTTGGCACCCAGCGATACAAAAGGCATATCCAACAATTCGGCCAACATACCACCGATGGAGGATCCATTGTAATCAATGGTTTCCTTACCAGTGAAGATAATGTCGTAGCCGCCATTACGGGCCAGTTCCGCTATTTGCGAGGCTATATAAAAACTATCGGCACTGTCGGCATTCACACGTATGGCTTCATCACCTCCCAGGGCGAGGGCTTTGCGGATCACCGGCTCAGCGTCCGCTCCCGCTACGGTTACCAGGTGCAGGATGGTGGAGGGATCCTTTTCCTTCAACTCGATAGCCCTTACCAGCGCATACCATTCGTCGTAGGGATTGATGATCCACTGCACTCCATTCCCGTCGAATTTCGTGTTGTTATCTGTGAAAGCTATTTTTGCCGTAGTATCCGGCGTCTTGCTGATACAAACCAGTATTTTCATCATCAATAATTTTAGTCGGCCTGAGAAACGAGTGTTAGTTGTTTATGCAACTAAACAAAGATAAGTCTTGATGGGCTAAAATCCGTTTATTTCGGGTAAAATTTTTAAACAACATGGATCGGATTGAAAAGTTGAAAGCCTTTTTGCAGGAAAACCCCGATGATCCATTTTTGAAACATGCTCTTGGCATGGAATATCGTAGTAAGGGAGAAGACCTGGTGGCGCTTACCTGGTATGAATCGGCTCTCAAAAGCGATCCGGATTATATTCCTTCATATTATCAATTAGCCAAATACTGGGAGCAGAAAGGGGATAGGGAGAAAGCACTGGATTATTACGACAAAGGTATACTGGCTGCGCAAAAAGGCAGCGATACGCATATGCTGAACGAGCTCCGGCAGGCCCGCGAACAAATGCTGGAGGAATAAAAGAGATGGATCCATTATGAAATATTTGCGCCAGGAGTTTAGCGACTATGTGCAACGGGAAAACCTGTTTAACCAGGGTGACAAACTATTGTTGGCCATCAGTGGTGGGCTCGATTCCTGTGTATTGGCCAAACTCTGCTTCGATGCCGGCTACGACATAGAATGGATGCATGTGAACTTTGGATTAAGGGCCGGGGAGAGTGACAGGGATGAGGCTTTTGTGCGGCAATTGTCGCAGGAATGGAACATTCCCCTTCACTGTACGCGGTTTTCAACCCAGGACTATGCAAAGGCAAACAAGGTTTCCACACAGGAAGCTGCGCGGGAATTGCGCTATCAATGGTTTGCCGAAATAAGAGCCCGGTTCAAAGATCGCAGGGCCTGGATACTCACGGGCCATCATGCCGATGATAATATCGAAACAGCGCTGATGAATTGGGTGAAGGGAACCGGTATTCGGGGAATCAGGGGAATGCTCCCCATCAGCCATGGAATTGTTCGCCCTCTGCTATTCGCCAGTCGCGAGAGGCTGGAGGCATTTGCCAGGCAGGAGGGACTAAAATGGGTGGAGGATAGCAGCAACCTCACTAACGACTATACACGCAATTACCTTCGAAATGAACTGATGCCCCTGTTGCAGAAGCTCCACCCGGGGGCAAGGGAGAATATGAATGCGAATATGGAGCGAATGCGCGAAGTGGAAATCCTTTACCGGCAGGCATTGGATGCCCATCGAAAAGCACTCCTGCAAAAGAACGGGAATGCCTGGCGAATTCCGCTCAACAAGCTTCGAATCACCCGGCCGCTTCGAACGGTTTATTTCGAATTGCTGCGCGACTTTGGGTTCCGGGCTTCGCAAATGGAGGACCTGGTTCACTTATTGGAAAGTGAATCAGGCAAATATGTAGCATCGCCCAGCCACCGCATCATCCGGCATCAGCGCTGGCTGATACTGTCGGCCCTGGAAACAGGAGAGCAACCAATACTGCCCATCGAAGGAACAGGTAGTTGGAAACTGGGTATGCAGGAGTTGTTGATCCGCGCTTTGGATCATGCGCCGGCAAAGTTGGACCTGGGTGCCAACAAGGTTTTTGTGCCCCAGAAATTACTGCGCTTTCCTATGCTCTTGCGCTCCCGCAAAGCGGGCGATTATTTTTACCCCCTCGGCATGCAAAAGAAGAAAAAGCTCTCACGCTTCCTGCTCGATAGTAAGGTGCCGGCGCATGAGCGGGACCGGATTCTGGTATTGGAAATGCAGGGAAAAATTGTATGGCTACCCGGATTTCGCCTCGATGACAGATTTAAAGTAAATAATCAAACCGAACCAGTATATCTTCTGGAATTCAACGATAAAGCTTTGGTGAAATAAATTAGAGAATCAAGTTCCCCAGATTCTTTCATTCACCCCACAAAAACAAAAACCAGCCGGAAAGGCTGGTTTTTGTGCAGTTAGTTTTGGTGCGATCTTATTTCTTCACGATGCGGAATGATTGATCCAGTACGCGGATGATGTATACGCCAGTTGGGGTGTTCTCATCCAGTTGAATGGCATTGGTGCCAGCCATCTTGAATCCAACCACGTTGCCGGTCATATTGAAAACCCGGATATTACCCTTGTTCAGGTCGGCCGTGTTGATGCCAGAGATCTGGATCGGCTCATTGCCCTGGATGGGGTTGGGGAAGATTTTCACCTTATCGGATCCGCTGTTGCGGGTATCCACGAATACCACTTTGGAATATTCGAAGCGACCGTCAAAATCAACCTGCCTGATGCGATAAAAAGCCGCTTCGCCGCGACGGAAATTCGCATCAAGGAACTGATATGCCTTTTCAGAAGTAGAGTTCTCAGAACCGGCTACAGTACCAATTTCTTCATAATCGCTGCCATTACGGCTCTTTTCAATCACGAATTTCTGGTTGTTGAATTCGTAAGAAGTGGCCCATTTCAGGTTCACTCCACCGCTTACCAGCTCGCTGCGGAAATAGTTATATTTCACGGGCAAAGTGGCTGGCGTAGAAATGTTTACGTTGTCGCAAATTTCACCGCCTGGTCCAAGGGAAAGCACGGCGGTAATGGGATTATTAGCGCAGCCATAAGGAATGGCAACAATACCCTGTGCGTTGGCGGTACCTTGCGCCACATAGCCATTGGCATTAAAAATGCTCACATTGGAGTTGGGGATGGCAAATTGTACCAGAATGAAACAGTTACCGCCAAAAGTGAGGGGAGTAGCTGTCATTCCCTGTGGAGTGGGGCACTGTGCGCTTACCGAAAGGGTAAAAGCGGCAGCCGCCAGCAAAGTCAAAAATTTTTGTGTAAAATTCCGCATGTGTGATAGTTTAAAGGGTAAATAATTGAATGTTCGTGGTTCCTTCCACGAGGATATCAGCTATCAGCGGAAATTCGAGAGATATTGAATACAACCTTGTTCAGAGGAACAATTAGGAATTAGAGGATTTGTGTTGGTTGTATTCGTGGGATCGGATAAATGCGCTGATAAAAGTAGGGAATCTCCTTCTAATGCGCAAAAAAAAAGCTGGGGTTTTACCCAGCAGTTGGCCTAAAGCAGGCCTTTGGCCCGCAAATATGCTTCCACACCATCTATAAAGTATTGAATGATATTGCGGTCGGCAACAAGTTTGCCTAAAATTATTGTGAACAGCATACCAAATACTGCACCCCATATATGGGCGGAATGATTAATATTATCGCGGCCACGACGTGCCAGGGCGATGGATATACCCAGGTAAAGTGGGGCAAAAATGAATCCGGGTATAAAGGGAGGAATAAAAAATAAGCCAACTTCCACATAAGGCGCTACCAGCAATCCGGAAAAAATCACCGCCGACACTGCTCCTGAAGCGCCCAGGCTGCGATAATGGTAATTGTCGCGGTGCTTGAAATAAGTAGGCAATAGCGAGAAAAACAGGGCCAGCACATACATGGCCAGGTAGAGGAGCTTACCCTGTGCACCGAATAAGCCAAGAAAAATCTTCTCCACGAATTCACCAAACATGTACAGCGAAATCATATTAAAGGCCAGGTGCATACCATCGGCATGGATAAGCCCACAACTAAAAAAGCGGTACCACTGCCTGCGTTTGGATACAGCCGGTGGATAAAAGATCAGGTCTTCATAAATGCGGGGATTGTTGAATGCGCCAAATGATACCAGTACGGTTACGACAACTATAATGAGGGTAATGCTCAACTGCATAATGTTTTCCTTGTTGGCCGAATATAGGATTTATTTATGATGGTATTTCTCATTGCGCAGAATGGTGCAGGCCCTGTATACCTGCTCAGCCAGGATCAGGCGCACCAGTTGGTGCGGAAATACCAGTTGCGAAAGGCTCCAGCGAAAATGGGCTTTTTGCAGAATGGATTCGTCTAAACCATAGGCCCCACCAATCAGAAAGACCAATCGCTTGCAGGCCTCGCCCGATCTTTTTTCTATCAATTCCGCCAGTGCTTCCGAACTGATCATTTTGCCGCGTTCATCCAGTGCAACGAGGTAATCGTCTTTTTCCAGCCAATCCACAATGATGGACGCTTCTTTCTTCTTCAAATCCATTTCGCTCAGCATTCCGGCATGGCGTGGCAAGGGAATCAGTACCCATTCCGCTTTAAAATAATGCTGAATGCGTTTGCTGAACTGTTCCACTCCTTCCTTCACATAGGGCTCATGTGCTTTGCCAAATGACCAGAATTGTATCTTCATTTCATATCAAGGATTATGATATGCATTTTGCGTTATCAGAATGCCTTTTTGATTTCTTCCGTTATCTGCACTTCCGTAACCGGCCCATACTTCTCCGCGATTTTTTTGATGGCGGTTGATTTACCCACCAGTACAAACTGCAGCTTTTCTTTGGGGAAATATTTGGCGATGATCTCCTTAGCTTTTTCGACCGTTAGGCCATCCACATTTTTCTGAAAATTATTGATGAATGATTCGTTGAAGCCATACCAGTGCATTTGGGTGAGCAGACCCGCCAGTTGCCCGCTGGTTTCAAAGTCGGGAGGGAACTGTCCCTTTACATAGTTCTTGGCGGAGGTCAGCGATTGCTCGTCCACCCCTTTCTCGTGCAAACGATTCAATACTTCCAGGGCTTTATCGATAGCGGCTTCACTGGTTTCTGTGGCGGTGAACGTAGAAATGATGAAACGACCACCGTGCTTCAAGGTTGTGAATCGGCTGCCCGCGCCATAAGTGAGCCCGGTGTTAACCCGCAGTTCGTCGTTCAACATAGACGTAAAGCGGCCACCCAGCAAAGTGTTGATCACATCCACGGCGATATAATCCGGATTATTGCGGCTGATGCCGGGCGCGCCAATATAGAAAGTGGTTTCGCGCGCATCGTCCTTGTTAACGAGCAATACCCGGTTGCTTTGGGGTTTGCTGATTAATGCAGCAGCCGGGTCAGCCACTTTTTGCCTGCCTTTGGACCATTGGCCAAACAATTGGGTAATCTTTGTCTTCATTTCACGGCTGTCGAAATCGCCTACGATGGAGATCGCCGCTTCATTCGGCAGGTAATTGCTTTTGTAAAAAGCAGTAACATCATCTGTATTCAATTGCTGAACGCTACCAGGGGTACCGCTGATGAGATTACCATAGGGATGATTGCCATAGAGGAATTTGTCGAACTGGCCATCAATCACGGAGCGGGGGCTCTCCTTGCTCTGCTCCAGACGAAGCAACACGCGCTTTTTCTCCTTGGCAAATTCACTGCTGTCAAATACCGGCGCTGTCAATAATTCGAAGAGGATGCCCAACACTTCATCCCTGTCTTTGGCTGCAAAACTGGCCGAAAGCCCGGCATACTCCTTGGAGGCATAGGTATTAACGGAAGCGCCGATAAAGTCGAGGCTCTCATCCAGCCTGGCCTTATTATAGTTTTTCGTGCCATGCTTGAGCGCTGCGGCGGTGAGTGAGGCAAGACCTGTTTTTTCACCATCATAAATAGCGCCACCGGGCAGAATAACGGAGACATTTACTTTGGGTACTTCCCGATTTTCCATCAGGTAAACGGTTAATCCGTTTTTCAGCCTGAATTTTTGGTAGGGAGGCAATTTATATTCCTGGGCCATTCCGGGCATTTGCATAAAGGCCAGGAGGAATGTTAGTAGGAGGAGCGTACTATTTTTCATGTTGGAAAATCTTCTGGTATGAAATGATGTATATTATTCAGCGGTATTTTTTTTCAGGATGCCGACGGTTCTGGTATCCTTCTTAAAGTAGGTTTGCGCCACTCTTTGTATATCGGCCACCGTCACTTGATTAAACCGATCGGGTGCTTCAAACATTTTCCGGTAATCACCGAAAAACACTTCATAGGTACCCAGGTTGTTGGATTTGCCATTGATGGTCTCCACCTGGTTATAGAATTCAATCAGCTTTTTATTTTTCACTTTTTGCAATTCCTTTTCCGTCACGCCTTCTTGGATGATCTTATCCAGTTCAACGTAAATGGCAGCCTCCAGCTTATCTGGCTGCACATTGCGGGCGGTAACGGCATATATCGTGAACAACATGGGATCAAAACTTTCTCCATAGTTCACAAACACCGTGCTGGCCAATTGTTGCTGATCCACCAGGCTGCTGTACAAACGGGAGCTATTACCGCTGCTCAGGATATCGGAAAGCAGGGTGAGGGCATAGTAATCGTCGTGCTTGCTGGCGGGTGTTTTGTAAGCCACTCCCAGGTAGGCGGATGCCACGTCTTTTTGCACTTCAATGCGGCGTTCTCCTGTTTGGGGAGGTTCCACAATATGCACAGGTGGGGGAGCGGGTTGTGCAGGAATGGGCTCCAGGTAGGTTTCCGCCCATTTCTTCACCTCGGCGAGTTTGAAGGCACCCGACATTACCACCACGCAATTGTTGGGGGCGTAGTAGGTTTTGAAATAGCGCTCCAGGTCTTCCTGTTTCCAGTTTTTCATATCATCGAGATAGCCGATAACCGGCCAGTGATAAGGATGCTCCTGGAAGGCCTGGCCTTCGATGGATTGAAACAATAAACGCCAGGGTGAATTTTCGAGGCCCGTGCTGCGTTCGGAGATCACCACTCCTCTTTCGCTTTCCACCATCTTCGGGTCGATGCTGAGGCTGGAAATACGGTCAGCTTCGAGGTCGAAGATCACTTCGGTGGCCGAAGCGGGAAACCAGTTGGTATATACCGTAACATCGTTGGTAGTATAAGCGTTGTTGGCGCCTCCATTGAATTCCATAGTGCGGTCGAATTCTTTGGGTCCATACTTCCTGGCACCATTAAACATCATGTGTTCAAAAAAATGGGAGAGGCCGGTGATGCCCTGGTACTCGTTGCGGGAACCCACTTTGTAAAACAGGTACATATTGGCATTCGGGATGGAAAAGTCCTCGATCACGAGGAATTTCATACCGTTTTGAAGTGTGAAGCTGTGCACATCGTCGGCCTTGAGCTGTGCCTGGCAAGTGCCGGCCATCAGCAGGCCGGCCAGTAGGGCTGTAAGTTTCATATATGTTTCAGGAATTGTGAAGCCTTAAAGCTAAGCAAAGCCTTTGTTATCAATGTGCCATCCATAGAAAAAACCGAAAAAAGAATTTTCCTGCAATTTTGTGCGGAAAGGTTTTTCCTTTATTTTTGCAGCCCGCTAAGGGAAGGGCCTCGTAGCTCAACTGAATAGAGCATCTGACTACGGATCAGAAGGTTTCAGGTTTGAATCCTGACGAGGTCACAAAGAAGGGATAACTCAACATTTTGGGTTATCCCTTTTTGTTTGGGGTTAACCGCCTATTCGCAGGCTGGCCAATTTTATTTTCTTTTCCTTCTCATCTGTCCATGCAAATAGCAGCTTATTGCCAGACCGGGTCATTTGTGGAAAACCACTGGATCGTGATTCCGAAGCTGACGCAACGACTATCGTTGTTTCTATTTTCCCCTTCCTGCTTACCCGCGCAGCTTTGATTTTAGATCCTTCCATCCAGCTAACCCATGCCGAATTTTCATCCATCATTTCAATATCCACGCGCCCAATAGCTTTTTCCTCATTCAACAAAATAGGTTCGCTAAAACTAGCGCCTCCGTCATCTGAAAATACAAGTTTCACCTGCGGGTTATCCTCCGGAGAACTGAACCAGGTAATCGCCAGGTTATTCCCCTGCGCCGTAACACGAGGACCATTGACGGGACAGCCCTCAATCTTCCAATTGTCTGAATATATCGATTGAGGCTTTGTCCACTCCCCATTCACAAGTCGTACAATCGATACATCCCGTATTTCAGTATCGGATCGGTCGCGATAAATGACTACCGGACCGTTGCCGGTTATGGCAGCGCTGGTTTGACAGCAATCGCATACTCTGTTATCCAGTTCCCATTCCTGAAGTTTTTGGCCGGATTTGTCTACGATGGCCCCTCTAAGAGTCATTTGTCCCTGATGCCCGTCATGACCGCCTTCGCTACTTTCCATTGCAGCGTTTCGTCCATCCAGCCATGATACAAAATAATTTTCCTCATAGGGGACCATGGATACAAATCCATGTTCCGCTTTCCTGCCGTCGTCATGCAATAATATTGGTTCACTCCAGGTTTTGCCCTTGTTGGCCGAAACCCTGACTTTTATGTCGTAGGTGTACTTTCCGTTCTCACTTTTTTCCAGGTAATGTGCTATCATACTGCTATCGCCGTCGGCAGCCAGTACGGGGTAATCCGCCCAATTCACGAACCAGTTACCGCCGTTGGCGATGGCTTGAGCCGGGCTCCAACCATCCGCTTGCCATACTGAATAATGAAGCGTACTTTTTCCGGTTTGTCTGCTGACCCAGGACAGATAGACCTGATCATTCTTGTCGGTGAACAAAAAAGGCGCAAGGCTTACAGAATCGGCTGGAGAATCCATTGTCGTTATCGACAGGGTATCCTTCCTTTTTTCTTCCGCTGCATCACATCCTGATAGCAGAGCTGCCAGTGCCAGTATGTAAATGAGTTTTGTCATGATGGATTTTATTTTGTTATCATGAAGAGTCCGAATAGCATCCGCGGACTCAGGCCTGATTTTGTTGATCCATGAATGTTAATTCTTTACAGATAAAAGGAATTCAATTCTGACCTTTTCCCAAACCACAGCAACCTTTCCTTCATTATTTTTTGTATGCTCGATGAAGTACTGGAGCCTTTCCGTGTGAACATTTTTCTTAGGTTTCACTTTCACTCTGATTATATCATCCTTTTGGTCATACTCGCTTGTTAGGTGCTGCTCCCAGTTTTTGTTGATAATAACGATCCACTCTTTTTTATCTGGAATGGTGAATAGCGCATATTTACCGGCGGGTATTTCTTTTCCTTCAATTATGAAAGGTTTATTGATCTCGATTGTAGTGGCATCATGAGCGCCGGTTACCCATACTTCTTCATATGGAACCAGCCCTCCCCAAATAATGCGTTTCCTTACACCAGGAGAATGATAACTGATCCTGACGGAATCGGTACCAATTATGCCCACCGCCATGGACTTTATGCTTTTCTTACTGGTGTCTTTCACCAGGTTGGGATTGTAACAAACTTCGGTTATCTGCGCACTGGTGTGGGTGAAAGAACCAATGATCAAGGCCATAAAGTAAGCCAATGCTTTGCTGCGTGTTGCTTTTCGATATGGAAGTGTCATATAGGAATTTATGCTTTAATGCTTGAAGGTTATATCAATTAATCAATTAGGTACGAAGTTGTTCACAAGCTAAAATATATGCTTTCAGGTCAAAGGTCAGAAAGTTGAATTGTAACCTCTGTCACCTTTTACCTGCTTTATCCAACTGAATTTTGCAGCGCTGAATATAGGGAATCAATTCTAAAATTGGGTAGTAGCATGTACAGAAATAGCACGATCGCAATATTTGCAGTATTCATTTTCCATTATGGCTTGAAGGCCCAGCACCAGGAACCGGGCGCCCGGCCGGCCACCTGGAAGGGCAGGCAGCAGGCTGCACCGGATACCAATTTCCTGCTATACGCATTTAAGAGCGGACATTTTAGTGGCCATTTCCGATACTTCCTGATGGCTACGGATAATCAAAAAGGTATCCGCGATTTCTATGCCAATGCCATGGGTGGGGGAATACGATACGAGACCGCACGCTTTCACGGCTTTCAATTGGGCATCAGCGGCTACTTTGTTTTTAACCTGGGCTCTTCCAATCTTGCTGTTAACGACAATGTTGGTGCACCCGCCAGTCGCTACGAAATAGGACTATTTGATATTACAGACCCCGAAAACCGGAATGATATTGACAGGCTGGAAGAACTTTTCTTGAAATACAGCCGTAAGAGCCTGACCATTACGATGGGCAAGCAACTTTTGAATACTCCCTTTATCAATTTGCAGGATGGGCGCATGCGACCCACGGAGGTAGGAGGATTATCTGCAGAATGGATCAAGGAAAATAAATGGGATATTCAGGCCGCCTGGCTCAACCAGGTTTCGCCACGGAGCACGGTTGCCTGGTATAAACCCGGTGAGTCGATCGGCATCTATTCTGACGGCGTAAACTCTGATGGTTCACCTTCGGATTATGCGGGCCATTTGCAGGCCGATGGAATTGGCCTGGCATCCTTGCGGGCACAAGTAAATCAAAAATGGAGCCTGCAATTGCACGAATTGGTTGTTCCTTCCATATTCAACAGCCTGCTCGTTCAGTCCGACTATCAGGTGCCTTTAAGCGATAGCAGTGTCTGGAACCTGGGTCTTCAATACATCCGACAGGATGCCTTAGGAAATGGTGGGAACGCCGATCCATCTAAAACATATTTTAAAAAAAATGGAAGCTCCCAGGTATTTGGCATTAGGGTACAGCGCAAATTCAGAAACTGGACCACACAACTCAACTATACGCGTATCACCAGCGACGGTCGATACCTGATGCCGAGGGAATGGGGTAGGGAGCCCTTCTTCACCTTTCTTCCCCGCGAAAGAAACGAAGGATTGGGTGACCTGCATGCATGGATGGCCAGGGCCGACTATCAATGGACTCAAGCCCGGCTCCATTTTTCAGGTGCTTTGGGTTATTATGATTTACCGGATGTGAGAAATTATCGGCTCAACAAGTATGGCCTTCCATCCTATCTGCAGTATAACCTGGAATTGAAGCACGAATTTTCCGGTTGGCTGCAGGGCGCCGATTTGCATCTACTGTATGCGCACAAGATCAATAAAGGGGAAACTTACCAGGACGATTTTTTTGTAGCCAACAAAGTGAATATGGGTTCCTGGAATATGGTACTGAATTACCATTTCTGATCCTGTTAATGCAATATCAGCTTCTGCACCTGTTGCCCTGCCCGCACAAAATATGTACCGGGTGCCAGGGAAGAAAGATCGACGGTGTGAGAGCCGGCTACCAGGTTGTTTTGCCAAACCAGTTGCCCCGTTATTTGAAATATTTGTACAGGGCCTCCATTGAATAGCTGCATGCTCACCTGCCTACTACGGCTGGGATTGGGGTAGATGGCTAGGGTATGACCGGGACTGTTGTTGGCTGCAGCAATTATCGAACTGTACAGAATTTGTCCGCTTTTAGTGTGAACCTTCAGGCGATATTGGGTAACTCCGTTTCGGTTGGCCGTATTCTGATCGACAAACTGACCCAAATTTTCATCCGGGTATTGAATCCCTGAACTGGTCTGGAAGTCCTCTTCACCCATGCGGCGCTGCAGCTCTATTTCGCGAACATTCGATACTTCGTTTAAATGCCAGCGGATATGCATGGCATTGCCTTGCTTCTGACCGCTAAATTCGAGAATGCGCACTGGTAATTCAATGCATCCGGATGAAAGCGCAATTTCAATCGTATCAGTTGCATAAGTTTCACAACCTGCTACGAGATATTGCTCCACAATATAGGTTCCCGGTTGATCTACCGTAATGGAAGTACCCTGGGTAGATGAAGTGATATTGCCATCCAGCGTACTCCACTCATATACAGAGGTCGGGAGGGGATTGGTTACATCGATAGTTGCCCATGAGCCCGACTGACAAATACTGGGTGTACCGGTGGCAAGGGTAGCCTGCGGAATTTCAAAAAACTGAACAGGTGCTATAAAGTCTTTCAGGTCGGCGGTAAAGGAAGCCGATGCACGCGTCTTCACCATCAGGCTGCGAAATGGCATACCACAGACATTAGCGGTAATGGATGCCGCAGGATCCAGCCCCAGCTTGGTCAGGTTCACTGAAAACTCCATATACTGTTGTGGAATATAATCGGTGGTCAGGCTATTGTCTTGCAGAATAATGCCAAAAGGACCTCCCCAGGAATTGGTAGTATTGGTGAGGCCGGTAAAATAGGCACCGGCCGCATTGGGTCGAATACTTGCGTAACCGTATTGCGCACCCGCACTGGCGCCATTGAAACTTCCCGCCCAGTCGAAAGTAGCCGGATCAATCAGCAAGGCGGATTGATGCACCCAGATCCTTGCTTCAATATTGGTGAGTGTGGAGCTCTGGAATTCAGCGCTGAAAATGATATCGCCGGGAACAACCACGTTACCACTGGCATCAAATTGCCAGCTCACATGACCCGCATCAGGTCCATAACCCGAAAATGTGCGCGAAGTTCGGTCATAAACCAGGTTCGACTGGTACATTTCAAAGTCGAAGTAGCGGTTTCCGGTAATATTATCGAGCGAAACGGATCCAAAAAGCCATAGAGAATCATTATAGTCAGGCCCTTCACGGCGTACATGGGCGGCAACGTCGAGGATATCGTTTTTGTCGGGTACACTTTGTGCAACAGGGCAGGTCCAGTCGGCCGGGCTAAATCCATTTTTATTGCCACCAGCGCCAAATACGGTGGAATCGGTACCGTGAAAATCGCGGAAGAATAATGCGTCGAGCAAAAGGTGATTGTTCACCCTGCTGAGTACAGGAAAACGCATGCCCCTGTAAAAGCTGGTAGAACGGTAGGGGATATCGGTGGCATATCTTGAAACAATGGCAGCCGCGCCAGTAGTATCAATCACAAATTCACCCGTACCGATAGTGCCGGGGTACACAAACCAATCGTCGATCCCTTCCAGGGATAAGGCCCCAAACTGGTTGGATCGCTGTTCTGCGTCCACGCCAAAATTAGCCTTCACAACCGGAGTGGTGATTTGTGCATGGGCCGCATCTGTCAACAAAAGCAGCAGCAGGTATGTCCAGAATTTATTCAAAAGAATTGGATTACTAACAAATCTATTTCAGAATCCAATGCGCGCGTCATATTTGACGCAATAAGATCTTTTTCGATCATTTTTATTCAGAATTCACCGTATTTTTTTTCGAAAAAATACGATGGATAAGAATTAACCATTATGTGCTTAAATACCCGCCTAAGGGTATAGCCAGGGGAGTGGGAGAAATTATTTTTACTTCTTCAAATGATAATTATCAAACATCTACTAAAACATTGATCAACATGTGTATGACGAATATAGCCAGGATTACTATCGCCGTTTTTGTTGTTGGCGGCATCCTGGCCCTGGGTGCCTGTAATGAGGAGAAGATGGCTGCCCTCCCCAATCCTCCAGCGTCGGCCAAACAGGTGGAGGCCTTCCTAAAGGAAAAGAAGTTTTCCGTCAAGGATTTGGGTTTTTACGGCGCGCTCACCATTAATGATAAAACGGAACTGGATTGGATTGATACCACCAGGGAAGAAAATACGATGCTGAAAAAAGTGTACAGGGATGTCATCAACTGGCAACTGCATTTTGGTGCGGATTCCAGCGGCACGGTAGTATCCGATGGTGCACCCTATGCCTCGCGCTGGTGGGTAGACGATCAGGCCGATACCGATGAAGCGCCCGGCATCCGGCTCCGCTGCGCCTACACAGACCCCGCTTTTAAATTCGGGGATACTGAACCCGTGGCTATTACTTTTTCTTATGTTGTAAAAGGCATCAGCGAAAACCAGTTGTTGCTCGAATTGCCCCGCGACGTTAACCGACGCAAGTTGATCGCCCTCATGGAACTAAAACCCTGATCCTCTTCCACAGAATCGGTTCCTTAACTACCCCGGTGATTCATTTCATCGGGGTAAGTTTTTTATGGAGTCAGGAATATCCTGTAAATTCATTTGTCCCGGCGAGAATCGCAGCATATTGTATCCGGTTATCGAAGGGATAAACCGTCAAACAAGAATATTCATGCCCAGTTTCAATAATCGCATCAAGCAAATTCTCCTGCTCGCGCTGATCATCGTGATGGCCATTCTGGTGATCCAGGAGCTGTATATATTCCTGCCCGGTATCCTGGGTGCCCTTACCCTTTATATACTCAGCAGGGGAAGTTATTTTCAATTGGTGTACAATAGAAAATGGAGAAAAGGCTGGGCTGCGGGCTTGTTCATTCTGTACTATCTCATTTTGCTCGGGCTACCGGTTTTCCTGGCCGTTACCCTGATCAGCCCCAAAATCAACGCATTCCTGCACGACCCTGAAGCGATGGTACAATCGGCCAAAGCCTCCATCAATACCATACAGCAAAATCTCGATATTAGCCTGATTTCCGAAGGCACCCTCACCGAAACGCTTGGCAAACTTTCTGCCTTTCTGCCTTCCCTGCTCAACAGTACGGGTGTATTGATAACCAACCTGGCCATCCTGCTATTCCTTTTGTTTTATATGTTGGTGAACGGCGCCGCGTCGGAGCGGCACTTGAGCAAGATCATTCCGCTGAAGCAGGAAAATATCAATCTGCTTGCGCACGAAACCAAACGAATGGTAAAGGCCAATGCATTGGGCATACCCCTTATTTCCATTATTCAGGGGGCAGCGGCTACCGTGGGCTATTATATTTTTGGGGTTGATGAATGGGCGCTATGGGGCTTTCTTACGGGTGTGTTCGCTTTTTTCCCTGTAGTGGGCACCATGATTGTTTGGGTGCCATTGGTAATTTATCTCTTTGCGGTGAATGAAACCGGAATGGCTACCGGCTTGCTGTTTTACAGCCTGGTGGTAACCGGCAATATCGATTATGTAGCGCGCATTACGCTGCTCAAGCGCATGGGCGACGTACATCCTGTAATTACCGTGCTGGGCGTGATTGTGGGACTGGGACTGTTTGGATTTATCGGTCTGATATTCGGACCGCTTCTCGTGAGTTACGTCATCCTTCTGTACAATATTTATGTGAATGAGTTTATCGATAATAGTCAGCCCATCGAGGTCGTAAAAACAACGGAGGGCGAATAAGTCGCCCTCCGTATCGAGAAGTGAAATAGTTATTATCGGGTTAGTTCTAGTCCCTGTTCAGTTTCGACAACAAGCGCAGGATTTCCAGGTAGAGCCATACAATGGTAACCATTAAACCGAATGCGCAATACCATTCCATATATTTCTTTGCACGCATGTTGGCGCCGGTTTCTATGCTGTCGAAATTGAGCAAAAGATTAAGCGCAGCCAACACCACCACCAACACGGAAAAGCCGATGCCAAGGGGAGTGGCGGCATTGGTGAAGGGTGCAAAATTGGATCCCGAGAAAGCGAAATACACCCATTGCGCGAGGTAAAATACCGCGATGCTTGCCGTGGCAATCACAATCACCGAGCGAAAACGCTGGGTTACTTTAATGATGCGAAAGCGATATAGGGCATACATCACCACGGTTACCAGCAAAGTGAGCGCAACGGCATGTACTACCAAACCCGGATACTGGGTTTTGAATGCATAATCGTACCAGGCCGATACGGAACCCACAAACAATCCCTGGAGTATGGCATATACAGGGGCCAGGTAAGCAGACCACTGCTTTTTGAATCCCATAATTAGCGCCACAACCAATCCGCCAAAAACACCGGTAAGCATAAAGGGCATGGGGTCGCCGCCCTGGTAAAAATTGGACCATGACCAGATGGTACTGCCAATCATGACCAGGAACAAAAGACCAAAACGATTCAGGGTGCCGTTGATGGTCATCACTTCATGATCGGCCAGGCCCTCAAATATGGTACCTTCAAAAGATTTTTCCTGCAAGGCAGGGTTGCCTGATTTAAATAAAGCCATAACAAATAATTTGAATAAATATAATGGGAAGTCCCGATAAATCCTATATCGATTTTTTTTAATAATGCCAGCGCACAAATGCTTCCATGGCCGCATAATGCGTTAAACCAAGGTCGGCATAGAGGTTGGCGGTGGCGGCATTCCGTTCCTCAGCCCTTTGCCAAAATTCCCTCGAGTCGCTTCCCTGGAAGGGTACCATATCTTTTTGTGACTGGTGTATGAAAATGCCATGTCGTTTCTGAATCACCTGGTCGGGACTCATGGGGATGGCCATTTCAATTTCTTCAATATTCCATTCCTGCCAGGCGCCCTTATACAACCAGAGCCAGCAATCGTTGATCCAGGTTTCCCCGGCAGCTTTTAATCTTTTCAATGATTCCAGCACCACCTGGAAACATACAATATGGGTGCCATGTGGATCCGCAAAGTCACCCGCACAATAAACCTGATGCGGTTTTATTTTTTTCAGTAGATCCATCGTAATGCGGATATCCTTTTCGCCCATCGGATTTTTTTCGATGGTGCCCGTTTCATAAAAAGGAAGATTCATGAAATGGATGTTCTCATCATTGATACCCACATAGCGGCAGGTGGCTTTGGCTTCGCCACGGCGAATCAATCCCTTGATGGCGCGAACGGTGGCCGTATCCATCTGATTCGATTTCTTGCTGCGCACAAACTTGCGCACATTGGCCAGAATCTTTTCCGACTTCGTGGTGTCGATGCCGGCAATCTCTTCAAATCCTACCGCAAAATCTATAAAACGGGTAACGAACTCATCGGTTACGGCTATATTACCCGAAGTCTGGTAGCCTACATGCACTTCATGCCCCTGGTCGTGCAATCGCTGAAAAGTACCACCCATGCTGATGATATCATCGTCGGGGTGGGGCGAAAATATGATCACCCGCTTGGGATAGGGTTCACTACGTTCCGGGTGGGCGGGAATGTGCGCATTCGGTTTTCCGCCCGGCCATCCGGTAATGGAATCACGCAGCATATAATAAACCTGGAGATTGATCTCATAGGCATCGCCCTTTTCTACGAGCAGGTCACTTAATCCGTATTCATTATAATCCTTGTTGGTCAGGCTCAAAACCGGTTTTTTCAATTTCAAGGCCATATTCACCACGGCCTTCTTCACCATGCGGGGTGTCCACTCGCAATCGCCGGTAAGCCAGGGCGACTTGAACCGGGTTAATTCAGCCGCAGCGGCTTCATCAATATAAAAGGCGGCATTGTCGTGATTCTGAAGCAGGGATGCGGGTACGCTTTCCGTATCATCCTCTTCTACCGCACGCTTAATAACCGGCGCTTTGTTGGGGCCCCAGGCCATCAGGATGATGCGCTTGGCTTTCAGAATGGTACTGATGCCCATGGTAATCGCGAGCCGGGGCACTTCCGAAATATTGGCAAACTCATAGGAGTTGGCAATCCGGGTAGAGTTATCAAGGGTGATCAACCTGGTTTTGGAATAGATGCCTGAACCGGGCTCGTTGAAACCAATATGCCCATTGATGCCGATACCGAGGATTTGCAGGTCGATGCCTCCTGCGTCTTCAATCATTTGCTCGTATTCAATACAATGCTTTTTGATCTGGTCTTTGGCCACCTGCCCATCGGGGATATGTATATTTTCCTTTTTGATATCCACATGGTCGAACAGGTGAGAACGCATGAATCGGCTATAGCTTTGTAAAGCATCATTGTCGATGGGATAATATTCATCGAGGTTAAACGCTATTACATTGCGAAAGCTGAGCTTTTCCTCGCGGTGCAGGCGCACCAGCTCGGCGTACAGGGTTTTGGGTGTGGAGCCTGTGGCCAGGCCCAACACACAGGTCTGCTTTTTTTTCTGCTTTTCGCGAATGAGGTTGGCAATTTCACGGGCCACGGCTTTGGAGCCACTTTTCAGGCCATCAAAAATATGGACGGGTATCTTTTCAAAGCTGTCGGAAAGGTCCATGGTAGTGGTAATCTTCGCCATGCGGGAGTTAATGGTTTTGTTGATGGGTTCAAAGATAAATAATCAATCTTGCCTTTTGCCAGAAAAACGATTGCGTCATTTCTGAGTAGCACAAAAACATTCGATGTAATGGTCAGGATTCAAAAAAATACTGACGGAGCGTTTTCATGGATTGATAGAAAAGGTTGCGGGCTACCTGGTAATTGATGGCCATTACTTCGCTGATTTCCGCATATTCCAAACCCTGGTAAATGCGTAGATACACTATCTCCCGTTGTCGTGCGGGCAACGCCTGCAATGCCTGCTGCAATTGTCGCGATCGCATCGCCTCTTCTTCTTTTTGTACTAATAAGTGATCGTGCGAAAAACTGAATCCCGCATCCTTCTCATCAAGAGTTTGCTGGTTTTTGCCGGGCTGCGATTTCATCATCCGGAAAAGTTTATACTTCAGCGCTTTCAATAAATAAGCCTTTACGGATAATATAGGAGCATTGCTCCGGCTTTGCCAGATTTCCAGAAACAGGTCCTGAATGGCATCTTCCAGCAGATCGCGGTCGGGGCAGATCCGGGAACCATATTGCAACAGACCCGGATGCATATCCCGGAATATTTTCTCGAAAGCATCCCGGTCACCCGATTTGAAGGCTTCCCAATTGGCAGTATCTTGTGGCAAATTCGGCAAGGTGTAATCTAATGACCCTGTGGCGGTGAAAATCAAGATTTGTTGGCAATCCACCAATAATTTCAGGTGGCACAAATGCACAAATTTTCCCAAAGCAGCATTACAAGCTACCGAAATACGTACTTATGTAAGTAAATCCCGCCAGATGGCTAAAGAATTTCAGGACCTAGAAGATATCCTGGCAGATGAATCCTTTCTCTGCTGGTACCAGCGCAAACCCGGAACACTGTCCCGGGAATGGGAACAATGGATGGAGGACCACCCGGAAAAACTGGACCTGGTAGAAAAAGCCGTACGATTACTCCAGGCCATGCCGGCAGAAATACAACCCTCACAAAAACTGACCGAAGAAGCCTGGAAAAAGCTGCGAACCGGATTGGAAAATCGTACCGGGAAAATAAGTACGGCTAATGCCGGGGGCAAAATTCGAAAGATCTACAAATGGATAGCAGCCACAGCGGCTATTGGCCTGATTGCATTCTGGGCCATCCGCCAACAAAATATCCGTAATCCGGAGGAAGTGTGGCATACGGCCTATGGCCAGGTTCAAACCATCTTGCTTCCTGATGGATCCGAAATACAGTTGAATGCCAACAGTGTGCTGCGCGGTAAAAATCTTCGAAGGGGCAGCCAGGATCGTGAACTGTGGCTGGAAGGAGAAGCTTTTTTCCAGGTAAAATCCATGCGGAATGGTCAGGGTATGCGCGTGCATACCAGCGAAGGTGATATTGTTGTTACCGGCACCGCCTTCAATGTGGAAAGCCGGCATAAAAAAGTAGCCGTGGTGTTGACGGAAGGGTCGGTGAAACTGGAATCGGCCGGGAATGAATGGGCCCTGCAGCCGGGGCAATTAGCAGCGTGGCAGGGGAGTGATGTTCATATTACCGAGGCAGATACCCTGGCTTCCCTCGCCTGGCGCCGCGGCATGATTGTATTTGACCATAGCAGCCTGCAGGATCTGGCTGATCTAATGCGCGACCATTATGGCAAAACCATACAGGTGCAGGGCCAGCTTGACCCGGATACCCGCCTTTCGGGCCTTATGCCCAATAACCGCCTCGACGAATTATTGGAAGCTATTCGGCTGATTACCGGATGGAAGATGGAAGTACGGGAAGATACTATCCAGATTGTTGTAAATTAGCCTTCAATTGAATGGCACTGCTTATGAGAACTGCCGGAACCTTCCAACGCTCCTGCGGTATGGCTATGGCCATGCTGCTATATGCGCAGGTTTTACTGGCACAGGATCAATCGGGTTCAGGTATCCTGATAGCAGGTTCCCAGCCTGATTTTTATTTTCCATCTCATTTTACGGATACCTTGCCCGGACCGGGCTTGAAAGAGATATTTCGACAACTTAATCAAAAGACCGGTGCTTATTTTCTGTATGCGGATGAAGACGTCCGCGATTTGCGCCCGGCCTCCCCCGATTTTGGCAATAAAACCATCGAACAAATCCTCGAGGAACTATTGAAAGGAACGGGACTTTCCTGGCGGAAGATTGGCAACCAGACCTATGCCATTATGCGGCAGGAAATAAAGGAACAAAAACCGCAGGAAATACTAAGCAAAGGCAGAGTACTGAATGCAGATGGTGAACCCCTTCCCGGTGCCTCGGTGCTGGTAAAAGGCAGCAGTCGCGGAACGGTGGCAAACCAGGAAGGTTATTTTGAGCTGGAAACGGCCAGGGGAGAACGGTTGCTGATAAGCAGCGTGGGATACCAAAGCCTTGAATGGCCGGCGGAACGGATGGGCGAAATAAGGTTGACGCTCCGGTCGATGGAAACTGAGATGGAAGAAGTAACATTAACCGCCCTTGGTATTAGCCGGGAAGTACGCAGTACCGGTTATTCCATATCGCGCGTAAGCGGGCGAAGATTTCAACCAGCAAAAGACAATAACCTCGGCGCATTGTTATCCGGGCTGGTCGCCGGAGTAAACAGCATTGCTCCCCATACCGGGCCAGGCGGTTCCTCACGGGTCACCATTCGGGGCAATTCCTCACTTTCTTTCGATAATCAACCCTTGTATGTTGTCAACGGCATACCGATCAATAACGACAATCTGGGCAGCGCCGGCAAGTTTGGTGGCGCCGATTTTGGAGATGGAATCGGCAGCCTCAATCCGGATGATGTGGAAGAACTCCATATTCTGAAAGGTGGAGCCGCCGCCGCTCTATATGGGCAAAGAGGACGAAACGGGGTGATCCTGATTGAGACAAAAAATGCTGCCAGGCTACAGGGCGTACAGGTTGTTGTAAACAGCAATACGCAATTCGATTTTATTCGCGATTTCACCCAATTCCAAAGGGAATACGGGCAGGGGCTGCAGGGCAACAAGCCATCGGATGCCGCATCGGCGCTTTTGTCGGGGCTGTATGCCTGGGGGGCACCCCTCGATGGCAGCCTGACTCCGGTTTTCAATGGGTATATGCAACCCTACGCGCCTGCCGGGGGAAGCAACCTCGGGCATTTTTACCAGACTGGAATCCGCTCGCAGCAAACGGTATCCATGAGTGGATCAGGCGAGCAGATCCAGTGGCGTGTATCGCTTGGGGATCTACGCAGCCAGGCAGTATATCCTCAATCGGGCTATAACCGGCATACTTATAACCTCAATCTCCGATACCAGATTTCAGAGAAATGGTCAGGTCATAGTTTTCTCCAGTATAGCAAGGAGCAGGGGCGCAACCGACCCAACCTGAATGACGCTCCCGGCAATGGTAATTTCGCGATCCTCTTCCTGCCTCCCAACGTGGATGCGCGCTGGCTGAAGCCCGGATATGATGTGAATGGTGATGAAATTGTTTTTAACGACAATGCATTTCATACGAATCCCTGGTTTGCGGCCTCGCGATTCCGCAACAATACCAGTCGCGACCGCATCCTGGCCATGTCGCGCATCCGGTATCAATGGAAAAGCTGGCTGTACCTGCAGGCAAGGCTGGCACATGATTATTTTAGCTTTCGGGCAAGTTCCATCACGCCCACCGGCACGGCTTATAAGCCGGAAGGAACCGTGAACCTGGAAAGGAATTTCAATTATAATGAAACCAATGCGGATCTGTTGGTGGGGGTAGACCAGGCCATGGGCAAAGACTTTAACCTCAATTTTACTGCGGGCGCCAATCTTTTGCGGATGCGGTCAACGGTGATGGATATTGCGGCCGATGGCCTGGCTTTTCCCTTTATTTACAGCCCCTCCGGCGCCAGCAATACGGATGTCAATAACCTGCACCCACGCAAGGATGTGCATTCCTTATATGCTTCGCTGCTGCTCAATTGGAAAAAGAAACTGTACCTGCAACTAACCGACCGGCAGGACTGGTCGAGTACTTTGCCAGCGGGCAGAAATGGATACAATTACCCCTCGGCCAATATTGCCTGGTCATTTGCCCGCGACCTGGGTCTGCGATTTGCCGATCAGGCGCGTTTGCGGCTTGCCTATTCCCGTGTGGGTGGTGATGCGCCCTTATTTGCCACAAGGCTCTACTATAATACGAATGGCACTATTAACGGTAATCCCATTGGCGATATGGATGATCAGGTGCCGAATGCCAGTTTGAAACCATTACAGGTGAGCGAATGGGAGTGGGGGATCGATGCGCGCTTCCTCGATGATCGCCTGCAACTTGACCTGGCCTGGTATCGTAAGAAAACGCTCAATGATATTGTAGCCGCCACCACTTCCGTGAGCTCGGGTTTTCATTCTGCTTTGCTGAATGTGGGACAAATCCGGAATTATGGCGTAGAGTTGCGGATAGCCGCTGAATGGGTTCGCCATAAAAACGGTAACTGGAACAGCATATTCAATATAGCCCATAATCGCAATAAAGTAATCCGGTTGGCGCAAGGGCAACAAACCATGCAGTTGCTCAATGGCGAGTCGCGCACCGAGCGGGCCTTCGTGCAACATGTGGCCGGGCTCCCTTTTGGACAGGTAATGGTTTTTGATGAATGGAAAAATGAAAATGGCCGGCCTATCCTGAATAATGGGGGACTGCAGGCATCGCCGCGACTAATGCCGGCAGGTTCCGGCACCCATCCTATTACCGGTGGATGGCTCAACCAGGTACGATGGGGTAACTGGGAACTGGAATGCCTGATCGACTTTAAGTTTGGGGCCGTCATTTATTCCGGCACCTATGCCAGCGCCGTACAGCGGGGTCTCGATAAATCGACCTTGTCGGGAAGAACAAGCGGAATATTACTCGAAGGTGTGGATGAGGCGGGCAATACTATTACCCTGCCGGTTCCCGCGCAGCAATATTATGAGTCGCTTTACCGGATATCAGCCTTGCATGTACTGGATGCGGATTTTGCCAAGCTGCGTTCGCTTAGCCTGAGCTGGCAGGTTCCCGATCAATGGTTGGAGAAATGGAAAGCAGAAGCCAGCCTTGCCCTGGTAGGCAGAAATCTGTTTTACCTGATCAGGCATACGGGTCATATAGATCCGGAATCCACCTATAGCAATGGTAATGCCCAGGGCCTGGAATACGCCAGCCTGCCGGCTACCCGAAGTATAGGTCTTCACCTTCAAATTCGCTTTAAATGAGAGGCAGAAGCGCACCATATTGTTATTGTTGGCGACAAAAGGAGGGATTAGTAAAACGCTTCGGACGAATGGCTGCAATGATGGCCATACTGGTATCGCTTTGCGCCTGCACAAAGAATTTTGAAGCAGTAAATACCGATGATACCCGGGTGACCAGCGACCAATATAAAGCGGAATACAGCCTTACCCGCGCCCAGTTGGAATATACCGGCAACAGCGACTACAGCTATGAAACCTGGCGGGTCAACATCATTTATTGTGGCATGATGATGCAGCAACTGGCCAATACTACCTGGTATGCCGGTGATAAATATCTGCGCAACGACGGGTGGTCATCCTCCTATTTTGACGTAGCCTATCGCGACCAGGTAAAATACATTGTGGATATGCTGAAGCTTACGGAAGCAAAGCCTGCACTGCATAACCTGCACCAGGTGGGTCGTATCATGCGCGTGCTGATCTTTCATCGTATAGCAGATCTTTATGGAGATATCCCTTATAGCGAGGCCGGCCTGGGTTTTCATGAAGGCATTTTTGCACCCCGATATGAACCGCAGGATTCGATCTATCTGGATATGTTGCAGGAGCTGGACGAGGCGGCCCTCGCTATTGATCCCGCCAGACCCATGCCCGGCAAGGCGGATTTACTTTATGGACAGGAGCCGGATAGTCCGCATAAATGGAAAAAGCTGGCTTATAGCCTGATGTTGCGACTGGCCATGCGCTGGGTAAAAAAATACCCGGAGCAGGCACGTTACTGGACAGAAAAGGCTTACCAGGGCGGCACATTCGAATCGAATGCAGATAATGCCTTGCTACAGCACGATGCATCGGGAGGTCGGGCCACGGTAAACCGCAATAGTAATATCCTGGGTGGTGAATGGAATGCCACGGGCTGGAATAGGGCTGCCAATGCCAAAACGGAAGTATTTCTTAGCCAAACGTTGGTGGATGGGTTGCAAAGGGATCGTGATCCGCGGCTGGAATGGATCGCTCAGCTTCGAATGGATGGGGATACCCGACCCGCGATGCAATTGGGTATGCCCAATGGGTATAACCAGAGTGGGAACAGCATGGACATAAGCCTCGCTCCCCGCTATCCGGGCACGATAGAAGGGTACAGTACCATTCGTGGCGATATATGGTTGAAGCTGGATGGACCCACTTGCCTCATTAGTTTCGCGCAAACAGAATTATTGCTGGCTGAAGCAGCCGCGAGGGGTTGGTCGGTAGGGCCTACAGCGGATATTCACTATTACCGGGGTGTAAAAGCTGCCATGGCTTCGCTGCAGCAATATGATCACCGGGCCGCCATTCATGAAGGGCTGATATCCGAATACCTGGCGCAGCATCCATTCGACATAACGAATCCCATGCCCGCTATTCAATGGCAATACTGGGTGACCTGTTTTCTGGACTGGTATGAGGCCTGGAGCAATTGGCGCCGGACGGGCCTGCCTGAGCTGGTGCCGGTAAATTATCCCGGGAATGCCACCAATGGTCGCATTCCCAGGCGAATGTTGTATCCGGCATCCGAACTTTCCAGCAACCCGCAGCACTATGCAGAAGCCATACTCCGGCAGGGGCCTAACGATTTTATGACAAGGGTGGGATGGGACCAACCCTGATGACTCAAAATACCTGGATCTCGTCTACAAATAACCAGGCGCCATGGCCTGCACCGGTCATCCCCTGCGGAATGATGCCAAAGTTTTTCACCAGTACTTTAAGGTAGCGGGCTTTTATGGCGGAACCGTCGCTATTCAACTTTACTTCCAGGTTGCGCTCCTTTGGAAAATGAGAAACGAATTGCTGCGATTCCGGTTTTGTGAAGTTGACGCCATCGTTGCTGTACATAACAACCACTTCTTTGGGAGGATAAACCCAGCTACCGCCCTGCGCGAGGCTGTACACCAGCACCCGGCTCATATCAGTTGGGCTTCCCATATCAATCACCGCTTCGCAATCCTTGCCTTCAAATCCCAGGAACTCGCGCGAACGACCCAAGCCTTTTTCGTTGAGTACGCCATTTACCAGGGTGAAAGCACCATCACCGGGATAATTGCCTGCGGGGGAATGGGTAAGCTCCAGCTTTTTCCCGGTTGATAAGCTAAATTGAAACCGCTGGTCGATGGGATTGCCGTTCTGCGCCCAGGCCGTCATGGCCACAGGCCCATTCACGGGAATCACGGCCTTATATCTCTTCGAAGCGTTTTGGGCCTTTTTGTCGCCCTTCACTTTATAATAAATGGGCGTGCCGGTTTGCTTGGTCGAGAGTCGCCAGCCAATTTTGCCATCTTCCATGGATACCACTTCGGCTTTGAGGTCAAAAAAGGCTTTGCTGTAATTGGCGCCCCATCGATCATAGCGCTTGAACTGTAGCAGGAGTCGCTTTTCAAAATGATCCCAGTCCTTCAGTTCTTTGGGCGACCAAAGTACTTCGCTCAGCGCACTCATCCTGGGCAGCAACATATACTCTGCCTTTTTGGGATTCTTAATGTATTCTGTCCACAGGTTGGCTTGTGCACCCAGAATATATTTCGCTTCTTCCGCATTCAATTGTGCCGGTACGGGCTCGTAGCTATAGGTTTTTTCCACGGTGGTGTATCCGCCAATGGTTACGGAGTCTTCATTCAGGCTTTGCGTATGGTCAAAATACAACCAGCCTCCGGGTGTCATAACAACTTTATGTCTTTGTTTGGCCGCGGCAATACCGCCTTCTTCACCCCGCCAGCTCATGACCGCCGCGTTGGGCGCCAGGCCTCCTTCCAGAATTTCATCCCAGCCAATGATCTCACGACCTTTCGCGTTCAGGTATTTCTCCATCCGCTGAATAAAATAACTTTGCAGCTCATGTTCATCTTTCAAGCCGTTCTCTTTCATGCGCTGCTGGCATTGCGAGCATCTTTTCCAGTTTTCTTTCGGACATTCATCACCACCGATATGGATCAGTTTGGAAGGAAAAAGTTCCAGCACTTCATCCAACACATCTTCGAGGAACTCAAATGTGGTTTCCTTGCCAGCACAGAAAACATCGTCGAACACACCCCATCCCTGTTGCACCTGCTTGCCCGTGGAAGGACCAGCCCAGGCAGTGCCGCGGTTGGGCAGGGTAGGTTCTGAGGGAAAACAACTCAGGATAGGAAAAGCCGCAATGGCAGCCGAAGCATGACCTGGCATTTCAATTTCGGGCACAACGGTAATATGACGTTTGGCCGCGTATTCTACAATTTCGCGCACTTCCTGTTGGGTATAATAGCCGCCATAGCGAATGGAATCATTGCCCGTGCCGGGGAAGCGCCCAATGATGGTGCCATTGCGCCAGCCGCCAATTTGTGTAAGGCGCGGATATTTTTTTATCTCAATTCGCCATCCCTGGTCATCGGTCAGGTGCCAGTGGAAGTAGTTCATCTTGTGAAGGGCGATAAAGTCAATATACTTTTTAATAAAATCAATCGGGAAAATATGTCGCGTTACATCGAGGTGCATACCCCGGTAAGCGAAGCGCGGCTCGTCCCTGATGAATGTTCCGGGCACTTTCAATGTAGTTGTGCGCGCCAGCGGCAGCATCTGTATCAGGCTCTGCATGCCATAAAAAGTGCCGGCATAGCTGTCGCCTTCAATGCGAATTCCCGAAGCGCCCGCTTCCAGTTCATACGCATCTTTTTGTGGAGCCTGGATGAACTTGCGCGTGCTGAGACGGATGCCTGCAATCTTGCTTTCGGTTACAATGGGAAGGCGGAAGCCATACAGCTTTTGCAAATAGCTATTGAAGAATTCTGCCGTGGGGCGGTCGCCTTCGTCAGCCACCAGGATTGGCGTTTTCATACTAAGCGCGAAACTACCCGGCCTGCTTTCCTGCGAAACCGGACGGGGGATAATGGAATTGCCTTGCGCGACAACAATGGCCGGCATGCACAACAGGGCCGTATACAGTAGGATTGACTTCATCAATAGAATTATTTTTTAAAGAAGTGCCAATTTACTGCATTGTGTAATGCCATGCCTGTTAAAATTTAAGGCAAACGGTTGCCTGAATTTATTCGCGAAGAATGGGCAATTCAACAGAGCTGTTACCGAATACTTTTATTTCAGACTTTAAGAAGTCTTCCGGCTTTGCTTCGTATATATTGATGAATTGTTGCGGATTCCGATCGGCAAGCGGGAACCAACTGCTTTGCACCTGTATCATCAGCCGATGACCTTTTTTGAATGTGTGCGCCACATCGGGCAACTCGAAGCGGACTTTTTCCAGTTTACCTGGACGAAATGCTTCCGGTTTTTCAAAACTGTTCCTGAACCGCCCGCGCATGATTTCACCCCTTACTAACAGTTGGTAACCGTTCATGGGGTAGGAGCCCCCAGTGGACCTGCCTGCAGGGAGGTTTTCGCCGGGATAAGTAAAGTTGTCGGGAAAGACATCTATGATCTTAACCACAAAATCGGCATCGGTGGTGCTGAGGCTGACCATCAGGTTGGCAAATACGGGCCCGGAAAGTGTAAGATCCTCGTTCAGCGGTTCCGTTTGCCAGGTTAATACATCGGGTCGGCGGCTGGCAAATCGCTGGTCATCGGTCATATACTCGCGGGTGCGGCCAAAATGTACATCTTCGGTATAGGGAACCGGGTGGGATGGGTCGCTGGTGTAAGCGCGTGCAGATTTTGCAGAGCCGCTACTCCAGCTTAGGGAGCCCTTCTCATGCAGGTAAATGGGTTTGGTTTCCGTAGTGGCCGGGGGCCATTCTGCAAATTCCCGCCATTGATTGCTGCCAGTGAAGAAAATTGTTGCTTCCGGCAATGCGGGCTCCTGAACTTTCTGGTTAAGGTGATACTGAAAGAAGGGTAATTCTATTTTGTTTTGATAATGGAGAGCCGTATTGCTTCCAAACCGAAGATTACCCAGGCGGCTTCCATCGCGGCTTGCCCATTGCCCGTGATACCAGGGGCCCATCACAATCCGGTTATCCGTTGCCGGGCTCTGTTTTTCGATGGCTTTGTACAGGTTCCAGGCGCCCCAGCAATCTTCCGCATCAAAAAGTCCACCCACCACCAGCATCGCCGGCTTGATATTGTACATCGCGCGGCGTGCATCGCGTGCCTGCCACCATTCATCGTAGTTGGGATGGCTCATCAATTGCTTCCAGAAACGGATGCTATCGCCCATATATTCGGTGAGCTTACGCAGGGAACCCGCTTCCAGATAAAATGCATAGTTGTCCCGCACAGGAAATTCAAACCCGCGGTTACCCTGTGTAGTGGGTTGAGGTCTTGGCTTTCCAAATCCCGAATAGAACGCAAAGGCATCCATCTGAAAAAATGCACCCTTGTGATGGAAATCATCTCCCATAAACCAATCCGTGACGGGTGCCTGCGGACTTACCGCTTTTAATGCAGGATGGGCGCTGGCAGCGGCCATGGTACTATAGAAGCCGGGATAAGAAATACCGAAGATGCCAACCCTGCCATTGTTATGGGGCAGATTCCTGACCAGCCAGTCGATGGCATCATAGGTATCGCTGGCTTCATCAATATCGTTGCTGCCGCTTTTGTTGGCCTTGAATGGACGCACATCTTCGAATTCTCCTTCGCTCATATAGCGTCCCCTCACATCCTGCAGCACAATGATGTAGCGTTCCCGCATATAATAGCGCCAGTGATTGTTCCAGAAAGCACGAAAATTATCCGCACCATATGGTGAACAGGAATAGGGCGTACGATTCATCAGAATGGGATGTGCTTCGGTATTGTCGTTAGGCAGGTACACGGCCGTGTAAAGTTTTACCCCATCGCGCATCGGGATATAAAGTTCTTTTTTGGTATAGTTATCGCGTATCCAGGCCGAATCCTGTTCGTTTTGTGCATGGCTGAAAATGGGAAAGAGCAGGATAACCAACAGGAAGCGGCGGCGACCACCGCAAACAAAGGAATGAAGTAACATGATGAGCAGTTGTTGAATTTCTAAGATAAGTTTTTTTTAATTGGCCGCGACAACAGGAGCGGGTCGGGCCTACATGCGCAGGCTCCCTAATTTCCTGTACTTTTATTACTCAATTACGGGATTATGAAGGATCAGCGCAGCATTATCGAAGAGTTTTATTCCGCATTCAGCCGGCTTGATCATGCGGCCATGAACGCCTGCTACTCAGAAGAAATATTTTTCCAGGATCCTGTATTTGGGTTGCTGAAAGGTGACCAGGTCCGGAATATGTGGGAATACCTGTGTACCCGTGCCAGGGATTTTTCGCTCACGTATGGCCCCATTGAAATACTGGACGAAGAATATGCCACCTGCGAGTGGGTAGCCAGCTATAGCTATAGCAAAACAGGACGCCGGGTGGTGAACCGTGCCAAAGCTTTTATGCGCATTCAGGATGGAAAAATCACTGAGCACAGCGATGCGTTTCGCCTGAGCCGCTGGATAGGACAGGCGCTGGGATGGAAGGGAAAATTGCTGGGATGGACTGGATTTATGAAGAGGGCGGTGCAGCGGAAGGCGAGAGCGGCGTTGAAGTTGTAAGGGTTTTAAGTTGTAAGTTTTAAGTTTTAAGTTATAAGTATTTAGTTGGTAGTTGGAAAAAGTTATTTTAATGCAATTGGTACTTCATAACGGGTCTTTTTCTATGACAATATTCCCTATAACTCAAAACTTACAACTTAAAACTTAAAACTTACAACTTATTAAAACTTACAACTCCAGCAATTACATCGTACCAAACTTCCCCCTTGCCACATCCTCAATCGCCTGCTCCAGTTCCTGCCAGGTATTCATCAGAAAGGGGCCGTATTGCGCTATGGATTCTGGAATGGGCTCTCCCGAAAGCAGGAGCGCTATACCATCTTCGAGGGCTTCTACTTCAAATAGCTCTCCGTCGTTGGCCATCAGCGCAAAATGATCGGTCGGTAGATCAGATTGTTGAATACGGAAGCTACCTTCTACCTGCAATAAGCCGGTATTGTAGGTTGCCGGGAACGACAATTGTAGCTTTGCGCCTTTTTTCAACCGGAGATTGTACACATGCATGGGTGTGAAAGTGCTCGCGGCGCCCTTCGTGCCTTCAAATTCTCCGGCAATCACTTCCACTACGCCCGTGCCATCCTTCAGCAGATGCTTTCCCATTTTGCTGTGGGCTATCTCCTGGTATTTGGGAGGAGTCATTTTGAAGCGCGCGGGCAGGTTCACCCACAATTGCACCATCTGAAACAGGCCTCCTGATTGGCTGAATGTTTCTTCATGATACTCGGTATGCAACAAACCGGAAGCGGCTGTCATCCATTGCACATCCCCTTCGCGAATCACGCCCTGGTTGCCGGCGCTGTCGCGGTGCGCAATGCGGCCATGATAGGCGATGGTTACGGTTTCAAAACCCCGATGCGGATGCACGCCCACTCCACGCGGTTCTTTGCGGGGTGCAAACTCCATGCGGGCATTGTAATCCATCAGGAAAAAAGGCGACATCCGGTATTTGTCAACCGGTCCATCCTGCTGCGGGAAAAAACTGTGTACACGAAAGCCATCTCCCACCATATGGGGAGGCGGTGGAGCCAGAATGGTCTCCACGGATCTTATCTTATTCATAAAATTTATTTCAGGAAACAACGATCAAGGATCCAGCCGGAACAATACTATCCAGGCCGGTTATCATTTGACAGAAGCCGCATCGATCAATTTCGCCTGGCATACAGAATGGGATAACCAGAGAAACTCATGGTTGAATAGCTTCACACTTTTTTCAAAAGCCGGATCCAACAGATTTCCTTCCTCGTCAAATTTCTTGTCTACCGATGGCACCACGAGCATATAGGGAGAAGCAATGCCAAACAGAGCCGGTACCAGCAACAGCAATTGCTGGGTAGCGCGCATGCCTCCCATGCTTCCGGTAGATGCCGTCACGATTCCAAAAACCTTATGCGATTGCTTGGGGTAATGATCCAGCAGATTTTTCAAAGCAGGGGCATAACTGCCATTGTATTCGGGCGTAACCAGAATAAAGGCATCGGCACCAAACACCCGCTCACTAAGCGACTTGAATTCATCGGGTGTGCGTTCCACATCAAGGAATACCTTTTGCAACTGGGGCAATTCCCAGTCGCGCATATCTATCAATCCCACTTCATGATCGGTAGTCTCCCGAAGCTGCTGCAACAAATGGAGCGCCACACGCCGGGTTACACTATTTTGCCGGGGTGAACCGGATATTATTTCAATTCGCATGATCGGTTTACTTTAATGTTTAAACATTAAAAATCGGGCCTGAACGATGAATGGTAAATTTTCCGGCCGTTTTGGCAAGTTTTGAAACGTAATTTGGCGTGAATGAAATATTTTGTGCCGTATAGTCATTCAATCAAATGTATCAACATGCTGAATCGTAGAAAGTTCATCTTTAGTTCCGTGCTGGGGTCCATGGCTGTTTGGGCCAATAAGGCGCAGGCCTGCATGGGACCTGCGGCTACCGTTAAAGGTAAGCCGATTGTTATTTCTACCTGGGATGCGGGCCTGGATGCCAACCGGGGTGCCTGGGAAGTGCTGGGCAAGGGTGGCCGGGCCCTCGATGCGGTGGAGAAGGGCGTGATGGTGACCGAAGCCTCGCAAAATTGTTGTGTGGGCCTGGGTGCCAATCCCGACCGGGATGGGAAGGTAACGCTTGATGCCTGCATCATGGATGAGGCATTCAATTGCGGCAGTGTGGCCTTCCTCGAAAGGATCAAACACCCCATTTCGGTGGCCCGGCGGGTGATGGAAAAAACACCGCATGTAATGCTGGTGGGTGAAGGGGCGCAGCAATTTGCCCTGGCCGAAGGCTTTACCCTCGAAGAGGATAAACTTTCCCCCGAAGCAGAGCGTACCTATAAGGAATGGCTGAAAAAATCTGAATACAAACCCGTGATCAATATCGAAAACAAGGGCAATAGCCGGGTGGCAGCTCCTTCCCGATTACCCAACGGGGAATGGAACCACGATACTATTGGCATGGTGGCGATGGATACCCATGGCAACCTGAGTGGAAGCTGTACCACCAGTGGCATGGGCTTTAAGATGAGGGGCCGCCTGGGTGATTCGCCCATCATTGGTGCCGGTTTGTATGTTGACAATGAAGTGGGTGCCTGCACCGCGACCGGCCAGGGGGAAGATGTGATCCGAATGGCGGGCTCGCATACCGTCATTGAACTCATGCGCCAGGGATTGGATCCGGAGAAAGCCTGTCGCCAGGCCATCGCCCGCATTGTGAAAATAAAAGCGGAAAAGGTGAAGGATATACAGGTGGCCTTTTTGGCATTGGCAAAAAATGGAACCGTGGGCGCCTTTGCCATTCATCCGGGTTTTAGTTATGCCGTGCGAGATGAAAAGGGGGAAAGACTGATCAAAGCGGGTAGTCATTTCGCCGGATAAAACCATCAAGATTACACTCATGAAGGAAAGTCCTTTTATAATAGAAATTGCCAGTTCCGACTTTTTGACCACCGCCGCCGCGGTTCAGGGTGGGGCCGACCGTATTGAACTTTGCGCCAACCTGGCCGAGGGAGGCACCACGCCTTCACATGGCCATATCCGGCATTGCCGGGAGGCTTTTGCTATCAGTATCTGCCCCATCATCAGGCCACGGGGTGGCGACTTCCTGTACAATGATGCTGAATTCGACATCATGAAACAGGATATCCGTCTCTGCCGCGATCTTGCCTGCGATGGGGTAGTGATCGGTTTATTGCGAAGCGATGGTAGCCTTGATAAGGATCGCGTGGCCAGGTTGGTGGAATGGGCCTATCCCATGCAGGTGGTCTTTCACCGGGCATTCGATCGCTGCCGCGATCCCTTTGAGGCCATGGAGCAATTGATAGAAATGGGGGTGGAGCGTATCCTTACTTCGGGCCAGCGGCCCACCGCACCGGAAGGGGTGGAGTTGATCCGGCAATTGCGCGAAAAGGCTGATGGACGGATTACCATCATGCCGGGAAGTGGTGTTGGTGCCGACAATGTTCGCTGGCTGGCGGAGCAAACGGGCTGTACGGAGTTTCATGCTTCCCTGCGTAGCAAAGTTGCATCACTCATGCAATTTGTACACCCGCATTTCGCCAATGATCCTGAAAGTTATTCCAACAATGCGATAGACCCGGAGGCAGTGAAAAATATGCGGATGGCTTTGCAGGATATGCAGCCGCCCGCATAATTTTGTGCAAAAATTCCATGCGAACCATTCTGCTGCTTTGCGCTTCGAATGTATTCATGACCTTTGCCTGGTACTATCACCTTCGGCATGATGGCTGGCCCCTTTGGAAAGCCATAATGTTGAGTTGGATGATCGCCCTGGTAGAGTATTGCTTTGCTGTGCCGGCCAACCGCATTGGTCACAGCGAGGGGATGGGTTTGTTTCAACTGAAAATTTTGCAGGAGGTCATTACCCTTGTCGTCTTCAGCCTGTTTGCCGTTTTAGTAATGAAGGAAAGTTTTCACTGGCGCTACCTGGTGAGTTTTGGTTTTCTGCTGGGCGCGGTGTATTTCATGTTTACCAAGAGATTTGGGTAGCTGGCTTCCGCCATCTGCAAGGGAGTAAATCTAAATATTCTCCTGGCGGGTCTTTTGCTTTTGCCGGCGAATGAGATCGGCTTTCACCTTATGTACCACGGCGCTACCGATAAAGAGGAAACCGGTATTCATTCCAATAGCAGTAATCACCGCCCAAAAGATCCAATCCTGTTGTTGTGTTTTGTGAAAACAGATATACAATATGACGAATGCGCTGGCCGTGGTGAACAGAAGGCCAATAAGAGTGTTAATGAAGAACTTCTTCTCGTGTTTATTACTCATATAGCAGTTGTTTTGACCCGCCCGAAGGCAAGTGGGCAAATATAGGAATATTGGGTTATTGTTAAGATAGTCAAAAACCTGCTGTGTAAATCCCGGGGATTATTAGTTTTGTATCTCGAAAAACGTATATATGAAAAAATTTTCGCTGCTGTTCCTGACATGGTTGGCTGCTCTTCAAATGATGGCCCAGGAGGCTCCAGAGGGTTTGTTTTTGAACTCCAAAGCTCCTGATTTTAAAGCTAAAGATCAGAACGGCAACGAGGTGCGACTCAAAGACCTGGTGAAGAAGGGAAAAGTGGTGTTAGTATTTTACCGGGGATATTGGTGTCCCTATTGCAACCGTTATTTGAAAAAGCTCGAAGACAGCCTGGCAGCAATCAAGGATAAGGGAGCCACCCTGGTGGCGATTACCGCCGAAACAGCCGAGAGCATTGCCAAAACGGTGGAGAAAACGGAGGTTACTTATCCCATCATTCACGATGAAGAACTCAAGATCATGAAAGCCTATGATGTGGATTTTGAAGTGCCCGGTAATACCCAAACAAGGTATCGGAATACAGGAATCAAGTTGGAAGAGATCAATGGCCGTAACGGAAATTTTCTGCCCATCCCTGCTACCTATGTAATCGATAAGGACCAAAACATTGTTTACCGTTTCTTCAATTCAGATTATAAGAAAAGGGCTCCTATTGAAGATATTTTGAAAGCACTGGACAAACTGTAGCCCTTAATTTCGAAAGGTCAGGCGGCCCACGGTTCCTTTATTTCCTGCGAGGAAAATGCTGCTGCCAATTCTTGCTATTTTCACTACATGGAATCCCTGGCTGGAAATCTTATTCCAGTTCTTACCCCCATCGCGTGAATAATCCACTCCATTCAGGCCGCAGGCTATCAAATCCTTTGGGCCTATAAATTCCACGCCACTTCGATAGCCGTGGGGAGGGGTATTGGATTGTTTCCAGCTTTTGCCCCCATCGGTACTGTAAACACAATTGCCATTGGCAATACTGTCGGCCATAAAATCGCCACCCACAATCACCATCCGCTTTCCCGGCTTATCGGGCATGCCGCGGTCATAAATGTCGATTGCATTGGCGCCCGTGGATTCTTTTCCCTGCATCAGGGGTAGTGAATAACTGCTTTTTTCCCGGAGTAATCTTGACTTTTTACCGCCACTCACTATCAGGTAATCACCATTGCAAAAGTACCGGAGATTGCTGCCACTGGCGGCAAAAAAAGCTTCTCCACTATCTACTTTCAACCCATGATCCTCCGGTTTCAGTTCTTCCCAGGTATTGCCACTGTTGCTGGTAACGGCAATATAGGGATGCCCGTTGATGGGGTCGCCTATAACCATTCCTTTCTGAAAATTGCAGAAATCCATGGCATCCAGAAACATTTCCGGTCTGCGATCCTCCAGCACAATCTTCCAGGTATCACCGCCGTCGTTGGTTTTAAGAATATAGGCTGGCGACCCTATGCCCATAATCACGGCGTTATTGGCATCAAAGGCTTCTATGTCCCTGAACTCGGTATTTTCAAATCCCTTTACGGTCATCCATTTCCAGTTCTTTCCCGCATTCAGGCTCTTACCAACCGTACCCTTGCTGCCGCTCACCCACACTATATTATCATTTACCACGCTTAATCCACGCAGGCTGCTGGGCGTGCCACTGGTCAATATTTCGAGTTCAAGGGAGTTTGGCTGTGCCCATCCACAACTGTGTATAAATAAACCGAGGTAAAAAGCAACTAATTTTCGCATGAAATACGTTAATGTTTTAACAAGATACTGCCTTCCGGCGTATTTCCCACCCGTATCCGATGGACAGGAACCGAAATCACGTAATTTTAGAACTTAATTTCGACTTGATGAAAAGACAATCCCTGCTTTTTTCCCTGTTATCCCTCGTACTGGCTTTTACAGCCTGTCAAAAAGAATTTAGTGCTGAAGTTAGTAAGGAACCTTCACAGGGTTCGCTCCGGGCCGACGGGTTGGGTGATTGTTTACCCAAAAATGTGGTGGGCACCTACGAAGAAGGAGTGGCCCTTGACCCTGATTCCAACTATATTGAAGTAGAGGTGAATGTACTAACCACGGGCACTTATACCATCAATACAGATACGGTCAATGGTATGTATTTCAGGGCCACGGGCATTTTCAGCAGCCCTGGTATCCAAACAGTCAAACTCCCCGGCAATGGCACACCCTTCGCCAGCGGGATCGCCAATTTTGTCGTTACCTACGATAGTACCCATTGTATAGTGTCGGTTACAACATTACCCGAAGGAGGAGGGGTGCCTGCAGCAATTCAATTGGATGGGGCCCCGGGTACCTGTCTCGACTATGTGCTGCAAGGGTCATACATTACCGGAACAGCCTTGAATTCGAGCAATACCGTTACCCTTAAAGTAAATGTGATCAGTATTGGAACTTATAATATCAGTACAACCCTCAGTAATGGGATCACTTTTGCGGGTGCGGGGACTCTGATCAATACGGGCCCGCAGGAGATTGTGCTGACGGGTAATGGAACCCCGGCCGTTACCGGCCCCACCAATATACCCATCACCGTAGGAACCAGCAGTTGCAGTTTTAGTGTGGAGGTAACAGGGCCTGCCGAATACACGATTGACTGCGCGAGCGCAGAAATTTTTGGCAATTACCTGGAAGGGGTGGAACTGACCGCTGATAATGAAGTGACTATTGATGTGAATGTTACCACGCTGGGCGGCTACAATATTACCGGCACCATTAATGGCATGACATTTTCCGCCACCGGAAATTTCACGCAAACAGGATTAAATACCGTAACCCTGCAGGGTGATGGTATTCCCGTGGCGGCCGGTGACTTTAATGTACCCCTTACCGGGGGCACGGCTGGTTGCAGTTTCGCATTAACCGTTAATGCCGGTTTTCTTCCTGCCACTGGTACCTGGGAATTTACGGTAGGCGGTACAACTTATTCGGGTATTATTAATGGATATTTACCCGAAGCAAACGGCCCTTACCTGGTTTTCTATTTTATTGGGGAAAATGCCGGAGGCGATTTGTTCGATATGATCCTGGCGGATGCCAATGCGACCATTACGGCGACCGAAACCTATAATTTTGCCACTACCCAGGCAGGCGCGAATGCCGGACTTTTTCAATTCCTGATTGGCGGCACTGGCACTACAGAATACTATGCAGATCCCAGTTT
Source organism: uncultured Citrobacter sp. (assembly GCA_964395095.1). Taxonomy (GTDB): domain Bacteria; phylum Bacteroidota; class Bacteroidia; order Chitinophagales; family Chitinophagaceae; genus CAYMZZ01. The sequence goes on from CAYMZZ010000008.1 coordinate 159,816, forward strand.
GACCAATAATACCCTGGTTGCAACCGTTAACACGCATAATATCGGATCCAATCCCAAAGTGCTGGAAGGAACATTTACCGGCAATGTATTGGATGAAAATGACGTGGTGCGGGCGCTGACGAATGGGAAGTTTACCGTGAACTATTAATCCCCAGTCCCCGGCCTCCCTAAGGGGGATGAAGAAGAAAAGGCAGGCTTATTGAAGCCTGCCTTTTCCATAAACGTCTCAACACTTACCTTTTTTATACAGCTTTCCCCAGGGGAAAGCTGTATAAAAAAGATTAGAAGCCTTTCTTTTCCGCCGATTTAAGCGCAGGCAATTTGAAATCGTCCAGCGCACTTTTCTGAGCGATCAGTTTCTCTATTTCCGGAATAGAGCGGGGGGCGAAATGCGACAGTAATTCATAGCCATCCTGTGTAATCAGTGCGTCGTCTTCGATACGCACCGCTATACTCCACCATTTCTTATCGCAATCACTGCCCTCGGGAATGTAAATACCCGGTTCAATGGTGATTACCATATCTTTTTTCATTGGACCGTAGTTGCTACGATCGTGTACATCCAGGCCAATATGGTGGCCCAGGCCATGGGGATAGTACTTGCGGTTCTCGGCCTTGTCTTTGATGATGCCGAGTTTCAGCAATCCCTCCGCAATCACATCGCGCGCGGCTTTCTCCGCATCGGCCCACTTGCTGCCATCTTTCAGGGTCTTAAAGGCGGCTTCCTGCGCATCATATACCAGTTGGTAAATAATTTTTTCCTCTTCGCTGAATTTGCCATTGGCGGGAATGGTGCGGGTAACATCGGCCGTATAGCCATGGTATTCGGCGCCCACATCCATCAGCAGGAGGTTATTGCCAATCTTGGTCTTACTGTTTTCGGTGTAGTGCAACACACAACCATTTTCTCCGGCGCCAACGATGGAGCCGTATCCAACACCTTCCGCTCCGTATTTTTTATGAACATACTCATGCAAACCCTGGATTTCCAACTCACTCATATCCGGCTTAATCACTTTCATCACCTCATTCTGTCCCTGGCAGGATATTTCCACCGCTTTGCGCAGCAGGGCCAGCTCTTCCTGGGTCTTGATTTCGCGCAAAGTGCCGGTGAGTCGGCGAAATGCCTGGTTGTCGTATCTACTGTCTTTGGCCGTGGCTTCGCTGATGCCGGCCTTGGCCTTGAACTGAGTGATCAAATCAAAGAGATCCGCCTTATCGCGAGGGTTGTCGGCTACATCATCCACCAATCTGTCGAAAATGATCTTGTCGAATTTGCTGAAGTCGATAGCGAAATCCTTGAAGGCTTCTCCATTCAGAGCCATCGGGATTCCCAGTCTTTCCTTTACACCTTCTATACCGAGGCGGCGACCGGTCCATTGCTCAGCCTGTGCATTTCTTTTTTGTACAAACAGTACTTCTTTGTAGCTGTTACCATCGGCATCTTTTTGTGCCTCCTTAAAAATCAGCAGCATGGAATGAGGTTCTTTATATCCGCTGAAATAGTACATGTCGGGATTCTGGTGATAATTATAATCCACGTCATTGGAAAAATTGCGGACGGGATAGGCAAATACCACTGCTACCGAATTATCGGGCATAATGGCGCGCAGGGCCTCGCGGCGTCCCGCATGAAATTCTTTGGATAAATAATCCTGGGGCAGATCGGATTGTGCCGGCAGGAGAGGCGACAGTCCCAGCAGGGCCGTCATCAGCAAAAGTGAACGGACAATTTTCCTATGCATAAAAAAAGTGATTGGTTGCACTAAAAGTAGCGCATTCCAATCACCCCGCCATCAAATTTCCATGAGTGGCGCTGAGGACTATTCATCATCATCCTCTTCCTCTTCATAAACGTCCTCGCTGCTATAATGTTCCTCCCAGGCTTTCACTGCCTCATCGCTCAGGCATTCAATGATGTCGGCAATCCCGTCGCGCTTTAGTTTCCATTCGGTTTGCGTAGGATCGTCAAAGCGTTGAATAAACAGGCAATGGTCAGTTTCCACAGCCACCCTGATCAGGGAAATAGGCGAATCTGCTTTTTCCCGAACCAGGTAATAACAGCCGTTTTCCAGCAAATCATACGTGTACATAACTCCTCCCGGTTTTAATTCAGTTAATCTTTCTTCACAGGCAATCCTGCATTGGAAATGGGCCAGTAACTAGAATTGAATGGGTTTATTCTCCGCAGTGGTATTGGGCTGAATCGGGTGGGTTAGTGAAGAATTCAAAATTAAGAAAAGCCCGAATCTTGGGGCTTTAATTTTTGATAATTTTTTTATGGGCTGATATTCAGTCGTTTAGAGCGCAAATAATGTAGTAATGTAAAAGGGGCCGAGGATTGGGATGGTTGGAACCAATAATTGTTTTGAGAAAAAAATCAGCGAAAATCTGCGTGGAAATCTGCGGAAATCCGCGGGAAATGCTGCTGCTCTTTAAGCCGCCCATGAGTTCGGGAGAGTTTTCCCGCCAATTTTCGCAGAGTTGTTCCGCAGATGAACGCAGATACAATTCTTGTACTTTGAAAGGGCCCGCGTCGTTGCGTCCATTTCAGTGAAAACTGCCGCACGGGCAACCATCCCGGTTTGCAGAATGCCTAAAACGCAACGATGCAACGAAAAATGATTTTGAGCTCCCATCAATACTTACAACTTACAACTCAATACTTACAACTTCTCCTGCCCTTCTTTCGCTATCAACAATTTCTGCGTAGGATACGCAAATTCAATTCCCGCCTTTTCAAACGCCTGATATATACCCAGGCAGATACCTTGATGGATATCCATATAAACCAGATAGTCCGGGGATTCTACATAATAAACGATTTCGAAATTCAAACTGAAATCGCCGAAGGCCATGAAGTGCGCGCGGTCGAATGTAGCGCCTTCGATGGGGTCGATAATGTTTTTAACGATACCAGGAATTAATTTTAATTTTTCGGAACCCGTTTCATAAAGCACACCTACAGCGAAAACGATCCGCCTTCTTTCCATGCGCTTGAAGTTCTGCACACGGGAATTGGTAAGGTCGGTATTGGAAACAATGAGTTGCTCTCCGTTGAGGGTACGGATACGCGTGGTTTTAATGCCTACATAATCCACCACACCCGACTGGTTGCCGATGACGATAAAATCGCCTGTTTCAAAAGGCTTGTCGAAAAAGATAACCAGGTAACTGAACAAATCGCCCAGGATGGTTTGTGCCGCCAGCGCGATGGCGATACCGCCAATACCCAGGCCAGCTACGATGGTGGTGATATTGTAGCCCAGGTTATCAACGAGGAATACGATACCGATAAGCCAGAGAATAACTTTTACAATCAGCAGGATGCCCCTGGCCTGTTTTGCCTGCGCTGCATTTTGATTGCCGGTAAAGCGCTCAAATGCGTAACTGATAACATCAGTAATAATCCTTATGATAAAAAATACGGTGACTACCATGATGGCCACATGCATGATGCGCCCCGCACGGGCCGGGATATGCAGGTATTGCAGGCCGGCATACACCGAACCGATGTACAGTATCGGCATCACCGAGCGCTTGAATACCCGGATCACAAAATCATCGAAGGTATTGCTGGTTTGGCTGGCCCATGTTCTTAAACGCTGCAGCACAATCGTACGGACGATGCGAAGGACCAGCATTGATGCGAGGATGATGCCCAGACAAATGGCCCAGTCACGAACAGAGTTGCCCAAGAAAGATTGATCCCAGAATTGATCCATAATAGTCTACTATTTAATCGATGATTGGCAAAGGTCTGCACAGCGGCTTATTCTCAGATTAACCGGAGATTAAAACCGGATTAGCCCGGTCTTGCCACGGGCAGGTTGATGGTGAAGCGCGTGCCCTTATTGGGTTGCGACTGCACCTCTATGCTGCCTTTATGTAACTTGATGATTCGATTGGCGAGTGAAAGCCCCAAACCAAAGCCCTTGAGGCTACTGGTATCGGGAATGCGGTAGAAGGGCTGAAAGATGTTTTCCAACTCTTTATCTTCCATACCAATCCCTTTATCTTCCACTTCAATGATAAAATAGCGGGGTCTTACGGCAAGCCGCACAGTGGTATGATGATCCGTGGAGTACTTGCATCCGTTGGAAACAATATTCTTGATGGCAGAGAAAAGCAAATCCTCATTACCAAATACCAGCAATTTATCCTCATCATCCGGCAGTGTATCGAACGAAAGCGATACGCTATAGGCCTGATCGAGTTTCTGCATCTCCGCCGGAAGTCGCATCACGATTTCGTCAATCCTGACCAGGTCGATATTGAGTCCACCCGCATTGCCCGAGGCCGTGGCGAACTTCAGCAGGGTTTGCACCAGGCGATTCATGTGATGTACATCCTGCAATACCGATTCCATTACCTGGCGGTATTCCTCTCCCGTACGATTTCGTTGGAGGGAAACTTCCAACTGGCTGGAAATAAGGGTAAGCGGGGTCGACAGCTCATGCGAGGCATTTGAGATAAAACGCCTTTGCAACTCAAAGCTTTCCTTCAACCGGTCGAGCAGGGCATTCAGCGTCATCGATAATTCATACCACTCATCCTTACTCTTGCCGGTTTGTATGCGGCGGTCGAGATTATAGCCGGAAATATCGGTGACCTCATTGGTGATCTTGCGAATAGGCTGCAATACCCGTCGGCTAAACAGCCAGCCGCCTGCCAGGGCAATGAGGGTGCCACCCAGGAAACTGACGGTGAGAATCAGTTTTAATTGTTGCAGGGTAGCCAGGCCATCCTCATCTTCCGCAGCGGATATCACTACAAGGCCATCCTGCTTTTCCAGGTCACGGTAGCCTACCACTTCTTTATTCCCTTCGGCGAAATAAAGAATGCCTGCCGCCCGTATTTCCTCCAGCAACCGTTCCGAAACCAGAATGCTGTCCTCCGCCTTATCCTGGTAATTATAAACTCGTCTGTTCGCGGCGTTAAATACCTGTACGCTCTTGTTCTTCAGGGAGAGCGCAGTAGAGGAGTCAATTCGACGAAGCAGCTCGCGGTTAAAAATTTCATCCTGCGTAATCAAGCGCTCCATGGTGAGGGCCCGGTTGCTCAGCCTTTTGCGGATGGTAGTAAGGCGACTGGTCTCTGAAAAATAATAAATGGCGAGGCAAACGATGCCCAGGATCAGGAAGACCGCCAGCGTAAACAGAAAGGTTATGCGCAGTCGTATGGGCATGGGGTTTATATTTCTTTTAGCATGTATCCCATACCCACCTGGGTATGGATCAGCTTATCATCAAAAGGCTTATCTACCTTATTGCGTACATAATTGATGTACACATCGATAATATTTGTGTTGGTATCAAAATCCACATCCCACACATTGATGGCGATATCGGCTCTTGATACCACGCGGTTCTTGTTGCGCATCAGGTATTCGAGCAATTGAAATTCTTTGGCGGTGAGACTGATGGGCTGGTCGTTGCGATGCACTTCCTTGGTATCTAAATTCATGACCAGGTCGCCCGCCCGCAGCAGGTTGCCCATCGGTATATTGGAGTCGGTTGTTCTTCGCAGCAATACCCTTATTTTCATCAGCAGTTCCCGGAATTCAAAGGGTTTGATGATATAATCGTCGGCTCCTGAATCGTAACCTTCGATCTTATCGTCGAGTGTACTCAGGGCAGTGAGCATGATGATGGGTACCTGGGCATTGGCCGCCCTTACCAGCTTGCAGAGCTCAAATCCGTTGAGCCCGGGCAGGTTGATATCGAGTACCACCACGCTATATTCGGAATTTTGAAACATCCGCCATCCTATCTGGCCATCGTAAGCCACCGACACTTCGTAGCCATTTTCTTCCAGCCCAAATCGCAGGGTATCAGCAATCCGGGGCTCATCTTCCACCAATAAAATGCGGATATCATCCATAAACCTTCTCTTATTCAAAAGCGCCAAGATACGGCTTTTTGCAGCGATGCAGGAGCAGGAGCCGCTTCACAAAACAGCCAATCCGTTTTTATTTCTAATTGCATTTTAATTCCTGCTTAATCGCCCATTAAGCGGATGCGATCATTTTTACACAATGCCGAATCGATTCCGAAATATCCTGGTTCCGGTCGATTTTAGTCCGAATACCGAACTGGCCATTGCGCGGGCACTCGCCATTGGGCAGGGGGATATTGGTGCCCTGCATTTGTTTCATGTGCAGCGCATCATTCATCCGGGAATCATGCATTACCTGCAATATTATATTACCGGGTATAGCCGTCGGCAGATGAATGAAGACCGGGAGAAAGTGATGCACAGCCTGGATAGTATTCGCAAAAGAATAATGCAGCAGCATCCGGATATACCCATTTATACCTGTGCCAGTTTTGGCGATCCGGTGGAGGAAGCGATTCTCCGAAAAGCGGGCAGACTAAAGTCTGACCTCATCATCATAGGAAAGAAATCACATCATTCCATATTTCCGTTTCTGAATACCGTTGTACCCAGCCGGCTCGCCAGCCGTACCGGCCGGCCGGTGCTTACGGCGAAGCCCGGCTCCCTGCATCAGGAAATAAAGACGGTGGTCATACCGATCGGTAGCCGATCGCCGGAGCGCAAGCTCGAAGTACTGGAAGCCCTTCGCAAAAAATCGAAGCTGCAGGTGAGGCTGGTCACTTTTGAACAGGGTGAAAAAAACATTGCGGTAACGCGGCAGGCCTTATTCCAGGCCATACGTCGGCTCAAGACGCATCAAACCATACCGGTTGACTATGAAGTGCTGGCCGGATCCAATCGCGCACGCAGCCTGCTGAAATACTGTAACAAGGTAGGGGCCGATGTGTTGATTGTGCATCCCGACACCGAAACCAGGATTAACAACTGGACCAACAGACATATTTCAGATTTACTGCCAGCGGATTCGAAAACGAGTGTGCTGGCGGTAAGTGGTTAGTGGGGAGTTTAAGGTTTAAGGTTTAAGGTTTAATGTTTAGGGAGTATGAGATAGGTCTTTGTTGAAATTTAGATTTAAGCGACCAACGGTACTTCGTCCTTAAACCTTAAACTTTAAACCTTAAACCTTAAACCCTATACCCCAAAAGCAATCATTTCAAAATAAACACAGTTTATGAACAACAAGCTAACTCTTATTGTATGTGGCTTATTCATGCTCGGCACCGTGCATGCCCAGGATATAGAAGCTGGGAAGCAACTTTTGTATAATGAACGCTATGCTGCCGCGGAAGCTTATTTTCATGACTTACTTCGGCAGGACCCCGAGAATGAGGATGCCTGGCTGGCGCTGACGGAAGCTTATCTGATGCAGAAGAAAGCAGAGCAGGCCCTGGATACCCTCGCCAAAGCTCCTGAAGATGCAAAAGAGGAGTGGAGTTGGATCCTGGCCAGGGCAGGAGCCTTCATGGCCACGCAGAAAATGACGGAGGCCAATGAAATTTTTGAGCAGGCTATCAGCAAAACCAAAAGCAAGAATGCAGATGTGCTGACCACCATAGCGAAGTGGCATGTTGTGCTCGACAATGGTGATCCCGACTATGCCTTGACATTGCTGGAAAAAGCCATGAAAAAATCCCGCAAAAATCCTGAAGTGAATTACCTGCAAGGCATGGCCTACAGAAAGCAGGTGAAGGGAACAGAAGCTTATCAGGCGTTTCGGGAAGCAATCAGCAAGGATGAAGCTTTTGCGCCCGCGTACTATGAATTAGGCCGAATATTCCTGACCCAGAAGAATGTGGATCTTTATACAGATTATTTTCAGCAAGCCATTAAAGCGGATCCCGGATTTGCGCCGGCGCATTATCGACTCTACGTGCATTACCAGGCCATTCAACCCGAAAAGGCCAAGATGCACTTTATACAATACCGCAACCATGCCGACAGAAATATTCAGCAGGAATATGATTATACCGATTTGTTGTACCTCAATAAGCAATACGATTCAGCCATTGCGTTGGCGCAACAACTGATAACCCGGCAGGGAGAGAATGTGAAGCCACGCTTGTATAAGCTGATCAGTTATGCGAAGCAGGGCCTGCAGGATACAGCATCCGCCATAACGCAAATGCAGTTGTATTTCCAAAATGAAGCCGATAGCAATCTGCTGGTGAAGGATTTCGAAACCATGGCTACCTTGTTTGCAACAGATACTGCTAAAATGGATTCGGCGATGCATTACCTTTCAATTGCCGCTGAAAGCACCGAAGACAGTTCCGATCTTCTCAACTACTACCAGACCCTTGCCGCCTGGGCCAGGCAAAAAGAAGATCCGGCAGCCGAAGCTAATTGGTTGGGAAAATATTATCTCGCTGATGCGAATGCGAGCAATGTAACCCTCTTCAACTGGGGACTGGCCGCTTATAAGGCCGAAGATTATAGGCAGGCCGACACGGTATTTTCGCTTTATTCGGAAAAATATCCCGAACAGGGGTATGGCTATTACTGGCGGGCAAGAGCCAATGCCGCCATCGACACCGCTATGGAATGGGGCCTCGCCGTTCCGCACTATCAATCGCTGATCCATTTACTCGACAAGCCACTCGATTCCCTGAGCGCCTCCGACAAAAAATGGTTAGTTGAATCCTATATGTACCTGGCCAGCTATGAAGTGAATACCAATAAAGATTATGCGGCAGCCATCGACTGGTTTACCAAACTGCTCGAAGTAGATCCGGCCAATGAAACCGCGAGCCAGTATATTAAGATACTCGAAGAAAATATCAAAGCCAGTCAGGCCAGTGGAACCGAATCCAAATCAGGAAGTGCAGAAGAGCAGGCCCCGGAAGGGTCGAGTCGGGAATGATGAATTTGCCTCATATATATATTATTCATATGTCCTTCCATAGATTTGGAGGGACATATGAATTTCAAAAATTCCAATTAGCCCTCCCGAAGGGAGGGGGTGTAGGTAGAAAAGAACAATCTCATATTCGCGCCTCCCGAAGGGAGGACGTGTGAATGCTGCTACCTAAAATGGCCAGGTAAAATTTATGGGTTGGGTTGGTGGCAATTTTTTGCTTAATACGCGGATCAATGGCTTGCCAGATCGCACACGACCTCCCTTCGGGAGGTTTCCTGAAATGATGACTGCAAATTACCCACACGCCCTCCCTTCGGGAGGGTGTGCGAAACTCATGAACTATTTCTATCCGCGGCGGCGGAAGGGCCAAGCTTCATATTGAGGTAACAATCGCCCTCCCGAAGGGTGGGTGGGTGGTTATAGCAGTAGAAAATCTAATGGCACACTCCCTTTGAAAGTGTGTGTGTGGTGGCTGTTGAAATTTAATGGATCCCCTCCCGAAGGGAGGGGGTGTAGGTAGAAAAGAACATTTTCATTTATGCGCCTCCCGAAGGGAGGCCTTGTGAATACTGCAACAAGAAGAAAACGGCGTCTCCACTTTTTTTTGTTGAATATCAATTTTTAAAACATTAAAATATTTTCTTCTAATAAGTTTCTAATATCAGGTTAATCCCCCCTTTTTGTGCGGGGGCTACCTTTGCGGCATGCTTAAGAGAGTGACCATCGTGGGAAGCGGAAGTTGGGCCACAGCACTCGTAAAACTATTCTCTGAATCTGCGGTACATGTATCATGGCTGGTTCGGAATGCCGACCAGGCCGAATACATCAACAAAAACGGCCATAATCCGCGCTATCTAAGTTTTGCAGTTCTCGATAAACGATATGTAAAGGCAACCACGGAAGCCGCCAAAGCTTTTTCCGGGTCTGGCCTGGTATTGTTTGCCCTGCCTTCTTCCTATTTGAAAGATACAATCGACCAGTTCAAGCCCGAATGGCTGCAGGGCAAGCGTCTGGCGGCATCCATCAAGGGATTTGTACCTGGCACGGGCCTAACGCCCAGCCTTTATATCCGCAAACAGGTGGAGAAGGCGGAAGAGGTATTTGTATTAGGCGGCCCCTGCCACGCGGAGGAAATGGCACAGCATAAAAGCACTTATGTTACGATTGCCGGCCGCGACAAGACCCTTCGAAAGGAATTGACCAGCCAGTTAGCCACGGGCCCTGTACGCACCGTGGCCAGTACAGATCCGGTAGGTATTGAATACACGGCCATTTTAAAAAATATAATCGGTGTGGCCACGGGCATGGCCAATGGCCTGCACTATGGCGATAATTTCCAGGCCGTGCTGGTATCGAATGCCATGCGCGAAGCCGGGAAGTTTTTGCAGGCCGTTAGCCCCATGGAGCGCGATGTTTTTCACTCCGCCTATTTCGGCGATCTGCTGGTGACGGCCTATTCCGATTTCAGCCGCAACCGCACACTCGGTAAAATGGTAGGCAGGGGCATTTATGTAAGCAAAGCCCTTCAATCGATGAATATGGTGGCGGAAGGGTATCACGCATCGCGTGAGCTGGCGCCCCTGTTGAAAAAAACAAAAGTGAAGATGCCCGTTATACAATGCGTGTACCGGATACTTCACCAGCACGCGAACCCCTTTCATGAGTTCAAGCTGCTGGAAGCACAATTATCTTAACTACAAAATCAGATACTATGTTATTGGCAACCGATTTGGATGGTACTTTTCTGGGGGGTAAGAGTTTGCACAAACAACTGCTTTATCAATTTATACGCGACCAGCAGGATATCCGTTTGGTATTTGTGACGGGCCGCGGGCTGGAATCGGTGATTCCTTTACTGAATGATCCCATCATCCCCAACCCGGATTATATCATTTGCGATGTCGGCGCCACCATTGTGAACGGTCATACCCTGGAGCCCGTGGAGCCCATCCAGGGAAAAATAGAAAAGAAATGGCCGGGAAGATTGCGCATAGCAGACCTGCTATCTGATCTACATGAGCTGGAATACCAGGAAGTGCCGCAGGAAAGAAGGTGTTCATTTTTCACCAAAGATGAGAGCTTGATTGACAAAGTGCGGGAGAAAGTGAAAGAGCTGGACTGTGAAGTGATTTACTCCGCGGGAAAATTTTTGGATGTATTGCCCAAAGGCGTTAACAAAGGAAGTTCGCTTACGCAATTGGTGAAATACCTGGGTGCCCATCCTGATCGGGTATTGGTGGCGGGCGATACATTTAATGACTACTCCATGTACACCTGTGGTTATAAGGGCGTGGTGGTAGGCAATTCGGAAGAGCGACTGATTAAGGCTACGGAAGGTATTGACCAGATCCATTATGCCAAAGCGGCCGGAGCCGGAGGCATTATGGAAGCGATATGGGAAATGCCCGAATTCGCCAATCGCTATGCCCGGCCAAAGGAGAAAGAAATCGGAAGCGTACACGCCGAAACACCGCAACTGGTGATGATGTACCATCGCTTTCCCTATGATAAAATAGAGATTAGCGGGGAGGTAAAACGCGTACCACCCAGGAGCCCGAACGGTATCCTGCCCACTTTGCAGGGATTCTTCGCCAATGGACGCCCCGGCGTATGGATTGCCTGGGAAGAAGTGGAGAAAGAAGGGGAGACCCTCCGTAATATCTATATCGACAAGGAGAAGTACCCGCACCTGATGGCATCAAGGATCGGGTTGACCAATAACGAGGTAGAAATATTTTATAAATCATTTGCCAAGGAAGCCTTTTGGCCCACTATATTTTCCTTTATTGAAAAAGCCCGCTTTAATCACCATCATTGGGATCATTTTGTAAATATCAACCGGCTTTTCGCGGAAAAAGCGGCTGATCAGGCCGATCCCGGCGCCATCGTGTGGGTACATGATTACAATCTTTGGCTGGTACCCGGCCTGTTAAGGCAGTTAAGGCCCGACCTTACCATCGCATTCTTCCATCATACCGCTTTTCCGGCAGCCAATACCTTCAATATCCTGCCCTGGCGTCGGGAGATCATCGGTAGCTTGTTGCAATGCGATTATATCGGCTTCCATATTCCCCGCTATGTGGAGAATTTTGTGGATGTCGTCAACAGCCTCTTCCCGGTGAAACCGCAGGAGAAAGTAAACTGTGCACCCAAATTCCTGACCTATAGCGCGGCTATCGGTGTCGATCGTATGACGCCGGCACTCGACACAGGACAACGTATCGTACGCCTGGGCGCCAATCCGGTAGGCATCAACGTGAAATACATTCAGCAACTCATGGCAGAAAAAGCCATGCAGGAAAAGATCGCGGAGATGAAGGCGGAACTGAATGGCAAAAAAATGATCATCAGCGCCGAAAGGCTCGACTATGTGAAAGGTCCCCTGGAGAAGATTGTAGCCTTCGAACAATTCCTGGAAGAATATCCGGAGTTTCATGGAGAAATTGAACTCGTAAATATCTGCACCCCGCCGGCCGAGGGCATGAAGATTTATGATGATATACGCCTGGAACTGGAACAGGCCGTAGGCCGCATCAATGGCAAGTACGGCAATATGAGCTGGACACCGGTACGGCTTTTCTTCCGCTCCGTGCCTTTCGAGGAGATCCTGGTATACTATGCCGTTGCCGACATTGCCTGGATCACCCCGCTCCGCGATGGACTGAACCTGGTAGCCAAGGAATATATAGCCGTACAGGGCGAAATGAAGGGTCGCGATAAGGGAGTGCTCATCCTGTCGGAATTCGCCGGCGCTGCGGTTGAATTCTCCTATGCCCTGCTCACCAATCCTTATGACCCCAAATCGCTAAAAGATAATCTGCTACAGGCCTTGCTGATGAATACCGAGGAAAAGAACCTAAGGATGGAGCGGCTCTATGAGCAGGTATCACACTACGATATTGATTTCTGGGCCGAGGACTTTATGACCCGGGTGCATGAGATCCGCGACCAGAACCTGCCACTGGTGCCAAAAGAAAAGCAAAAGGCTGCAATGACGGTAGCGGAAGCGTAAAAAATTGCTTATTTTTGGAATGACCCAAATATGAATAAGCATGCAAACCGTCACCGTTGATATCTTGAATAGTAAGGCAATGAAGCTTTTGCAGGACTTGGAGTTACTACAACTTATCCGGGTTCATAGGTCGAAAGACCCCGGGGAAGCAAATGAGAATTTGGCAAACAGGTACAAAGGTGCGATGTCCAAGCAATCGAAGGACGACATTGATAGGCAACTGAATGAATTGAGGAACGAATGGGAATAAAATACCTTTGGGATACGAATGTTGTAATTTATTACTTGCAGCAATAATTTCCTGCAAATGCTGAGGCCTTTATTGATGGAGTAGTAGCGACCCAACAACCAGTTATTTCATCTATCACTGAAATTGAATTGTTATGTTGGAAAACTTCCAGCGAGGATGATCTTAAACTATTACATAGTTTCATCAATGATACGTTGGTTTTGGAGCTAGAATTGGCCATTAAACTAAAAACAGCAGAAATACGGAGGGCTAATCGGATTAAATTGCCAGATGCGATCATTGCAGCCACTGCATTGATATTTGACCTCACACTTCTTACCCGGAATACGTCAGATTTCTCCCAGTTGAAAGGACTCGAAATCATAAATCCCTGGGAAATGTAATAGCTACAACTGTATTGGCAATTATTATTTTATTCGTTCGGGCGTTTTTCAAATACTCCAGGCCATACTTCATATTATATCCTGTTTTTTCTCTTTCCTTCCAGGGCCTCATCCACCTCAGATTTGGAATACCCCTTTTCTTTGCAAGCCAGCCAATTTTTATACCAGGAAACCAACTCACCGACAAATGCCTGTTCCTTCCGCCATTCAAGTTCTTCCGTGATTTTGCATTTTTCCCACAATTGTGCATAACTCCCCAAGGCCGGAGCGGCCCCCATTTTGGTATATTTGCCCGAATGCACAGCACCGAACCCGGTGAGGAATGGCATGAAAAACCCGAAGGTATGGCGAAAGAAAAAGAGGCTAACTTATTTGAATATACCGAAGACAGTATCAAGAGCCTGGACTGGAAAGAGCATATCCGGCTCCGGCCTGGTATGTATATCGGCAAGCTGGGCGATGGCTCTTCGCCCGACGATGGCATCTATGTGCTGGTGAAAGAAGTGCTCGATAACTGTATCGACGAGTTCACCATGGGCCATGGCAAAACTATTGAGCTCACCGTGGAAGGCAAGCAGGTGACCATCCGCGACTATGGCCGCGGCATCCCCCTCGGAAAGGTGGTAGATGTGGTGAGCAAGATCAATACCGGCGCCAAATACGATAGCAAGGCTTTCCAAAAATCGGTGGGGCTAAACGGGGTGGGTACCAAGGCGGTCAATGCCCTGAGCAATTATTTCTGCGTAACCTCCGTGCGCGAAGGCAAGGAGAAAAAGGCGGAATTTGAGCGGGGAGTTCTTATAAAAGAACATAAAGAATCCAAATCGGGGGAGCAAAACGGCACCCTCGTCACTTTTATCCCCGACGAAACAGTTTTCAAGAATTTCAAGTTCCACCCCGAATTCCTGGAAAACCAGATCTGGAACTATTGCTTCCTGAATGCCGGCCTCAAGATTCTATTCAACGGCAAAACCTACGTGAGCAAGAATGGCCTGCTCGACCTGCTGCTGAAAAAGACCAATGCCGACGAAATACGCTATCCCATCGTTCACCTGAGTGGCAACGATATTGAAGTGGCCATTACCCACAACAACGACTATGGCGAGGATATTTACAGCTTTGTCAACGGCCAGCATACCACCCAGGGCGGTACACACCAGCAGGCATTTCGCGAAGCTTATGTGAAAACGATTCGTGAGTTTTACAAGAAAGACTACGATGCCTCCGATATCCGCACCGGCATTGTGGCGGCCGTATCGGTAAGGGTGGTGGAACCGGTATTTGAATCGCAAACCAAAACCAAGCTGGGCTCGCTGAATGTGGATGTGAATGGACCCAGCATGCGCCAGTTCTTCACGGATTTCCTGGGCAAGGAACTGGATAATTACCTTCATAAGAACCCCACGGTGGCCGAGGCGCTAAAGAAGCGTATTGAGCAAAGTGAGCGCGAAAGAAAGGAGATGGCCGGCATCAAGAAACTGGCAAATGAACGCGCCAAAAAAGCCAATCTCCACAATCGCAAGCTGCGCGATTGCCGCTACCATTTCAACGATGAACCACCCAGCAAGGGCCGGGAGGAATTTTTGGCCAAGCAGAAGGAAACCACCATTTTCATCACCGAAGGTGATAGTGCCAGTGGCTCCATTACCAAGGCGCGACAGGTAGATACGCAGGCGGTGTTCAGCCTCCGGGGTAAACCGCTCAATTGCTTTGGACTGACCAAGAAAGTGGTGTACGAAAACGAAGAGTTCAACCTCCTGCAACACGCGCTGAATATTGAAGAGGGGCTGGATGGACTGCGCTTCAACAATATCGTAATCGCCACCGATGCCGATGTAGACGGTATGCATATTCGTTTGTTGTTGATGACATTCTTCCTGCAGTTTTTCCCCGACCTGGTGAAGCATGAGCACGTGTATGTGCTGGATACGCCACTGTTCCGGGTACGCAACAAGCAGGAAACCATCTATTGCTACGATGAGCAGGAAAAGCAGGCGGCCATGCGCAAACTGGGCGGCAAGCCGGAAATCACGCGCTTTAAAGGATTGGGAGAAATAAGTCCCGATGAGTTTGCCCGATTCATTGGCCCCGATATGCGTAAACAACTGATGCGCGTGGAAGAGGGCGACCATATTCAGCAATTACTGGAATATTATATGGGCAAGAATACCCAGGACCGGCAGGAATTCATCATCGAAAACCTGCGGGTGGAACTGGATAAGGTGGAGGAAGTGGAAGCCGTATAATGCCGAAATACTTTACTGTTGTGTACAACATTAACCGTAAACCCTAATAACAAATAAAGAGCGGAAAACACTATGATACATGTAGTTTTCAACGAAGTGGAAGTGGCGCTGATGCAGGAAGTAATGCACCAGGATGAAAGCCTGAAAGGGGAAGTGACCCTTATTCGTGATGATTTTGCCGTGGGTCCCATTGCGGAACTGGATACCGAAGAAGGCTGGCAGGCACGCCGCGATTGGTGGCTGCACAAACTGGAACTCGCAGGCCACAACAAGGAACAGCACAGCGCATTGGATGACCGCGAAACTGTAAAGGAGCTTTGCCGTCAACTGGAAGAAAACCCGGAAGAGCAGGTTTGGATCTGGATGGGGCAGAATCAGCACGATGTATGTGGCTATTACTGGCTGATGCCGCAGTTGCGTGCTTACCAGGGCCGGGTGATGGTGATGTATATGAACAACCTGCCCTGTATCAACGAGAAGGGTCAGTTGTTTTACCCATCATGGCTGTATGAGATACAGCCCCGCGAATTTATCAAGGCCAGAATACTGGTGCGACCCATTACCCTGAGTGAGTTTGAAGTGGATCCCGATGAGTGGAAAAGACTTTGTGCCGAAAACGCGATGGTTCGGGTGCTGGAGGGCGGTAAAAAAATCAGCAGCCAGGACGAAAACTGGTACGATGCGGAAATTCTGAAGAATTGTACCAACGAATGGCAGAAAGCCACACGTGTACTGACCAATACCCTGCATCGGATGAAAGTAAAGACCGGCGATGTATTCCTGATGTGGCGGATCAAGGAATTGATACAGGCAGGAAAGCTCGCCACCATGGGTGATACACAAAAAAGCTGGAAGGATTTTGATTTGAAAAAGGCGGAAGCGGTAACGCAGGACTAAGCCTATAATTTTGCAATAACCGAAGGGAAAGCGAATACGGATAAAGATGGCGAAGAAGAACAATTTAGCAGACATTGTGCACCACGATACAGGCTTGCATGGGCAATACAAGTCCTGGTTTTTGGAATATGCCTCCTATGTTATACTCGAGCGCGCCGTTCCGGCGGTGGAAGATGGGCTGAAACCCGTGCAGCGTCGCATATTGCATGCGATGAAGGAAATGGATGATGGCCGCTATAACAAAGTGGCCAATATCATCGGCCAGGCCATGCAATACCATCCGCATGGCGATGCGAGTATTGGGGATGCCCTGGTGAATATGGGGCAGAAGGACCTGCTGATTGATACACAGGGTAACTGGGGCGATGTGCGCACGGGCGATGATGCCGCCGCTTCGCGTTATATTGAAGCCCGCCTGAGCAAGTTTGCGCTTGATGTGGCTTTTAATGCCAAGACCACCGAATGGCAACTGAGCTATGATGGCCGTAAAAACGAGCCGGTGGTATTACCCATGAAGTTTCCGCTGCTCCTCGCGCAGGGCGCTGATGGCATCGCGGTAGGGCTATCCACCAAAATTCTTCCCCATAATTTTTGTGAACTGATCGATGCCTCTATCCGCTACCTGCGCGGTAAAAAGTTCGAGTTATTCCCCGATTTTCAAACCGGGGGAATGATGGATGTCGCGGACTACAACCAGGGCAAAAGAGGAGGAAAGGTAAAAGTGCGGGCGATTATTGAAGAAGTAGATAAGAAAACCCTGGCCATCCGCAGCGTGCCCTATGGCGTTACCACCACCCAGTTGATGGACTCCATCGTAAAAGCCAACGATCAGGGCAAAATCAAGGTTAAGAAAGTAACGGATACCACGGCAGCCAATGTGGAGATTCTGGTGGACCTGGCTCCCGGTATTTCACCCGATATCACCATCGATGCCTTGTATAAGTTTACCGATTGCGAAACCAGCATTTCACCCAACGCCTGTGTGATCGTGGATATGAAGCCCCGATTCCTGGGCGTGCAGGAATTGCTCAAAATTTCCGCCGACAAAACCAAAGAGTTGCTGGAAAAAGAGCTGCAGATCAGGCTGGCTGAGCTACAGGAAAAATGGCATTATACTTCCCTCGAAAAAATATTCTTTGAAGAAAAGATTTACAAGGAGCTGGAGAAAAAGCATGAGACCTGGGATAAAGTGCTCGAGGCCATAGACAAAGCTTTCACCCCTTTCAAAAAACAACTCAAAAGGGATATACTTCGCGAAGACCTGATCAAACTCACTGAAAAGCCCGTTCGCCGCATCTACCGGCTGGATATTGATGAATTGAATGCGCAGATCAAGGGACTGGAAGGTGAGATCAAACAGGTAAAACATGACCTGGCCAATCTGACCGACTATGCAGTAGCCTATTACGAAAACCTCCTGAAGAAATATGGTAAAGGCCGCGAGCGCAAAACGGAGATTAAGCAGTTTGAAGTAATTGAAGCCAAGCAGGTGGCTATGGCCAATACCAAGCTCTATATCAACCGTGCCGAGGGTTTTGTGGGTACCGGCCTGAAGAAAGATGAGCTACTTTTTGAATGTTCCGACCTCGACGATATTATCGTGATCACCAAACGCGGAACCATGAAGGTGGTGAAAGTGCAGGATAAGGTTTTTATCGGAAAGGATATTCTGCATGCGGCGGTATTTCAGAAGAATGATGAGCGCACCACCTACAATATGATCTACTCCGACGGGAAAACGGGGGTAAGCTATGCCAAGCGATTCAATGTAACCGGTATCACGCGCGACAAGGAATATGATCTCACCAAGGGCGACCCCAAGAGCCGGGTGCATTACCTCACCGTGAACCCGAATGGAGAGGCCGAAGTAGTGAAAATCCTGCTCACACCGGGTTCCAGTGCCCGCATTAAAGAATTCGATTTTTATTTTGAAGAGCTCGCCATCAAGGGGCGCAGCAGTATGGGCAACCAGGTAACCAAGTATCCCATCAAGAGCGTGAAGTTCAAGGAAGCTGGTCGTGCTACCCTCAGTGGCCGCAAGCTTTGGTTCGATAGCAAGTTTGGACGACTGAATGCCGATGAGAAGGGTGAACTGTTGGGCAGCTTTGAGCCGGATGACCGGATACTGGTGATCTACCGGGATGGGTACTATGAAGTGACCGACCAGGAGCTGACACAGCGCTTTGATGCGGAAAGCATTTTGCTGATGGAAAAATTTGATGCGGATAAAATTATCTCGGCCATATACCTGGATAAGAAAAATCTTCAGTTTAATGTGAAGCGATTCCGCATCGAAACTACTACACTTAAAAACCGTTTCCTGTTTATCAAAGAAGGGGAGGGGAATTATGTAGAAGCCGTGTCAACAGAAGAGGAGCCCATCCTCTCTGTGCAATCGGGCCGTGGCGAGCAGGTGAGGAAAGCCAAATTCAAGATTGCCAAAGTAACGGATATCAGCAGCTATAAAACAGTAGGCGCCAAATTGCTCGACTTTAGCAAGAGCGTGCAAATGGAGTGGGTGAAGAATCCGGCTACTGAAAACCAGCCTGAACTTTTTGAATAGATAATGATGCCATTATTTGCCAAAACCCTGATCCTTGATCAGGGTTTTGTTTTACGGCGAATGCGGATGGTCGCGTTCTTCTGCAAATTACTGGTGAGGCGTATATCGTACTGCTTGCGGCCATCGTTCACAATCATCAGCGCGGTATTGGGCGGAATGCTGCCCAGGTTGTCGGCAAACATGCTGAGTTCATTTACTTCGCGGGTAGTATCGATCCCCAGTTTGAAATGAATGGAACGTGAGCTGAGCTTTTGGGAAAAGGCAAGGAGCTGGTCGTTGAAGAAAACGGAGATGGAATCGCCATCAATTTCGCCATTGTCGTAAAAATCAACCTCGAGGCTATCGCTTTCCACTTCTATTTCCTGCACCACTTCGTTTTCCCTTTGCTTAAACTGATTTTCGACCACATAGTTGATTACGCGGCGCTGAATGACGGTGGCCCGGGTCAGTGTATCGGCCTGGCTGGGTCGCCAAACCTGGTAAGTTTCCTTGTATTCGCGAATGGCTTTGAGCACAGAATCCTGGTTGCTCTCCTTATCCAGTTGCAGGTTGAAATTGATATCGAAGCAGGTATATTTTGTTTCGGGCAGGCTGATAAAAGCCCCTTGCAGGTTGGAGCCGGCACGGGCTACGCGAAGTGTTGCCTGCAGGTTCATGATGCAGTCTATCTCCATATTCACGATGGATCCAAAATAAGTAACCGGAATCTCGTATAGCGAAAGCTGCCGGGTTTGGGCATCATAGTTTCCCTTCACCTGCACACTGCGATAGGTATGTTTGAAATAATAGTTGAGCACGCCCTTCACATGCCCTCGCTCCGGCTGCAGAATCATTTCCACCAGGTAGTTGTTGGCCGCGCTATTGGTCTTCACATGCGCCATGCCATACCAGTAGCCAAATACCGACTGCGCTTGCGATTGCAGGGCCAGCAGAAGGCTAAGGAGAAAGAGTATTCTTTTCATTGGCATGCTATGGGCAAAAACCGTGCTTGAATGCCGGTTGCGGCCGGTGAATTATTTCAGATAGCGTTTCATCTCCCTTTCCATGTCCTTTTTACGAAGGGTATCCCGCTTATCGTGCAGCTTTTTACCCTTGGCCAGGCCAATTTCAATCTTCACCTTATTGCGATCATTAAAGAAAATACGCAGGGGTACCAGGGTATAACCCTTCTCCTTCAGCTTCGATTCAATCTTCCTGATCTCTCTTTTTTGCAACAAAAGCTTCCGGTCACGAACCGGGTCGTGATTGTTGAGGTTACCGTGGGAATATTCGGCGATATGGAGCGACTTGATCCAGATTTCACCCTGGTGCAACAGGCAATAGCTATCATTAAAACTCACGCGGCCCGCTCTAATGCTTTTTACTTCCGTTCCCAGCAATACCATCCCCGCTTCATAGCGCGCGTCAATGAAGTATTCGTGAAAGGCAGATCTGTTGCGGATTTCAGACATTAGTTCAAAAAAAATAAGAGGCAAATTTACCCCTTATTTCACTAAGTTTAAATGAATTATCTGTGGTCAGTTCTTAAATAGCTTCAATACGGTTGTGAGCTTTTCTTTTAATTCCTTTCGCGGTACAATGAAATCGAGGAAACCGTGCTCCAGCAGGAATTCGCTGCGCTGAAAGCCTTCGGGCAGGTCTTTCTTGATTGTTTCCTTGATCACACGGGGTCCAGCAAAACCAATGAGGGCGCCGGGCTCAGCGATATT
Organism: uncultured Citrobacter sp.; assembly: GCA_964395095.1. GTDB lineage: Bacteria > Bacteroidota > Bacteroidia > Chitinophagales > Chitinophagaceae > CAYMZZ01. The sequence continues at coordinate 180,631 of CAYMZZ010000008.1, forward strand.
CAGGTCGCCCAGCATACCAAAGGAAGCCGAAATGCCCCCAAATGTGGGGTCGGTCAGGAGGGAAATATAAGGAAGGCGGGCATCGCTCAATTGCGAAAGCTTACCACTGGTTTTAGCCAGTTGCATCAGCGAGAATGCACTCTCCATCATGCGGGCACCACCGCTCTTGCTGATCACCAGGTAGGGCAGGCGATGCTCCAGGCAATAATCAACGGCACGCGAAAACTTTTCGCCCATCACACTGCCCAGCGAGCCGCCAATAAAGGCAAAGTCCATACAGGCCACCACCATCTCCTCGCCATTTACTTTCCCAACCGCCACGCGCATGGAGTCCTTTAAATCGGTCTTGCTCCAGATTTCATCCAGCCGCTTCTTGTAGGGCTTCAGATCCGTAAACTCCAGGAAATCCTTACTGCGGATATTGTCAAACAATTCCGTAAACTGTCCCTCGTCGAAAAGAATATTGTAGTAATCTGAACTATTGATACGATGGTGGTGAGTGCATTTGGGACATACAAAGAGGTGCTCGCGCAGCTCCGTCATCGTGCATATATAATTACATTCCGGACATTTGGTCCATAAACCCTCCGGGGTCTCTTTCTTCTCCGAAGTCTTGGTATTGATTCCCGTCTTAATCCGCTTAAACCAGCTTGTCTTTGTTTCCTCCGTTTTGCCCTCCTCACCGGCCAGGTTCGCGTCAAAATCCTCAACTTGTTTAGCCATAATCAGATGGTTAAGACACAAATATAGGAATTGTTGGTTGGTTGATTTGTTGAATCGTTGATTTGTTGAATTGTGAAATTAATGAAGGCAAAAACTACCGAATGGTAGGCAGGAAGGTTAATTTAGCGAACCGACCCATTGCAATTATGCCTGGTTATCAATTTATTAGAGATTTTTGGTGCAGGAACGTTTTCACCGCAAAGAGCGCAACGAATCCGCAAGTTCACGAATTTCACAAATTTCCCAATCGCCGAATTCACAAATTAATTACTCAACCTTTCTTCCCCGCCATTTCAATCATCGCCGACAGTTCCATCACCAGTTTTTCGTCGCTGCCATCGAAGCCTACCGACTTAAAGCGGATTTTGCCTTCCGGATCCAACACAAATTTGGTGGGGATGCCTTCCACTTTAAACTGCGTTACCACATCATCTGTTTCATCCATCCACACGTCGAAACGGTATTTATTCTTCGTAATAAAATTTTGGGCATTGGCTTTTTTATCATCCGCACTTTCCCAGGTATCGATAAAGATGAACTTCACATTCGGGTCATCCTTGTATTTGTCCATCGCTTTTTGCATGGCCGGGAAGGAGGCAATGCAGGGACCGCACCAGGTAGCCCAGAAATCGACTACGACCACTTTTCCTCGCAGCTCGCTGATATCGGTCTTCTTTCCTTCGAGATTATAGAGCGCAAAAGAGGGTGCCGATTCATCGAGCATTGACTTGCGTAATTCCGCCAATAATTTTTCATAGGCCTCCTTTTGCAATGCAGCCATATAATCCTCAAAACCGGTTTCAGATTTTTTCTTCTTCACGTAGGCTTCCTTCAGCATTTCACGCATTGCTGCGCTATGCTTACCTTCTTTCACAAATTTCTCCAGTTCAGCTACCAGTTTCTTGCCCGACAACACTTTCGATGCGAGCAGGGCATAGGTATTGTTCTGATCTGCGTCTTTCCCTTTGTTGATATCGATGGCGGCTGCTTTTGCCAAATCATATCCCTTCCGGTATTTGCCGGCACGGTAAAGCACCATTGCATAAGTGTCGGCATACTGTGCTTTGGTGGCCTGCTTGTTTTGTGCCCATTGCTTGCCCGTCAGATACTCCGGTTTCTTGCTGTTGGGATCCTTTTCTATGGATGCTGCCATGCCATAGGCTTTGGAAGCGAATAGTTCTGCCAGGTCAAGCCGGCTGCTATCTTTTTGCATTTCCCAGGCCGCCGTATTGTATAAGCCGGCCAGCAGAGAGGGATCGGCCATCCTGGTTTCTTCCATCGCCAATTTGAATTTGTCCCAATCGCGCAATGTGATATAACGGCTGGGAATCTGGCGCCGGTAATAATCAATTTCTTCGGAAATTCCTTTGTAAGTAGTATCACCCGACTTGCTTTTTTCTTCCATCTCGTTCAGAATCGCCTGCTTTTTCTCCAGATCCTTTTCGGTTTGAAAGCGCTGCACAAGTTCATCCGCTTTCCAAATACCATTGGGAAATTTTTCTTTGATGATGGTGGCGATGAGGCTGGCCTGTTCGGGCAATTTGGCCATATTGTAAAGCGAGGAAAGCATTCTGTAGTCAGTTTCCTTTTGAAGTCCCTGCTTAATCTGCTCTTCGATAGCTGCCTGGTATACTTTTGCCGATTCGTCGCGGTTAACACGTGCTCGCAGGTTGACCAGGGGAAGCAGCATTTCCTGGCGCGATTCAGGATACAATGCCACTTCTTTTTCCATCATCTCCAGTGCTTTGTCATTATTCGATTCCACGCCCACGCGTCCCCCCATATACTGGTAAAACTGACCCAGGGTGAAATAGGCAAAGGGTCGGGGTTGGTCACCTTCATATACCAGAATATAGTAGCCCAGATTGTCGTTGGTATCAAAATCTTCCCCTTGCTTAAATCCAAAAAACAGCATACTGATTCCATCCCCGATCTTTACGCTTCCTTTCCAGGCATTGCCTTCTTTGCGAAGCATGAGGTCATTGGCTATAAACTGTTTGCCGCTGTACTGGTAAACCACCGCTTCTACCGCAGCATCCAGCGCTCCATTAGCCGGGGCTGGAGTGTAGGTAATCTCCACCTGGTCTCCTGGCCGGGGTTTTTCAGGGCTGTACTGGAATTTTTGCTGTGCAATAGCGGTAAATGTCGCCAACAGCAATACAATTAGAAATAGGCTTTTGATGTTCATGGTATCTGGTTTGGTTATGTTAGTGATAAAGGTCAGGGTTGCTTCAAGGTTGTTTGAAACAGTTTATAGATGCGTTTGTACTCGTCCGTCCAGCTACTGGGTTCCACAAATCCATGGTCTTCCATGGGGTAGGAGGCCAGTTCCCAATTATCCTTGCCTAATTCGATCAGGCGCTGCGCCAGCTTCACCGCATCCTGGTAATGCACATTTACATCTACCATGCCATGGCAAATGAGCAGATGCCCCTTCAATCCTTCTGCAAAGTAAAGCGGTGAGCTCCGGCGATAGGCTATACTGTCTGTGAAAGGTTCGTTAAGGATATTCGAGGTATATCCATGATTATATTGCGCCCAATCCGTTACAGGGCGCAGGGCCGCGCCTGATTTAAATACCTCAGGCTCCGTAAATACCGCCATCAGGCTGATGAATCCACCGTATGATCCGCCATAGATGCCGATATTGTTGGCGTTTACGCCATGGTTTTTTACCAGGTATTGTACGGCGTCTACATGATCGCTTAGATCCTTGCCTCCCATGTGTCGATATATGCCGGTACGCCAGTCGCGCCCATAACCGGCACTGCCCCGATAGTCAATGTCGAGCACATAATAACCCTGGTCGGCCAGCATATTGTTAAACATATATTCCCGGAAATAACTGCTCCACCATTTGTGTGCATTTTGCAGGTAGCCTGCCCCATGCGTAAATAAAACGGCTGGTCGCGAAGGATGGGGGTTCTCGGGCTTATATATCCGCGCGTAAATCAGGGCTCCATCACGTGCCGGAATGGTAATCACTTCCGGCTCCCTCCATTTGTAGGATTGAAATTCGGACGACATGGCTTTGTTGGTTACCTGCGTCGCTTTGGCACCGGTTTTCGCTTCCTGCCAATAAAGTTCCCAGGGCCGATTGGTTGCGCTATGCAGGAATGCCATGTATTTCTCGTCGGGCGAGAGCTGCACCTGGTTGCTGCCCGTCATGCTGGTCAATGCCTCCATCTTTCCATTGGCAATCCCGATTCTGTAATAGTGCTGCTCTCCCGGATGGCGCATATTGCTGCGTACAAAGAATGATTTTTTATCCAGCGAAAGCTGAGCCGATTGAATTTCAAAATTTCCACGGGTCAGTGCCCTGTCGCTGCCTGCCACGATATCATAAATGTGGATATGTGAATATCCCGAGGCTTCCGACTGGTACCAGAACTGGTTCTCATCTATCCAGCCCCAACTGCCAAAAATTCCCGGGCCGGCAATCCAGGCTTCGTCGCGCTGGCGGCTTACGAGGCGCATGGCATGTGTGCTGGTATCCCAAAGCATGAGCCAGCGGTCTTTATTGTCGGCAGAGCGTATGTCGAGAACAGCATGTTTTCCATTGGGCGACCAGTTGGGGCCCAGGAAGCGTACTTCGCGCAAGGCGTTTTTCTTTTTGCGTTCCTCCATCGCCTGCGGATAGTCGGCCAGGTAATCGGGCAGGTCGCGGATGCCGGGTATGGAATCCGTCTTTATCTGAATGATGCTATCTTTTTCGCGATCGAAAAAATAATAGCTGTAGGTGCCTTGTGGAGCTCCCACTTTTGATCGGGCCGGTATATCGGTAGTAAATCCTGATTCCGTTACATAATTGGGAACGATGGTCGATTTTACGCCTGTGGGGGATTTGTAAAGTGAATAGGATACAAAACGTCCATCGGGCGAAATAGAGAGGTTGACCAGGTTTTGCCCGTTGAGGGGAATGGCGCGCAGTTCCGGCTTTCGGTTGGCTTCGCGGGCTGCCTGCGCCTGATCCCTTTTTTCTTTTCTGCTGCGCAATACTTCGAAATACTGCAATTGATCGGCATCCAGCCATTCTTCCTGTTCATTCTTTTTGCCGTTTCTGTCGCGACCAGTACTGGCTGCACTCACATTGGTCAACTGCTCGGTTTCACCGGTGGCTATATACCAGGCAAAGAGGTTTTGTCCGGCCCGGTACACAATGGCACGATCCGAAAACGAGAAACGGGGACTGTTTTCGCTATCGGTAGTATTGGTAACGCGACGCGTGGTTTTGCTGCGTATATGATGGTAATAGATATCGCCCTGGCGTGTGTAGGTGTAGGCCGTTCTATCCCTATTGTATTCCACCGATTGATCGGTCAACCAGTCTTCTCTTTCCTGTGCCGTCATTTTCTGCGGCTGTAATTGCCGGGTCGTGATGTAATAAAGCGAATCGGATTCCGCATCGCCCGGGTTCCAGTTGAAGGCGAGGCGGGTACCATCAACCGACCATTGCAGGTTGGAAGGGGAGTGACCCATCCATTTGGGATCGCGCATAATTTTTTCGACCGTTAACACACCCGGCGCATTTTGCGCAAGGAGTTGGCCACAACAGAACAGTAATACAAAAGCAAGGATTCTCATGAATGGCAATTATTAGAATGAATGGGTTCTTGTTTTTTATGGCATTAAATTAAATCAGTTCCGCCACATGTCGTTGAATATTCTCGGCAATCTGCTGCGTAGGCAAATCATTGCCGTCGCCGCCAAATGGGTCCTCTATTTCGCTTGCAATCAATTCAAGGCTTGCCAATACATAAAATACGAACACAACCACCGGCACCGCCCAATAGCCTAATTGGAATACAAAACCAAATGGTAGCGTCATTACATAAAAAAAGATGAACTTTTTGATGAATACGGAATAGGAAAAGGGGATAGGTGTATTCTTGATTCGTTCACAGGCTCCGCAGATATCGGCAAAGGAGCTTAATTCGCCATTGATAAACAACATTTGCTCCGGGCTGAGTTTGCCTTCGCGATGAAGTTCCTGGGCATGCTGTATCATCATCAACGCGATTTGATTGGGAACATGTTTAGCATGGTCAATCCGGATCAAAGCATTTCTTAATTCTTCATCCTCGAGCAGGGCGAGCCGGGTTTCTTCTCTTCGCAGGTGGCGATGTAACGCAAACGCGAATGCCGAAATGCTCTTGCGGAAAAATGCCCTTTGCGGATCGCCTGCCGGCAACAGGGCAGCCAGTTTGATGGCCAGGTTACGGCTATTGTTCACCAGTTGGCCCCAAAGCCGGCGGCCCTCCCACCAGCGATCATAAGCCGTATTGGTACGAAATACCAGCAACATGGAGATGGCGAAGCCGAGCAGGGAGTGCATAACCGGAATATTGCGCACATAAGCGGCATTGGCCTGTGAAAGTTGCCAGTATTGCAGTTCGAGAAAAGCGATGATGCCCGTATAAGCACCAATCGCCAGCATCAGTGGTGTGAGTTTTCGAAAAGTATCAGCCTTATGAAATCGGAATATATAGGTAAACCAATCCTTCGGGTTGTATGAAACCATCGTCCAATCTTTCACCAAATGTAAGGCTGAGCAGCCATATCCTGATGCATGTTACAACATTGATAAAAATTGTCCCAAATGGTCAACCCTAAATGGTCTACCAAATTACCTAATCAGCTAATTATCAAACCCTTACCGCCTAAGTGTATGTTTCACACATTGTAGTATATCCACTACATTTCCCTTGCAAAAAAATGACCTCCGAAAGGCATCCTGCTCTATTTCTGCCACGCAAACGATTCCGTTGCTTTGCACCCTCATGATCAGAGTACCAAACACAGAAAACGGAACCATTATGAACAGAATTATTCTGAAGGATGAATCATCCGAAAAGTCGGCAATTCTGCATACCATGGTGGCTACATGTATGCAGGACTGTACGAATATGGGGCTACTGAAAGGGCCACGTGTACAAAATGAAATTCCGGATGATTTGCTGATCTATAATAACCCCTGTATGGTAGGCAATATCATCCGCCAGGTGCTGAAGAGCATACTCCAGCATTCCCAGCATCACCAGATCCGCATTACGGCCAAAACTTATAGCGACGTGATCCTGCTTCATTTCCGCGACGCAGACGGCCTCGATGAAAGTAGCATTCGACCCTCGTTGAACAATATGCAGGATATGGTGGAAGAATTGGGGGGCTTTCTCGATATTACCAGCCATCGCCCGTCTGAAACGACCATAGCGTTCAGCTTTCCGAATTTGCCGGAAATCGCGAGCAATCTGAACTAGTTAGTTGTAAGTTTTAAGTTTTAAGTTGTAAGTAATTCGCTTAAACGGTTTTTCAATAATTAGGATATGTTTTCCAGAATCATTTGAGCTGTTAGCCTACACCTAACTTACAACTTAAAACTTATAACTTACAACTTCCTTCCCCTTCCCAATGCCAAAAATCCCCATCCTGTTGCTAAAAACAACAACATAATTATTAGTGCATTGATGAATACTTTTTGAAATCCCAGTTGGTTTACATCGATGAAGGGATAGGGATATACGCCTTCCAGTTGTCCACGAATAATCGCATACACAAAATAAATGGCTGGGTAGAGCAGCCATAGCAGCGCCAATTTCCATCGTTGAGGCTTATCCGGCACAAATTGCCACCAATACAAGAGATAGAGAATGGGCGTAACCACATGCAGGAGATTATCGGCCACCCATTGCCATCCCAGGGGCGACCAGAGTTGCCTTAGTACCAGATTATACACCAGGCCTACCACAAAAATATAAACGGCTATGGCTGTGAGGTTAGCCGGTTTTAAAAGGGGATGCCTTCCTCTTTCATCAGTAAGATACTGACGACAAAGGCTACCGCGATATTGCTCAAAATGGTGAAGAACCGGAAAAAATGTCCGATTGCCTGCAAAACGTTCATCCCATTTTCCGGCGTATTGTAGATAAGCAGGAATAACTGAATCAGCAGTCCAGCCCAGGCAGCTACCGCAAGAGTGTACAACAAAATTTTTTGTCGAAGAGAAACAACAACAGAGGGCATAAGCATGGGGTTGGTGAGCTGAATATTTCTTAAATTTAACCATAATTGGTCTTCTATGAGTCCCTTGCAAACCTTGATTGCACGCTATCGTTCAGGTTATAGTTTGGAGCAGCCTTTTTATATCGACCCTATCATTTTTGAGCAGGAATGGGAAAGGATATGGAAGCGGCAATGGTTGTTTGCCGGCCATTTGGCCAGCATACCGAACCCCGGGGATTATTTCCTGTATAATCTGCAAAAAGACTCGGTGATCATTATTCGGGGCAAAGAAGGAAAAGTATACGCCCATCACAATACCTGCCGGCATCGGGGATCATTGATATGTCTGGAAGAAAAGGGAAATGCGCCCAAGCTGGTTTGTCCCTATCACCAATGGGTATTTGAGAAAGATGGCCGCCTGCTGAAAGCGCGTTTGATGCCGGATGATTTTGATACAGATACCCACGGATTATTCCGGGTGAATGTGGAAGTAGTGGAAGGTCTCATCTTTATTTGCCTCCACAATAATCCGCCGGATTTTGAACCCATTCGTCGCGACTATACTCCGTTCATGCAGCCCTTTAAAGCCGCGCAGGCGAAGCTGGCTTTTACCAGCCGCTATACCTTGCGTACCAACTGGAAGCTGGTGGCCGAGAATTTCCGGGAATGCTATCATTGCGGGCCTGCCCACCCGGAATACTGCAGCGCTGTCGTTGGCGCCAACCTGCGCGAAGATACTTCTGCCCTGCTGCCACAGAAGCAGGCCGACTGGCAAAGCAAGGGACTGGCTACTGAACTGGTCGACTTTGAAGGCCTGTCCACGCATTTCGGCATTCGCTATCCGCTCCGTCCCGGTGTGGAAAGCTATAGCCTCGATGGGAAGCCAGTCTCCATCCCCATGGGCCTCCATTCCGACTATGATGCAGGCGTGTTGGGACTGGTAAACTATCCCAATTTCTGGATGGATGCCGTCAGCGATTATATCTGGACCATGCGGCTCACGCCGCTGGGTGCCGGCAGTACGCAAATTGATTTGGCCTGGCTGGTCGATGAAAAAGCGGAAGCGGGCAGGGACTACGATCCTGAACGCCTGGTGCAATTCTGGAAAATTACCGGCGAGCAGGATTGGGCCTTGTGCGAAAACAATTTCAAAGGCATTGAATCCAGTCACTACCAACCGGGGCCTTATGCTCCGGTGGAATTGGACGTAAAGCGATTTGTGGACTGGTATATTGATTGTATGCGATGAAGGCAAAATGAAATTGTCGCCTGCAGCATTAATTCGAAATGGAAGAAACGGGTTCCGAAAAATTTTTCCGAAGCGCCAGCGCCAGGAAGATGCCGATCAGCAATACGATCCCCGCATTTACCCAAAATACCTGGGTCATCTTCCAACTGGATTCGGCAAGATAGCCTGTCCAGAAATTACCAGCGATCACTCCCGCGCCAAAATAGGCAGCATATAGCAATGACTGCCCAGTAGCCCGATAGCGGGGTTCCACCCATCGGTTCACCAGTTCCACACATACCACCCAAAACAGCGACCAGGAAAATCCGTGTAATAATTCAACAGGCAGCACAGCATAAGCATTGCCAATGATGCTGTAGAGGCTTAAGCGCAATACGGTGGCGCCAATGGTGAGCAGCAAGCAGAACCGGTAGCCCAGCCGCGCGATAATAAGAGCCGAAAAAAAGAAGAGGGGTAATTCGCATAGTCCCTGGAACGACAACGAAATGCCTACCCAGGATGCAGAAGCGCCCAGTTCTTTGAGATAGGTGGAATAGAAGTACCAGATAGGTGAGGTGCCGGCAGAAATAAACACGACGGCGAGCAGTAATACCCATACGCGCTGGCGGGCCAGTATGATGCGCACATGCGCCAGTCGCGGCCGATCATTATCCTGCCGGGCTGCCTTATCGGCGGGCAGGGTGAAACAAACCGCAAAGGCGATCAGGAGGCTGATGGCCGCTACACCGAATATAACCGTGGTGGAAAGCACATCGATCAGTTGACCGGTAATAATGCCCGTAAAAGCCCATCCGGCAGCGCCGGCAATCCTAAGTTTGCCATACGAAAACCGGCTATCGCGCGCGGCCACGCCCAGCGATAAACTGTCGAGCAGGGGTTGCAACCCGTTATAGAAAACCGACATGGTTGTCGTAATCAGCAACAGGTAAATGAATCCTCCCTCACCCAGGTAGGCCAGGAAGCTGAGGGCACCCATCAGGCAGGATAGTTGCAGGCTTTTCCGATAACCCCATCGGTCGGCCAACAAGCCATAGAGCGGTTGCACGAGCAACATCAGCAGGGGAGTGAGGGACAAGAGGAATGAAATCCGTATAGGCGAAAGCCCCTGGTCGCGCAGGAAATCGGCCATGATCGGCAGCCAGGCAGCCGTGCAGCAGAACACCAGGAAATAGACCAGCCGAAGCGCTGCCACTTCATTCCATTTCATGGTCGGCTTTTTGTTGGATGAGGGCACCCGCTTCCTGGTCGAGCAGGATTTCTGCTTCGGGCAGGGTTTGCAGGATACTGGCAGGTACTTCGCGGCTTATGGCCCCCTGCAGGGATTCTTTTACAATAGCCGCTTTCTTCGCGCCATTGGCAAGCAGCAAAAGCCGACGGGCCGCTTTCAACCAGCCAAATCCCAGGCTGATGCCTTTGGCGACATCGGTGTTTTCGCGGAAATATTTTTGCCCCACCTGTCGGGTTACCCAATCCAGTGATGCTACATGGGCCTGTAGATTCCAGTCTGTGCCCGGCTCATTAAAGCCGATATGGCCATTCATGCCCAGCCCCACCAGCATCAGGTCGATACCGCCTCTCGCCCGAATAAACTGATCCATGAGCGCACATTCCTCATCGAGCCTGGGTGAGAGGGCATTAAAGAAATGAAATTGCGCTTCGGCCAGGCCCAGCGGTTCCGTCCAGTATTTTCTGAAAAAATACTGGCAGCTACCTTCATTCTCCGGGGCAATCCCCACCCATTCGTCAAGTCCCACAAAGGCGAGTGTTGCAGTCGGAATAGAATGCTTCCTGATCTTGGCAACGGCCATTTCCAGGGTCAGTTTCGGGGTATCACCGGCAGCAAAGCAGAGAAGGGCATCCGGCTTTTTGCGGATACATTCGACAATAGTATCCGATGCTTTATCCGACAACTCCTCATAGCCCGGGAAAATTTGAATTTGTGGCATCGCTATTTATTTTGATAATATCCTGTCGAGAAATTCAATTAGTGTGGATTGACTGGCCGAATAACCATGTTGTACCCAGAAGCCGGCCAGCGCATTGCCCAGGAAGACCGAATCGCTCAGGGAAAGTTGCATGAGCTGCCCCATACAAAAACCCGCGCCCAGGTGATCGCCCGCCCCGGTGAGTGTAACGGGTTCCGCCGAAAAAAAGGAGGGCCATTTCAGCACCTGCTCTGCCTGCATGGCCAGGGCATATTGCGCTTCGTGCAACAGCAAACAATAAGGCTGAAAATGGTCCGCTATATGTCGCCCCATATCTTCCAATTCCCCCTCCTCCGTATGGCCAGTCAGGTATTGATAGAGCAAACGGCACTCATTTCGATTGAGTCCAAGTATCAGTTTCGTTCGCTTACTTATTTTTTTCAGCAGGTGCATCAACCGCTCCAGATCGCGGGATTCCCGCTTGCTGAAATCGCTGAGGTCGGCGAAGCAAAACTTTTCCGGCAGCTTTTGTTGTGGCTCCATTATATCCGTCCAAAATCCTTCCCAGATGGAGGGCGAGCTATCCAGTTCGCTCCAGTTGAGTAAACAATAAAGCTGAGCATGGCTCCCGGCTTCCTGCAGGCTTTCCATACCAATGCGGCTTTTCAGGGTATGCCAGTCGCAAGTATTCAGTTCGCCCATGTCGGCCAGCATTATTTTTCCGTCACGGAACTCATAGGCATCGCAATAGCCGGGTTCGGCATAGGAAAATAGTTGAACGGTTGCGGGCAGGGTTTGAAAAGCAGGGTGGGGTTGTGGCCAACCATAAGCGCCTATTGCCTGAGTGCGCAGACCCATGGTACCGAGCGCCATCGACAGCAGGGGCGCATTACCGCCGACCCTTGTCGCACGCAACACCGTTTCCATACTGAAGCTTCCCTTTTTTTGCGCGATATAATCGGCCCATTCCCGGCTGCTGTTGAGATAGGAAATCCCGGATTCCTTTTTTTCGCGAATGATCCGGTGAATCCGGTCGATGAAACCATCAAATCCCGTTAGGGCGAGTTGGGAGGGAAGCCGCGAAAACCCTTCCTTTATTCGGGTGCGAAGTCCGGGCCATTGATCAGCAGGGTGGGGCAATTGCATCGTTGAATCAAGATAATTCCTTTTACCTATCTAAAAAAAAAGAAAGCCACCGAAGTGGCTTTCCGCGTTACCCCGATTGTCGGCGGGGTCGATCAGGCAATGCTGATGGAGGAATCAAGATAGACATCCTGAATAGCCTGCAGGATCTGCACGCCTTCCTTCATCGGTCGTTGAAATGCTTTTCGTCCACTAATCAATCCCATGCCGCCGGCTCTTTTATTGATAACGGCAGTGGTGACCGCCTCAGCCAGATCGCTTTCACCGGATGAAGCGCCTCCCGAATTGATCAAACCGGCACGGCCCATATAGCAATTGGCAACCTGGTAGCGGCAGAGATCAATCGGATGATCGGAACTCAATTCTGAATACACTCTTTTATCGTGTTTACCGTAAGCTGATTCTTTGGTATTAAGGGCGAGATAGCCCCCATTGTTTTCAGGCAATTTTTGTTTGATGATATCTGCCTCAATGGTAACACCGAGATGGTTGGCCTGTCCGGTAAGATCGGCTGAAACATGGTAGTCCACCCCCTCTTTCTTAAAAGCCGGATTGCGCAGATAACACCAGAGTATGGTGGCCATGCCCAGTTCATGCGCCATTTCAAAAGCACGGCTCACTTCCTGTATCTGCCGTGTCGATTCATCACTACCAAAATAAATAGTGGCGCCCACGGCAGCCGCACCCAGGTTCCAACTGGCCCTGATGGAGGCAAACATCACCTGGTCGAACTTATTCGGGTAAGTAAGAAATTCATTGTGATTGATCTTTACAATAAAGGGTATGCGGTGCGCATATTTTCTCGACAGCATGCCCAACCCGCCATAGGTGGTGGCAACCGCGTTGCAACCGCCTTCCATGGCCAGTTTGATGATATTTTCCGGATCAAAATAGATGGGATTTTTCGCGAAGCTGGCTCCGCCACTGTGTTCAATACCCTGATCCACGGGTAAAATGGAGAGATAGCCCGTACCACCGAGACGGCCATGATCATACATGGATTGCAGGTTGCGCAATACCTGGGGGTTGCGGTCCGAACTCAGCCATACCCTTTCGAGGAAATCGGGACCGGGCAAATGCAAGAGATCCCGCGAAATACACGACGATTTGTGTTCCAGCAGCCAGGCCGCCTTGTCGCCCAGCAACTGTTCAATCTTGTTCAATGACATGGTTTGATGATTTTGGTAAGCAATCGTTTAAAACGAACAATTGTTCGCAAATGTAAAGCGTTTTTACCAAAACAGGTTCTACCAGGTAAGCGGAGCCACCCGTATCAAAAAGGAATCAATCCGCGCAGCAAAACAGGCAATTCAAACAAGTTCCTAAGCGCATCCAGTAGCCTCATGGTATTTTTAAAATAAAACGATGGCACGGCCTTCCATTATACTGCTCTTCCTTGTTGTAATTATCACCGGTGTTTCGGCGCAGCCTTTGAAGATTTTTGTGCACCTCGACAGTGCCATTCAGGATTCGCTGACCGGTCGGCTCTATATCTTTTCGCAGCCGGATACCAGCAAGCCGGTAATGGATCCTGATCCTTTCCATCCCTCACCCACCTTTCACCAGGATCTAAAGGATTGGAAGGCGGGAACCGTGCAGGTATTTGAAGGAAAGGAGGCGGGTTATCCCGGCTCATTGGCACAAATAAAGCCAGGCTGGTACAAGTTTTCGGCCGTCATGGATGTGAATACGGAGGAAAGAAGCAACACAATGGCGCCGCACAATCTGTATGCGCGCAGAGATGCAAAAGTGGAAATCAGGGAAGGTGAAAAGAAGGAAATTCATCTTTATATCAACAGCCGGTTTGGGGAGCGCCCGTTTCGGGAAACGCCCACGGTAAAGCTGGCCGTGATGCGCAGCGAATTATTATCGCGTTTTCATGGCCGAACCGTACAGGTGAAAGGGGCAGTAATACTTCCGCCATCCTATTATACCGACAGCACCCGGCGCTTTCCGGTTGTATACATCATTCCGGGCTGGGGCGGCACGCACTACGACGCTTTGCAAAAGTTTGCCACCGACCGTTATGGTGTGGGTATGGGAAAGGAAAAAATTTATGTGTACCTGAATCCTGAAACGCAAACGCCTTTTGGGCTGCATGCTTTTGTGGATTCGCGTGTTAATGGCCCCTGGGGTAAAGCGCTGGTGACAGAGTTTCGCTCCTGGCTGGCATCAGGTTACCGGATCACGAATAATACCGCACATCATTTTGTGGTGGGTCAAAGTTCCGGTGGATACGCCGCCCTCTGGCTCCAGATGCATTATCCCGATTCCTTTGGGGCCTGCTGGGCCGTATCGCCCGACCCTGTCGACTTCAGCAATTTTACGGGTGTAAATATTTATGAGAAAAATGCCAATATCTTTTACGATGCGGCAGGTAAGGAGCGGCCTTTCTTTTTTGTGGAAGGGAAGCCATTGTCCACCACAAAGAAGTTTATGCAGTTTGAAGATTTCATGGGCGATGGGGGGCAAATGCAGTCCTTCGAGGCCGAGTTTGGCGTTCGCGACAAGGACGGTAAACCAGCCCGGATTTTCGACCGGCAAACCGGCAAACTAAATGCGAAGCTGGTGAAGAAATGGGAGGCTTATGATCTGGGCAAATTGCTCCTGAAAAATAAAAGCAACCTTATAAAAAACGCCTCGAAGATGCATGTATTTGCGGGAGCGGAGGATAATTTTTTATTGCAAAAATCGGTTGAAGCATTTGCAGCAAAAGCCAGGCAGGCAGGTATTCCGCTGGTAGCTGAACTGATCCCCGGTGCCAACCACTGGACCGTTTGGAACAAAGAATTCACAGAAAGAATGCAAAGGGAATTGGATAGCCGATTGCAATAAATGAGAGTTTAAAGTTTAGGGGTTAAAGTTTAAGGCAAAAATTAAACCTTAAACCTTAAACCCTAAACCTTAAACCAAAAAACGTTTTAACCGTTTCTGCCAATACAATTCAAATCCTCAAACGCCTGCTCAAGTCGCTTGATAAATGTTTCTTCGCCCTTGCGAAGCCATACTCGGGGATCGTAATATTTTTTGTTGGGCTTATCTTCTCCTTCGGGATTGCCTAATTGCCCCTGCAGGTAGCCTTCATGTTTTTTGTAATTGTCGAGCACTCCTTCCCAAAAAGCCCATTGCAGGTCGGTATCAATATTCATTTTGATGGCCCCATACCCAATGGCTTCGCGGATCTGATGCTGCGGCGAGCCGCTGCCTCCATGAAACACGAAATATACGGGCTTGGGATCGGCCGTGTTGAACTTCTTGGCGATATACTCCTGGCTATTGTGGAGGATCACAGGACGAAGCTCAACATTACCAGGCTTGTACACTCCGTGTACATTCCCAAATGCCGCGGCCACGGTAAAGCGTTCTCCCACTTTTTTCAACTCGGTGTAAGCATGAGCCACATCTTCCGGTTGGGTATAAAGCTTGGAATTTTCCACATCGGTGTTGTCAACACCATCTTCCTCACCACCGGTAACACCCAGTTCAATCTCAATACCCATACCCAGCGGTTGCATACGCTGGTAATAGGCTACTGAAGTGCTGATATTTTCTTCGAGGCTCTCTTCGCTGAGGTCGAGCATATGCGAGCTGAAGAGAGGCTGTTTCTTTTCTTTGAAAAATTGTTCCCCTGCGTCGATCAGTCCGCTGATCCAGGGCAGCCATTTTTTCGAGGCATGGTCGGTATGCAAAACCACCGGCACGCCATAGTATTGAGCCACATTATGGATATGCAGGGCGCCAGAAATGGCACCTGCTATATTGGCCTGCAGTTTATCGTTGGGCATTCCCTTGCCTGCGATGAATTGGGCGCCCCCGTTTGAAAACTGGATAATCACAGGTGAGTTCACCTTAGCGGCCGTTTCCAGGGTAGCATTAATGCTGTTGGTGCCGATGGTGTTTACGGCAGGGAGGGCAAATTGGTTTTCCTTGGCATCCTGATAGAGAGCAGTCAGATCATCGCCAAACAATACTCCGGCTTTGTACTTTTTCATGTAAGCAGTGCATCTTTTAATGAATGATAAAAAGGGGTTGGCAGGCATACAATCGTTAAGCGCCGCTAATATACTCCATTTGACCTTTCAAAATCAACATTTTACTACTGGCTATCGTTCGTTAATCTTAGTCAGTATTTCTGTCCAAAGCCGCCTGAATCCCTGTAAAATCTGCAAGGGTCGGCTACCATACCAGGAAAATAGTTCACCATCGGCGGGAATAATCAGTGATTGGGGAAGCAGGGTCTGAATCTCTTCATGATGAAGGGGCTTAAAAGGGTAGGGCTCCGAGGATAACATAACTATGTCGGGCGGATTGGACTGCAATTGCTGCAAGTCAAGTTCCGGATACCGTTGTGACTCGCCCATAAAATTCCGGAATCCGGCCAGTTGCAGGAGGCTATGGATATAAGTATCGCTGCCCACCGACATATAGGGCTGGCGCCAGATCAGGTAAACTACGGAGGGATTATTGGCAAAAGGAAAATCGGATGAAGACCGGATTTGTTGCCATTCATTTTGCCAGGCAGCAACAGCGCCCTCTATTTGCATCACTATCTCCCTGGCTCTACTGCTACGGCCGGTCAGTTTGCCAATGCTGAGCACAGCATCCTTATTTTCTTCAAGGCTGGCAATTTCACTGGTGTAAACCGGGATATTGGTGCGCAAGGCAAGGATATCTTCTTTCCGGTTTTCTTCCCGGTTGGCGATGATAAGATCCGGCTCTAAAAGCCGGATACGTTCGAGATGGGGATTCTTGGTGCCACCCACTCTTGTTTTGCTGCGAAACCAATGATCAGGGTGAATGCAAAATTTACTTATACCACATACTTCTTCCTCAAGGCCCAGGTCGTATAACAATTCAGTGAGCGAAGGCACCAGCGAAATGATTCGCCGGGCAGGATGGGCTAAAGAAATGGTAAAACCGGAAGGGTCAGTGCAAATGAGCATGCGCAGTGAAAAAATGGGTCACTGCAATATAGGAGGCTTTGTTGTAAAAAAGGAAAAAGGATAAGGCGGGGGAGAAGATCACCGCGCCTCCTGCTAAGCTTTTCATCGGGACGATTTAAAGATTAGCAGGAGGGTTCCGGACTAATAACTTTTCATGGATTTGGACACGGTGACACTTGCGTGTTTTTCAAGGAATCGGATTGGATCGGTTTTTCGGATCTTGGATCTTGGATTTTGGTTTTTCGAATCTTGGATCTTGGATTTTGGTTTTTCAGGACTTGGTGGTTTTTCAGGACTTGGTGGTTTTTCTAAGGATCAGGATCTAAACGGGACGGTTTTTCAGGATTTAAAAAAATAGAAGTTGACTGATACTGGACTTTACTGGTTTTTCAACGGATTGGGGTTTCAAATAGGTTATTGGACGGCATTTTCGGTTAAACAAGGATTGGATCTGGATTGATTAGCTATCAATCAACTTCTGCAACAAAAATAATTGACGTACCCTTAACAAAATAGAGCAAAACCACCCCATTATTTTTTACAGTATTTCCTGCATTGGTAGTAAGAAAGCGATAGTAATTCTACGTTAGGGAGAGTTGTAAGTTGTAAGTTTTAAGTTTTAAGTGCTGGGTTCCCAAAACAAATAACCCACTGGATCATATTTAGAGTTAGGCTGCTGGAGTTGTTTGGAGGTAAACACAACCGATAGCCAACTACTTAAAACTTAAAACTTACAACTTAAAACTCAAAACTACCCCATTGCCTGCAGCACATCATATTTGGTAACAATATGAAAATTGCCCGCTTCATCTTTGGCCAGCACCGCACCATTGTCGCGGTTGATGAGTCGGCTGAGCTTCTCTACGGGCGTGTCGAAGGCAACAAGAGGAAGCGCAGGCTCCAGCACTTCCTGCACCGTAGCCTGTTTGATATCGGGATTCTCGAAGATTTTCTGGAATAGACCGGTTTCGCTGATGGTACCCATTATGCCATCGCCATTCATGACGGGCACCTGTTCAATATCATATTTTTTCATCAGTTCCACGGTTTCCGCCACGGTTTGTTCCGGCCCAACTGTTATCAGTCGCTTGGCACCCCGGGCGCTCACCACATCGCGAAATGTTTTCACTTCCAGAAACCCACGTTCAATCATCCACTGGTCGTTATAGATCTTGCCCACATAGCGGCTGCCATGGTCGTGAAAAATACAAACCACCAGGTCGTCCTTCTTCAGGCGATTTCGCAATTGCAGCAAACCCTGGAAGCAACTGCCGGCACTATACCCACAAAACAGCCCTTCTTCCTTGGCCAGCCTGCGTGCCATGATGGCGCCGTCCTTATCCGTTACCTGCTCAAAATGATCAATCACGCGCATATCATAGTTGGCGGGCACAAAGTCTTCGCCGAATCCTTCGCTGATATAGGGATGAACTTCGTTCATATCCACTTCGCCGGTGCGGAAATATTTGGTGAGCAGCGATCCAAATACATCAATCGCCCAGATTTGTATATTCGGATTCATTTCTTTCAGGTACTGGGCCGTGCCGGTAATGGTGCCACCCGTTCCGGCCGTGCATACGAGGTGCGTAATCTTACCGTCCGTTTGCTTCCAGATTTCCGGGCCGGTGCTTTCATAGTGTGCGAGGCGGTTGGCCAGGTTATCATATTGATTGAAATGATAGGAATTAGGTATCTCCTGCGCGAGACGCTTGGCTACACTGTAATAACTCCTCGGATCCTCGGGCATTACATTGGTGGGACATACAATTACTTCTGCGCCCACGGCCTTCAGGATATCTGCTTTTTCCTTGGATTGCTTATCGGTGGTAACAAAAATGCACTTGTAGCCTTTTACCACGGCGGCCAGGGCCAGCCCCATACCCGTATTGCCGCTGGTACATTCAATGATGGTACCACCGGGCTTTAACCTGCCTTCCCTTTCGGCCACTTCCACCATTTTCAGCGCCATGCGATCCTTGATGGAATTGCCCGGATTAAAATAATCTACCTTGGCGAGCACCATGCAGGGAAAATCTTTCGCAACTTTGTTGAGGCGAATCATGGGCGTATTGCCGATAGTTTCTAAAATATTCTGCTTGATATCCATAAATACTTACAAGTGTTAGAGTCTGCAAATGTAGCAAATTGCCCCGGGCAAAAGCCGCATAAGCTGGCAGATGCGCAGGCAGGGTTTCTTGCCTTGAGTTAGAACCCTTTGATAAGGCTCATTTGAAAATTTGTAATTCGGTGATTTGTAAATTTATATGAACTTTATATATAATTAAATAATAACTCAAATTCCCAAATCCCCAAATTCTCAAATTCCCAAATGTTCCCCTGTAACCTCATCGCCTAACAAGTAGTCTAACCTCATGCATGTCCACTTCAACCTCTGATATCGAGATTATCAGCCTCGTAGTGAAAGGCGATCAGCAGGCCTATGCCCAGTTGGTAGGCCGTTATCAGAATTTTGTTTTCACGCTTGCCATGCGCATGCTGAAGAACCGGGAAGATGCGGAAGAAGTGGCACAGGATGTATTTGTAAAAGCTTATCGGGCACTGGCCGATTTCAGGGGGGCGAGCAAGTTCAGCACCTGGCTTTACACGATCGTAAACAGTAGCTGCCTGAGTTTTCTGCGTAAGAAAAAGCAGGAGTTGCATTCGCTGGATAATGAGCGGGTATTTGAGCAGGCCGATAGCCAGGATTCGGGCATGGCCGCCAACCAGGTGGAGCAGAAATCGAGACAGGTGATGGTCACCAAAGCAATTGCCCTGCTGGCACCGGATGATGCGGAAATCATTACCCTGTTTTACAAGGCAGAGCAAAGCCTTGAAGAGATCGCGCAGATTTTGGGAATAGAGCCCAATACCGCCAAAGTGCGGCTGCACCGGGCAAGGACCCGGCTAAAGGAGAAAATGGAAAAGCATTTCAGCAGGGAGTTGAAAGACCTGCATTAACCTGTAAATTGAGCACTATGCATACGGAACAAAACATGGAGGCCCGGCTCTGGGATTACCTGGACGGTCTGAGCGATTCGGCGGAAAAGTCCGTGATAGAGCAACTCATTCGGGATGATGCCGAATGGCGGCTGAAATACGAGGAACTGATGGAAGTGAAGCAATTGCTGGTGAGCGATGAGCTGGATGAGCCTTCCATGCGCTTCACAAAAAACGTAATGGATGAAATTGCCCGCCAGCATATAGCTCCGGCCACCCGCAGCTATATCAATAAAAACATCATCCGGGGTCTGGCCATTTTCTTCGTGAGTATGATTGTGGGGTTCCTCGCATACGGGTTTGGTCAGATTGATTTCTCATCTGGCACCGAAACCAAACTCCCGATTGATATCTCCAATTTAAATTACAGTGTCTTCTTCAACAATAACTATATCAATGCATTCATGATGCTAAATATGATCCTGGGACTATTCCTGCTCGATCAGTATTTGAGCAGCCGGAAGAAGAAATGGGGGAAGGCAAATTAGGGAATTTGTGAATTTGTGAACTGGTTTGTAATAAGGTAACCCCCAAATACCCAAATTCACAAATTCCCAAATTCTCAAATTTTCCTGTAACCTGATCGAAAAACCGGTAGTCATAGATACAAACAACTTAATTAAAACCACCCCGCTCCGGCGGATAAAAATTTAAAACTATGAGTGGCGCAGAAGTTTTGGTACCCGTTACCATATTTGCAGGCGGTTTCGCGATGATCTTCGGTATCTACTACCTGAAAACCCGTCAAAACCTGGCGATGATTGAAAAAGGAATGAACCCCAAGGAGTTTGCCGATCGCCCGGCTCCTTATAAGAACCTGAAATGGGCCCTGCTGCTGGTGGGTGCCGGCATGGGACTGTTCCTCGCTTATTTTCTCGACAATTATGTGTTGTACAGTACGGGCAATAATCGCTACTACGACGACGACAGGAATGTGCCCATCTATTTTGCCCTGATCGCCATCGGCGGAGGCCTTGGGCTCTTCGGATCCTATAAAATGGAGAAGAAGTGGTGGGATGAAAATGTGGGAAAGAAATAAATTCCTCCGGGCTCATCAGCCTGCTTCAATAGAAAAGACCGGAAAAGCAAAGCGATAAAGCATGATCGCCACTGTTTTTCCGGTCTTTCATTTTACCGAATACACTCCATAACTTATTTCAGAAGTTCCAGTGCCCGCTGCACTTCTTTTTCCTCCTTATTCATGATCTGAAAATAACCGGTATTGCGCCAGCGAAAGCGTGCCAGGAATGCCGTCATCCGCCTTTCGAGCGATTGACGGGTACTATCATTCAAACCCGGGAGTTCTATATTTTCATCCGCCATTTCCTGGGCAAAACCCGTCCACATATCCTGCCTGTTGGCAAATCGCTGCTCAAACGCGTTTAACGATTCCAGCTTATCTATTTCGTCGCGGTGCTGCAAGTAAAATCGGTATACAAAATTGTTGACCCGGCCACTCAAAAAGAGCTGGTTGATCTGTCGCGGATAACTGCTGGTATCGATGGATACAAACACATCGGGCATTATGCCCCCGCCACCATAGAGCGTATCGCCTCCAGGTGTGATATAGCGTTTTCCATTGCTCACTTTATTGGAATCGGCAAACAATACTTCTCCGTTGTTGTACCGTTCCCACAATTCATCCATATACACTTTCTTACCTTTATCGTAGGGTCTTTGTATACTCCTGCCCAGGGGCGTATAGTATCGTGCGGTGGTGAGGCGAATAGCCGACCCGTCGGTCAGGTTGTATTGCAATTGCACCAGCCCCTTACCAAAACTACGGCGGCCCAACACGATGGCGCGGTCCCAGTCCTGCAGTGCACCGGCCAGTACTTCGCTGGCGCTGGCAGATGTTTCATCAATCAGGATTACCAGCTTGCCTTCTTCAAACAAACCGGGACGCCTGCAACGGTATTCTTCTTTCCGGCTATTGGCGCCTTCGGTGTACACCACCAGTTTATCGCCTGATAAAAACTCATCGGCCATATCAAAAGCTTCATTCATAAATCCACCGCCATTGCCCCGCAAATCGTAGATCAACTCCTTCATGCCCTGCGACTGGAGGTTCTCCAGTGCTGCCATAAATTCCTCGTAGCTTCTTTGTGTAAACTTATTCAACTTGATATAGCCTGTGCGCTCATTGATCATATACGATGCGTCGATAGACGGGACAGGAATAGCCCCACGGGCTACCTCTACATCCATTTTTGTACCCTTGCGCAAAATGCTCAACCTCGCGAGGCTGCCGGAACGGCCGCGAATAAATTCCTTGATTTTGTCGGACGAAATGCCGGGGCTGGTGAGCGATGAATCGTTGACGGCCAGGATGCGGTCGCCGATCTGGAGTCCCGCGTTATCGCTGGGCCCTTCCGGCACCACATACATCACGTGTACGGTATCCTTAAAAATATTGAACTCCACGCCAATACCATCAAACTGTCCTTCCAGGTCTTCATTGGCCTGCTGCACCTGCACTGGCGGAAAATAAACCGAGTGGGGATCCAACTGGTTCATAATATCCTGGATGGCGCCCGACTGCAGGGAGTCAACGTTCACGGCATCCACATAGTGCAGTCGTATCAGGTCGAGCGTTTCCTGCAATGAACTTTGTCGGCCGGTTTTCAGAAACTCACGGCCACCGGCGAGCCGATAACCAAAAAACATACCCAGGATCATCACCATGGAAAAGAGCAGGGGTAACCAAACCTGTAATTTTTTATTGCCCATCATCTATCTTTACGCAAATTTGACGCAAAATAGATAAAAGTTCATAGTTTCCGTTTTTCCCTTCCTGTTAAGAACTGCCTAAAGCCGGTTTTTAGATGAACGGTAAGCCAATGCTTTCTACATATTTTATTTATCATGGCTAAAAATATTCTGATCGCTGACAGTGGGGCCACCAAGGCTGAATGGAGCCTGGTAGGCGCAGGAAAAACAAAAACCATCACCACCCAGGGAATCTCTCCTTATTTCCTCGATACCACCCAGATCAGCGAACTGCTGAAAAAAGAGCTGATACCCAAAATCAGGGGTGAGCGGATCGATGAAGTTTTCTACTACGGAACGGGTTGCGCCAATCCGGCAAACGCGCGTAGTGTCGCCAAAGCCATCAGAAGCCAGTTGCCGCAGGCAAAGGTGGATGTAACCCACGATCTGCTGGCGGCTGCCCGCGCCCTTTGCGGCCATGAGAAAGGTATCGCCTGTATCCTGGGTACCGGTTCCAATTCCTGCTTTTATAATGGGAAGAAAATGGTCAAGAATAGCCCCGGGCTGGGTTATGTGCTCGGCGATGAAGGCAGCGGCGCCTATCTTGGAAAAAAAGTACTGCAATATTACCTGTATGGTACTTTTGACGAAGAACTTCGCGGCCGCTTCGACCTCACTTATATGACCAATACCACAGAAATTCTCGAGAATGTTTATAAAAAACCGCTGCCTAACCGATATTTGGCGGGATTCGCCAAATTCCTGGCCGAGAATCGTGGCCATTTCATGATTGAGAATATCATTGAAGACGGACTCAATGACTTTTTCTTCAATCATTTATGTAAATACCGGGAAATATGGCAAATGCCCGTGAACTTTGTGGGCGGCGTGGCTTATGGGTTCCGCGATGTGTTGCAGGACCTCTGTAATGCCTACGAATTTCAACTGGGGATTGTACTTAAAAAACCAATGAGTGGATTGATAGAATACCACAGCTAAAGAGCGTTAGTATGGCATTTGAAAAAATTACGGAGCAAACAAGTCAGTATCATCACCTGGAAAAAATGAGCATTGCTGAACTACTCAGCAATATCAATAAGGAAGACCATGTGGTACCCGGAGCGGTACAAAAAGCCATTCCCCAGATTGAAAAATTGGTGGAAGTGGTGAGTGACAAAATGTTGATGGGTGGCCGGCTTTTCTATATCGGCGCCGGTACCAGCGGCAGGCTGGCTGTGGTGGACGCCAGTGAATGTCCGCCCACTTATGGCGTGCCATACGGGTTGGTGGTAGGCGTAATTGCGGGAGGCGACAAAGCTATTACCACCGCGGTGGAATTTGCGGAAGACGATAAAGAGCAGGGCTGGAAAGACCTGAAATATTACGATATCAGTAATAAAGATGTTGTTATCGGCATCGCCGCCAGCGGCACCACGCCTTATGTAATCAGCGCACTGGAAGAATGCCGTAAGCATGGCATTGTTACGGGAAGCATTTCCTGCAATCCGGATTCGCCCCTGAGCGCCGCCGCCGATTTTCCCATAGAAGTAATTGTGGGTCCCGAATTTGTAACTGGCAGCACGCGCATGAAAAGCGGTACCGCGCAAAAACTCGTCCTTAATATGATCTCCACTACTGCCATGATACAGTTGGGCCGGGTAGAGGATAATAAGATGGTGAACATGCAGCTCACCAATGAAAAACTCGTGGATCGCGGCGTTAAAATGCTGATGCAAAGACTGCAATTGACAGATTACGAAAAAGCCAAACAACTGTTATTGGAACATGGCAGCGTGAAAAAGGCTACTGAATCGGTAGACAAATAATTTTTCAATTCATCATTAGTTTGTATATTGTGTCGCTATCGATTCATGACAGCGTCTAAACACTATATCAGCATCTTCCACCAAGCGCCGGAATTCTTCACGGCCGATGCTGCTATTGTTTCCACCATTACCATTACAACAGGTATTACAACCCGTTAAGGGTTGTACATTTCCATACCATCCAATGGGCCCTTGTGGCCGCCTGAGTGAACGGACTCTTTTGTCCCTATCCTCTTTTCTGAATCTTACTTCCCTTCATCAATTAATTCCGCATCGAATGCAAGTGCTCAAATTTGGTGGAACCAGTGTCGCCAATGCCGAAAATATAGCCCGCGTATCCTCCATTATAAAACAAGCTTCTTTAAAAGGTAAAACGGTAGTGGTAGCTTCCGCTATGGGAGGAGTAACCGACCTGTTGTTGCAGGCAGCAACACAGGCGGCCGCCGGCGATCCGGCCTATGCCGATAAGCTGGCCGAGTTGGAACGTCGCCACATGCAGGCGGTAAAGGAGCTGATACCCGTATCGAACCAAAGCCAATGGCTAAGCCTCGTGAAGAAATCCTGTAATGAACTCGAAGACCTCTGTAACGGTATTTACCTGCTGCGCGAGCTTACCGCCCGCAGTAAGGACCGCATCGCCAGCTATGGGGAATGGCTCAGCTCACAACTACTGGCTGCCAGGTGCCAGTACGACGGACTGGACAACGAATGGAAAGATGCCCGTGAGCTAATCCGTACTGATTCAAGATTTACCCATGCACAGGTAAACTATGCTGTTACCGACAATAATATCAGGGACTATTTTTTCAATAGTTCATCATCGGTATTTGTTTTGCCGGGATTTATCGCGGCCAACGAAGAGGGGGTGACCACCACACTGGGTCGTGGAGGATCCGATTTCACCGCCGCCATACTGGCCGCTGCTTTACAGGCAAGCGTGCTCGAGATATGGACCGACGTAAGTGGAATGATGACCGCCGATCCCCGCCTCACGGCCAATGCCAAACTGATACCGCATATATCCTACCAGGAGGCGATGGAGCTTTCCCATTTCGGAGCCAAAGTCATTTACCCACCCACCATTCAACCCGTGATGAGTAAGGGCATTCCCGTATGGATCAAAAACAGCTTTGCGCCCGGCGATGAAGGAACCCTAATTGAAGCCAATCCACATCAAAACGGAAATATTGTACGCGGCATTTCGAGCATCAACCATATTGCGCTGCTGAGCCTCGAAGGTAGTGGCATGGTGGGTATACCCGGTTTTTCGAAGCGCCTATTCGAAGCGCTCAGCAGCGAACGCATCAACGTAATCCTGATCACGCAAAGCTCCTCCGAGCATTCCATTTGCGTAGCCGTAGATGCAGCCGAGGCCAACCGGGCGCGCGAAGTGGTGGATGCGGAATTCGCCCACGAAATACAATTGCGAAAAGTGGATCCCCTGCTTATTGAATCGGATCTCTCCATTGTAGCGTTGGTGGGCGAACAAATGAAAAGTCATCCCGGCATCAGCGGGCGCATGTTCAGCGCCATGGGTAAGAACGCGATCAATATCCGCGCTATCGCGCAGGGATCATCTGAAAAAAATATATCCGCTGTCATTGCCACACGTGATGTGCGCAAAGCCATCAACGTGCTGCACGAAGAGTTTTTTGAAACCAGTTATAAACAAATCAACCTCTTTATAGCCGGCGCCGGCAATGTGGGAGCTCGCCTGCTCGCCCAGTTGGCCCAGCAGACCCGGTTTCTGCAGGAGCAGATGCGTCTGCAACTGCGCGTGGTGGGATTGAGCAATAGCCGCCACATGCTCTTTCGCGATGAAGGAATAGAGCCTGGCCGCTGGAAGGAGGAATTGAGCCAGGGAGAACCGGCCGATCTCGATGCATTTGTAAACCTGGTGGTGCAGAAAAACCTGCGCAATTCCATTTTTGTAGACGTAACCGCCAATGAAAACGTAGCGGCCGTGTACGACCGGCTGCTCGGTAAAAGCATTTCGGTGGTGGCCTGCAACAAGATTGCCGCCTCGGGTTCGCTCGATTATTATAAAAAACTCAAACAACTGGCTTCAGCGTATAACTGCCAGTTCCTGTTCGAAACCAATGTGGGCGCCGGACTGCCTGTTATTGCCACCCTCAACGATTTATTGCGCAGCGGCGATCGGGTTCATCGGATAGAGGCGGTATTAAGCGGTACCCTCAATTTTGTCTTCAACCATTACGATGGCAGCCGTCCCTTTGCAGAAGTGGTGCGACAGGCACAGGAGGAGGGTTACACAGAACCCGATCCCCGTCTCGATCTCAGTGGTACCGACGTTATGCGTAAGATCATGATCCTGGCCAGGGAAAGCGGACATGCCCTGGAAATGCAGGACATCAGCAATAACTCCTTCATGCCCGAAAGCTGTATGCAGGGTTCGGTAGATGATTTTTATACGCAAATGGGCCGGGAAGAAGCGCATTTCCGGCAGCTATTCGAGAAGGCCCAGGCCGAAGGATGCAAGCTCAAGTTTGTTGCCAGTTTTGATGAAGGCAAGGCCCGTGTGGGCTTGCAGCCCATACAACCGGCGCATGACCTCTATCATTTATACGGCAAGGATAATATCGTTCTGTTCTATACCGATCGCTACAGCGAGCAGCCCCTGGTAATAAAAGGTGCCGGGGCCGGCGCGGAAGTTACGGCCAGTGGTGTTTTTGCCGACATCCTTCGCTCCGCCTGATGGTGACATACATTAAACCTTAAGCATTAGTACAATGGATTCAGAAAAAATAGTTCTTCATGCGCCGGGCACGGTGGCCAACCTGGTCTGTGGGTTCGATATCCTGGGCCTTGCCCTGGAAGCCCCCTGCGACCGTATGGAGTTTGAATGGATGGATGAGCCGGGCGTTAAGATCCAGAACTTCGACAACTATGGCCTGCCGGTAGAGCCGGAGAAAAATGTGGCAGGTGTAGTGTTGTTAACAGCATTGGAAAAAACCGGATCCACCAGGGGCATCCGGGTGAGCATTGAAAAAAAAATAAAGCCGGGTAGCGGCATTGGCTCCAGTGCCGCCAGTGCGGCGGGTGCGGCCATGGGTGCTCAATGGCTGATGGGGAATCCTTTTTCGCAGGAGGAATTGCTGCAACTGGCCATGCAGGGCGAAAAGCTGGCCTCGGGCGTAAAGCATGCCGACAATATTGCGCCCTGCCTGATGGGAGGCATCAGTCTCATCCGGTCCATCCATCCACTCGATATTATCTCCCTGCGCTTTCCGGAACTTTATGTATCCGTGGTACACCCGCAAATTGAAGTGCGCACCAGCGACGCCCGTCAGATCCTACGGCAGCAGGTACTGCTCAAGGATGCCATCCGGCAATGGGGAAATATCGCCGGGCTCGTCACGGGATTTTTAAATGGCGACTACGACCTCATTGGCCGCTCGCTCGAAGACGTGATCATTGAACCCATTCGGAGTATTCTGATTCCGGGTTTCGAGGAAGTGAAGAGAGGATCAAGGGATGCCGGCGCGCTCGGTGGTGGTATCTCCGGATCGGGGCCGTCTATTTTTATGCTGAGCCGCGACAAACATACCGCCGAAGCCGTTGCCCAAAGCATGAGCGATGTGTATGAAAGAATCGGCATCGATTACCATACGTATGTAACCCGAATAGCACAGCAAGGTGTGCAGCTCGAAAACAAAAATATTTCTCCCAGTCAAATACCTGCATAGTGAATTATTACAGTACCAACCGCCAGTCGCCCATAGTTGATTTTCGCCAGGCTACCCTGCAGGGACAGCCTGCCGACAAAGGACTTTATTTTCCGGAATATATTCCGCAGCAGGAAGAATCTTTGTTGCGCAACCTGGCAGTTTTGCCTGACAGCGAAATTGCCTATAGCGTAATGAAGCCCTATATAGGCGAAGCCATGCCGGAAGCAGTATTACGGCAAATAGTAACCGAAACCCTGTCATTCCCCATTCCCTTGCGATCGCTGGGCGAATCGGTGTACAGTCTTGAGTTATTTCATGGTCCTACCCTGGCCTTCAAGGATGTGGGCGCCCGGTTCATGAGCCGGTGCCTGGGTTATTTTTTAAAGAACGAGAAAAGAAAAGTAACCATACTGGTAGCTACATCGGGTGATACAGGGGGTGCCGTGGCCGATGGATTTTATAAAGTGCCCGGCACCGAAGTAATAATTCTTTATCCCAAAGGAAAAGTGAGCCCGGTGCAGGAAATGCAAATGACCACCCTGGGCAACAATGTGAAAGCATTGGAAGTGGAAGGCAATTTTGATGATTGCCAGCAATTGGTGAAGCAGGCATTTGCCGATCCGGAATTGCAGGAAACACATGTACTCAGTTCGGCCAATAGCATCAACGTGGCACGTTGGTTACCGCAACAGGTTTATTATTTCCTCGCGCTCAGGCAATGGGATCCCACTAAGGAGCCTCCTGTTGTATCAGTACCCAGTGGCAATTTTGGTAATATTTGTGCCGGCATCCTGGCCATGCAATCCGGTTTGCCCATCCGGCATTTTATTGCCGCCTGCAATAGCAATGATATTGTGCCGGACTACTTTGAAACGGGAGATTGGAAACCCCGGCCGGGCATCGCTACCTGGAGCAATGCCATGGATGTGGGTAACCCCAGCAATTTTGTTCGCCTACTCGAAATGATGGGGCATCAGGATCATGTATTGAAGCAATTTGTGTCGGCCGACAGGGTAAGTGATGAAGCAACCCTCGAAGCCATCCGTGAACTAAAGCGGGAGCATCATTACCTGGCCGATCCTCATGGCGCCGTCGCTTACCGGTCATTGAAGCGCTACCTTCAACATCATCCCGGGCAACAGGGAATCTTCCTCGAAACGGCCCATCCTGTAAAATTTCCGGATGCCATAAAAGCCGCGCTGGGCGAAGAAGTTGCCCTGCCCCCGGAGCTGGCCAGGCGCAAAGGACTACCGAAAAACAGTATTCCAATGGAACCCGATTATACGCAATTGAAAAAAATTCTGCGCGGCCAGTAAGCTCACGGTTTTCCTGCTGTAAAAGCGGGCGTATCTTTGCAGGGTAAATGCATACCCTGGAACCATACTATAATTGGCGACATATTTATGTGAGTGAAGAAGATCTGCGGTCGCCCTTTTATGGAAGAGACTATTCGGAATTTGAATATTCCCTTACCGTATATAATTACTATATCCATCCACAATGGGACGATTTCGGAAGCCGCACGCTCTACCTGAAAGTGCTGATCGCCGACTATGATGAAGGCTATGCCGTGCTCGAATTGATAGGCGAATGGAACGATGCCGTGGAGAATGATATCATGGAGCTAAAAAGAGAAGTACTGGATAAATTTATGTATGAGCGCATCTATAAGTTCATATTGATAGGAGAGAATGTACTAAATTTTCACAGCGATGGCTGCGATTATTATGAAGAGTTGCTGGAAGAAGTAAGCGAGAATAATGGATGGGTGGTTTGTTTAAATATGCCTGCGCAGACGCAGTATGATTTTAAACAGGCCCGGCTTCATCAGTATATTGAGTTGGTGGAACTGGAAAACTGGCGAACTTACAAACCCTTTCATTTGTTCAGAAAAATAGATAATGAGCAAATGGCCCGCTTGCATTGACCCAAAACTTTTTATCATTCTTTGCCCATGCAACGTTATTTTTGCAAAAATTTATCAACCACTTTGTACTGCATATGAAATGGTCCACACTATTTACTTCCGCGATTGGCAAGAAGCTGGTAATGAGTTTAACGGGAATTTTCCTGGTGCTTTTCCTGATAGTGCATGTGGGTTTGAACGCCTGTATATGGGCGAATGATGGTGGCGAAATGTTTAACCGGGCCGCCCATTTTATGGGGTCCAATGCTGTGCCACGCATCCTTGAAGTGGGTCTTTTTGCCGGTTTTCTGTTGCATATCATCCAGGGCTTCGTGCTCGAGTTTCAGAATCGCGCCAAGCGTCGGCAGGGTTATGCTATTCCTATGGGCAATAGGGGTAGTAAATGGTATAGCCGCAGCATGGGCTTGCTGGGAACCTTGTTGCTTTTTTTCCTGATCATGCATATTGGCCATTTCTGGGTGCCTTCCCGCATCACCGGCCTGCCTCCCGCAAGCTATGATCCCGGGCATCACGACCTCTATTCCGAAATGATGGTCGTTTTCCAAAACAATCTGCTGGTTGTAATCCTTTATATTATTGGATGTATTTCATTAGCCTGGCATTTATTGCACGGATTCCAAAGTGCATTCCGCACCCTGGGTCTCAGCAATCATAAATATATCCGGCTGATCAGTGCCCTGGGAGCAGGATTTTCCATCATCGTGCCGCTCGCCTTTGCGCTGATGCCACTGAGCTTTTATTTAGGTTGGATCTCCTGATTCTAAACAAGGATCAGAAATACTATACTGTATCGCCATAAACAATTAGTTGCTGTATGCTCGATTCAAAGATTCCCGCCGGTCCGCTTGAAGAAAAATGGACCTATTACAAAGGACATTGCAAGCTGGTGAACCCTGCCAATAAGCGCAAGCTCGAAGTGATTGTTGTGGGTACTGGATTGGCCGGTGCCTCCGCTGCCGCAGCCCTGGGTGAATTGGGTTACCAGGTGAAAGCCTTTTGTTTCCAGGATTCGCCGCGCCGCGCGCACTCCATTGCCGCGCAGGGTGGTATCAACGCAGCCAAGAACTACCAGAACGATGGCGATTCAGTCTTCCGTCTTTTTTATGATACCATCAAGGGGGGCGACTATCGCGCACGCGAAGGCAATGTGCATCGCCTCGCTGAAGTAAGCGTCAATATCATTGATCAATGCGTGGCACAGGGTGTACCCTTTGCCCGCGAATATGGTGGCCTGCTCAACAACCGCTCCTTCGGCGGTACACAGGTGAAGCGTACTTTTTATGCGGCCGGGCAAACGGGTCAGCAATTGCTGATTGGCGCCTACCAGGCTCTGGAAAGACAAGTGGCGCTGGGCAACGTTAAGATGTATGCCCGTCACGAAATGCTCGATGTAGTATTGATCGATGGCAAAGCGCGCGGCATCATCGCCCGCAACCTGGTGAATGGAGAGCTCGAGCGTCATTTCGGTCATGCGGTATTGCTTTGCAGCGGTGGCTATGGCAACGTTTTCTACTTATCCACCAATGCGATGGGCAGCAACGTTACTGCCGCATGGAAGGCCCACAAAAAAGGCGCCTTCTTTGGCAATCCCTGCTTTACTCAAATTCACCCCACCTGTATTCCCGTTTCCGGCGATCACCAAAGCAAACTCACGCTGATGTCGGAATCGCTGCGCAATGACGGACGAATATGGGTTCCCAAACAAAAGAACGATCCACGCAAGCCCAACGATATTCCCGAAGAGGAACGCGACTATTATCTCGAACGTCGCTATCCCGCTTTCGGCAACCTGGTGCCCCGCGATGTGGCATCCCGTGCCGCCAAGGAACGCTGCGATGCAGGCTATGGCGTGGGTACAACCAAGCAGGCTGTCTATCTCGATTTCCGTTTTAACCTCATCAATAAATATGGCCGCGCCGAAGCCAACAAGCGCGGTATCCAAAATCCGGACCAGGCCACATTGGTTGCACTGGGTAAGGAAGTAGTGAAGGAAGAATATGGTAACCTTTTCGACATGTACGAAAAAATTACCGGCGAAAATCCTTACGAAGTGCCGATGCGCATTTACCCGGCGGTGCACTATACCATGGGTGGCCTGTGGGTGGATTATGAATTGATGACTACCGTGAAAGGTTTATATGCCCTGGGAGAAGCTAATTTCAGCGACCATGGCGCGAACCGCCTCGGCGCATCAGCGCTGATGCAGGGGCTGGCCGATGGCTATTTTGTAATTCCCTATACCATCGGTAACTACCTGGCCGATGAAATTGCCACCAAGCCCATTCCTACCTCACATGAAGCATTTGAATCGGCGGAGAAAGCCGTAAGCGAGCGCATCCATAAACTGATGAGCATACAGGGTAAGCAAACGGCCGAAAGTTTTCATAAACGCCTCGGTAAGATCATGTGGGAAAAATGCGGCATGGCACGTAACGAACAAGGGCTGAAAGAAGCCATAAAGCAAATACAGGACCTGAAAAAAGAATTCTGGAGCGATCTGCGCATTCCCGGCGGCATTCAGGAAATGAATCCTGAGCTGGACAAAGCCGGACGTGTGGCTGATTTTATAGAACTGGGTGAGTTGATGTGCCAGGATGCGCTTAACCGAAACGAAAGCTGTGGTGGCCATTTCCGCGAAGAAAGCCAGACAGAAGAAGGCGAAGCGCTAAGAGACGATTCAAACTACAGCTATGTATCCGCCTGGGAGCACAAGGGCGAACATGAATGGCAATTGCATAAGGAAACGCTGGAATTTGAAGTGGCGAAACCGACGCAGAGAAGCTATAAGTGAGTTGTAAGTTATAAGTTATAAGTTGTAAGTTTTGGAAAATGAGGGTAGGGGTGGTGAACAAAGAAGTTCCGGTTATTTACTTTAGGCCCTTATTGCGATTAAATCACCGGGGCCAAAATTTCCCGGACTGATCCAGGGATTTTTCCAAGAAGCAACTTCTAACTCAATACTTAAAACTTAAAACTTCAAACTTAATACTGAATATGGAACATTACCTCATGAATCTGACCCTCAAAGTATGGCGGCAAAAGAACGCGAAGGATAAGGGACATTTTGAAACTTACCAGGTAAAGAATATTTCCTCAGAAATGTCGTTCCTGGAAATGATCGATGTGTTGAATGAGGACCTGGTAAAGGATGGCAAGGATCCTATCGCTTTCGACCATGATTGCCGCGAAGGCATTTGTGGTATGTGTTCCATGTATATCAATGGCCGGCCACATGGCCCCTGGGAAAATAATACCACCTGTCAGCTTCATATGCGTGCCTATAAGGATGGGGATACCATCACTATTGAGCCCTGGCGCGCCAACTCCTTCCCGGTTATTAAAGACCTGATGGTAGATCGATCTTCCTTTGACCGCATCATTCAGGCCGGAGGGTATATTTCGGTGAATACGGGTAATGCTGTTGACGCCAACGCCATTCCCATTGAAAAAGAAAAAGCTGATATGGCTTTTGCCGCGGCAGCCTGTATTGGCTGTGGTGCCTGCGTGGCAGCTTGCAAGAATTCTTCGGCCCTGCTCTTTGTGTCGGCCAAGGTTGCGCATCTTTCGCTCCTGCCCCAGGGTGAGCCTGAGCGTAAGAACCGGGTGCTGAAAATGGTGGCACAGATGGATAAGGAAGGGTTTGGTTCCTGCACCAATACGGGTGCCTGTGAAGCGGTATGCCCCAAAGGCATTTCCATCACCAATATCGCCCGGCTGAATAAGGAATACCTGCTGGCCGGACTGGCATCCGAATAAGCTTTTCTCCCCGCACGCAATAAATAGGCCGTTTTTTGCGATTTTGATAATAAACTCGCTGCTTTTGAGCGTTTTACGCAGAATATGGCTTATACAGGTCCTGGTATTCTTTGTGCTGCTGGCCAGCGCCCAGGATCCCCTGCCTTTTACTTCCAACCAGCGTAGCGCCAAATTCGCCATACAATCGGACACAATTGTACTGGATACCGCCAGCATTATTCCCAAAACCCTTCAGGTCGAAGGCATCGATCCCGCCACCTATCGGCTCGATGAAGTGCATGCCAGGCTGGTCTGGCTTATCAAACCTTCTGCCGACTCCGTGCGGGTGCGTTGGCGCAGCTTTGGCTTTTCCCTGGCCGCCAACCGGCAGCGGATGCGCTACGACAGCATCAGCAACAATATGGCCCTCACGCCTTATGAATTCAACAATGAACTAACCGATGCACAAAAGGGTGTTTTCAACTTTGGCGACATCAGGGCCGAGGGAAGCTTTGGCCGGCAAATCGCGTTTGGCAATAGCCAGGATGCCGTTCTTAATTCCACGCTCAACATGCAGCTCAGCGGCATGCTGGGCGATAGTATCGAAATACAGGCAGCCATAACGGATAACAATATTCCCATACAACCCGACGGCACCACACAGCAACTGAACGAATTTGACCAGGTGTTCCTGCAATTCAGCAAGAAAAACTGGAAACTGAACCTGGGTGATATCGATTTAAGGCAGAACCAAAGTTATTTTCTCAATTTCTACAAACGCCTGCAGGGTGTTTCCTTTCAAACCAAAAATGCGATTGGTAAAAACAAAGAATCGAATACACTTGTGAGCGGTTCCATCGCCAAGGGTAAATTCACGCGAAATGTATTCCAGGGACTCGAGGGTAACCAGGGTCCTTACCGACTCACGGGTGCCAACAGCGAAGCCTTTTTCATTATCCTGGCCAACACGGAAAGGGTGTTTGTAGATGGACAATTGCTCCAGCGCGGCGAAGACCAGGACTATGTGATCAATTACAATACCGCGGAAGTAACATTTACACCGCGACGGATGATTACCAAAGACAGCCGTATTCAAATTGAATTTGAATACGCCGACCGTAATTATCTGAATGCCAATTTTTATCTAAACCAGGAATTCAGTTTTAATCAGAAACTTAAATTACGCATTGGCGCTTTTACCAACAGCGATGCGCGCAATTCGCAGATCAACCAGATACTGGATGAACCTCAGAAACAGTTTCTGGCCAACCTGGGCGACAGCATACAAAGAGCTTTTTATCCATCGGCCACACTCGACACTTTTGCAGCCGGCAAGGTTTTGTACGAAAAAGTATATACGGGCACGGCTCCCGACCTCGACTCCTTCTACCGCTATTCTACCGATCCCAATCTTGCCAAATACAATTTGTCGTTTGTGAATGTAGGTTTTGGCAATGGTAATTACGTAAGCGATTTCAATGGTGCCAATGGAAAGGTTTATTCCTATGTAGAACCGGTGAACGGCGTGCCACAGGGTAGTTTTGAACCCATTACCATACTGGTTACCCCCAAGACCCAGCAACTGGTGAACCTGGGGCTCGACTATGATGTGGGCAAGGGTACGCAGGCACGGGCCGAGCTGGCCATGAGCAATTATGATGTGAATACTTTCTCCAAAATTGATAATGGCGACGACAAGGGATTTGCCGGAAAATTTGGCATTACGAAAACGGATACCCTTCGCCGGGAAAAAGGCCTGCAATTGCAGACTTCAGTCGACTATGAATTTGTGCAAAGAAAGTTTCGGCCATTGGAGCGTTTGCGCACTGTGGAGTTTTCCCGCGATTGGGGTTTACCGCTGCTGGTAGTGCCACAGGATGAAAAGATACTTCGCCTCGCCGCCGGACTTAAAGACAAGCGAAAACATCAGCTTCAATACCGCTTTACCCATTACAGCAGGGGAGCTGATTATCGTGGGGGACAACAGGCCCTGCAACATAGCGCCGACTGGAAGGGCTGGCAATTCAACAATGAACTCGTGATTACCCGTTTCAACAGCAACCTGGAAAAGGGACAGTTTCTTCGGCCTACCATCGATCTGAGCAAGCAATTGAAGCGAATGGGCAATTACCGACTGGGTATCCGCTATGCCCTGGAACATAATGCCGTTCGCGACCGCGCGGAAGATACCTTAACCTTCAACGCTTTTTATTTCGACAACTGGTCGGTATATCTGCGTTCCGATGAATCGAAGTCGAACCGCTATGGGATTACATTCTTTAGCCGGATGGATAAGTATCAGTATGGCAAAAGTTTTCTGAAAGGTGACCGAAGTTATAATTTGAACCTGACGACAGAATTATTGGCCAACCCGAAAAGACAGCTTTTATTGAATGCCACTTTTCGAAAACTGGATATCATCAATCCGCTCGTATCACGACAGGAGGCGGATGAGTCGATCCTGGGAAGGGTGGAATACGTAATGAACGAATGGAAGGGACTGCTGACCGGCAATTTTTTGTATGAAGTGGGAGCGGGGCAGGAGCAGCGGCGCGACCTGGCCTACCTCGAAGTGCCGGCTGGCACCGGGGTTTATGCCTGGATCGATTATAATGCAGACGGCGTGCAGCAATTGAATGAGTTTGAACTGGCGGCTTTTCCCGACCAGGCCAAATTCATCCGCATTTTGACGCCCACCAATGAATTCATCAAGGCGAATTATATCACATTCAACTATAGCCTGGGGCTTAATCCCCGGGCTATCTGGAATAAAGCGGATACAAAAGGGTTCGCAAAATTCCTGGCACGATTCAACTATTCCACCTCACTGCAAACCAACCGGAAGGCCCTGAGCGATGGTAATTTCGCCTTTAACCCTTTTAAGTACGAAGTAAACGACACTGCCCTCATCACCCTCAATACCATCACGGCACATACCATTTCCTTCAACCGTTTCAGCAGTAAATGGGGTATCGATTTCAATAACCTTCGCAACAATGGGAAAGCCCTGCTTACCTACGGCTATGAGAGCCGCACCCTGCGCGACTGGACCGCTAAACTGCGCGTGAACTTCAGCCGCTCGGTTTCCATGACCCTCAATAGCCGGACGGCAAGCAATGCATTGAATACACCCAACGCGCAGTTCGATAATAGAAACTATGAACTTTCTATCCGCAGTGTTGAACCCGGCATTGCCTTTATAAAGGGAACATCGTTTCGGCTGGCACTGGCATATAAGCTGGAACAGAAAGAAAATAAACCGCAGTTTGGGGGTGAAACCAGCCGCTCCCATGCGTTTAATCTCGAAACCAAGTATAATGTGCTGCAGAATAGTTCCATCGCCGGAAAATTCACCTATAACAATATAGACTTTAATGCCGTTAACGGCAACACGACTACCGTGAGTTATACCATGCTCGATGGTCTGCTTCCCGGCCGCAACCTTTTGTGGTCGCTTACGCTTACCAAGCGTCTATTGAATAACCTCGAGTTGAATTTTCAATACGACGGAAGAAAACCGGCCGAAGCGAGGACGGTGCATATTGGAAGGGCGGCGATTACGGCGTTGTTTTAAGTAATACGTTATACGTTGTACGTATTGTGTGGTTGAGAGTTTAAGGTTTAAAGTTTAAGGTTTAGGGTTGAAGGTTATCTGAAGAGGTGATTTAGGATCTGGGATATTAAAAATTGTTTGAGAATAATCTGCCCAATTTGAATTTCCTTTAAACCTTAAACTCTAAACCCTAAACTCTAAACATTAAACCTAAAATGCATCACATCCCCATCTTTCACCACGTATTCTTTTCCTTCGATGCGTAGCTTGCCGGCATCGCGGCAGGCGGCTTCTGAGCCGTATTTCACATAGTCATCGTACGCTATAACTTCCGCCTTGATGAATCCTTTTTCAAAATCCGTGTGGATGACGCCGGCGGCCTGGGGAGCTTTCCAGCCTTCCTGGATGGTCCAGGCTCTTACTTCCTGCACTCCGGCCGTGAAATAGGTATTCAGTTTAAGGAGGCGATAAGCAGAGTGGATCAGGCGATCGAGGGCGGGCTCCTTCATACGGTATTCTTCCATGAAAAGCTGCCGGTCGTCATCGTTGTCCATTTCGGCGATCTGTGCCTCGATGCTGTTGTTCATAATGATTACTTCGGCGTTCTCCGCCTTCACGGCTTCCTTCAACGCCTCTGAATATTTGTTGCCTGTATGCATTGAGGATTCATCCACATTGGCCACATAGAGCACGGGCTTGTCGGTGAGCAGGAACAAATCTGCAATCGCCACTTTCTCTTCTTTATCCAGACCCAGTTCGCGGATGCTCCGACCGGTTTCCAGGTGTGCCTTACAACGCAGCAATATATCGAGCTCGGCTTTCAGCTTGGGATCCACACGGGCCTGCTTTTCCGTTTTCTGAATCTTTTTCTCCACGCTTTCCAGGTCTTTCAATTGCAGCTCGGTATCGATGATCTCCTTATCGCCTACGGGATGAATAGCCCCTTCGTCACGAAGAATATTTTCATCCTCAAAACAGCGGATCACGTGAATGATGGCGTCCACTTCGCGGATATTGCCCAGGAACTTATTACCGAGGCCTTCGCCCTTGCTGGCGCCGCGTACAAGACCGGCGATATCCACAATCTCAATCTGCGTGGGCACCACCCGCTGGGGGTTCACCAGTTCAGCCAGTTTGGTCAGCCTGGGGTCCGGCACATCCACCAAACCCACATTGGGGTCGATGGTGCAGAAGCGGTAGTTACTGGCCTGTGCC
Organism: uncultured Citrobacter sp.; assembly: GCA_964395095.1. GTDB lineage: Bacteria > Bacteroidota > Bacteroidia > Chitinophagales > Chitinophagaceae > CAYMZZ01. Next base: position 219,267 of record CAYMZZ010000008.1, read on the forward strand.
TTAGCGCTGTTACTAACTGCATTAAACAAAGTGGATTTGCCCACATTGGGAAGTCCAACGATACCTGCCTGTAGAGCCATTCGGATTGATTGTTTTCGTTATTCCAAAGTCCAGATAGCCGCCGGCTTTCTGTTTCGGGCCGCAAAGATAGCTAAAAACAGAGAGAGGAACACCCCTTGCGGGAGGCAAAAAACGGGTCAATTCAAAACTTCTTTTGCTATCTTGAGCGCCATATTCTGCATAAATCCTTAAAAGCCATACTGCATGTCCCTTAGCCGTATCTGGACCGCCTTTATCCTGATTTCGATGTTAGCGGCCGGTATCAGCCTTGTTTTCAAACCTGGCCAGCAACGCCTGCTGGGGAATATGGTTACCGGAAAATCGGGCGACACCCTCTCGATCAGGTCAGTAGACGCGAAAATGCTCCCTGCTGTCGTACACGACAACCTGAATGCGGGTAGGGAACGAATGCCCTGGGGTCGTGAATGGGTGATGCGGGTGGAAGGGGAAGGCTACAAAGCCTATCAGCTCCAGCCCGCCAATGGCTTATTTGAAACCGTAAAAGACGCGGTGACGCTTAGCATCGGCCTGGTGGGGGTGCTGGCGCTATTTATGGGGTTTATGACCATTGCGGAGCAGGCGGGGGGAGTACGTTTTATTTCCCGGATCATTGGCCCCTTTTTCAGTCGCATATTTCCCGAAGTGCCGGAGAACCATCCCAGCATGGGGCATATGATGATGAATTTTTCGGCCAACCTCATGGGGCTCGACAATGCGGCCACACCCTTTGGGATTAAAGCCATGCAAAGCCTGCAGGAGATCAATCCTGACAAGGAACGCGCCTCTAATGCGCAGGTCATGTTTATGTGCCTGCATGCATCCGGGCTTACGTTGATACCCACGGCCATTATTGCCGACCGGGTATCCCTGGGTTCGGAGCAGCCCACCAATATCTTTATTCCCTGTATGATCGCCAGTTTTGTGGCTACCATGGCCGCCCTGCTGATCGCTTCATTCAAGCAGGGAATCCGCATTTTTCAGCCGGTGATCATGCTTTGGGTGCTGGGTATTACGGGCATAATATCGGCACTTATTGCCTATGTTGTTTCGCTCGACAACCAGGGAGTTAAACTTTTCTCCACCAATCTCAGCAATGGCCTTATTTTGCTGATCCTTTTATTGATCGTTCTCGGCGGAATTTATAAGAAGATCGCCATTTTTGACGCATTCATTGATGGAGCCAAGGGCGGCTTTGAAACCGCGCTGCGTATACTTCCTTACCTGGTAGGGTTGCTCGCGGCCATCAGCCTGCTCCGCAACAGTGGGGCTTTTGATTTCATAATGGATGGCATCAAATGGATTTTTGCCGCACTGGGTGGCGATACCAGAATAGTGGATGCGCTACCCACTGCCGTGATCAAACCCCTCAGCGGGAGCGGCGCCCGGGCCATGATGATCGATACTTTGCAGACGCATGGAGCCGACTCATTTGTAGGCAACCTCGCTTCGGTATTCCGTGGGTCGGCCGACACCACCTTCTATATCATCGCGGTGTATTTTGGATCGGTAGGCATCAAGAATGCGCGCTATTCGGTAGGCACCATGTTGCTGGCCGACCTGGCGGGTATCATTACTGCCATTGCAGTAGCTTATCTGTTCTTCCAGTAAGGTTATTCTGAAAAAAGGATTGAACCCCATCGTCCGCTCCATTCTCTCAACCTTTCTATAATAACCGAGCCCCGTAGAAACGGGGCTCGTACTAATACTACTACTTTAATCTAAAATATTTCAATTTTAATTATCTGTTTGCAAACGTTGTTAGTACTCTGGTTGATCCACCTCGTAATACAACAGTATAGGACCTTTTTAGAGTCGGATTTATTCCGTTGAGTTGCGCAACCGTAACATTTGTTCCCGTTTCCCTTACAATCAGCGTATCATTAGAAGCTGATGCATATGGAATGAAATCAGTGACCTGAGCCTTGGAAATATTGGTAAAAATATTAGACTGACGTTTTACTGAAAATACATCCACAGCCGGGCGCGCAACCACGCTATATTGCAGGTTCGCAAACCTTAGTCTGGCAGTTGTATCAGTAGGCACTACAATATTAGTTTCCACAGTCAGCTGTTTTGGAGCCGTACTTGTATCGTACACGAAGATGGTATAATTCTTACCAGCTTCAAGATTGGGTTGAAACGATATAGGAGCCTGAGTACTGGTTGATAAAGTGTCCTTTATAAGGAAATTATTGCCTGCTCCCATTACAGCAAACCCATATGCATTAGCTGGAAATGATGCACCGTAAGCGATTGTAGCGCCGTTTATGGGTTTATTATCAATATACAAAAAAGTCCTGTTGCTGCCTACAATTGCATTATATAGTTGCACATTTGAAGTGTTGGTGAAATCGAAATTTTCTTCAATGGTGGGATCAAGCTCTTTGTTGCAACTGGTGATCATCATTAAAGAGGCGCAGAAGCAGCTTCCAATGATTAAATATTTAAATGACTTCATAAGTATCTTTTTTCTGGTGAATAATTAAGGTTGTGAAAACCAACATTCCCTTGTATGATAATCCAGTTTACTTGGATCCGCTCCGATTCTTATCAACTCGTTCATATTCCAAACATACTCTGAATTGTAGCGGGGGCGGACACGTTGAACAGTCTTTCCAGCATTATCGGCGAAGATTACATTAGGTAGCGCAAAATCACGGTAAACCTGTTGCCCGGTTTGTGGATCCTGATCCAAATAATGATAGCGGCGCATATCCGTCCAGGTTTCACAAGCGCCATGAATATAAAGTGCGATATATTTCTGAAGCATAATGTGCGTCAGGGTTAAGTTGGCGGCAGTCGTCGGTACAATCACAGGGCTGTTAATGTAATTGGCTTTCGCAGTAGGAGTTATTTTGTTAGCATCCGGGACATTCGTTTCGTAGGTACCTGTCAGCATATCAAAATGGAGACTAATTCCATTTGTATAAGCTGTAAGGGCACCTGGCTTATCTCCTTTTCGATGTAAAGCCTCCGACTTAATGAATGCAATTTCTGCGGCCGTCATTACGGGAAACTCAGAGTTATTTCTAAAGAGGTACCTACAATTATTATCATTCCCCGGAGAGGTATTGGAAACACCAGCGGTTTGGCTAATGCCCCAAAAGCTTTCCGGTCGGTCATTAGCAGGAACAACAGTGGTTCCCTGGTTGGGTTGCAATCCCTTAAACGTACCATTTGCGTTGGGACGAAGCATATACCAGGCCCTTGGATCTTCAACGCCCGGAAAAGCATTGTTCACCCCAGACAACAGATCAGCGATGAAAGCAGATTGACGAATAGCATATTCGTTTCCGATTGCTGTATTTGCCAGGTTACCACGGAGTGGACCAAAGAAATTAGCGGTACCACTGACCCCGGAATTGGCAAACTTGACCATTGCATTGTCAGCATTCGACGTAATGGATCTGTCGCAATAATAAACGACTGAATCAGCATTGTAAATTGACTTATTTGTCAAGTGATTATACAGACGAGCCATGATGCCGTTCGTGAATTTCTTCCATTTTTCACGGTCTCCATTATAGAAAAAAGCGTCCCCCTTCGCAAGGTTCTCCTGGCTAACATTATCGCCCGTTTTCTCAAGATTAGATAAGGCGGAATAGCAAAGATTACGTACATGGTTATATACTTGTTCTTGCGTGCCATAACTAAAAGTAAGGGCGCTGGAATTGAAAGCCTCGTTTACATCAATGACTTCACCATGATAATCTGAAAGCGTAAGCCAGCTCCATGCCATAATAGCTTGTCCAACCCCAACATAGTCCCATTTGCCTTCTTCAGTGCCCCAATCAATCATTCGAAGTACGTTCTGCCCAAGGTCATAAAAATGGGTTCTCCAAATGGATGCCGCATTATCACTTACGCCAGTTGTGCCCCCCATTTGATCATAACGACCGCCGGAGTTGCAGAATACAAAATTCTGAATATACTTTCCTATGAATCGAATGTCGTTCATAGGTCCGTGTCCCGCTCCATTTGTTGCCATCGTGGCAATCATATTTGGGAGCATTTCTTCAACAGGTACCCTAACGGGCGCATTGGGGTTTGCATAGGCTTCATCAATCTTCCTGGTACAACCCGCGAAAAACAGGCTCCCCAAAGCCAGGGCAAACAATATCTTATTTATCTGTCTCATATCTTTTTAGTTTTAAAACTATCGGAATAGCAATTAGAAAGTAGTGCGCAATCCAAAGTTTACGCTAACTGGTGCAGCAATATTACCATAATCGAAACCCCAGCCGCCAACACCACGCGTTCCTGCTGTATTACCACTAACTGCCGGGTCAGCTCCAGTGTAATTGGTGAACAGAATCAGGTCGTTCGCAGTAACAAAAACACTCAGGGATTTGAAGACTCTCCAATTCCGAATCAAATTTGAAGGAAGATTATACGACAGGGTAATATCGCGCAAGCGGAACCAGTTCACATCCTTCTCAATAAACTCCTCTTCAGGTAAACGAAGAGTTCCTCCAACTGTACCATAGTACTGGTCATTGTAAGCGGGAATGAACGTGATGGTATTTATGGTTGGATTCGAGCTATTCTCTTTTCCATCTCGCAATACACCATTTATCACCCGAGGTGTGTAGCGGTCATCAGTGCGCGTACTCACTCCACGAGAAGTCAAATACATGTCGGTAGCATTGAAAATATCTCCACCCACTTTCAAATCCCACAAGAAGCTCAACGACCAGTTCTTATAGCGGAAACTGTTCAACCATCCGAGGCTAAAATCAGGGTTTCTATCACCACGAACTTTAAAAGTGGCATCTACGATTGGTAAACCAGTAGCAGGATCAATCAGGATCGCACCGGCATCATTGCGAAGATAACCCGAGGCTGTGATGGCCGTTGTTGGTCCGCCCTTGATCAAACCACCCCTGGCATTGCCATATGTCCAGGTATCTGAAATGTAGAATTCTGGAACGTTATCAGGCAGTGACACTACCTTGTTCCACATCTTGTTGAAGTTAAATCGCATATTCCAAGAGAAATCCGGGCTTTGCTTTATCGCATAATCAACTGAAACTTCCACACCCTGATTCCGTGTTGAACCCACATTAATCGTATTCAATACAAATCCAGTTCCGTAGCTGGCGCGGAAATTCTCCGCAATTTGCTTTTTGTTCAGAGTATTGTAGTAAGTAACATCAAGGCTCAATCTGCTCTTTAGCATTCTGATTTCAGTACCAATTTCGTAAGTGTTCTGTATCTCAGGTTCCAGGAAGAAGTTGTTGTTGGTAAACCCATAATAAAAACCTCCTCCACTCGCCACTGAATTCGTAAATACAGATTGGTTGGCATAAGGAGCGCTGGATCTGGCTGTTGTCGCCAACGAAGTACGTAATTTCCAAAAACTCAATAGATTTCCTTTAAGTCCGGAAATAAGATCACTCATAATGATACTAAGGCTACCGGCTGGATAATTATAGTTGCGGAATGCTTTGGGGAAAATGGACGAAGTTTCAAAACGGTGCGAATAAGTTAGGAAGATCATGTTATCGTAACTGATCGACGCTTCCCCAAAATAAGCCAACTGGCGGTTTTGAACATAGTTGTAATCGCCCGGATTAGCCAGCGCACGGCTCAAAAACTGGCGGCTGCTGGGCCTTGTGCGACTACTGTCTCCCATCCATTGGTTCACCTGATCAATTGTAACCACCTGACCGTTCTTCATCATTTGGTTATTGCTGTTCAGAGAATCCACAATATTGGTTCCCCAAGTTGAGAACATTTCAGTTCTGTAGTCCTGCCACATAGTTCCTACTAAGAGACGACCGCTAAACTTTCCAACTTTTTTTGTTGCAGTTGCCGTAATGGTATGATTATAGCCATTGTAGTTACGGTAGTAGTTATCCTGTTGGCCGCCCAAGCCACGTGTAAGTATGCTTGAGAGAGGATGGAAAAATGACCAACCCTCTGTTTCATAATGATCATATCCGAATCTGCCAGCAATGGTAAGCCAGTCAGTTGGCCGGATATTTACACCCATTGTAGCAAGATAGCGATCCGTTTCATCGTAGCCCTTATTGTAATTGACACTAAAGAAGGGGTTGTCTATCTCAGAATTGGGAAGAGCGCTAAATACGAGTTCCTTACCGCCGTCCGCGGACAAGAATTCGCGTACATCATCATTAGCAGGCCAAATCATTAGATTCAGCATATAACTGCCAGCTCCACGTTTTGGCTTATCATTGGTGCTTCTGATGTAGGTAATAGAGGGGTTTATATCAATGTACTTACCAATTTTGGTGGTATTAGTGATCCTAAGATTATATCTGCGATACTTATTCTCAGGAACTACACCAGCTTGATCAAAGAAACTACCGGAAAAACGGAAGGTGGAATTCTTTTTTCCAAAATCTGCGCTAACATTATGCGTTTGCGCAAATCCTGTTTGGAAAAAATTATCCACATTATTAAAGCGAGGCTCCGTAGCATCATAAGCAGGTCCAAAATAGGTGAAGTCAGGTACAAATGCCCCGTTACGGCCCGGGCTCCATTTGGTGGAATAAGAAGGCAGGCGGTTTAGCTTCGATAGGCGAAATGCATTATCATAACTAACTCTGAGCTTGCCATCATTTTTACCCTTCTTGGTTGTAATGATGATTGCACCTGAGCTGGCCTGGCTTCCATAAAGTGCTGTGGCTTCTGGACCTTTCAAAACTGTTATGCTTTCGATATCTGCAGGGTTGATGTCAGCAACACGGTTAGTGTAATCACTGTTTCTATTCGCAGTCTGATTGATATTTCGTGTTGAATTTTCCACAAAGCCCAGACCGGTATTTGATCCGCTTGTTTCGTTAACCGTTGAGTTGTCAACTATAATGCCGTCCACTACAAAAAGGGGCTGATTGTCGAGTGCCATTGAATTGAACCCTCGCAGCACAATTTGGGTTGAAGATCCAGCTTGTCCCCCTGTTGGATTAACGGTTAAGCCGGAGATTCGGCCAGCCATACTATTTAGAAAATTTTCCCGCTGGGTTTCAGCTACTTCCTGTCCGTCTAATCGTTGCGCGGAATATCCAAGCTCCCTTGGATTTCGCTTAATATCCATCGCGGTAACAATTACTTCGCCCAGTGTGCCGTCGATGGCTTTCATCGAAATGCCCAGGGTATTGCTGTCGCCCGGCTTAATGGTTTGGGGTTCGTAACCTACATACGATACCTGCAGGGTTTCGCCAGGGTTTACGGCGATGCTGAAACGACCCTGCGCATCCGTTTGGGTAAGCCGGTTGGTACCAGAAACCCGAATCGTTACGCCCTGTAGCGGGGCCTTGTTGTCTTCCGATAGAATTGTGCCCGTAATGGTTCTTTGTTGCGCCGAGACGAGTCCCGGGGTTAGGAGCAACAAAACGCACAAAGCTATCATTAACTGGAGAGTTCTTCTCATAGCTGTGTTGTTTTAGGTATATGTTTATTAAGCAGTTTAAAATGGGGTTTACAACAATTCAATGCCGGCTTCCGCGTAAGGTTTCAAAATGGGGTCGGAGGGTGGTAATTCGGTAATCAGGATATCGATCTTGCTCAGGTCACAAATCTGGATCGGCTGCACGGTATTGATCTTTTCAGAAATGGAGAGACAAACCACTTTTCGCGACGATTCGATCATCGCTTTTTTCAATTGCACCACTTCCCAGTCGTTGTCGGTAACACCATTACTGATATCGATGGCATTGGTACCCAGAAAGCAGATATCAGCATTGAGCTGATTGATCTTCGCGATAGCTTCGGGTCCAACAGTAATTTTTGAACTCTTCGAAATACGGTCTCCGATCAGGATCACTTCAATATTGGGATGATCCATATATTCCAAAATAGCCGCAATAGATCCGGAAATAAATGTGGCACGCAATTGAGGAGGTAGCATTCTCGCCATTTCCACGATGGTGGTTCCACCACCCGTGAGCACAAACATGCCGTTATCAATAAGGCCTATGGCTTTTTGCGCGATTGTTTTTTTCTGTACCTGGGAATAAACACCGTCGTTGGGAATATGTACCTGGCTGAATGAATTGGAGAGGGCGCCGCCATGCACTTTAATCAGTTTTCCCTCTTCCGATAATTCCTGTAAGTCGCGGCGAATGGTGTCTTCCGACACATTGATCTCCGCACTCAGTGAGGAGGAAAGTACCTTGTTGTGCAGGTTTACCTGCTGAAGGATATACGATTGTCTTTCCCTTTTAAGCATGCAGTCGTTTTGTTCGCAGGATAAATATAAGGGGAATTCCTGCACAAAACCGCAAAAACTGGAAAAAATCTGCAAAAAGGTGCAAAAATCAGCATGGACCTTGATGGGCTGGATGGCCCTGATTACCTTGATTGGATGAAAGGATTTGGGGAATTGGGGAATTGGAGGATTTGGGGGTCTGCCTGCCGGCAGGTTTGAGAATTTGGGATTGTACTGCCTTGGGTAGAGACTTACTTTTTTGCGCGATTACCTCTTTGACTTTTAATTGAAAACTACTCTGTCAAACTTGAAATAGGAAGTTTGGGACTTACTATTTCCTACTTGCACCTTACTTCTTAAAACTTATAACTTAAGACTTACAACTTAAAACGTACTACGTACCACCTTCCTCTTCCCCCACCGGCTGCAAACTTTTCGCTAATGAGAAATGCAGAATAAGTAGTCCAACCACAGCGGCCACGAAGGAGGCTATAAGGATGGCGATTTTGGCATTGGTAATATGGCGCTGGTCCTCGAAGGCGAGCAGGGTAATAAAGATGGCCATGGTGAATCCAATACCCGCGAGCAAGCCCACGGCACCAATATGCTTCCATTTAACGCCGGGTGGCAGACTGGCCAGTCCCAGCAGGATGGCGAGCAGGCAGAAGAGCATAATCCCAATCGGCTTCCCGGCCAATAAGCCAAAGAAGATGCCGAGGCTTCCATTACTCAACAGGTCATCGGCCCAGCCGGCTTCTATCACAATACAGGTATTGGCCAGGGCAAATACGGGCAGAATAAAAAAGGAAACGGGTTTATGTAGTGCATGCTGGAGTTTATAGGAAATGGATTTCTTACTGCCGGTTCCAAAGGGTATGGCGAATGCCAGCAACACACCGGTGATGGTAGGATGCACGCCAGAGTGCAGCATAAAATACCACATGCCTACACCGGCCAGCAGGTAAATCCAGAGAATATGAACCTTGAGCCGGTTCAAAACCAGCAAAAAGGCAAAAATCCCCATGGAGATGCCGAGGTTGGTTAAATCGAGCCCCTTACTGTAGAAAAATGCGATAACGAGTATGGCACCCAGGTCGTCGATAACCGCCAGGGCCGTCAGGAAAATCTTTATGGAAATGGGCACTCGTTTTCCGAGAAGGGAGAGTATGCCGATGGCAAAAGCGATATCCGTCGCCATCGGAATACCGGCACCCGGCTGCTCCGGGGTACCATAATTAAAAAGAAGGTAAATACCCGCAGGAACCAGCATACCACCCGCGGCGGCAAATACGGGAAGCAGGGCGCTTTTGATATCCGATAATTCACCTTTATACACCTCCCGCTCCAGTTCCAGGCCAATGAGCAGGAAGAAAATAACCATCAGTCCATCGTTGATCCAGTATTCGAGGGAATAATCGCCAATCTTATAGTGCCAGAAACCGATATAGGATTCACCCCAGGCGCTGTTCGCCAGTAAGAGGCTGATGATAGTGCATCCGATCAGGAGGAATCCTGCCGCTTTTTCACTTTCAAAAAACTCGGTAAATAATTTCGTCAATCGCATGCTTGGGCGCAAAAATAAGAATAAATGCTGTTTAACGTAGTACGTTGTACGTATTACGTTGTACGTTATAAGTGGGAAGTTTTAAGTGGTAAGTTTTAAGTGGTAAGTTTTGAGTAGACGTTTTATCCGAAAATGATTTTCTGCGTCCGCCACTGTGGGCTTCTCACGGCTCACGATTCACGTCTCACGCCTCACGATTCACGCCTCACGATTCACGTTTTGCCAAGGCCGCCCTACGGACGGCCCTAATATATGCCGCCCGCTTCGCGGGCTTGATTGCTTTTGGCTTTACGAGGATTTATACTCACGACTCACGATTCACGACTCACGCCTCACGCCTCACGCCTCACGATTAATTTCCAAGGCCGCCCTACGGACGGCCCTAATATATGCCGCCCGCTTCGCGGGCTTGATTGCTTTTGGCTTTGCGAGGTTTTATACTCACGACTCACGATTCACGCCTCACAACTCACGATTAATTTCCAAGGCCGCCCTCGCGGACGGCCCTAA
>CAYMZZ010000008.1:229673-247491 GCA_964395095.1 uncultured Citrobacter sp.
TTAATTTCCAAGGCCGCCCTCGCGGACGGCCCTAACATATGCCGCCCGCTTCGCGGGCTTAATTGCTTTTGGCTTTGCGAGGATTTATACTCACGGCTCACGACTCACGATTCACGCCTCACAACTCACGATTAATTTCCAAGGCCGCCCTCGCGGACGGCCCTAACATATGCCGCCCGCTTCGCGGGCTTGATTGCTTTTGGCTTTGCGAGGATTTATACTCACGGCTCACGCCTCACGATTCACGACTCACGACTCACGCCCCATGATTCACGATTCACGTCTCACGCCTCACGCCTCACGATTCCCGTCTCACTTAAAACTTAAAACTTACCACTTACAACTTCTTTTGCATTTCCTTTAAACTTTTCCGGCATATTATTTCGTTAGGTTTACATTAAATTCAACAACATGAATCGCAAACCTCTCTTGCTCTGCGTAATGGCCTGCCTGTTTTTTGCCTTTTCGGCTTCTGCGCAATCCGGTTATCGTACGGCCCTGGGTGTAAGGCTGAGCAGCAGCCCCGCAATGGTCAGCAATTCGATTTCACTCAAACATTTTATCAATGAAAAAGCCGCTATTGAAGCGCTGTTCTCTTTTGGTGATCCGCTGGCCCTGGGGGCGCTTTACCAGGTTCATAAGCCACTCGGCACCGAAGGCCTGCAATGGTTTTACGGTGGCGGCGCTTACCTGGGCTTTGTGAAAACCTTTAATCCTGTTAAAAACCGCAATGAAACAGATCCCAATTTCGGCGCACAGGGGGTATTGGGTCTCGATTATAAATTCATGAATGCACCGCTCAATCTATCGCTCGACTGGAAACCGGAGCTAAACCTGGTAAGCGATATCAATTTTGAACCCGCGGCGGTAGGCTTTACGGCGCGATTTACCTTCTAGTAGTAAGTTGTGAGTGGGGAGTAGAGAGTAGGGATTAGGGATTAGGCATTAGCATTTTGGAGTTGTTCCGTGCATGATTCTGAGTCCATCGATGCAATTTCATCGAAATTCTAATTATTGAATATTAGCTATCTCTTTATCATATAAGAAGAACGAAAAACAAGCATCAATCCCACTTCCTACTTTCTACTTCCTACTCCCCACTCACTGCTCACTCCAGCATTTCCCACTTCGTCTTCGGTCTTCTTTCTTCCAGCCAGCGGAAATTGGGTAAGATCATTTCCGATGGCTTTTTCGATTTCATGGGATAGATGGTGCCTGTAACAGCGCTTCGAAAGACTACTTTGTACAAATTCTTTTCCCGAAAATAGATATCGATGATATCCGAACTGGATTGATTGATGCCGGTATAGGCGCTGTCTTCATTCTGTATATAGTATATGCATTGGGCAAAGCCGGCTCCGCGCACGGAATCTATATTGCCTTCTGTAAACCAACCATCGATACGGCTCGAACTGATCTGGTTATACACACCCGGCTCCACCTGATTGACCATAAAGCCATTTTCGTAGGCAATTACCTTATCGGCCTTTTTGTTTTTCGTGTACAGCAGTATCGTATCACCTGTTATCTGGCTATTCTGCGCCCATACCACCGGGTCCTTATGCAGTCGGAAAATAGAATCCCGTAATGAATAAAAAAGGCTATCGCTAACCGATTGCAGCGAATCGTTGAATATGCGGACATTGTGGTAGGCTTCAAAATAGCGATTGGTACTATCCTTCTCATCAAAAGCTGGCGCCATTTGGCCGGTAGCACTGTCGACCAGGATCGAATCCATCCCGAAACGATCGCTGATCCGGGCGCTGAACAAGGTATCGGCTGTGATGTATGTGGAATCATTATCCTGCTTCAGAATTAGCAGTGGTTTGCGTGCCGCCAACACGGCTTCTGTCTTCTTATCCTGGATGATAATGCCGCCAATGAGCGTAGTACCCTGTGCCGAGTCGATGATGACGGCATTGCCGGTTACCTGGTAAATGCTGTCGTTTTGAACGATGTTGTTACCGGTAACACGCACCCTTTTTCGCGTATCCGTGATCACCGGCCTTTGTCCAAATTGCGCTTCTCCGGTGGATTGATTATAATAGCCATCGCGGGTATCAATGATTCTCCCGGTGGTATCTTCAATTCGGGTTTGCGCTATAAAGCGCGTAGTCTTGGTTTCGGTATTGTACAGCATCGAATCCGTACGGATCTGGTAGGCTGGATCATTGAGCTGTACATTTTTCTTGAAGTACACGTCCTTCATATCCGCATAATACCAACCTTCCTGACTGGTAAGCACGGTTTTTTCGTTTTGCACACGGCCTCCGTTTTTGTAGATGCCGAGGTTGGTGCCCATATTGTATTCCAGGTCGGGCGTGGTCAGGGTTCCTTTTCCATCGGTGAGCTTTACATTGCCATCGAGGTAGGCGACCCGCTCGGTGCCCAGGTACCGTAGATGGTTGGCGTAAATATCGGCGGTATCCGCATCGCGTATATGCACTTTACCCCAGGCTTCAAATACATTGGTACGGCCGTTTAAAACGGCACTATCGCACCAGATCAGTGCGGTGCCCTGGCGCATCTTTACATCCCCGGCCACAATGGTGAGGCGGGTGCTGTCGTCGATGGTTTTGAAGGTGAGGGTTCGGGTATTGTTGAGGATATGTATCTTGCGCGAGGTATCGCTGTTGTTTTGCCCGGCAACAGGAACGGGTTCCTGCGCCTTACTCAGCATCACCAGGCCTACACTCAGCCAACAAAGAATTAAACGCAGCATCGAGTTTGGATCAGTTCAGGGGAATCGTATCTTTCTTGGCGGGCGAAGTTAGGGCGCCACCTTTGTCTTTCTTGCCAAATATGGAAAAATTAACGTAGCGTTTGGGGTGCGAACGGAGATCATCGAGGAGGATTTCCGAACTGAGCAGCACATCATGGAGCCGATCGTAAAGCTGCCGGTCATTGATCAGCGCGCCCAGGGTGCCCTGGTTCCCGGCCAGCATGCCCACTGTCGCTTTCAATTGCGAGATGGCCGCGTTCAGGGTATCCATGGTCTGTTGCAGGTTCAGGTCGGCAAGCTGCCCCGTAAAAGCCTTTGTATTGCTAATGATCGCATTGATGCTATCATTATTATTTTTCAGGTTGCCGGTAATGGATTCCACATTTCGCAATGAACTCCCAATAGAACCATTCTCGGAAACATGCTGGGCGAGGGAGCCTGTTATTTTCTCCAGGTTTTCAATGCTGGCTTGCAGGCTTTGGCGCGTACCTCCATCCATCAGCCTGTTCAGGTTGCCCATCACCCGATTCAATGAATCGAGCGATCCGCGAATCTTGCCCAGGGTAGGGGATACTTCGGCGGTAATACCACCCAGCAAACCCTCATCTATCCGGGTTTGAATCATATCGCCATCCTTAAGAAAAGTGCTCGCATCGCCCTTATCAATCAGAATGGTGGATGAACCCAAACCAGCTATGGGAGCGGAAATATAAGCGACAGAATTAGTGGGAATATTGACGTCGCGGGTCAGGCTGATGGTCACTTTTATGCCACTGATATTCTTGTCCACTTCTTCCATCTCGTACACCGTACCGATGGTGAGTCCGTTAATCTTCACTTCGTTGGACCGGGCCAGGGCACCCAGTTTGTCGAAAACAGCATAGATCTTTTTCGAGCGGTCAAACACATCCCTTCCCTTCAAAAAGTTGAATCCGGCTATCAATAAGCCCAGCGCCACGATCGTGATAAGGCCAACCTTGGTTTCGTTGCTGATTTTCATGTTAATGGTATAGTTTCCGCTGCCAAAATAACCATTTATTTCCAATACCTCGAGTGCCCGCCTGTTCCCCCCTAAAAAACCAACTGGCCTGAAATGTCCCGGAGGAGAATTTCAGGCCAGTCACTAAAACGGGTTCAGAAAGGGAATTGCTTACAAACCCGCGGTTATCTGTCTTGATTCCAATCTTTGCTTATAGTTTTTAAAGGCCGTTACCAACGCGTCCACCGTTTCCTGTTGCCCCTTATCACTGTTCAGGTATTTTTCTTCCTCCGCATTGGTCAAAAAGCCGAGCTCCACGAGTACACTGGGCATACCTGTTGCCTGCAATACCCAAATACCCATGTGGTTTCTTTGCTTCACCCCACGGCTCACACGGCCACTGGCTACAAATTCTTTTTCGATGAGATCGGCCAGGTTGAGGCTTTTCTTAAAGAATTGCTGCGCATAGATCAGCATTCTGGCTTTTTCCGCAGGATCGGAAGGGTCAGGCATTTCGATTTGTGAAGTAGAGTCTTCCATCTCGCCATAAATCTCTTCGTTGAGGTTCACGGCATTCACCTTCGCATCATTCTTTGATACTGCCCAAATATAGGTTTCGGTTCCTTTGGCCGGATTGGGAGTGGTCCAGTAGCTATAGCGGGGTACTTTCCTTGTTTTGCCGCTTTTCAACTTAATAGTTCGGTAACCCACTACTTTACGGTGCTTTTTCGGAGGCGCCGAGTTGCAGTGTATCGCGATAAACAAATCACCGCCTGATTTATTGGCCAGGTCGGCCCTATACCGGTTATCTTCCGCTTTGTTGGTCTTGTTGCCGGGTGCTACATCACCCGTGCGGGTGTACACGATCTTGAGATCGGGAAACTCTTTTTCGAGGGCTTTTCCAAATTTGAGCGCTACTTCGAGGCTTACCTGGGCTTCGGTGCTAAAAGAGCCCTTGGCGCCCTGATCAAAACCTCCGTGGCCGGCATCAATGATTAACGTACGAATGGCGGCCTTGGGCGGTTGCTCCTGGCGGTTGGTAAATGACAGCGAAGCCAGAATGGCCAGCGCGGGGAGCAAGAGAACAAGGGATCGTTTCATCATGCGTTTTGCTTTTAATGGGTTTAGCGGGAATCTTCACAAAATGTTTAGGGCTGAAAGATTTACTTTTGCCTTCAACCGTATGAATCGACTGCGCAAAATTAGTTTAAAATATTTTTTAATCAGGGCTTTCCTGCCCCTAATCTTTCTTTCAATAACGTGGAATTTGGCCGCGCAGCGTACCGGGAACCGGGAAATTGACAGACCTTTAACAGTCCGCACCGATTCAGCCTCTCCATCGGCCATCGATACCATCCCACGCAACCGAACCGATAGCTTCACTACACGGAACGATACACTGGAACTGAAAATTGCACCCGACGCATTTGAATCGCCCATTCAATATGCCGCAGAGGACTCCGGGGTACTGCTGGTGCAGGAAAAAAAAGTGCTGCTCTACGGGAAAACCAAGACCGAATTCGAGGATATTACTCTTACCTCGCCTGTTGTGGTGATGGATCAGGAAAAAAAATTGCTGACTGCCTATAACCGCCGGGATTCCGCTGGGGTGGTGATCGACGAAACGGTTTTTACCCAGGCAGAAAAAAAATATGTGCTGGACACGGTCCGGTTCAATTTCGAAACCCAGAAAGCCATTACCACTAATGCCATTACACAGGACGGGGAAATGTTTGTGCATGGTGCCAGCGTGAAAAAAGTGGATTCCACGGTGATATTTGTAAAAGGGGGATTCCTCACCACCTGCAACCTCGATGAGCCGCATTTTGGTTTCCGGGCCGACAAAATTAAATTGATCAATAAAAGAGTAGCGGTATCAGGTCCGGCCCGGCCCGAATTTGAGGGCGTACCCGTGCCAGTATATGTACCCTTTGGTTTTTTTCCGCTCAACAACAACCACAGTAGCGGCCTGCTACCGCCACAGTTTGCTACAAACGATCAAATGGGCCTTGGACTGGAAGGATTGGGTTACTATAAAATCATCAACGACTATCTGGATGCCAAGCTATATGGCAATATCTATTCTTACGGATCCTGGTCGGCAAATCTGAATCCCACCTATTACAAGCGCTATAAGTTCAGGGGCTCTTTTAATTTTGGTTTGCAAAAAACCAAAAGGAATTTCAAGGGCGATCCTGATTTCACCACTTTTAACACCTATAGCGTCAACTGGAGCCATAGTATGGATTCCAAAGCAAGACCAGGGGTGAGTTTTTCCGCCAACGTAAATGCCAGTTCCACCCGCTTTAACGAAAACGTACCCAATAACCCTCAACAAAATTTTCAAAACCAGCTTTCTTCGTCGATCACCTATTCAAAAAACTGGGTGGATAAGCCCTTTAACCTCACAGTGAGCGCCAACCATAACCAGAATAACCTCACCCGCCTGGTGACCTTGAGCCTGCCTGATTTGGGATTTACTGTCAATACGCTTTATCCATTCCAGAAAAAAGAATCAGTAGGTTCTAAAAAATGGTATGAGCAATTGGGTATCGCTTACAACGGAAACTTCCGCAACTCGGTATCCTTTTACGACACGGCCTTCCGCCTGCGCAACCTGGTAGATACCCTGCAATGGGGTGCTCAACATAATATTCCGATTACCCTTTCGCTGCCCGCCATCCTCGATGGAGCGATAGTGGTGGCGCCATCCGTCAGTTATTCGCAGGTATGGTTATCGCAAACTTTTGAACGCAGATGGAATGCGGCTACCGAAAAACTGGATACGGTCGTAAACAAAGGTTTCTTCATGGACCAGCAGGCCAGTTTTGGACTGGGTTTAAATACTGCCCTGTTTGGTACTTTCAACTTCAAGAAAAAAAACCTGGTGGCCATCCGGCATACCATGCGTCCAAGTATAGGATTCAATTATAGACCCGATTTATCCAGCAAATATTATTACCGCACCCAGGTGAATAAGGATGGCTATGTAACGGAATTTTCGAAATTACAGGGTGGCATATACAGCGGATATGGAAAGGGCAGAAGTGGTAGTATCAATTTTCAGTTGGACAATAACCTGGAAGCCAAATTCCGCAATAAGGACAGTACCAGTGATGAGCCCACGAAGAAAGTGATGCTGATTGATGGCTTTGGCGCCAATACCAGTTATAATTTGCTGGCCGATTCATTGAAGCTGGCGCCCGTCAATCTTTATTTTCGTACCAACCTGTTTCAGAAAATCAACATCAATGCCAACGCGATCCTGAACCCCTACCTGGTGGATAGTGTAGGTTTACCCATCGATCGTTATGCCTGGCAGGATGGGGGCTTTAAACTGGGGCGGATCACCTCGGGAAGTCTGTCTTTCTCCACCTCATTTCAAAGTAAGCCCCGAGATGAGAAGAAGGCCGACCAGCGGCAGCAGGAGTTGGATCAGCAGTTGAATGATCCATTGATGGGTGCCGACCGGCAGCGGTTCATGGATTATATGCAGCAGAACCCTTCTGAATTTGTAGATTTCAATATTCCCTGGCAATTCTCCCTCTCGTATTCACTCTATTTCAACGAGCAGTTTCGTCCCGACTATAGTGGCTTTGAAAAGATAGTACGATCCAGCGCCAGCTTTAGCGGAAGCTTTAGCCTGACTCCCAAGTGGAAGTTTACCATGAATGGGTTCTATGATTTTGACACGAAAAAGCTGCAAACTTTTACGATGTCGATCAACCGCGAAATGCACTGCTGGCAAATGGCCATCAACGTTACGCCGATTGGCATCTTTCGCTTCTTCAATATCACCATCAGTCCCAAATCAGGCATTCTCCAGGACCTGCGGATCAACCGGACAAGAAGCTTTTATACAGGATTCTAGCGGGAGAATTTGGGGATTTGGGGATTTGGGGATTAATTGAACAGTGAAAATGTTGGGACATCTATAGTTTAGTGCCCAACAAGACTCTTGAAAATAACGCCAAGAGTTCACAACCACTTACAACTTATAACTTATAACTTACAACTCAAAGATATCTTTCCTTCACCACCTGCTGATGATGCATGGCGTGGCCAATGAGGATAAATCCCAGGCCCAGTACATAATTGGGGCCGTTGGAAGCCGTGCCGCCGGCTTGCAATTGTTCTTCAGTGAAAGACATGAACAATAACTCCGAGGAACGGCGCAGCACCTTAAATTCTTCCACCAGTTTGTCCCAGGGGCGGTGATGCGCATTTGAACTAATCACATAAGAATTCTCATCAAATCCGGGAAGCGGGGTAGGGTCGAGGCGGGCAAAACGAAGTGCACGATAAGCAAAAATTCTTTCCGCATCCAGCACGTGCTGAACTACTTCCTGAATAGTCCACTTATTTTCCGCATAACGGAATTCATATTTATCCGTAGGGATCGTTTCGAGAAATCGAATAAAAGAAGCGCTTTGGCTTACAAAAGCGTCAGAAAGTTGATCCTCCGGAACGAGATTTATGTAGCCATGGAAGTAGGGGACGATGCGGGAGAGGTCAGGGCGCATAAGAAAAGTTTTACGTTGTAAGTTTTAAGTTATAAGTTTTACGTTGTTGGGATAGAAGTCAGTGTAACATCCATGCTTGATATTTCCAAACTGTATACTCAGATCGGATATCCTTTGCAAATAAACACAAATTCGAAATCTCAATGATCAGCTTCAGAAAGTTATTCTGAGTCCAGCCCCCGAACTTAAAACTTATAACTTAAAACTTACAACTCCAATCAGTTTCTCTTCTCTTTCACCTTCGATTTCCCCGGCTTATCCTGCTTCATTTCCGCCGCCAATTTAATAGCTTCGTATGCATTCACCAGTCCTCCGGTTTTGCTGATATCTTTCAGGTCCACTTCTACTCCGGTACCGGGTTCTTTCACTTTTATGCCGGGCGACTGGGCTGACTTTTCGATAATCGCTTTCAGTTGCTCGGGAGTAAGGTCTGGATAATGACTCAATACGAAGGCAGCAAGTCCGGCCACCACCGGTGAAGCCATACTGGTTCCTTGCAGGTTCATATACGTATTACCTCCGGGAACGGTAGAATAAATCTGCACACCGGGGGCAAATACATCCACTTCGGTTTTACCATAGTTGGAAAAACCCGCCGTGATGCCTCCGGCTTTGGGATCGCCACTGGCACCTACGGTGATCCAGTTGCTGGCCCTTGATTTATCGGTAAAGAGCGGGGTGGGGAAGTTCCAGCTAGTGTCGATATTGCGGGCGCTGTTGCCGGCTGCATGCACCAGCAATACGCCCTTGCTCTGTGCATAACGAACGGCATCATCCACCCAATTTTTTTCGGGGGAAAAGCCCTTGCCAAAGCTCATGTTGATGATCTTCGCTCCATTGTCTACCGCATAGCGGATGGCGAGGGCGATATCCTTATCGTGCTCGTCGCCATCGGGTACGGCGCGAATACTCATGATGCGCACGTTGTCGGCTACACCTTTCATGCCCAGGTCGTTGTCGCGAACGGCGGCAATGATGCCGGAAACGTGTGTACCGTGCATGGCCGATTTTTTGCTCACCATCACGTTGTTGTTGCCATAGTAACGGTCGTTGAGGTCGAAATAATTATCACCCACAATTTCACCCCGGTAATTACGAGGCGCTTTGTTCGCCGCTTCCTGCTTATTGATTTCATTCTCCATCTGACCCAGCTCGCCTTCAATATCATCGAGTAACAGCAGATTGCTGATCTCATCGGTACCATTGTCGCGGCAGATGCTGTTCATAATCTTGGCCACATGCATGGCCGTATCATTATCGGAACTGAACGCGGATAGATCCTCACAGGTATATTCATCCTTGCCGAGTTGCTTTCGGATGGCCATATCACCGGCCTGAACGATTTTTTCTACCATCTTGATCTGCTCATAGGTTTCCATGAGCTTTTTCATGTCTTCCTCCGATGTTTGCAAGCCCACCACATCTGATTTGGCGCGCCAAAACATTTCATATTCCTTGGCTTCATCGGGGCTCAGGTTTTCCTGTGCCACGGTGGTATTGCCCCATTTGTTGCGGAGCTTATGATACACCCGGGTAGCTTCATAGCTGTCTTTTTCCACGTTTTCACCTTTCGTATTCCCGAGAAAATTCCAGCCATACACATCATCGATATAGCCATTCTTGTCATCGTCAATTCCATTACCGGGAATCTCGCCCGGATTACGCCAGAGCACGGGTTTCAGATCCTCATGAAGGGTATCAATACCCGAGTCGATGACGGCCACGACAACGGGTTGGCTCTTTAAATTTTTGGATTTCACAAATTCGTATGCCTGCTGCAGGCTGATGCCATAGTATCCATCTTTCTTAGCATCCAGCAGATGCCATCCTTTGGGCACTTCGGATTTTTGGGCAAAACTGAAAACGGTCATGGCAAGTCCGGAAGCGATCAGTAGGGTCCGGCGGAAGGTTGAAGTCATGTTCACATGTGTTTAATCTTACAAAATTCAGTCAAGTGGCGAAATTAAATCATACCACTCATACTATTTATCGCTAAGGAAAAACCCCGCAATTTTTAGGTTGCAGGGTTTTGGTAAAAGCTTGACGATGAATTGTCTTTATTGGTTGCTCAGCTTCAGCTCCACTCGCCTGTTCTTTGCCTGCTCACTTTCCTGATCGCTGGTTGTCAGGGGTTTATCAGGGCCATAGCCAATAGCTTCTATTCTTTCGGCCGGTATTCCTTTTTGTACGAGGTATATTTTTACCGAGTTCGCCCTTTGTTCGGATATGCGCTTGTTCACTTCATAAGCGCCTTCTTTGCTGGTGTGGCCCTCCACGGTCAGTTTCAGTTCGGGGTTTTCTTTCAGCAGGGTCACCACTTCATCCAGCACTTTGTAGGAAGGAGTAGCCAGCAGGGCGCTATTCTTGCGGAACTGGATACGCTTGGCCGCATATTCCACTTTTTCCACGATCTCTTTTTTCACTTCCGGACAGCCATTCAGCGCGATCACACCTTTCTGGTCGGGGCATTTATCTTCCTCATCATTCAGCCCATCGCCATCCCGGTCGGGTATGGGGCAACCATTATAACGGGCCAGACCTTTGATTTCGGGACATTGGTCTTCGCGATCGGCAATGCCATCTCCATCTTTATCGGGCCAGGGGCAACCCTGATTATCTTTTTCGCCTTTGGTTTCCGGACACTTATCGTCCTTGTCGAGAACGCCATCGCCGTCTTTATCGCCGTAGGGGCATCCCTTATTGTCGGCAGGTCCCCATACAGTGGGACAGGCGTCGTCTTTATCCGGAATACCATCACTGTCCTGGTCGGGGCAACCCTCGAGCAGGGCACTGCCTTTTACTTCCGGACATTTATCTTTCTTGTCGGGAACGCCATCTTCATCCTGGTCTTTACCGGCTACTTTTACCGGTTTGCCAAGGAATACGCCAAGGCGAACACCCATGGTTTGGTTCTTAAACTTGCCATCGTAGTCAGCCGACTGGTACATATTATGCAAGCCATGACTGTAATGTCCTGTGAGCAATACCCGACCGATTTCAAAACCGGCCAGCGCATTCACCCCAAAATCGTAAGTGCTGTATTTGCCGGGTCCATCACCCACCGGCAGGTCGTCGATCTCATCGGCGCTATAGGCGCCGTTCTTGGCAATATATTGCGAACGGATATTTCCATTATAGAAAAACGAAAAATAGGTACCGCCACCCAATATAAATTTCACCTTGCGGCCCAGGGGAATTTTGCCTACGAGGTTGAAGGGAATATCAATGTAGTTAACAAATTCTTTCCGGTCAATACTCAGGGTATCGCGGAAGGTAGTATCGAGCGTTTCGCTATACTGGCGTCCCTTGTTATAGAATATGACGCCCGGTTGAAAAACGAAATTGCCCTTTTTCCCAAAAGGCAGGTCGGCTATAAAACCGAAATGGCCACCAGTCCGGCGTCCATAATTTTTTTTGATGTCGTTCCAGTTGGGAAGGTCGTTTTTCTCCAGAATGTCCGACTGATGCACGCCACCCACCACGCCAATCCGTAGTTGCGCCTGGCTGGGTAGTAAAAAGCAGCTTAAAAGGAACAGGAGCGTAAATGTCCTTTTCATGGATAAAATTTTGGTATTTAGGATATGGGATCAAACCAACCGAATGGGGCCGGGGCCCACATTTACGGCGATCACCTGCATACCAACGAATTAACAGCCCGAATAGTATCTATATGTCAAACTTTATTCCTTGTGCCAGAGGGAGTTTTGTGCTGTAATTGATGGTATTGGTTTGGCGGCGCATATAAACTTTCCAGGCGTCGCTACCGCTTTCGCGTCCACCGCCTGTTTCTTTTTCACCGCCAAAAGCGCCCCCGATCTCTGCCCCCGATGTGCCAATATTCACATTGGCGATGCCACAATCGCTGCCGGCCGCCGACAAAAACTGCTCTGCTTCCCGCAGGTTGAGGGTCATGATAGAGGAAGAAAGACCCTGCGGAACGCCATTTTGAATGGCGATGGCCTGGTCGAGTGTATCATATTTCAGCAGGTAAAGAATGGGGGCGAAGGTTTCGTGTTGCACAATCGTAAAGTTCGGTTCCGCTTCTGCTATGCAGGGTTTCACATAACAGCCGCTTTCGTATCCCTTTCCATTCAGCACGCCTGGCTCCACTACAAATTGACCGCCTTCGGCTTTGCAGGCCTCTACGGCTTTCAGGTATTGGCTTACGGCATCCTGATCAATCAGCGGCCCCACATGATTCTTCTCATCGAGCGGGTCACCGATCCTCAGTTGTGCATAGGCTGCCACCAGCTTTGCCTTCACTTTATCATAAATGGATTGATGAATGATGAGACGCCTTGTGGTGGTGCAACGCTGCCCTGCCGTACCTACCGCCCCAAATAAGGCGCCCAGTATGGCGATGTCGAGATCAGCATCGGCCGTGATGATGATGGCATTGTTGCCGCCCAACTCCAGCAGCGACCTTCCCAGCCTGGCGGCTACCGCTGAACCTACCGCTTTGCCCATGCGGGTGGAGCCGGTAGCAGACACGAGAGGAATCCGGGTATCTTCACTCAGCCATTCGCCCACTTCACGACCACCCGTTACCAGGCAGGATACGCCCTCGGGTACCTGGTTGCGGGCGAAAACTTCTGCTACAATATTTTGACAGGCAATCCCGCAAAGCGGCGTTTTTTCGGATGGCTTCCACACACATACATCCCCGCAAACCCAGGCCAGCATGGTATTCCAGCTCCATACCGCCACCGGAAAATTGAAGGCGCTGATAATGCCCACCACACCCAGGGGATGGTATTGCTCATACATACGATGGCCCGGCCTTTCGCTATGCATGGTGAGCCCGTGCAACTGACGGGAGAGCCCCACCGCGAAATCGCAGATATCAATCATTTCCTGCACTTCACCCCATCCTTCCTGCAGGCTTTTACCCATTTCATAGGATACGAGCCGGCCCAGCGCATCCTTCTTTTCGCGAAGCGCTTCCCCCACCTGGCGAACCACTTCGCCACGACGAGGCGCTGGCCATTGCCGCCATTCGCGGAATGCTGCCTGGGCTTTTTCCATCACCTGGTCGTAGGCCGCTCGGGTGGCCAGTTGCACTGATGCAATTTTCTGTCCATCCACTGGCGACCAGCTATCGATAGAACGCTCGCTGCCATCCAGCCATTGACCGCCGGTGCTCACGCCTTTGTTGGCAGACGCAATACCCAAAACTTTCAAAAAATCCATAGAATTATAGTTGTCGTAAAAAACAATAGTATATTAATCTATTCAGCGCCCGCATTTCCCTAGTACTGCTCTTTCTCGCTCGGGAAATTCACTGCACGCACATCGTTGATATAAGCCTGTACCGCCTGGGTTATCTGTTCATGCATGTTCAGGTACTGCCGAAGGAACCTTGGTTTAAATTCCACATTGATCCCCAGCATATCGTGCATTACCAATACCTGGCCGTCGCAAAATTTTCCGGCGCCGATACCGATGGTGGGTACCTGCAGGCTTTGGGTCACTTCCCTGGCGAGGTTGGCCGGAATTTTTTCCAGCACAATCCCAAATGCACCGGCTTCCTGCAATTTTAAGGCATCCTTCCGCAGTTTGTCGGCTTCCGCATCTTCGGTGGCCCGCACTACATAGGTGCCAAATTTGTTGATCGACTGGGGGGTGAGGCCCAAATGACCCATTACCGGAATACCGGCACTCACAATTTTCCGCACCGAATCAAGCACTTCCTCGCCACCTTCGAGCTTTACGGCATGAGCCCCACTTTCTTTCATGATGCGGATAGCGGAGGCAAGTGCGATATCGGAATTGGATTGATAATACCCAAAGGGCAGGTCTACCACGATCAGCGAACGTTGTTGCCCTCTTACTACGCTTTGCGCATGATAAATCATTTGATCGAGCGTAATGGGCAGGGTAGTGGTATGCCCCGCCATCACATTACTCGCACTATCACCTACCAGGATAATGTCGATACCAGCCGCATCAAATATGCGCGCAAACGAAAAATCATAGGCCGTAAGCATGCTGATCTTTTCCCCGGCCGCCTTCATCCGCTGCAGGGTATGGGTCGTTATTTTCTTGGCTTCTTTACTGATTGACATGAGCGGGGAAGTTTGAATTGGATGGTAAAACTAAGAAAAGGAAAAGCCGCATCAGGCTTTCTGACAACTGTTAACTGGAGCCGCTCCGCAGCTCCTCATATAAATTTTGCACCAGTCCATCGGCCAAACCAATTTTGGGTACAAATATTTCCTGCGCATCGGCCCAACGCATTACATTAATATAGATCAGCAGGGCGGGAATTATTACGTCGGCCCGGTCTTCGCGCAATTTATAGAGCGACATGCGCTGTGCCAGCGAGAGGCTGCTGAATTCTTTATAATAGTCGCGTAGCAGCTCAAGCGTGAGCGCTTTGCCTTCCTTGCGCTTAGAAATGGAAAATATTTTGTTGATATTACCTCCTGAACCAATCGCGGTAACATGGTGAAAGCCTTTTGTCTGATTTTTGATGAATTCCTTCATGCTATCCCATTGTGCTTCCGTTACCTGGTTTTTGAGCAGGCGGATGGTGCCAATATTGAATGAGTCCTTAAAAATCAGCTTTCCGTCGCTGAAAAAAGTCAGTTCCGTACTGCCACCTCCCACATCCACATAGAGGTAGGATTCATCGCGGCTTAGATTTTCGGCGATATGATTCTCATAAATGAAAGAGGCTTCTTCCTGGCCACTGATGATATGTATGTCGATACCGGTTTCCGCTTTTACCTTTTGGAGCAGCTCCGGTCCATTTATAGCATCGCGCATGGCCGATGTGGCGCAGGCTTTCAGGTGTTTTACGTCGTACACATCAAGCATCAATTTATAGGCCTTGATGGTTTTAATTAATTTATCGGCTCTTGAGCCACTGATTTCCCCCTTATCAAATACATCAAAGCCCAGGCGAAGGGGAACACGCATGAGCGCCATCTTGATGAATTCCGGCCTTCGGTCGGCCGTTTCAATCACATCACTAATCAGCAATCTTGCGGCGTTGGATCCAATATCAATGGCTGCCAGTCTCAATAGATAACGTGGTTTTTTTGAACAGATAATCGTAAGTGGCGAGCTGCGAGCGCAATTTGCGGCGGCTGCTTCGCACATAATCGTTGCTCAACTGGTTATCGAGTACGCGGGCCTTCACATTATCGCGAAGCTGTATGTCCAGTATATCCATAAGTTCCTGCTTGATGGATGGATCCCAAACAGGACAGGTCGCTTCTACCCGATGATCCAGGTTGCGCAACATCCAGTCGGCCGAAGATAGGTAAACTTTCTCTTTGCCTTTATTATGAAATACCCACACGCGCGCGTGTTCCAGGTATTCATCCACGATGCTGATAGCCCTTACCGGCACTTTGTATTTCTTGCTCTCCGACATCATACAGAAAATGCCCCGGATGATCAATTGCACCGGCACGCCTTCGCGGGCCGCTTCATTCAGCTTGCTGATCATCCCTTCATCGGCCAGGGAATTCATCTTGAGGGTGATGCCGCAGGGTTTATTTTTTTTCGCCTGTTTTATTTCCTCATCAATCAGCTTGTACATTTCGCGGCGCACAAAATGCGGGCTCGGAATAATATGCTTGCAATGCCGCAGGAAATGATCGCCGGTGCGTGGGTTCTCCAGGTAGCGAAATACCTTATTCACATCGCTCATGATCCTCGTATCGGATGTAATCAGGCAGTGATCACCATATACCCGGGCCGTCTTCTCGTTGAGGTTGCCGGTGCTCACAAATCCATACGATACATATTTATTACCCACTTTTTTCCGAATCATGCAGAGCTTGGCATGCACTTTCATATTGGGCATGCCCACGAGCACCCTGGCGCCTTCTTCCTCGAGCCGCGATTTCCATTCGAGGTTTGCCTCCTCATCGAATCGGGCCCTTAGTTCCAGCATCACCACCACTTCTTTGCCATTCCGAACCGCGTTCACCAGGGCATTGATGATCTTCGATTGGGGCGCGAGCCGATAACAGGTGATCTTGATCGTGCTAACGTCGGGATCAATGGCCGCTTCCCGGATGATATCTATCAGCGGTGTAAAGCTATGGTAGGGGAGGTGCAGCATGATATCGCGCTCCATCACCACGTCGCTTACCCTTCTTTCCACCAGCAGTGGATGATCAAATGGTTTTTTACGCGCTTTCTTTTCTTTAAAAACCTGCTCCGGAAAATCCATGAAATGCCGGAAATTATGGATCCGTCCTCCCGGTATCAGGTTGTCGCGACGGGTCAGGTTTAACCGTCGTGTCAGGTATTCGAGCAATCCCGGATCCATTTCCTTATCATACACAAAGCGGACCGGCTTGCCCTTGCGGCGGTTCTTCAACGCCTTTTCAATTTTCTGAATAATATTGGTGCTCAGATCGCTTTCGATGTCGAGCTCAGCATCACGGGTCACCTTGAAAACGTGGGCGCGATACTGATCATATCCAAAATAGGCGAAGATGTCGGGAAGACTAAAGCGAATGATATCTTCCAGTAAAATGATATGGTGTTCGCTGGGCTTGGAAGGCAGGATGAGAAACCGTCCCAGCACCCGGCTGGGAACTTCAATGAGGGCATATTTCTTTTTGAGCGCCGTTTCCTTTCGCCACATAACCACCGCGAGGTAGATGGATTTGTCGCGCAAATTGGGAAATTGCGCGATGTTTTCAATCATCAGCGGAATCAGGTTGGGACTAACTTCCGCATCGAAATAATCTCGTACAAATGCCTGCTGTTCGGGATTCAGTTCAGTTTCCTTTACCAAAAAAATCTGCTGCTGATTCATCTGCTTCTGCACTTCCTCCCAAATACGGGCAAATTCGCTTTGCTGGTTCAGCACCGTCATTTGGATTTCATCCAGTATCTGCTGGGGATTTTCTTCGAGATGCATGTGGGTTCTAGCGCCGGCCAGCATCATCCTTTTTAAAGTGGCCACGCGCACACGGAAAAACTCATCCATATTATTGGAAAAAATACCCAGGAAACGGATTCGTTCGCGCAGCGGCACCGCATCATCAGCCGCCTCCTGCAATACACGGGCATTGAACGAAAGCCAACTGATGTCGCGAGCAATAAGGCGGGGCTTGGGGGAAACCATGGGAGAGAGAATTTGTTTATTTGTTTATTCGTTGATTTGTTGAATCGTTGAATCGTTGAGTCGTTTTGAGGTTTAAGGTTGAACGACAGGTAATGGCTTAATCATAACTTATACAACTCTTCATCTTACATAAATTCGAAATTGAGGAATAACAGATTAAAAAATTATGCGGATTATTAAATTTCCATCATCTTTTCGGATACGAATTCGATCGCGGGCAAGGACAGTTCTTATTGAATACATTTCTAAATATATCCATTCTGCGTACATCTGCGGCATATCTGCGCCAATCCGCGGGAAATACTTCTGCACTTTAATCAACTTCAGCATTCAGGAAGGTTTCTCGAAGTTTAAGCAGATTGGTTTTGGAGTTTTTAATAAGCTCAATTTCCACATCAATTCCTTAAAACCCTTAACCCTATACCCTCAACAAATCAACAAATAAACAAATCACTGTTGTCCGGTAAAAGTAGACTTTTTGCGTTTATCCTTCGGAAGCG
>CAYMZZ010000009.1:0-233280 GCA_964395095.1 uncultured Citrobacter sp.
ACGCAGATTGACACGGATATTTCTCTAAATAAACGAGCACTTTAAATTTCCATGCATCAGCAGACCTGCACTCCTATGATTTGAATACGATGTGGGCACAGGATGTTTAAACGCAACGAACGCTACGAATCCGCAACGAACGCGACAAGATCTTTAGCATACATCGATATTACCCATTATGCGGCAATTCAATACCAGGCAACTACTAAACTGCTTCCCCTCACGTCTCACGATTCACGCCTCACGATACTGCAGCTTCCCTTTCCGCTTTACCAAATTCTGATAGTCCCATTGAATTTCTCTGGATTTTTTCAGCCAGCGCCTCAGGTGGGTTTTCTTCACCTGGTCGGCTGCCGTATATCTTTTCTCCGCCGCCTTAAAGCTGCCCTCTTTCTGCAGGTCTTCTTCTTCAAAGGATTGACCACTCCAAAATAAAAGGCGTATACAATCCTTTAGCTTGCTGTAGCCGACAATGGGATTGCCATCGAGAAACCAGACCGGATGCGCATGCCAAATTTTGCTTTCTGCTTCTTTGAGTACACCGTCAATCTCCTGCGCCAGCAAATCGCAGACTTCGCGATAGCCTTCGGGTTGCTTTTGATTGTAGGCTTTTATTTCCGAATGCATATGAGAGGATTGTTGAAGGCCTATAGGGAAGCTTTCAGCTCGAGGAAAAATTCCTTCATCTTCTGCAGCGATTGGATCAGCGCGAATTTCTCTTCGGCCCTTTTATTTTTGCGGAGATAGTCTTTGGCGCCTTCGATGGTGAACTTGCGGCGCCGAAGCAGGTCGTGAATTAGTACCAGGTTCTTGATGTCGACCGGACGGAAATAGCGGTCCCCTTTTTTATTCTTTCGGGGTTTCAGGATGTCGAATTCCGATTCCCAGAAACGGATCAGCGACTGGTTTTCGCCAAACATCCTGGCCACTTCGCCGATGGGGTAATAAGCCTTCTTGAAAAGTTCTTCATCCTCCGGTATATCTACCAGGTCGGCTTTCAGGGAATTTTCGCGAAGCGAACGGCGGCCACGCGTGGATGCTTTCTTTTCGCGGACAACGATATTCACCCCGGCTGGCTCTTCTACTATTGAATCCGCCGTTTCATCATCCACCGGGGCTTCCGGCAATTCTTCCTCGCCACTAATAAGCAACTCAGGGATGGATGTCTCCAGTGGAGAATTCTCATCCTGCCTGGTATCGGCGGCCGGACCAAAATCAAAAGCTATTTGCGTGAGCGGTTTACGCATGTGTTACAAATATAAGATGCGAGGCCTTCTGCCCAATCCATCAAAACCCGGTACAGGCCGGAACAGGGATAAATTGTGGATTACGGTTGGTCCGGTTTACGGGCATCAGAGTATCTCTCTCAGAACCTGCAATGTTTTCAGGCTGCCGAAATCCTGCACCTGCCAGTTATAATAAAGCTGGTAGGCCTCCAGCAGTCGCCGCCGCGTAAGGTGATGCAGCTTGAATTGCGCCAGTTCCTGTGCCTGTTGCACGCGCAACAACTGTGCCGTGATGGAGGATAGCTCCTCATCCAGGTAGTTGTGATGACCGGGTGGTTCTTTGCAGAAATTTCCTTCCTGCAGGTCGAGATATGGATGGCTGATTGAATAATTATCGTGAAAGCGAAACCCGAAGAATACGGGCAAATGCAGGGCGAAGAAAAGGGGGAAATTAGCGGCAACCGTATCTTCTGCCTGATCCAGATGCAGGAAACAGTCTTCTGCAAAATGATAGAGATCGGGATTGGATTCAGGTTGCTTCAGGCACTTACCCAGCAACTCCACCATAAAAAGCGCGATCGCATGCCGGGGCACATCGGTAAGCAGGCGGTTGTAGATAAAGCCCCAGCGAAATTCGCGGATGCGTTGCAGTTGCTTGAACTCGTTGTGGTACACAACAAGGTCGAGGATAGCGGAGGGTTGAAAAAGATTGGCTTTTCCCTCTCCCTTTCGGGTGCTGACCCTTACACCATTTACCAAATAGCTTTGCACGCCAAACAGGCTGGTGAGCATGGTCACTACCAGGCTGGTTTCGCCATAGCGCACCGAGCGCAATACGATGCCATGGGTATGGTGCAGTTTTTCGCTCATGGATGGATGAATACGATTTTTCCGGAGGCATATTCTTTTCCGCCCTCCTCCGTCGCCAGCACAAGGTACACGCCACTCGCAATCTTGCGACCACGATAATCCAGTCCGTTCCAAACTACCTGTCCGCCGGTGGAAAATGCCTGGTACACCAGCCTTCCATTGATCTCGGTAATTTTTACCAGCGAATTCGCTTTCAATCCCCTGATGCCGATGCTTCCTGTGTAACCCGGGGGTACGGGGTTGGGAAATACCTCGATGGATGCCAGCTTGCTGACCGGCCTCGTAGCGCTTCCCCGGAAACTGACCAAACCCATCGATGTCGCAAAAAACACTTCTCCTGAAAGGGGAAGAATGGCGATGGAGTGCACGCTGTTGGCTGGCAGGGGGCTATTGGCGGTAGTGAAATGTTGCAGGATGGAATCACCCTGAGCCGATACCAGCCAGGCACCATCCTGCGTGCCCACCCATTTGCGGTTAGCGCCATCCGTGGCTATACAAAGAACCCGCTCATTTTGAAAAAGAAATCCACCGAAATTACCATTTCTTACCACCGGTCGAATGGCCTCGCAACCGTTATTACGAAAAACATCAGCGGCACAGGGAATGAAAGCCATGCCATCATTGGTGCCTATCCAGATCTCGCCATTCCTGTCGGCTTCTATTGCCGTTACTTCATTGCCGGGTATATTGCCGGCGCCGGATGAAAAACTAAGCAGTCGCCAGTTGTCATCCGCATCGGAATTCAAATTGGCACCCTCATTAAACACGAGCAATCCGGCATTACCCGCACCAATCCATTTCTGCTGGCTGTTGTCGATAACAATACCTGAGACCTGGTTGTTGGCTATGCTGGCGGGTGAACCAAAAGCGTACCATTGGTTATCCTTATCGCGCATGCGAACAAACTGGTTGTTGCCGGGATTGCTGATCCAGAGCCGGTCTTCCGTATCAAGAGCGAGCCCCCCCACTTTATAGGATCCCGGTTCTGCGATATCCTCACCCAGGAAGCCTGAAGCAAATTGCTCCCGCAACCGGCCTTGCTGCCATTGCAAAAGGCCATTGCCATAAGTGCCGGTCCAGATCTCGGCACTATTGTCGTTGGAAGCAACTGTATGAAGGTCTTCCGTTCCGGAAAGTGCAGGATGACTGTTGAAATTGAAATTTTCCCAGCCGTCTTCATCCAGTTTAAACCAGCCGGCGGGTATACCCGCACCGCTATAGTTTTCTACCGTACCGGCACTGGCCAATATTCCATTTCCGGCAGCGCTGATATTCCCATTTGCTATGGTATAGGGTGATGCCGGGATGATGGATTCAAACTGACCCGCCGCATAGCGCACCAGCCCCTTGAGGCTATCGGCTATCCAGCCCGTATTGCCTTCCCATATCATTTTTTGAGGCCGGGGAATGGCGTTGTTGTTGCTGATAACCACTTGTGGAGCGCCATCCGTTTGCAGCACCACAATGCGATGACCGCCCGGGTTGGGTTCACAAATGCTGAGCCGGTTGCCGGAAACGGAAAGGTTCTGTAGCAGGTTCCCGTCTTCATAAAAAACAAACCAACTATTGTCTTCCTTTTTCAAAAGCCGGTTATTCTGCAGGCAAAGCAGTTGATTGCCGAATACAAATACATCGCGGGTGCTGCCCGCTGCATAAGCACCGGAGGCGGGGAGCAGGGTCCAGTTGGCAAAATTGGCGAGATTGGCCGCGTTGGCGGGAGCGGCTTTGATGCCTTCTTCCGTGGCGGCGTAAATCGTATCATTGAAGCGCGTAAGCCCGCTAACCAGCAGCTCCGCACCATTATTGCCGATGCGCCAGGTTTCGCGAATCTCGGCCCTTTGCGGATCCAGCACCAGCACGCCAATAGCCGTGGAAAGATAGGCGAATCCACCCCATTCCGTTACCTGGTATATGCTTTCTCCCGGTAGCTGGTTGCTTTGCAGAATATCGCGCATATTGCGGATGCTGCCTTCGGCAACCAGATCGATATTATTATTGGTGTAAACAACAATTAGTGCATTTTGGCTTTCCAGCCGGCGGATCAGCCGGATACCGGTTTCACTTAAGCCACTCAGCTTACTGTAGCGTTCTATATAGTTTTCGGAAGGGTCATAGGTAAAAAAACTATAAGGTGAGGCTGCAACAACCCTGTTTGAAAGGAAATCAACATCCTGGATGGTATGATAAGGCAAATGATCGCGCCATTGCCCCAGGGCAGGAACGGGATCCTGGGCCGGCAGGAGTAAGGAGGAAAGCATGGAAAGGAAAAAACCGATATATCTCACCCTTCAAAATTAGGGAATGACCCATTAGCCCTCCCGCTTTCGTCATTTTTGTGTTTCTTTGCAGCGCCCGCTTTCCGGGTTTTTTTGTTTCCCTTCCTCTGCAGGAGGTGTTCAACAGCTAATCTATGTGGCGTAAATTAGGACAGCAGATTCTCCGATACCGTTTTCCATTATTAGTCGTCGTTTTACTGGCTTCGGCCTTTATGGCCTGGCAGGCATCGCAGGTGCAGCTCAGCTATGAGTTCAGCAAAGCCATTCCATCTAACCATCCGGCCAATATTACCTACCAGGAGTTTCGGGCAAAATATGGACAGGATGGGAACCTGCTGGTGGTGGGTATTCAAACGGAGAATTTGTTTGAGAAAGGCCTGTTCAACGAATACACGGCCCTGCTGCAGCGGCTGAAAAAATCGTATGGTGTTACGGATGTGATAGCCGCCCCATCGGCGGTGAATCTGAAAAAGGATCCATTTACGGAGAAGCTCAACGCCGTGCCGGTCTTTCCCGAATCGATCGCCAACCAGGCGACCCTCGACAGCCTGAGCCGTGTTTTTTATAGTCTTCCATTTTATCGGGGCTTGTTATATAACCCTTCCACCGGTGCCTGGATGATGGGGGTGAGTGTAGACAAGGAGCTGATGAATACCAAAAAGCGCAACGATGTCGTGAAGGGGATAAGGGATGAAGTGGCAAAGTTTGAGGATCGTACCGGCCAAAAGGTTTACCTGAGTGGTTTGCCGCTAATTCGAACGGAAATGGCCACGCGTATAGCGGATGAAATGAAGTGGTTCCTGCTGGGCAGTGTCTTGCTGTCGGCCCTCATCCTGCTCTTGTTTTTTCGTTCTTTCAGCGCCATGCTGTTATCGCTCGGGGTGGTTATTCTGGGAGTCATCTGGACCATGGGTACCATGCAACTGATGGGGTATAAGATCACTTTGTTAACGGCCCTGATTCCGCCGTTAATTGTGGTGATTGGTATTCCCAACTGCATTTATTTTCTCAATAAATATCATACGGCCTATAATGATTGTGGCAACCGCCACGATGCCCTGGTAACCATGGTGGGGCGCATGGGTATCGTGACCCTTTTCTGCAATCTTGCGGCGGCGATTGGTTTTGCCGTATTCGCGCTCACCAAAAGCGAGATATTGCAGGAGTTTGGTGTTGTTGCCGGCATCAATATCATGGTGCTGTTCCTGATATCGCTGGTGGTGATCCCGGTGATACTAAGTTTGTTGCCCCCTCCGCGATCGCGGCACGTACGTTATTTGCAGAATCCAAGGCTCAACCGCTGGCTGGCCAGGCTGGAGCGCTGGTCGCTCAATCATCGGAAGTTGATTTATGGCATCACGGCAGTTTGTATGATGGTGGCCATCGCGGGTATATTCCGTCTCAAAAGTGTAGGGTTTATAGTAGATGATCTTCCGCAAACAGATAAGATCTATACCGACCTGAAATTTTTTGAACGCAATTTTGAGGGGGTGATGCCGCTTGAAATACTGGTGAGGACCAATAACAAGGCTGGTATTATCCGCGACCTCGAAGGATTGAAGCGAATTGATTCGCTATCGCAGAGTATAGGCGCAAGGCCCGAAATGGCCAGGCCACTCAGCATTGTGGAAGGATTGAAATTTGCCAAGCAGGCCTATTTCGAAGGCGACTCGGCTAATTACAGCATGCCGAGCCAGTTCGATTTGCCAGCTATGGCGCAATACCTGCGTTTCAGAGGAAATGAAGAAGCCAAAGCCAATAGTTTTTCGAAACTGGTATCCAGTTTTATGGACAGTGCCCGCCAGGAGGCGCGTATCAGTATTAATATGGCCGATGTGGGAAGCAACCAATTGCCCTTGTTGCTCGATACAATTAAACAGCGGGCCGACCAGCTCTTTGATACCAGCCGCTATTCGGTGCAGATGACGGGTACCAGCATTACATTTCTGGAGGGGAGCAGTTTTATTATCAATGGACTGAAAGAAAGTATTTTTTGGGCCTTCCTGCTGATCACCCTATGTATGCTTTATCTGTTTAAATCCACCCGCATATTGGTATGCTCCCTTATTCCCAACCTGATTCCACTGGTTATTACGGCAGGGGTAATGGGATGGGTAGGCGTGCCGTTAAAGCCATCCACAGTTTTGGTATTTAGTGTGGCGCTCGGTATTGCTATAGATATCACTATTCGCTTTTTGATTAACTATAAGCAGGAATTACCCCTTCATCAGTTCAACAAAAAGCGGACGGTGATTGAAACCATCTATAGTACAGGTATCAGCATCATTTATACCTCTTTAGTGCTCATCGCAGGATTTATCATCTTCAGTTTCAGCGGCTTCGGTGGCACTCAGGCCCTTGGCTGGCTCACTTCTCTCACCCTGGTAACGGCTACCTGTACCAACCTGGTATTGTTGCCGGCATTGCTAATTACCATGGGAGGGTCAAAAAAAGAAAAAGAAGAGTCCCCAGCGCAGCAGATAGCGTAGGCTACTTGTCTAAATTCACGGACTAGTTATTGAACAATCTGGAATTTCTCCTGTTTTGAGGCTTAATGGCCAATATCCGGACGGGATTTCAGACAGAGATTCAGTAAATTGCCTGTCGAAACCTGTAAAGGGTTACGGCTTAATTAGATACTAAAACACTAAATGCACATGAGAAAACTGTTAGCGACGCTAACGGCTTTCCTGCTTTGCGCGGGAACGTTGTTGGCTCAAAGAACCGTTACCGGTAGAGTGACGGACGACAAGGGAGCTCCCATTCCCAATGTGTCGGTTGTAGTAAGAGGTACACCCACCGGCACCGTAACAAAAGCAGATGGAACATTCTCTCTCACCGTTCCAGCCAATGCCAGACAATTAGAAATCAGTTCACTTGGATTTACCACACAGACCATTGACCTGGGAACAGCGTCAACTTACAATGTTTCCATGGCGACTTCTGGCGCCAGCGATCTGGAGGAAGTGGTAGTAACTGGTATCAGCCGGGTAAAGAAATCCCAGTTTGCCGGTGCGGCCAATAAGATTGCCGCCAAGGAAATTGAAAACAGACCGGTTGGTTCTTTCGACCAACTCTTCCAGGGCCGTGCCCCTGGTGTGTTAGCCTTAACAGGTTCTGGTCAGCCGGGTCAGCCCACGAATGTGATCATTCGCGGTACCAGCTCTGTATCTGGTGGTACTACTCCATTGTATATTGTGGATGGTATTCCAGTGGAAGCAGGTGTGTTCCAATCGCTGAACCCTAACGACTTTGCTTCTATTGATATCTTGCGCGATGCCGCCACTACTTCATTATATGGATCCCGTGGTTCTGCCGGTGTTATCGTGGTAACTACCAAGCGCGGACAATCAGGCAAATTGCAGGTAACTTATGATGGCCAGTTGGGTATCAAGGGTCGCCCGGAATTTGCCTTCCGCCCCATGAATACACAGGAACTGCTGCAGGCCCAGGAAGACTATGGACGTGTTTTGGGCATCGCAGGTAATACCAACATTCCC
Organism: uncultured Citrobacter sp.; assembly: GCA_964395095.1. Taxonomy (GTDB): domain Bacteria; phylum Bacteroidota; class Bacteroidia; order Chitinophagales; family Chitinophagaceae; genus CAYMZZ01. Next base: position 7,873 of record CAYMZZ010000009.1, read on the forward strand.
GGATGGTTTTATTCTCGGAACAACCCCCGCTATGGTACATTGAGCCCCACACAACAGCAAGCGGCCGATCGTATCCTCGATTCCATTCGTGGTATCAATACCAACTGGGCGGATTATATTTTCCGTCAGGGAAGTTTCAGCAACCATCAGATCAGCCTATCGGGTGGTACCGGCAAAACGCGGATCTATTCCAGTCTTGGTCTTTATAATGAAGAAGGTACTACCGCGCGTACTGATATGAAACGTGCTACTTTCCGCAATAATATTGACTATGCAGATGATCGCTTTACACTTGCTGTTTCGAGCATCATCGGTTATACCAAGCGGAATTTCCAACAAAGTACCACTACCAACTCCACCGCCAATCCCTTCCTGGTAACCAATATCGCGGTGCCCTATCACCTGCCGTATAAGCCGAATGGCGTAGACTACAACACAGGGGTAGGCGCTAAATTTGCGGCCACCAACCAACTGGATCTGACGCGTTATGATCAGAACTACAACGATCAGGTGAAAGTGACACTGGGTATGCAGATGGATTACAAGATCACTAACAACCTGAATGTGGGCATCACGGGTGGTGTTGACTTCCGCGAAACGCAGGCCACTAACTACGGCAGCCGTCTCGCCTTCCTGCGTACGCCGGCCGCCACCAGCAGTATTACCACACTTGCGGGTTTCCAGACGGAAACGCTGAACCGCTTCCTTACTATGAGTGTTAGGCCGAATATTACTTACCGCAATACCTTCGCCGACCGTCATGAAATTGAAGTGAGTGCGATTGGAGAATATATTCAGGAAAATGCAAAAGGCTTTAACCTGACGGGTTTTGGTATTGACCCCCGTACACCCAATACACCAGGTGCCATTCAGCCGGGTAATGCAGGTAACCAGCTTTATATACAGGCAGGTGGTGACAAAGCCAATGCGGCGATCGCATCAGGTTTGGGAACCCTGCGTTATACATTCGATGACAAATACACCCTTACCGGTTCATTCCGTTATGATGGTTCATCCAAGCTTCCCAAGAACACGCGCTGGCAGGAATTCTGGAGCGTAGGTGCTATCTGGGATATCACCAAGGAGAACTTCATGCAGAATATCGGATTCATCAACTCACTGCGTTTGCGTGGTAGTTATGGTGGATCGGGTAACCACAACAACTTCCCCAGCTACTATCTGTATCAGGCCACTTATGGTACTGGCAGCTATTCCGGTTTGCCCACACAGGGTGTAACTTATGTAGGTAACCCCAATGCCGTTTGGGAAAGTACCTGGGTACTGAACTTTGGTTTGGACTACGAGCTGTTTAATCGCCGTGTATATGGTGATTTCAACTGGTACGATAACCGCACCAAGGATCTTTACATAAACAGAAACCTCTCTATCGAGAACACGGGTGGTCAACCAATCGACGTGAATGCGGGTGAGCTGCAGAATACGGGTATTGAGTGGAACATCAATGCTGAAGTTATTCGCAAGCGCGACTTCGTGTGGACCATCTTTACACAAGGCGCATATAACCGCAACCGCCTGTTAAGCCTGGGTGGTGAGCAGCCTTACGAAAGTGGTACTTCATTCCTTCAGGAAGGTCTGCCGCTCGGTTCACACTACGAAGTGGGATGGGCAGGCGTAGACGCCGCTACCGGACAGCCTTTGTATTATGATCTGGAGGGTAAGGTAACTACCGTGTACAATGCGAGCAATGCCACTACCAATTGGGGTACCTGGGAAGCTCCCTGGAAAGGTGGTTTTGGTACACGCCTCAATTATAAGAACCTGGAATTGTATGTGCTGTTTTCCTTCCAGGAAGGAGCTTACAAAATGGACAACCTCGAGTACTTCGTGGAAAACCCCGTGGGCTTCCTGAGTGGTGGTTATAACCAGTCGGCTGACCTGAATTTCTGGAAACAGCCCGGTGATATTGCCAGCACACCCAGCCCGGTGTATGGTACCAACTTCTCGTCTAAACTGATCCACAACGCGTCATTCATGCGTTTGCGCGATGTGACCCTTTCATATACTTTGCCGAACAACCTGCTTAGCAAATTGAAAGTGGTATCACGTGCCAGCGTATATGTTCAGGCCAACAACCTGTTTATCTGGACCAAGTGGAGAGGTATGGACCCTGAAGCGGGACCAGCCAACATCAACCTGAGTGAATTCCCGAACCCCCGCGCCATCACTGGTGGATTGCGTGTAACCTTCTAACTGATAAAGGAAAAGAATATGAAAAAGATAAAGATTATATACCTGCTATCGGCCGCCTTTGTATTGGGCAGTTGTAGCAAACAACTGGAGCAGTTTGATCCGGAAGCGATCAGTGAGGGCAATGCCTTCCAGACCATGGAGCATGTGCAATTGGGCCTCAATAATGTGATCGGGCGCTACTCCTCTTATGTGAACGATATCTATAAATCAGCCCTCGTATCTGATGAAGCGAAGATAGGCCCTGACAATGCCGGCCAGGGCGCTTTAACATTCCGCTACCAATATAGCTCCGATGCAACAACGGGTGGAGATGTGACAGCCGGTTATGCGGGCTATTATGGTATGATCGACATGGCCAACCGTGTATTGCCTTATGTGTATGAAGTAGGGGGCGACGCATCAAATGCACGTCGCGATGCCGTGCGGGGACAGTTGCTGGGTATGCGCGCTCTGGGTCATTTCAGTATACTGCAATCATTTGCCAAAAATTATGATCCGGCCGAAAGATTGGGAGTGGCCATCGTGCTGGAATCCAATCCCCTCGAACGCACTGGACGCAGTACAATGGCTGAATCAGTGGCCGCTATCGAAAAAGACCTCGCGGATGCTAAGGCTTTGATGCCTGCCGTTACGCCAGCGAGTTTTCGGGATACGGTGTTGAATCGCGTGAATATTGCGGCTTACCAGGCCCGGATCGCCTTGTGGAAACGCGACTATACAGCCGCCATTACATTCGCTACAGAGGTAATCAATTCCAATGTAAAGCCCCTGGTTTCCGGCACCGATTTTCAGAATATCTGGATCGACGTGGAAACCGGACCCAGCGGACTGGATGAAACCCTGTTCCGCATCCGTTTCCTCACCAGCGCGGCCCTCGGTGGATTGTGGACCACTACCGGCAATCTGACTTATATCTCGCCGTCTGATAAACTGGTGAACAGTTTTGATCCGGATGATATCCGTCTTGAGACTTTTATCGGCACCAGCGGAAGTACTAATTATGTCAACAAATACTTTGTATCGAATCGTGGTGGCCGTATCGTAGACCTGAAAGCCATCCGCATTGCCGAAATGTACCTGATCCGCGCCGAGGCTTATGCCCGCCAGGCAAGCCCCAATATCGCCGCCGGTGCTGCCGATCTGAACTTCCTGCGTTCCATGCGTATTGATGGTTATGTAGATGAAACTTTCTCTACCGCGCAGGAGTTGGCAAATGCCGTATTGGAAGAGCGATTCAAAGAACTTTGTTTTGAAGGACATCGCTTCTTTGACCTGAAGCGCAACAACCTGCCTGTTCAGCGTAACGCATCTGATGCAAGCCCTGAATGGCAGACCCTTCCAGCCAATTCTTATCGTTTTGTATTCCCTATTCCCCAGGCCGCCATGCTGGCGAACCCGAATATGGAACAGAATGACGGATATTAATACAGGAGCCGGGCAGTAAATGCCCGGCCTCTCCAAACAACCAATGCTCTAAATTTAGAAATATGAAAAAAATTAAATCAGCTTTATCACTTGCCGGAATGCTGGTGCTTGCCGCCATGTTTACGGGTTGTGATAAATCAGAACCATACGAAATCATCACACCGCCTGCCGGCATTCACTTTACGGGCAGTTTAACCCAGGTTTATGATGTGGTAGTAAACCCCGCACCTCCCTTTAATGTAGGCGTTGGTACCACTACGGTTCAAAACCAGGATCGGAGCGTAACTGTCAATATCACTTCTACAACCGGCGCCACCGCTGGTACGCACTATAGTGTTATCGGCGGCAATACCGTCACCGTTCCGGCTGGCGAAACGTTGACCAATTTCGTTATTCAGGCTAATTATAGCCAATACACTACCGGAAGGATCGACACGCTTAAATTGACACTGTCAAGCCCGCAGAATATTGAAGTGGCTGATTTCTTGGATACCATTACCCTGGTTATGCGCGGCCCCTGTTTTGAGGGCGACCTGGTGCTCAACGATTTCCTCGGCACCTATGCGAATACCAATGAGCAATTTGGTACATCCGCTTATGGTCCATATACCACCACCGTTTCAGCGGTGAACTCTACATCAGCCACTACCGCTCAAATCACGGTTACCAATATTTACGATTTTGGCTGGAACCCGATCGTGTTCAATCTCGACTGGACCGATCCCACCAACCTGATCGCAACCCTTGATGAGCAATCAGGTATTGCTGATGCGGGTACCATCAATAGCGCTTATGCCGGTATGGATGTATCCGTGCGACCCAGTGCAGGTAATCCCGGAACTTTTAGCTGGTGTAACAATTTCCTGACGCTCAAGTTGCAACCGGGCGTAACCGGCCTCGGTTGGTTTAACCTGGTGTACACAATAGATATGCGGAGATAATAATTCTTATCATCCACGCTATAAAAGAAATACCCGGCATTGCCGGGTATTTCTTTTATAGGTGCTCGCCTTATGTTTACTGGGGTAATAGTTCGTTTAGCTTTCTGCTCAATGCGATTCCTCTGAGATTCTCCGCTATTATTTTTCCTTCGGGATCTACCAGCACATTATAAGGGATGCCTGAAATTCTATACAGGGGTACCACTTCGCTTTCCCAGAATTTCAGATCGCTCACATGCGTCCATCCCAGCTCATCCTGCCGGATGGCTTCCACCCATTTGTCTTTTTGACCGGGCCGGTCGAGTGATACACCCAGTACCGTGAAATTGCGGCTTTTGAATTGCTGATGGGCCTGCACCACATTGGGGTTTTCATCGCGGCAGGGCTTACACCAACTGGCCCAAAAATCAACCAGCACATATTTGCCCCGAAAAGATTTCAGGCTGATGGGCTGGCCACTGGTATTGGGTAATGTGAAATCGGGTGCTTCCTTGCCGATCCAGGAAGCATCTTTCATATCCTGGATGGCTTTGGCGGTTTGCGCACGAATGCTGGCGGCCGCCTTATGCTCGGGAAATCGTTCGGTTGTTGTGGTCAAAATCGCCATGCGCCGGTCGTTATCAATCAGTGGCAAACCATAAGGCGTACTTTCCGATACATACTGATAATAGCCCAACTCAAAGATGGTGAGTGCAGGGTTATTCGATTCATCGATGGCTTTCAGCGTATAATCATGAAGCTTCAGCCCTTCCGTACGCGCGATTTCATAGAGGGAATCGGCGATCCCGCTACCCGCACTTAGCTGCATAATACTGTCGGCGCGACTGGTATAATTGTAGATATTGATCAGCCCGTTATTCATCTTAAACATATACTCTTTCATTTGCGAGCTGGCGGGCGAATATTTCACGGTATAATCCTCAGCGAAATCGCGACTGTTTGGGCGAAGCCGGATATCGAGTTCAATAAGGTTGGTATCGTTGATAACGGAAGCTACCGGGTACTGGCTGCCTTCGAGCATCAGGTTATAGATCACCGATTCGGTATCGTTGGAGCCCAGGCTGAAGTGGCCATCCTTACTCAACACAGCGGAGTCTTCGAGCATAGTGGAGCCTGAAGCAGCCGGTACCTTCACAAGGTAGATTTTTTTGGCATCTGTTTCTTCAATCTTGCCCTTCACGGTAAATGCTTTGTCCGATTTTTGATCATCCTGGCAGGACGTGAACAGGAGGGCCAGCAAGGCCCAGGCGATTGTTTTTTTCATGTATGAACTTTAATGCGATGATGCGTTTTGCTTCAGTTTCTCGAGTAGCAGCGTGTTGGTTACTTTCGGGTCGGCTTTGCCTTTGGAGCGTTTCATTACTTCGCCTACAAAAAGCGCGAGTACTCCCTTCTTTCCTTTTTGATATTCTTTCACCTTGTCGGCATATTTCGCCAATACTTCGTCTATCAATGGTGCCAGTTGATCTTTATCGGACTGTTGTAAAAGATTAAGCTTCGCAGCAAGTTCTTCGGGATTTGCTTCCGGTTCCTGCAACAGGGCCTGCCATAGCAGGGTGGAGGCGGTGGAAAAACTGACCGCGTTGCGGTCTACAAGATCGATCAATAAGGCCAATGTTTTGTACGACAAGGGGAATTCTTCCATGGACCGATGTTGCTCGTTGAGCCAGGTTTTCACCGGCCCCAGCATCCAGTTGGCAGCCGCCTTATAAAGGCCTTGTAATTTTTGAGGATCGGATTGGCCCTGCTGAATACTGGCAGCAAGCTTTTCGAAAAAATCGGCCATTTCGCGCTCTTCGGTCAGCACCGATGCATCATAATCCGACAGTAGAAATTCTCTTTTATAATGATCGATTCGTTGGGTTTGCAACGAGGGCAATGATGCACGTATGGTATCTATAAATGCTTCTTCGAGATGAAAGGGAGGGAGATCGGGATCGGGGAAATAGCGGTAATCGTCTGCATCTTCTTTGTCGCGAATAGGAAAGGTAGTACCTGTTGCCGGGTCAAATCCCCGGGTTTGCTGCAGGATGGGTTCCCCCTTTTCCAGTAAGCCGATCAACCTAGCGCCCTCGGCCTCCACCGCCTTGCGTGCATGACGGATGGAATTCAGGTTTTTGATCTCTACCTTGGTTCCCAACTTTGTGGAACCTCCTGGCCTGGCGGAAATATTCACATCGCAGCGCAGGCTGCCTTCTTCCATATTGCCATCGCATACTTCGAGGTAGCGAAGAATTTTGCGCAGTTCTGTAAGATAGGCAGATACTTCCTCGGCGTTGTGCAGATCGGGCTCCGTTACGATCTCAATCAGCGCGGTACCCGCACGGTTATAATCAATGGCCGAATACTCTTCGTGCACATCGTGCAGGCTTTTGCCGGCATCTTCTTCGAGGTGAATGCGGTTGAGCTTGACGTTCCTTTCGCCTGCGGGCGTTTTGATGAGCACTTTTCCGCCGCGACAAATGGGCGTGGTATGCTGCGATATCTGATAACCTTTGGGCAGATCGGGATAGAAATAATTTTTGCGGGCGAAATAATTGTCCCGCACAATCTCGCAGTCACAAGCCAGCCCCATCCGTATGGCTCCCATCACGGCTTCGCGGTTCATAAAGGGTAGGGTTCCCGGGTGGCCCAGGGTGATGGGACTTACCTGCGTATTGGCTTCAGCGCCATAAACGATGCTGTCGCCACAAAACAACTTGCTTTTTGTAAGCAATTGCGCATGCACTTCCAGGCCAATCACCAGTTCGTATGCAGGAGTAAGCGGAGACATAAGCCCAAAATTACTCCTTTCTGGTTGAATCGTTTAACTGTTTAAGGTTTAGAGTTTAATGTTTAAGGATTTAACTTTAAACCCTAAACCTTAAACAAATCAACACATCAACAAATTAGAGCTCTGCTGTCTTCAGCTTCTTCGGAATTTTCACATCCACGGTTTGTGACTTACCATCGCGCTGAATCTTGAATTTCACCGAAGCCTTGTCCTTGCTTTCACGCATAATACGGGCGATTTCGTCTGCATTATTTACGGCCTTGCCATCTACTTCGGTAATGATGTCTTCTTCTTTAATGCCGGCTTTGGCGCCATTGCCCTCCTCATCTGCCTCCAGTACTTTCACACCTTTGCCGTCTTCGGTATCCTGAACAGAGAGACCCAGTTTGGGGCTGCCACCCGACCAACCATAACCATAATTATAGCTGCGCAGTCCAGGTACGCTGGGTACAGCCTGAATCCGGGGCATCAGGTGTTCCAATTCCAGGTCTTCCAGGTCCATCCGAAAATCTTCCATGCCCGGTGCAAAGGCGAAAGTGTTGACGCCTTTCCACTTGGTGAGTTCAGCTGTGGCAGTCGATTCTTTTTTATCACGTATATAGGTAACCTTAACCTTCGCGCCCGGCTCTTTTTCACCAATCACTTTGGAGAGATCGTCGGGGGTTTCAATTTTGGTCTCGTCAATGCGTTTGATGATATCACCTTTTTTTAAGCCGATTTTTTCAGCGGCACTTTCCTTGGTAATGCTTTTTACTTCCACACCACCTTCGGTTTTTTCGGTTGTTACGCCCAGCATGGCCTTATTGCTGCTGATCATTCCGGTGAGCGCGCGGTACTGGCCACCCCGATCACCGGGCCAGAAGTTCACCGAACCACCTCTGCCGAGCGACACCACATCCTTGATCTTGTTGCGATGGATGATGATATTATCGGCGCCGTCCTTATCATATTCCTTTCCGTTTACCAGGACCTTGTCGCCCTGCACTTCAATTACTATTTTTTCTTTGTCATCACCTTTGCGGGTAATGATGATCTGTTCGGCTTCAGTTTTTTTCTTTGCCTTGTCCTTCTCGGTTTCCTGAGCGAAAAGCAGGGATGGTGTTGCCATCGTAGCGAGCAATAAGGCAAGAGGTATTGTTTTCATGACTTGTTTCATACTAAGCAATTTAAATTACTACGTTTGTTTTCGTACTTCAAAGATAAAGGGAAAATCTGAAATACGAAACGTTTCGGAAAAGTTAAAAGACTTTGCGGGTCGGGGACAGCGCAACAGGCCACCGGCTATATCCGTTCAGCTTGGCGCTATCCATTCATTAGCAGGGAACTAAGCTGTAGAAAAGGTTGAAATTTAGGATGGTAGCGCAAAGCTGATCTTTAGTGCCGGGTGGGGAAACACGTATATTTCCTAAGGGTTTTTCGTGTTGGGAATAAGCGGAAATCTGCAAATAAATCAGCATTTTTGACATCGCCACCATCCCGAACCTAACTGCCAGGCCTTATGATGAAAATTCTTTCTATTGGCTGCATTGTACTCTGTACAGTCGTGATCGCTTATGTGATCATGATTTATATGGAGTCAAAAGATTACAAGCGGCCCGACAAGCACAAACAAAGTCGTCGTCCTTACTGAAGCAATGCTTTCACCGCCTCTATCACTTTTGGCAGATTGGATGCATCCTGTCCCCCCGCTGTTGCCAATTGCTTTTGACCGCCACCACCGCCCTTGATCAATGGCGCCACGGTTTCTTTAATGATCTTTCCGGCATCGAGATTCTTTGCCTTGCTCACCGTATCCGACATACCGATGGCCACATAGGGTTTGCCACCAATATTGGCGGCCAATACCACCAGGTGGTCGTGCAGGTTGTTGCGCAGATCGCCGCATATTTTCTTCAGCGAATCTGCTTCATCCACTTCCACTATTTCGCCCACAAAACTTACCTGGTTGATGATTTGATCTTTTTGCAGCAATTCATTGCGAATATCCACCAGTTGCCGGGCCCTCATGCTTTCGATTTTCTTCTCCAGCTTTGCCTTATCTTCCAGTAATTTCTCAATGGCTTTCAAAGGCTCCTTCGCCTTCAGCAGTTCGGTCAGATTTTTATACTGGCTGAGTTTTTCTCCCACATATTGAATGGCTGTTGGACCCGTGAGTGCTTCTATCCTTCTTACACCCGCAGCAATAGCGGCTTCGCTGCTGATGGTAAACAGCCCAATCATGCCTGTGTTGGCCACATGGGTACCGCCGCAGAGTTCGATGGAATATTCGGGGTCAATGATCACGACCCGTACGGTATCGCCATATTTTTCACCAAACAGGGCCATGGCGCCCAGGTTCAGGGCCTCCTCTTTGGGCATCTCGCGTATCACAACCGGTAGGTTTTCCCGGATCTTATCATTCACCAGTATTTCAATCTGGCGCAGTTCCTCATCGGTCACTTTTTGAAAATGGGAAAAGTCGAAGCGCAGGATATCAGCAGATACCAGTGAGCCCTTCTGTTGCACATGGGTGCCCAGTACCTGCCGCAGTGCAGCATGCAGCAAATGGGTAGCCGTGTGGTTGTAAGTTGTTTTCATCCGGCTTTCCCAATCTACAGATGCTGTAACCGGCAGGCTTATATCGGCGGGCAGAGCCTGGGTGAAGTGTACGATCAGCTCATTTTCCTTTTTGGTATCGAGCACGGGAATTTTTTCGCCGGCAAAATCGAGCATACCGGTGTCGCCTGCCTGTCCGCCACTTTCCGCATAAAAAGGTGTTGTTTCCAGCAACAACTGGTATTGCTCCTTTCCCTTTGCTTTCACCTTACGGTAGCGGGTCACACTTGTTTCCACCAGCAGGTCATCATAGCCTACAAATTTGGATTTGGGGGCTTCTTCGTGCACGGTTATCCAGTCTTCGGTATCAATACTGGTGGCGGCACGGGAGCGATCTTTCTGTTGTTGCATCTGTTCCAGAAATCCCTGCTCGTCGACCTGCAGCGATTTTTCGGCGGCAATCAACCGGGTGAGGTCGATGGGAAACCCATAGGTATCGTAAAGTTCAAAAGCGTCGTCGCCTTTGATGGTTCCGGTGCTGGCCGCGGCTTCGGTAATGTCTTCTATACGGCGCAATCCCTTTTCGAGGGTACGAAGGAAAGAATCTTCTTCTTCACGAATCACTTTAGCCACAAAAGCTTCCTGGCTTTGCAGTTCGGGAAATATGCCGGCAAACTGGTTCGCGATCAACGGAACCAACTGGTGCAAAAGGGGCTGACGATAATCGAGATAAGAATAATAATAGCGAACCGCACGGCGCAGAATCCTTCGGATCACATAGCCTGCACCCGTATTGGAGGGCAACTGTCCATCGGCAATGGTAAAACTGATGGCGCGGATATGATCCGCAATTACGCGGAAGGCAATGGCTTCTCGGCTGTCGCTGTAATCGTATTTCTTTCCGCTGATGGTTTCCACTTTCGCGATGGTAGGCGTGAATACATCGGTATCGTAATTGGATTGTTTGCCCTGTAGCACCCTCACGAGCCGCTCAAACCCCATTCCGGTATCAACATGCTTTTCGGGGAGGGGTATCAGGCTGCCGTCTTTTTGCCGGTTGAACTGGATGAATACATTGTTCCAGATCTCTATCACCTGGGGATGGTCGTTGTTGACCAGGTTCTTCCCATCCTGTTTTTGCCTTTCCTCCTCATTGCGGCAATCCACGTGAATTTCGGTACAGGGGCCGCAGGGGCCGGTATCGCCCATTTCCCAGAAATTATTTTTCTTGTTGCCTAATAAGATGCGGTCGGGGTTGATCCATTTTTTCCATTCTGCCAATGCTTCTTCATCACGGGGCAGGCCTTCCTGCGGATCGCCTTCGAAAATGGTAACGTAGAGGCGGTCTTTGGGAATACCATACACTTCAGTCAGCAGTTCCCAGCTCCAGGCAATGGCTTCGGCTTTGAAATAGTCGCCAAAACTCCAGTTGCCCAGCATTTCAAACATGGTATGGTGGTAGGTGTCAACCCCCACTTCTTCCAGGTCGTTGTGCTTGCCGCTTACGCGCAGGCATTTTTGGGTATCGGCCACCCGCGCATTTGGCGCTTTGCGGTTGCCCAGAAAATAATCCTTGAACTGGTTCATGCCCGCGTTGGTAAACATGAGGGTAGGGTCATTCTTTACCACGATGGGGGCGGAGGGTACAATCTGGTGTCCCTTGCCGCGAAAAAAATCGAGGAATGCCTGGCGTATCTCGGTTGAGGTCATTTTATTGAAATTTTCTTCGATGGGCGTCTGGCAACGCTTTTCCGGATATAATTGGGTTGATTTTTGCTGGCAGACAGCCTATATTTGTTGAAATCCCTGTTCGGGTTGCCGGCAAAGGTAATCGAATAGAATGGCATTTGTACTCCGGGTATCCGGGGGAAATGGATCCTGATGAAAAAAGTAAAGTACTATTACAATACGCATACGCTTCGCTATGAAAAACTGGAGACCCCGCTGCGGGTGAAGCTGTTGCGTGCTTTCGGGTTCATTGCCGCGGCCCTGGTATCGGCGGCCATTATCTCATATCTCGCCTTCCAATTTGTAGATTCTCCCAAGGAAAAAATACTGAAACAGCAATATGCCCGGCTCAACGACCGCTATGGCGATATCCGCGACCAATTAATCAGCCTGGAGCAACAAATGCGGGAGCTGGAAAAAAGGGACAATAATGTGTACCGCTCCATTTTTGAGGCCGATCCCATACCCGATAGCGCAAGGGCCAAGGAGATAGAGCAGTTGAAAGAAATTGCCACGGTGGAAAGTATGGCGAATAGTGAGCTCTATGCCTCTATCGTGAAAAGCCTCGAAGAACTGGGAAGCCGTATTAAAGTGCAATCCTCCTCCTATTCCGAACTCGACGGACTCATCCGCAATAAGGAAAAATTGCTGGCCCATACCCCGGCCATACAACCGGTGAGTAACCAGGACCTCACGCGTATAGCTTCCGGTTATGGCTACCGGATTGACCCGATTTATAAGACCACCAAAATGCATGCGGGTATTGACTTTACCGCGCCCACGGGTACGCCCATTTATGCCACGGCCGATGGCCAGGTAAGGATAGCGGGTAACCGCGGTAATGGATTCGGCAACCATGTGATCATTCGGCATGGCTATGGCTATGAAACGCTTTATGGGCATATGGCCAAAGTGAAAGCAAGGGTGGGGCAAACGGTGAAGCGGGGAGAAGTGATTGGGTATGTAGGCAGCACGGGAAAATCAACCGGCCCACACTGCCACTACGAAGTACACAAGAATGGCAATAAGATTGATCCGGTCTATTTCTTCTACAACGACCTCACCCCCGATCAGTTTGATCGCCTCCTGAAGCAGGCTGCTGCGTCGAATCAGAGTCTGGATTGATGAGGGGTTGAATGTTTAAGGTTTAGAGTTTAATGTTGAATGATGGGATTGGTGATGGTTGTCTGGGACGATTATCACGATAAAAAAACAACAGAAAAACCCCGATCCAGAATGGTGTTTTAAACAACAAATAGTGTTTTTCTCTCTTCGAAAACTGGTTATTCGGATTGTAAATTGCCTGAAAAGATCCTATGGCAAATACCTGCACCCAGATACCTATCCAATATGTATTCGCCGTTAAATTCCGGGCCGCCTTGATTGATCCAAACTGGAAATCAGAGCTTCATCAATTTATAAGCGGGTTACCAAAGAGCAGAGATCATAAGCCTTTACAAATTAACTGTATGCCAGATCATATCCACATATTCCTGGGCCAGCGGCCCGATGATTCCATTCGGATGTACCCAAAGTGATTAGGTATATTGCTAACCAGGAGGCTCATCATAAGAAGCAAAATTTTCCAGACGAATACAGGGAGTTTCTTGAAAAGTTCGGAGTCGGGTTCAATGATAATTATGTATTCATTGAACTTTAAACCCTCACCCAACGTACTACGTAAAACGTATAACGTACAACCTAATCAATCTTCCGCAGGCGCAAAAACGTGACCACCTGATCCACCTGCTCGGGACTCATTTTTTTGGCCACTGCATGGTTGTTAGGGTCGAGACCGATGAGCGCGGTAACATGATAATTATCGATCTGAATTTTGGTGAAATTGGGCACGCCCTCCTTGCCTTTGCCAAAAATGCCGTGGCAGCCACTGCAATGCAATTTGTAAAGTACTTTGCCCTTTTCACATTTTTCGGTGAGTAATTGCCGGTTGAGTTTTGTTACGTGTTCGGGAATATCGTATTGTGTTTTTTTCTGCGTTACGCATTGCGTAAACAACAGGCAACAAAGCGCAAGTGATAATATGCTGATAACTATTTTCACCATCTTAGTATTCGCCCCCTACTTTACGGCTGTTGAGCGACTGTATGGAAGAAGCCGGCAACCGGGCGGGAGCAGATTCAAAAATAACATTTTCTGTGAGCGAATGCATGAAGGCTTTCAGGTCATCTTTTTCACGGGCGCTGAGGCCGAGTGAATCGGCCGGCAGCGTTTGGTTGGGTACCAGCAAACCATTGCCTACTCCACCTCCCGAGTCGTAAAACGCAAGGAGCTGGTCCAGGTTGTTGAATACGCCATTATGCATATAGGGCGCCGTGTGTGCGCTATTACGAACCGTACCCGTGCGGAAGGCGCGCAGGGTTTCTTCGGCGGGGTTTACCAGGTAGCGGCCACTATCGGCGCTGAGTTGACGATAGGCCGTATCGGCCGGTGTTCCCAGCACTTCAAATTCGGAACCGATATAGGGTGGACGAACGCCATTGAAATGCGGCACAAAATGGCAGGTAGCGCAAATGGCTTTGCTCATAAACAAATTGAATCCTCTTTGTGCCGCTGCGGGCAAAGCATGATTCACCCGCATGGCATCATCGAAAGGAGAATAATACTGGCTGAAATCCGCATAATACCAGGTGATCGCCGAAACAATATGACTGAGTGAAACATTTTTTTCCTCGGGAGTATATTTCAACAGCTTTCGAAATCCATCCCGGTAGGTTTTGCAACTCATCACTTTCCGGAGGATCTCTTTTTCCGTGCCATTCATTTCAATGGGGTTGCCTATCACTTCCCGGGCCTGTCCCTGCAGCGAAATATGCTTGCCATCGTGCATGGATAGGTGATTGTAGATGGCATTTACCAGCGAAGGCGCATTTCGATCCAGGCTGTTTTGCCCATCAAACTGCAGTGCCGTGCGGCGCGTGGTATCGGTAAAAAATTCGGTGGGCTTGTGGCAGGAGGCGCAGCTTCGTTTATTGTTGGCAGACAGGATGGGATCATAGAAAAGTAATTTACCCAATTGCCTTATTTCGGCCAGCAGGCCGGGATCGTCTACAAAAGAGAATATGCCCTTGCTGTTTTGCGAAAGAAACAGGTTTTTGTCGAAAATATTCTGCGCATGCTGATCCAGCGCATAATCGTTGTAGTTGGCGCTCACGATATGTCGATCCCGAATGGATTGCTGCGCCAGCCGGAATAGCGGATTCACATGATCGCGGATGAAGCCGAAATGATCAAATTGCGAAAACTGTTGTGGCTGACTTTCCACATATCGAATCATGGCTTCGTAACGCGGGATATACCCTTCGGGCAGTCCATTATTGGAAAAGCTCTGCTCAAATACGGCATAGATGCTTTTCACGGCATGTAGCATACTCCCCAGCTCCGGGATGATGCGGCTGGTATCGGGACATTCATAACCCGTTGTATAAATACCCGCCAGGTTGAGCAGAAACATCCGGTTGGCGAGGAAGAAATGGTTGGGTTCCTGCAAAAGCTGGAGCACCGAATCGGATTCAAAAATGACCATGCTGTCGAGCGACTCCCGAATGAGGGCCTGCAATTCCTCCTGAACAAGCTCATCATTTTCGAGGTATTCTTCAGCCAGTGTGAGACCCGCACCGGTTCGTTTATAGGGAGGTTCAAATTTTTCAAACACTTCGGTTTCCCATTCCACGGGTAAAGGGCCATTCAATTTGCGATAAGCAACTGGCTCAAAATAGCGTAACCAGAAGTCGAGTGCCTTTAAACGGTCGCGGTTCTGGTGAATATGATCGCGGATGGCCGCCAGTTGGGTACTGTCTCCCAGGTTGGCCAACCTGATGCGCTCCAGCAGTTTTTCCTGTGCCTGCCTGAATTCAGACATGGATTGTGTATAGTGCCGGAGGTATTGGTCATCATGTGCGCTCAGAAAGGAAAAGGAGATGGCGCCTACAACAACACTGAATATGACCAAAAAAAGTTTCATCATTACAAAAGGCGAACCGACGATTGCAGTGTCGGATCAATCTTCAGGAGTCCGGGTGTTTTTCCGGCTTCAAAACTACCCAATCGTTGGTCTATTTGCAAGGCTTTTGCCCCGTTTATTGTGGCCCATCGCAACAAATTTTCCAAGGTTATTTCCGGAAAATGCTCCCGTATGCAACGCATTTCGGCCATCAGACTCAACTGGTCGTTGGAAGCAAGGCTGTCGGTACCCAGCACGATCTGTGCGCCATGCTGCATGAGCAGGGGTATATCAGGCAGTTTGTTTCCTATATAGAGATTGGCGTTGGGACAAAGGCACCAGAAAATTCCTTCCCTGTCTTTTTTGTTAAAGGCCAGGGCCAGGTCTTCCTGCTTTGTTTCCACATTATGCACCAGTATTAAAGCTTTCTCATCTAACCTGCCGGCAGGCAGGCAGCGCATGTCTATTTCCACGCTGGCTATTCCGGTGCCCGCGAAGGGGCTGGGAGGCAAGTGGAGCGATTGAAAGAAGGAAACAAAATCGCCTTCGCCATCGCGCAAAAGGGCTGTTTCGGCGAAGGATTCCTGCGAATGAATTGACAATAATCGGTTGGAATCGTAGCCGGCAATCAGCGCCAACAGTTTTTCCGAAAGAGAATAGGGGGCATGGGCTACAACGGACTGGCCAATGAAGCGGGGGTGATGGGCCGACTCAAATTCTTCGAGGATTTCAAGCGCCTGGTGAAAACGCCGGGTGGCCAGGGTTTCATCGAGACCCATGGTTTCGATGAAATTGAAATAGTATAGTGGCGACTGCAACTTAACCGGCAGGCTGATTAATTGGTTGCTAATGTCGCCAACGGCAACAATCCCTTCATCCCGCATGTCCGCATCGGCTTTCGCCATGGCCTGGAGTTTGCGATCGGTGTCGTCAACCCGGGTGGTCATTACAGCCTTTAGAAATTCCGGAAGGCCGGTATGGCGGGGAATGAGGCCTGCCAGGTAGCTAAGTTCCAGGTGGCAGTGGCAATTGATGAAACCGGGACAAAGTATGCCCTCCATTTCCATCACATCATCGCCCGCCTCGGATGCCGGAACCAGCGCTTCCACCCTGTCGTTTCCATTCAGGATAAGTACGGTGCCCTTGGCTTGAAAGCGATAACCATCAAAAATTTGGGGGGCGGTGAATTTTTTGAACACGGGGCTGGGTTTTGTAGCGCAATTATGGCGGCCCTGCAATTTACGATTAATCGATTTGGCAGCGGCTGCCGGGAAGAACCGTCCCCTATCGCCGATTATCGTAATTTCGCAGCCTTTAGAAATACAGTATGCTCGATAAATTAGAAGCGATAAAGGCCCGGTTTGATCAGTTAGGCGTAGCGCTGACCAACCCGGAGATTGTAGGGAATAACCGGAAGTTTGCGGAAACCAGCAAAGAATACCGCGGACTGGAAAAAATAGTGCAGGCTTATGAGGAGTACCGGAAGATGCTGGATGATATCCAGTTTTACCGGGAGGCAATGTCGGGCGGCGATGATGAGTTGCGTGACCTGGCCCGTATGGAAATGCCGGCGCTGGAGGAGAAAAAGGAAAAGCAGGAAGCACATATCCGGCAGTTGCTGATACCCAAGGATCCACAGGACGACAAGAATGCCATACTCGAGATAAGGGCTGGTACGGGTGGTGATGAAGCCAGCCTCTTTGCCGGCGACCTGCTCCGCATGTATATGCGCTATTGCGAAGGAAAGGGTTGGAAAACGGCGATACTCAGCGAAAATGAAGGTACGGTGGGTGGATACAAGGAAGTGCAGTTGGAAGTGGTGGGCGATGATGTGTATGGCACCCTGAAATTTGAAAGTGGTGTACACCGGGTACAAAGGGTACCGGAAACCGAAGGCTCAGGCCGTGTGCATACTTCCGCTGCCACGGTAGCCGTAATGCCCGAAGCCGATGAAGTTGACTTTGAGCTGAACCCGGCCGATGTGAAAATGGAAACCGCCCGGAGTGGTGGCGCGGGTGGACAGAATGTAAACAAGGTGGAAACCAAAGTGATGCTAACGCATATACCCACCGGCACGGTAGTGGTTTGCCAAACCGAGCGCTCGCAGTTGGGCAACCGCGAGAAAGCCATGCAGATGCTGCGAACCAAATTATATGAAGAGCAGGTGCGTAAACAGGAAGATGAGATAGCGAGGCATCGAAAAAGCCTCGTAAGTACCGGCGACCGTAGCGCCAAAATAAGAACCTATAATTATCCCCAGGGTCGCGTAACCGATCACCGGATAGGTATGACCCTTTACAATCTCCCCGCTGTAATGAATGGCGAAATTGAGGAATTGATAGATGCCCTGCAGTTTGCGGAAAATGCGGAGAAGCTGGTGAGGTAGGAAGTAGTAAGTTGTAAGTAGGAAGTTGTAAGTAGGAAGTTGTAAGTGGGATTGAGATATGCGAATATCTGCGAAAAAAATCTACACATTAAAACTCTCAGCTTTTGCGTTCGTTGCGGTAAAGCTACCTGAAAAAAAATTATCCAGGTAAAGACCTTAACCCATTGCCGCCAATTTATTCCAACATCAAATCCAACGTATTACGTGCAACCTAAAACGTATTACGTACAACGTATTACGTACAACGTAAAACGTTGCACCTGCCGGCAGGCGCGACGAAGGGGGCTGAACAATTTATTTGTTCCGAATATTTTCGCTATCTTCTTTTTTGAAGTACAATTACCTGCATACCACTTATAACTTAAAACTTTCAACTCCAAAACCATGCTTGACCAAATCGCCCAACTGGTACGCCAGTACAGTGAAGATGTTGTAGTCAACAACGACGCCATTCCTAATGAAAAAAATACGGAGGTAATGGCCGAAGCTACCCGAACCATTACTTCCGGCATGCAAAACATGATGGCGGGTGGGGGCTTACAGGACCTGATCGCCATGTTTACCCAACAGTCGGGACAGGGTAACGGACTGGCCGGGCTCTTGCGCAATCCCATGGTGACGATGATGATCGGCCACCTGATCAGCAAACTAACCGGCAGGCTCAACCTTAGCACCGAGCAGGCCAGCCAGGTATCGAACCAGGTAGTACCGAATGTACTGAACGACCTGATGCAGCGTACGGCCAGCCAGGCTCCGGAAGATGACAGCTTTGACCTCAACGACCTGATAGGATCCCTGAGCGGTGGCACGGGGGGCTTCGATTTTCAGCAGCTAATTGGTCAGTTGACGGGTTCGGGCGGCAATGCCGGATCCATTGACCTGCAGGATATACTGAGCAAGGTAACCCGGGGCGCCCAGGAGAAAAGAGCTACGGAAACCAGTGGCTCCGGTGGCGGGCTGGGCGATTTGATCAAAGGACTGTTTGGTTAGTGAATCGTGAGGCATGAATCGTGAGGCGTGAATCGTGAGGCGTGAGAGTGGTTTAGGGTTTAAGGTTTAAGGTTTAAATGGGATTGTCTGGTTTTGGATCGGCAACCTTGGACTTTAAACCTTAAACACTAAACTTTAAACTCCAAACCTTGCTCCCAACAGCTCGTTCCCGCTTTTGCCCCATCCACTCAACATTTTCCGCATACCACTAAATGACCATTTTTTTGGTATGATTTCTGAAATACTTTTGTGGTAGTTCTTTACGGCCTGGGTGTAAAGCGATAATTACGGATTGAGCAATATGTGGAATTATCTCTACATGTTGCGAGAATTACGAGAAAGGGATCGGTGAAAATACTTAATTCGCGCTTTTAGACTTTCGTTAACAGCGAGCATTACACTAATGGCAGTAAATTTGCGTTATAGAATTAAACAAACAAACAAAGTCTCATACACTTATAAAAGCAGTCAATTTTCTCATAAGCAGTTAGTTTTGGTTGCGACCCCTGTTTCTACAGGGGTCTATTTTTTTATAATAAGTAGTAAGTTGTAAGTGGGTAGGAGAAAGGGTCTGAAATAGCATGCAACCTATCGGTTCTCGTCAAACCTTAAACTTTAAACTGCAAACCCAAATACCCAAATTACCATATTACCGAATTCTTCCAAATTTCCACCACCCATACCCTCCTCCCAGAACCGCTCCTGCCAGGTCGGCTACAACATCTCCACCGTCGAAGGAACGATTGGCTACAAAATAGAGTTGAACAAATTCCATCAGCAGTCCATAGAGCGTTCCGACTACTATCCAAAGCATCACATCATTCCGGTATAGCAGGCGACCACGAAAGCGGTAAATGCCCCATAAGCTGAGAAATACCAGCAGGGAAATAATGCCGATATGCACCCATTTATCAAAATAGATGGCATCGAGCCAGTCTTCCCTGGGGAAGGCTTTTCCTGGCAGGGTAAAGAGGATTGTGCACACAATAAGCCAGGCGATAGCAGGCAGGAGGTAACGGAATGATCCCTTCACTTTTTGCCGGCAAACTTAAGCCTTGCGGACGGATGATATGTCTTCCTTCTCAAAAAAGCGAAAAGGGCCCAAAAGGGCCCCTTTCATAACCAACTATAGAACCAAAAAGAGCTCAGCTATTTCGATCAGACCATGCTGAAGGGGGTGAAATTATTTTTTGAATGAGGGATTTTAAAGATTACCCAGTGTGTACATCTGCCCCTGGGGTGTGGGGTTGCCACCCATCGTTTCCAGGGTAATGGCGAAAGCCTGGGCACCAATGGTATTCTTCATGGTCAGCAATAGTCTTTTGCGCTCCACAAAAACCTCGTTGGGAATCACTCCCAGGTCAATGGGTTTACCATCGAGCAGGGCCCATAGCTGGTATTGTTTATCGCTGGCCGGCAGGGGCAGGTTATGAATAAGCAGGTATACATCCTTGCTGAGGCTGTCCCAATACACCGTGGCGTTGGCTTCGGGTGCGGGATCCATGCCCTTCATATTCGCCATCTTCACATGCGGCAAGCCTTCAACCAGGTCCATGGCTTTTTGCATATCGGCCAGTTGCTGCCGGGTGGTATCCACCTCACTGCTAATGGAAGCCAGTTCTGTTTCTATCTTTTTATTCTTATTAAGTAGCGTGATATTCCAGATTATGCTTCCGACCAGCAGGAGCACGGCTGCGGCGGCGGCGTATTTCCAGGGGTTCGATTTCCTTCCGGGCATCGATACAACACGGGCCTCCTCTTTTTCTGGCTCCATGGCAGCCTGCACGATGGCTTGCTTC
Source organism: uncultured Citrobacter sp. (assembly GCA_964395095.1). GTDB lineage: Bacteria > Bacteroidota > Bacteroidia > Chitinophagales > Chitinophagaceae > CAYMZZ01. Next base: position 28,622 of record CAYMZZ010000009.1, read on the forward strand.
CATTCAGCAGGGGGCACGATGGCACTACCCATTACCTGCTTTTCCAGCGCCAGTTCAAAGGTTTCGCGGGCTGCACGCACTTCGGGATACCGGGCACAGGCCTGCTCAAAGGCAAGCTGCTCTTCCTCGGTGGCTAACCCCAGTACGTAGCTCTCCACTACGCCGCTCGCTATGTATTCCTGTACGTTCACTTAATTTGTTACTATCGTTCTCAATTGACTAATGGCGGTCCGAATCCTGGTTTTTACCGTTCCCAGCGGTATGGAAAGCGCTTTCGCGATTTCTTCATGGGTATATCCCTGGAAATAGGATAATTCAATCAATACCCGGTGCTCTTCTTTCAAACCAGCGATTATCTTTTTCAATCCCACATCCCTGATTTCCGGCGAACCGGCCGTCCATCCCGGATCAGCCGCTTCTGGCATGGCACTGGTCTTCTTCGCATCCTGAAATGCACGGGAACGCAGTTTATCTATAGCCGCATTGCGCGCCACATTCATCATCCAGGTAAACAGTCGACCCTTGCCGGCATCGTAGGAATCAATCTTGCGCCAGATATTCACAAACACTTCCTGCAATACATCGCGCACGGTTTCAGTATCAGACAAAACATTGCTGACTACGGTGTACAGGGCGCCGGAATAGTTATCATAGAGATAGCTAAAGGCTTGCTGATCACGCTGCTGAAGCAGGGCCACCAGTTCAGGTTCACTATATTTTACTGTAGTGGTCAAGTAGTTGGTTATCGCTGCGGCGTGCCGACAGACAGGTTTATATACGCAGGGCTGAACGGTCCGGATTGGGCAATCAGAAAATTCATTTTGACGCAAATGCCATTTTACGGGCGAACAACGAATAGATTATTCATTAACCTACCAGGCTCTCATAGCCGGCCGCGTCCATCAGGGCTGCCACATCCTCGGGATTGTCAACGGTCATCCTGATCATCCATCCCTTTCCATAAGGGTCCTGGTTGATGAGCTCGGGTGCATTGGCCAATTCCGGGTTCAGTTCATTGATGGTTCCGCTCACGGGCAGGTACAGGTCGGAAACCGTTTTCACCGCTTCCACCGTACCAAATATCTCTCCGGCGGTCAGGGGCTTACCAATGGTCTCCACTTCTACAAATACTATATCTCCCAGTTCGCCCTGGGCAAAATCGGTAATACCTACCGTGGCCACATTGCCTTCCAGGCTGATCCACTCATGGTCTTTGGTATAACGAAGGTTGGCGGGAAAATTCATACTGAACAGTTTAGAGCACAAATATGCGTAAATAGCCCTTATGAACCTTGAGCTGACGATTAAATTTTTTTAAGCAGTTTACCGAATAAATTGCACCGTTCATGCCCTAATTCACTCCACTTGTCGGACGGTGCTTTACATTTCTATGACACAGAGATACCTTTGACCGACCTTATCTAACAAAAGAGGGTATATATATGAGAAAGATATTATTGATGGTTGTGGCGCTGGTAACTGCCCAGTCGCTTTTTGCACAGAAAATTACGGGTATCGTTAAGGACCAGCAGGGCAAGGGTCTCGATAAAACCACTATTTCGCTTTTGCGTGCGGCCGATTCATCGGTTGTGAAGCTGGCGGTGACCGACACCGAGGGTAAATTTTCGGTAGAAGCCGGAACCGGTCGATTCCTGGTTAGCCTCTCCCATGTTGGTTATATGCCATTTTATTCCAAAGTGGTTGAGCTACAAACAACGGAAGTATCCCTGGGCGACCTGGTGATGCAAAAAATGGAAGGCGCCCTTGAAGGGGTGGTTATTACTTCGCAAAAGCCGATGATTGAAGTGAGGGCCGACAAAACCATTTTGAATGTGGAAGGCACCATCAACGCACAGGGACAGGATGCTTTTGAGCTTTTGCGCAAGAGCCCGGGTGTTATTATCGACAAGGACGATAACCTGAGCCTGGCCGGCAAAAATGGGGTACAGGTGTTTATTGATGGTAAGCCCAGTCCGCTCGCCGGAGCCGACCTGGCCAATTACCTCAAGAGTATGCAGTCGTCGCAGATTGAAGCGGTGGAACTGATTACCAATCCCTCTGCCAAATACGAAGCAGCCGGCAACGCGGGTATCATCAATATCAAACTGAAGAAGAATAAATCATTTGGCACCAACGGTTCGGTGAATGCAGGCTATGCCATCGGCACTTTTCCAAAGTACAATGCCGGTCTTTCGCTGAACCATCGCAACAGGAAGATCAATCTCTTTGGTAATTATAATTTCAATAATGGCGATAACCTGAGCCGCTTCAACAGCAGCAGTACGCGCTTTGACACATTGTTTGAACAAAAGAACCGGGTTATCTTCCAAAACAACAGCCATGGCTTTAAGGCCGGGATGGACTATTTTGTCAACAACAAAACCATTATCGGTGCCGTGGTTAATGGCAACCTGGCGGGCAATGATATACGTACGGCTGGTCCCATGGTGTTTACGTATTTACCCACCAACTCTGTCGACCGTATACTGGAAGCCACCAACCGTAATGATATTCAGCGCGACAATATCAACGCCAACCTCAATTACCGCTATGCGGTTACAGGAGGCACTGAGCTGAATATTGATGCCGACTATGGTTTCTTCAAGATTCGCAGCAATCAGTTTCAGCCCAACTATTACCTTGACTTTCCCAGCCGCGATACCATTTATCGTGCAGTCTATAACATGATCGCTCCTACGAATATTGATCTTTATAGCGTGAAAGCCGACTATGAGCAAAACTTCAAAGGCGGCCGACTGGGTATTGGTGGTAAGATTGGCTACGTGAATACCGATAATGATTTCCAGCGCTATGATGTGTTTGGCAGTTCCAAAGTACTGGATACCCTGAAGAGCAATAAGTTTGCCTATAAGGAAAATATCAATGCCGTATATGTCAACTACAACAAAGCCTACAAGGGTTTTATGGTACAATTTGGTGTACGTATGGAGAATACCATTGCCAAGGGCACCTCTGAAGGATTCAGGCAATTGGGTAATGGTGACTATGTTACCTACGATTCAAGTTTCAAGCGCAACTATACCAATTTGTTCCCCAGCGCCTCTGTGACGTTGAACAAGAACCCGATGAATCAGTGGAGCTTTTCCTACAGCCGCCGTATCGATCGCCCGGCTTACCAGGATCTGAACCCCTTTGAGTTCAAGCTCAATGAGTATACTTATATGAAAGGGAATACCACCCTTCGTCCGCAATACACCAATAGTTTCGGGGTTACGCATATTTTCAAATACAAACTGACCACCCAACTGAACTACAGCCATGTGAAGGATATTTTTGCGCAGATACCCGATACCATTGATAAGACCAAGGGCTTCCTGTATAAGGAAAACCTGGCCACCCAGGATATCGTGAGTCTGAATGTGAGCTATCCTTTCCAGTATAAGTGGTATAGCTTTTTTGCAACCGCCAACGCTTTTTATTCATATTACAAAGCCGATTTCGGTGGTGGCGACCGCAATATTGAGCAGGGTGTATTCTCCTTTACCTACTATATGCAGAATACCTTCAAGCTGGGTAAGGGCTGGACGGGTGAGATCAGCGGCTACTACAGCGCACCCACGCTTTGGCAGGGGGTGTTTAAGTCGAACGCACTCGGTTTCGTGGATATGGGTATTCAAAAAACCCTGTTTCAGAATAAGGCCAACCTTCGGGTAGCGGTAAGTGATGTGTTCCGTACGCTGAAGTGGAAGGGTAGTTCCAATTTCACCGGCGCCAATATGGTGGCCAATGGCAACTGGGAGAGCCGCCAGTTGAAGATCAATTTCAGTTATCGCTTTGGAAATTCCCAGGTGAAAGCGGCCCGGCAGCGTAAGAGCGCTATTGAAGAAGAAAACAGAAGGGCGCAGCAAAGTGGTGGCCAAATGGGCGGACCCGGCAATTAAACCATTCTTATCCTATCAGATTATATAGTGCTACCTGCAAAAGAAATCCCCTGCCAATCACGGCGGGGGATTTCTTTTACACGTAAATGGCCAATATCAGTAAGGGCCTTTATATTTTTTTCTTTTTACGAGTTTCATGTGAATGATGCGCACATCATTCAGCGGCCGGTCGCGATCGGCGCCCTGGCTGGTGGCCACAGCGGCAATGCTGTCAATAACATCAAACCCTTTTACGGTTTCGCCAAATACGGTATAGTTTCCATCCAGGTGTGGCACACCACCGATAGAACTGTAGACAGCCCGGCGCTCCGGAGGAATTTTTGTTTTGAGGCGAAAATTTTCCAGGGAGTCGAGCCCCTGCCCGGTATACACCCGTCCCTGCACGATATAAAACTGGCTACCGCTGCTGGCTTTGGCGGGGTTCACATTATCGCCCATGCGGGCGGCGGCCAATACGCCTTTTTTATGAAAAAGACTGGTGCGGAATTCGGCCGGAACGGTATAACCAGGCCCGCCATTCCCAAGTGGTTTTCCTTTTTCGGCCTGCTTGCTGTTGGGATCTCCGGCCTGGATCATAAACTGATGAATGACGCGGTGAAAAAGGATACTGTCGTAATAGTTTTTTTTCACCAGCAGGATAAAATTATCGCGATGCAGCGGTGTGGAATCCGAAAGCCGGATGGTGATATCGCCCATGCTGGTCTGGATGAGCACATCGCGCTTGCGATCTTTTTTACGGATCTTGATTTCTTTCTGCGCAAATGAAGATTGCAGAATCAGGAGTCCTGCCAAAACGAAGAGCAACCTTTTCATGCCAAACTGATTGTTTCTCAAAAAATAGTAAAAGGGAAGTGTAGTTTAAAAGCCTACTTCATCAAAGTACAATAATACATGGTCTTTGAGAAAATTTTCCTGTTCAATAGGGTTCATATCCGGCAGGGGCTTTAGCTGCCGGTAATGAGGCCAACCCTCCTCATCCACTTTCTCCAGTTCAAAATAACCGCTCGCACTCAGCAACCGACAGGTGGCTATATGCATCAGGTCCTGCTTCTGCTCCTTGGTAAATTTCGGCTTAATGTCACCCAGCTCCTGAATGCCGATCAGGAATAGAATGGATTCCATATCCGGTTTTTTACTAAAGCGTTCCACCAGCTTAGCCTCGAGGTTCCACCAGCGGATCTGTAAGTCGTGTTGGGCATTCATGTAGCGAAGGTAGGGGCGAAGTTTTAAGTTGTAAGTTATAAGTTTTAAGTTTCTTCGGTCATTACCATCTTCAAATAAGTACTTACATCTTAAAACTTACAACTTATAACTTCCAACTTATCTTTGCGAACAAAATTACATTCCCATGCTCACCCTCTCTCAATTGCGGCAGGATTCAGAACTGGTGAAGAAAAAACTGGCGAAAAAGCATTTTAAGGAAACCGAACTGGTGGACCTGATTCTGCAACTGGATGATGAACGCAGGAAATGGCAGCTTGAATTCGACAATACGCAGGCCAGGCTTAATGCTGCTTCAAAGGAGATAGGCATGCTGATGGGAAAGGGCGACAAAGAGTCGGCGGAAGCGAAAAAGGCCGAAGTGGGCGCCTTGAAATCGGCCCTCGCACCCATCCAGGAAAAATTGCGCGAGGTAGAAGAAAAACTGCCGGCGGAACTGGTGAAGCTGCCCAATCTCCCTTCTGATAAAGCGCCTGAAGGAAAGACGCCACAGGATAATGTGGTGCTGCGCGAAGGCGGCAAAATACCCGTGCTGCCCGCAGGTGCCAAACCGCATTGGGACCTGATAAAGGAAATGGATATTATCGACTTTGAAACCGGCGCCAAAATTACCGGTAGCGGTTTTCCGCTCTACAAGGGAATGGGCGCAAAACTGCAGCGCTCACTGATCCAGTATTTCCTCGACTACAATACGGCCGCCGGTTACACCGAATACCTGCCGCCATTCATGGTGAATGAGGCTTCTGCCTATGGCACGGGACAGTTACCCGATAAGGAAGGACAGATGTACCATATGCCGGAGGATAAATATTACCTGATACCCACTTCTGAAGTACCGGTAACCAATATTTACCGCGACATGATACTGAAGGAGTCGGAATTACCCGTACGAATGACGGCCTATAGCCCCTGCTTCCGGCGCGAAGCGGGAAGTTTTGGAAAAGATGTTCGCGGCCTGAACCGCGTGCATCAATTCGATAAAGTGGAGATTGTACAAATTGTAAAAGCCGAAGAAAGTGAAAGGGCGCACGATGATATGGTGAACCACGTAGAGCAGTTGCTGCAATCGCTGGAGCTTCCCTACCGCATTCTGGCGCTTTGTGGCGGAGATATGAGTTTTACTTCGGCCCTCACTTACGATTTTGAAGTGTATAGCGCTGCGCAGGAACGCTGGCTCGAGGTGAGTTCCGTTTCCAATTTTGAAGCTTACCAGACCAACCGGATGAAGATTCGCTATAAAGACGAAAAGGGCAGGACCCAGCTCCTGCATTCCCTGAATGGCAGCTCCCTGGCCCTGCCAAGAATTGTAGCCTGCCTGCTCGAAAATAATCAGGGCGAAAAGGGCATCCGGATTCCCGAAAAGCTAAGGCCCTACTTCGGCCAGGAGTATCTTCACTAACAGCCTTCTATAGAAAATATTCCGGTTGGCCAAGCCAACCGGAATATTTTCTATAGAAGATTAAACCCGGGATGGGAAACCCGGTCTTAGGGCAAAATTCAGGGCATGCCCGCTTCCAGTCAACTGAAAAATCAGCATTTGCTTTGGCGTGCGGGGTTTGGCCCTGCCGTAGAACAATTAAAGGATCTCCACCGCTACACTCCCCAGGAGATTTATAAGGCATTAAAAAAATCATCCGCGAAAAAGCCGCTTTATATCGACGTGGCTGCCAACTATATGGATGGGCTCATGCTGGGTATTGATGCGGCGGGCAAGGCGCAGCGTACCGAGCCAACTCCTGAGGAGCGTCGTAAGCGACAACAGCAAAACCGGGAAGGCATCCGGAACCTCAATACCTGGTGGATGCACGAGATGGTAAACAGTGAGGCGCAGTTGCGGGAGAAGATGGCATTTTTCTGGCATGGCCATTTTGCCTGTCGCAACCTGAATGTGTATTATCAGCAGGAGTTGCTGCATATCATACGTACCCATGCGCTGGGCAATTTTGCGGATCTGCTGAAAGCCGTATCCCGCTCGGCCGCCATGTTGTTTTTTCTCAACAATCAGCAAAACCGCAAGGGACACCCCAACGAGAATTTCGCTCGCGAAGTGATGGAGCTTTTCACCCTGGGCCGGGGGCATTATACCGAAAACGATGTGAAGGAAGCGGCCCGTGCCTTTACCGGCTGGAGCGCCAATGCCCGAGGTGAATTTATCTTCCGCAAATTTCAGCACGATGCCGGCAGCAAAACCATCCTGGGCCATACCGGCAATTTTGAAGGGGATGATGTACTCGACATCCTGCTCGGGAAAAAGCAAACAGCCCGTTTCATTACGGAAAAAATATATCGCTTCCTGGTAAATGAACAGCCCGAGCCGGAAAAGATCAACTGGCTGGCCGAACGTTTCTACCAAAAATCCTATGCCATCGGCTCCCTGCTCGATGATATATTTGGCAGCGATTGGTTTTATACGGAAAAAAATATGGGCAATCGATTTAAGTCGCCCATTGAGTTGCTGGTAGGTATGCAAAGGACGATTCCGATGAAATTGGCCAATCCCGAATCCTTGTTGCTGATACAGCGCCTGCTGGGGCAGGTTTTATTTTATCCACCCAATGTGGCGGGCTGGCCGGGTGGCCGCTCCTGGATCGATAGCAGCACATTGATGCTGCGCATGCGATTGCCACAATTGCTCAACGATGTGGATGAGTTCAACCTTTCGCCCAAGTCGGATGACGACCAGATGATGGGTCGGGCAGATGAGCAATCCTTGAAGCGCACGCCCGCCAAACCCGGCCGGGTGGGTTCTATGCGTATGATTGATGCCGACCTTGACTGGTCGCCATGGCTGCAGCATTTTTCCCAAACCGAACGCAGTAAGCTGGAGAATGCGATTGCCGGCGCCCTGCTGCAAACTAATCGTGCGGTGAGTGCCGGATTGGTGAGGCGCTTTGCCGATGCCAGCGACCGCGAATCCTTTATTCGATCCGTAACCCTTCAATATATGAGTACGCCGGAGTACCAGCTATGCTGAGGCCGGCGTATTTGTTTTTTTGACAACTGAACTTTACTTTATGCTGATCAAACGCAAAGAGTTTATACAGATTGGTTCCCTGGCCACCAGCTCGCTGCTGCTGCCCCGCTTTCTGAAAGCCTTCGAGCAGCCGGCAAGGGTGCCGGCGGGTAATAAAGTGCTGGTAGTGCTACAGCTTAGCGGCGGTAATGATGGACTCAATACCGTGATTCCTTACCGGAATGATATATATTTTAAGTCGCGTCCACGGCTCGGTATCGCGCGCGACAAGGCCCTTTCGTTGACCGATGAAGCGGGTTTGCACCCTGCACTGAAGGCATTCAAAGCCCTGTACGATGAGGGTAGCCTCGGCATCATCAACAGTGTGGGTTATCCCAATCCTGACCGATCGCATTTTCGCAGCATGGATATCTGGCATACGGCCAGCAACGCAGATGAGTACTGGCACCATGGCTGGCTGGGCCGCTACCTCGATGCCCAGTGCCATGGCTGCGACAAACCCACGCAGGCTATTGAGTTGGATGATGTGCTGAGCCTTGCCCTGAAGGGAGAAGCCAATAATGGAATGGCGCTAAAGGATCCGCGTCGTCTCTATGGAACGGCCAATGAAAAATTCTTCCGCGAGATCAGGAATGAAAATCCCGTAGCACAGGGTGAAGAGCCGGTTGACTATCTCTACAAGACCCTGGCACAAACGCTCTCCTCAGCGGATTATATATTTAAACAAAGCCGTCAGCATCCCAGCAAAGGCACTTATCCGGCCACCGGGCTGGGCAATAGTTTTAAGACCATCGCCTCGCTGATTTTTTCCGACATCAATACCAAAGTGTATTATGTTTCGCTCGGCAGTTTTGATACGCATATCAATCAGCAGGCCCAGCAGCAGCGTTTGTTTACCGAGATGAACGATGCCGTAAAGGCATTTACCGATGATCTGAAAAAAGAAGGTCGCTTTGAGGATGTATTGTTGATGACCTTCTCCGAGTTTGGCCGGCGCGTTGCACAGAATGCGAGCGGTGGTACCGACCATGGTACGGCCAATAATATGATGCTGCTCGGTGGAGGACTAAAGCAGCAGGGATTGATTAATGCCCTTCCCAACCTGGCGGATCTGCAGGAAGGCGACCTGAAACACCAGGTTGACTTCAAGCAGGTATACGCCACCCTATTGCGAAACTGGTTGGGCGCGGATGCGCGAGAAATACTGAAAGCGGATTATCCGTTGATGCAATTTGTATAAACCTGTAATGCAAAAAGCCAGTCCATAGGACTGGCTTTTTGCATTACAGGTAACTATTGAGAGGATCAGCGTTTTTTGGAGCTGGCAAGTCTGTATAGGGTATAACCCATTATTGCAAAGAACAACACGCCCAGCCATTTATAGCCTTGTTCGCCCAGGAATCCTGGGTCACTCAGCATATGTTCAGCATTGAGGCTGTCGAGCTTGGGTTTTACAGCGTCGATTGAAGAAAGGATGGCAACCAGAACGCCGGCCAAAGCGCCGCCCGCCACGAGTCCGGTGGCAAAAAGGTTTCCTTTGCCCAGGTCTTCTTCTTCCGGGGATATTTGAATATTCTTTTTCTTTTGTCTCCATTCAACAAAGCCACGAATGGCGCCGCCAATGAAAATGGGGAGTGTGGTAGAAAGTGGCAGGTAGATACCAATGGCGAAACTCAAAGCCTTAATGCCACAAAGTTCCACAACGATGGCAATAAACATACCTACCAGTACAAATTGCCAATCGAGATTAAAGGAGAGAATTCCTTTGATGAGTGTAGCCATCAGGGTTCCCTGTGGTGCCGGATAGGCATCGCTGCCGATAGCGTGCGTGATGCCCTGCGCGGCCATTTCGGCTGTGGGTTGGTCGAGTAGCTTGATGGTGGCGCCGATCGCCAGTGAGGAAACAATGGCACCCACAAATAGGGCGATTTGCTGATACTTGGGGGTGGCACCAACCAGGTATCCTGTCTTCAGGTCTTGCGATGTAGCGCCGGCATTGGCGGCCGCGATGCAGATCATGCTGCCGACAACAAGCGCCATTGGCTCATACACATAGCCTGTCCATTTTACCGCAATAAAAATCAGGCAGGTTCCCATGAGGGTGGCAATGGTCATACCACTGATGGGGCTATTGGATGAGCCGATTAAACCTACAATGCGGGAAGCGACAGTGACAAAGAAGGCGCCAAAGATGATAACCAGTAAGCCGAGCAGGAGTTTGCTGCCTATATTGGTTCCCGGTATAAGGGTATTGGGCAATAGGGCAATTACCAGTAAGAGGGCCAGGCTTCCAATGCCCACAACTTTGATCGAAAGGTCTCTCTCGGTGCGTGGAATGCTGTTGTTTTGACCAGCAACACCATCTTTCTTGAGCGATCCCAGGCTGCCTTTGAAAGAGGATATGATGGTGGGGATGGTTTTGATTAATGTGATGAAGCCACCCGCGGCCACGGCACCGGCTCCGATCTGACGTATATAGGCTTTGTATATTGCATCGGACCAGTTGGAGAAATTCTGAGTGGCCGGATCCCAGCCACTGGAACCTCCTGCCACACTCATATCAGTGAGATAACCCAGCTTCACCAATTGTTCGGCCACCACCGAAGCGTCGACCAGGGAAGATAAAAGCGGAATCAGTACCAGCCAGGCCAGCACACCACCCGCCACAAGCACACCGGCGATTTTGGGACCGATGATATAGCCAACACCCATATATTCGGGTGTTATTTCTCCGCTTACACGGGCCGAAGGAAAGAAACGGTCCGTTTGCCGGGTAAAGAAGGCAGGAACTTCAGCTATTACATGAAACACTTTTTGGAGCAATGCATAGGCAAAGGCAAACCCAAGACCCATGAAAGCTGTTTTGGCAAAATCACCACCCTTTTCGCCGGCTTTTAAAACAGAGGCGCAGGCCGTGCCTTCGGGATAGGGAAGTGTGGCATGTTCTTTCACAATCAGCGAACGACGTAATGGGATCATCATCAACGTACCCAGTATGCCACCAAAAATCGCCAGGATGAGTATGGTGAAATAATTGAAATAATTCGCGCTGGATGATTCGCTGAGGAAAAGGAATCCCGGCAACGTAAACACCACACCGGCCGCAATACTTTCCCCTGCCGAACCGGTGGTTTGAATGATATTGTTTTCGAGAATGGTGGTCTTTAAAAAACGGCGGCCAAGGGTGATGGCAATTACCGCAATCGGAATGGAGGCAGATACGGTGAGACCCGCTTTCAGCGCGAGGTAAACGGTAGATGCGCCAAATATGATTCCAAATGCAGCACCGGTTAAAATCGACTTCAGCGTGAATTCGGCCATTTGTGTCTCTGGCGCCACAAAGGGTTTAAACTTGGTCTGGTTTTCTGCCATAGCAGTTTGGTTTTATCGGTGGAAGATAGCTAAATATGAGGAAAAATGCCTACTGCCTGTTTATCGCTGCAAACGAATTTCCACTTCCCATTTTCCTTCTTCGAGAAACTCTATATCCACCACATCGTTGTCGATGATGAAGCGGGCCCGAAAGGGAAATTGCACCATTCGCAGCGTGGTGGCTGTTCGTTTAATGTTCAGGTCCTGGTCAAACTGCTGTACATAAAGACCCTGGATAATCTCGATGCTGTTGATCTTTGGCTTGGGAATATCATTTCTTTGCACCTGCCTTGCACCACCTGTAAGGCTTTGCACGTAAATGGTAATCTCCTTCAGCGTATTGGATTTTTCCTTCTCCTGCTGTACATCAATCTGGTTTACCTGGTTGGTGCGATAGTGAATAATATAGGGCTCTTTGTATTTGCCTTCGTATTTATCTTTTTTCCAATACCCATAAAGGCTATCGCCAGCGGGCTTATCGGCATAATGCATGGTGCCATATCCACTGCGCCTGCCCTTTTCCCAACTCCCTTCATACCAGTCGCCATTGGCCCATTGATAGCGACCCTGTCCATGCGGCTGACCGCTGTCAAAATCGCCTGTATAGCTGTCGGTACCCACCGCTTTTCCCTTTCCCTGCGCCAACCCTTTGGCACAGCCACCCTCATAGGAACCAGTAAGCGCTTTTGATTTTACTTTGCAATCCTGCGCCTGGCAGGCAAGCGCCAACAGCAAACTAATGGCAAGTCCAATAATGCGCATACAAAATATTTTATCAGTTCATGTTATCAATCTCATCACACTAAGCACCTCTTACTGTCATCCTCTCCACTACCACCTATTTTCCGCCAAAGGCGGAAAATAGTTTACACACCCTTCTCCTTCATGATCCTGTTTAGCCACTTCAGGATCGCAAAACCAATAACTGCGGCCAGCATCAGCAGGGCAAAGTTTACCCAAAAGTAATTGGCTTTGGTATCATATTTATCCCAGAGCGTGGCCAGTACGCCCGAGAGCTTATTGCCGATAGAAGTGGAAACAAACCAGCCGCCCATCATCAGGGAGGTGATGCGGGTGGGACTCAGCTTGGATACTACCGAAAGCCCCATCGGGCTTAGCAGGAGTTCACCAAGGGTGATTACACCATAGCTTGCGATCAGCCACCAGGTCCCAGCCTTCTCGGTTCCATTCTGGCTGGCCATGGCCGCGCCTACCATCACCAGGGCCGAGAGGCCGGAAATAAAGAGACCAAACGCGATCTTGGTAGCAGTAGAGGGTTCCTTGTTGCGGCGGCGTAAATAGGCAAAGAATGCGATCACCAGCGGCGTAAGCAGGATCACCCAGCCCGGATTGATGGACTGGCTCAGGTTGGTACTCCATAAACTGAGGGTGCTGCCTTCCGCCGGCAACTTGTCGGCTGGAACATTACGGAAATAGCTGGGATAATTGTATTCCATCAGCACTTTGTCGCCTTCTTTCTGCAGGCGAAACTGCTCATCGTAAAGTGCCACCGTATCTTTTTTGTATTCCATCTGCTGCGCCAGCAGCAGTCCGTCGAATACTTTCTGCGAAAAGCCCGACATTTCGCGGTCGGTATAGCGGTCGGCCCAGGTATTGAGCGCGGAACCATTTTGTTTGAAAACGGCCCAGAACATGATCACCACGGCGAAGATGGCCAGGAGTGCCGCAATAGGACGCTTATCTTCCTTATCGGCCGTTACATAAAGCCGCGTATAAAATATGGCGACCGGCACACAGGCAAAAGCAAATGCATCGGTAGAGTCGGAGCCAAATAAATTGCCCGGCAGGTAAAAGCCGATCAAACCTGCTATTGCGGAAGGCGCGAGGATCAGCAGAACAATGCGCGACAATGGCATGTCGCCCTCTTTCATTTCCTTTTTCACATCGTAGGCGCGGTAATGGCGCAAGCCCACTACATAAATGATGACGCCGAGGAACATACCCACACCCGCGGCAAGGAACGCATAACTCCAGCCATAAAGATTGTACAAAATGGCACTGATGAAGTTGCAGATAAAAGCACCGAGGTTGATGCCCATATAGAATATATTATAACCTTCATCCTTCTGTGCCTTGTGCTGTGGCGTATTGTACACATTGCCCAGCAGGGTAGATATATTGGGTTTGAAGAAACCATTGCCCACAATTACCAGCGTCATGGCGGCATACAGCGCGCCAATATGGTGAATGGTCATCAGGCAGTAACCCACACCCATCATCAACCCGCCCATCACGATAGATTTGGTATAGCCCAGCACCCTGTCGGCCAGCAAACCACCGATAAAGGGTGTCAGGAACACCAACGCGATAAAAGTGCCATAGAGATCCGAAGCCTCCGCTTCCGTCATGGCATAACCCGCTTTTACATCTTTCAGGTAAAGGGTAAAAATGCCAATCATCAGATAATAGCCAAACCGCTCCCACATTTCGGAGAAAAAAAGGAAAGGCAATGCTTTGGGGTGATTACGCCACATGGGAAGATGAATTTGTGAATTTGTGAATTTGGGTATTTGGAAATTTGTGAATTTGGGGATTTGGGTATTTGTTCAATTCTCAACAAACAAACAAATTCCCAAATCCCCAAATTCTCAAATTGCTCTCATATCATTTTCTGCAGTCTCCTCGACAATACCAGCAACACAATCCCCGCTATGCCTGCCATTACTACAAAGAGCAGGAAGAAATCGTAGAGGTTATGTATATGGTATCCGAGGAAGCTGGTTACTTTTTTTTCGGAGCCGTCGCCGGGATAGAGGGCGCTCAGTACGCCGGCCAGCTTGTTGCCGCCGGCATTGCCCAGGAACCAAACCGCCATCAGCAGGGAGGCGAATTTGTGTGGCGCCAGTTTGTTGAAGAGCGATAGCCCGATGGGCGAAAGGCAAAGCTCGCCCCAGGTATGCATCAGGTACATTCCGCTTAGCCAGATCATGCTCACTTTTACACCTGTTTCAGCTTTGCTAACACCAAAGGCGATCCAGGCATAGCCCAGCGCCAGCAATAGTAGTCCCATACCCATTTTGGCGGGGGTGGAGGGTTGTCTTTTTCCCAGGGCCAGCCAAAGCCAGGCAAACAGGGGCGCAAAAAGAATGATGAAAATGGAATTGAGCGATTGGAAGAAGGCGGGCGGTATTTCCATATTCTCGCCTATTTTCCGATTGGTATTTTCATCAGCGAAAAAATTGAGGGAAGCGCCTGTTTGCTCATAAGCCGCCCAAAAGAAAACCACAAAAAAGGCGATGATGAAGAGTACCCATATCCGCTTTCTTTCCTGTGCGGTGAGCGATTTATCGGAGAAGATGGTATAGCCGATGAATACGGTGGCACCCAGCAACAGGTAAGAGAGATAGTTGTACTGGCTATCGTAGTACATGGCCGTCATAAAAACGCCACCAGCCACCAGCATGATGACCACGATATTCAAAGGTTTGAGCCAGGCGGGTGATGGTTGGGCGATGCTGGAGCTTTGTGCTGTTTTACCGTCCCCGGTATCCGTACCGGGTGTGAGCCCCAGCACTTTCCCTTCGGGGGAGCGCACATACTGATCGTGAAATCTTTTCTGGATATACACGCTGATGAGCATGCCAATACCACCTACCAGGAAGGCCCATTTGAAATCGGCGGGATCCCCCGTATTGCCGACCAGTCCGCAGATAATGGGACCAATGGCGGCACCGAGGTTGATGCCCATATAAAAAATGGTATAGGCCGGATCGATCCGCCGGTCGCCTTTGGGGTAAAGCTGACCTACCAGTGAGGAAATATTGGGTTTGAAAAAGCCATTGCCCGTGGCCATAAAGCCGAGCCCGGCAAATAACAGGATGGTAGAAATGTTGGGTGCAACATCATATACCGAGGCACAGATAAAGAGGATGCCTTCGCCGGCGGCCATCAGCAAACCACCTGCCATGATGGAACGCTTGTTGCCCCAGTAGCGGTCGGCAATATATCCCCCGAGGAGTGGCGTGAGATAAAGTAGGCTCAGATAGCTGCCATACAAATTGGAGGCAAAGGATTTTTCAAATACCAGGGCCTGGGTCATGAAGAAAATCAGGATGGCCCGCATGCCATAATAATTGAATCGTTCCCACATTTCGGTGGCAAACAATACGTATAGACCTTTGGGATGGCTGCGTGTTTCTGCGGTCGGCTGCATCAGGTTATTCGCTTATGCTAATCAGTGGCTTGCGGGCCAAAATACAGAAAAATGGCCACTCACAAATTTTTACTGGTATCTTTAACATTCATACCGATATTCGCAATCGAAAAAATCCATTAGCATACCCGTCATGCGAATTTTACTCTTAGGCTCTGGAGGCAGGGAACATGCCCTTGCCTGGAAAATCAATCAAAGTGTTTGGGCCAATCCCCTCTACATTGCGCCCGGTAACCCGGGCACGGCAGGCCTGGGCAAAAACGTGGATATCGATATCAGGGATTTTGACGCGATAGCGAAGTTTTGCATTGGCGAGCACATCGAAATGATCATCGTGGGTCCCGAAGAACCGCTGGTGAATGGGCTTTACGATTTTTTCAAAGCCAATGAGGCGTTGAAGGATATCTATTTTATCGGCCCTTCCAAATTGGGTGCCCAGCTCGAAGGCTCCAAGGCTTTTGCCAAAGCCTTTATGCAAAGACATGGTATTCCCACTGCCGCTTACCGCGAGTTTACGGTTGACAATTATGAAGAAGGCGTTGCCTATCTGCAGCAGCATAGTTTGCCCATTGTATTGAAAGCCGATGGGCTGGCTGCGGGCAAAGGCGTGGTGATCGCTCAAAGCCATGTGGAAGCCATTGCTGAATTTGAGTTGATGATACAAAGAGCCAAGTTTGGCGAAGCGAGCCGCAAAGTGGTGGTAGAAGATTTTCTCGAAGGGATAGAGCTGAGTGTGTTTGCGCTGACGGATGGAAAGAATTATGTGCTGCTGCCCGAAGCCAAGGATTACAAACGTATTGGCGAAGGCGATACCGGGTTGAATACCGGAGGGATGGGTGCGGTGAGCCCCGTGCCCTTTGCCACCCCGGGCTTTATGCACAAGGTGGAAGAACGCATCATTAAACCCACCGTGGAGGGATTGGATAAGGAGGGGATTGAGTACACTGGTTTTATTTTCTTTGGCCTGATAAGCGTGCAGGGCGAACCTTATGTGATAGAATACAATTGCCGTATGGGCGACCCGGAAACGGAAGTAGTGATGCCAAGGCTCGAGAGCGATCTGGTGGGGCTCTGCGTTGCAGCTACCCAGAAAGAACTGCACCTGGTGAAAGTGGACACCGATCCGCGGGCCGCCGCCACCGTGATGGCAGTAAGCCGTGGTTATCCCTCCGGATACGAAAAGGGTTATCCTATTTCAGGACTCGGGGAATCCTATGGCAAACAATCCATCATCTTCCAGGCGGGCACTACCCAAAAAGACGGGGAAATTGTAACCAGCGGTGGCCGCGTCCTTTGTGTAAGCTCTTATGGCAAGGATATTGCCGAAGCCGTAAATATCTCGCTGGATGTGCTGGAATATATCCGGTACGATGGCATTTATTATCGCACCGATATCGGTTACGAGTTTATCAAATCCTGAGCATGGAAGTACACTATCACGATTACCTGCAACTCGACAGGATATTGCAGGCACAGCAACTGGAAAGTGATAAGAAGGGCATGCATGCCCATGATGAAATGCTGTTTATCGTGATACACCAGGCCTATGAGCTCTGGTTTAAGCAATTGCATTTTGAGGTTGACTCCATCCTGCGTATCATGGGGCAACCCAGCCTCAACGATAATTCCCCGGAACTGCAAACCATCGTACATCGCGTTACACGCTGCAATACCATTCTACGCGTGCTGGTGCAGCAGATCGACATCATGGAAACCATGACGCCGATGGATTTTCTCGATTTCCGCGACATGTTGCGGCCGGCATCTGGTTTTCAGAGCTGGCAGTTTAAGGAACTGGAAGCCAAACTGGGCTTGAAGTTTGAACAACGGCATGGACGGGAATATTATACGGCGCAATTGCGGCCGGAGCATGTGCAACTGATCAGGGAAGCGGAGCAAACCGATTCCTTGCTGCAAATACTGAATGCCTGGCTCGAAAGAATGCCTTTCTTCGAGGTTGATCAGGGCTGGAAAGACTGGGCTAAAGAGGCTGGAGCCATTCATCCCTTCTGGATAAAATACCGGGAACTCTACAACCAAAGTCTGTCGGAAAAGGAAAAAGCCAACAGCGAAGCATTTGAGCAGGTATTCTTCCCCGCCGGGTCCGCGCAACGCCAGCTATCCGATAAAGCCTGTCGCGCGGCACTTTTCATTATGCTTTACAGGGGCTATCCCGTATTGCAACTTCCTTTTCAACTGCTGAATGGCCTGCTCGAAATAGATGAACTGCTGAGCACCTGGCGCTACCGGCACATGAATATGGTGCATCGTATGATTGGTACCCGTATTGGCACCGGTGGCAGCTCGGGTAAAGATTATCTCAAAACCGCAGCGGATACACACTACATCTACCGCGAAATCGCCCAACTTACCAGCTTCTTAATCGAAAGAAGAAAACTACCCGCACTCCCCGCAGAAGTGGAAAAGCAGTTGGGATTTGTTTTACGTAGTACGTAGTACGTTATACGTAGTACGTAATAAGTTGAATAGTTTAAAAGCTGCTTTTGATTTTAGGATGTTTGAATTATCTTACTGCATTATTGGTATTGTTGCTAACAATACTTTTATTCAGTAATACCGTTCAACATGCTAAAAAACTCCATTTTCCTTTTCCTTTGTTTATTTCAGACCATCATCTCTAATGCGCAACAAAATGCCTCGGAGGGCCGGCAAAAACAACATATCAGGCTTTACGTGCAGGGTGGCTATTTCACGGGGAAAGTGAAGCACAGCAATCCTACGCGAAACAATGAAGAGATATTTTCTGCAGATGGGATAGGGCAGCCGCAAGTAAGCCTCGGAGCGATACTGGAAGCGAAATCCGAAAAGCCCCGGTTTTATTTTGGCATAGGCTTCAGCTATTCCGGTTTCGAATATGAAGGCGATCGCTATGTTCGAATCATTTCACCTTCGCAGGAAGAGCTGGAAGTATATGAAGGCCGACACAGCTTGCTCAACATTGATTTGTTCCTGGGCCATTATATTTTTCTGGGAAAAAGTTTTTCGCTGAAGCCGCAGGTTGGATTCAGTTTTGTGTCGGCACCCCGAAATGAAATGTCTATAAATGTATACGACTTCCAGGACGGCGACCTGAAGCGTAGTTATGAGTACGACCGGAAACAGACGGCAAAGCTTGGCCTTCAGACGGGCTTATTCCTTTCATTCAAAAAGTCGATAGAAGCCGGAATACAATACCATGCGCCCTACACGCTCAATCTCTCAAGAGAAAATGCCAGCAAATACAGCGCCGTTGGCGGCGTTATTCGCTATATACATACCTTCTAAATCAATAAAGGTCCGGCAAGCCGGACCTTTATTGAAGAGAGTAGGAAGTAGGGAGTAGTGAGTAGGGAGTGGTGAGTAGGGAGTAGAAAGTAGGGAGTAGAAAGTAGGGAGAAGGTAGTAGGGAGTAGGTAGTAGGGAGTAGGGAGTAGGGAGTAGGGAGTAGAAAGTAGGAACTGATGAATAGAACCTATAGGTTACATTGGTATTTACTATTTCCTATTCCCCACTCCCTATTTTGTCAAGTCCTGAAAAAAGTTGACACTTTTTGCTGTAATCATTTATCTGCGAAAATCTGCGGGAAATATCACTTGCACATTGAAGAGGTTTAAAGTACAAAAGCCGTTCCCGCAGATTTTCGCAGATTTTTTCACAACCCCCATCTGAACTTTGAACTCTACGTTCCTACTCCCTACTTTCTACTCCCTACTTCCTACTCACACTACTTACAGCCCTATTCCCAACGTACTACGTACTACGTATTACGTTTCTCAGAACGTGTACCTGATGCCCAATCCTCCCCAGCCTCCATAGAAGCCACGTCCATCACCAAATTCGATGCTGGGCTGCCAGTCGAGCGAAACGTTGATGGGGGCGCCATTGAATTTGTAGTCGAGACCAATTACGCCATCGAGACCAATGTAGGCGCCGTCCCCATATTTGCTATTGTAGGCACCGATATGGGCACCGGGACCGATATACCATTTCAAACCGGGAGCGCCATTGATGTCACCATGAATTTCATAGAGACCGGTGATGCGGATGCCCCTGCGCCAGAAATAGGCGATCAGTTCGCCGGCATGGCGTTCATTGAAAAAATGCTTCAGTGATATGCCGCCGCCATCCCATACTTTCACCCCAAGGGCGGTGCGGTAGGAGCTGCTGTTGGCGCTACGGCTTTGCGCGTCGGCGCTTACACTAAATAAAACAACTGCCAGTGCTAATACAAATACTTTCCTCATAGTTGATTTTTTTTGTTGTGGAAGAAATGACGGGTTCAAACCCGAACCCTTATTTGCTATTTTTGTGCCAAAATTATTACTACTGTCTTAGTCCTTAAAAATTATTCAGTTATACGGATAATAGCGGGGTCATTCTCCCGTTATTGACCGAAAAGGCGTACTTTGCTAAATCCAATTATTTCCTCCAATTTTGCACACATTAAATCCAATAATACATAATGGGACTTTTTAACTGGTTTACACAGGAGATTGCCATGGACCTTGGCACAGCCAACACATTGATTATTCACAACGATGAGGTGGCTGTGAATGAGCCCAGTATTGTTGCGCTCAACCGCAACAATCCCAAGGAGGTAATGGCGGTGGGCAAAAAGGCCCTGATGATGCACGAAAAGACCCATGAAAGCATTCGAACCGTACGCCCGCTGAAAGACGGAGTTATCGCCGACTTCAACGCTGCCGAGCTCATGATAAGGGAACTGATCAAGCTGGTTTATCCCAAAAAACCCCTATTCCCTCCCAGTTGGCGCATGATGATCTGTATCCCTTCATCCATCACCGAAGTGGAAAAAAGGGCGGTACGGGATAGTGCCGAGCAGGCCGGTGCCAAGGAAGTGTACCTTTTGCACGAGCCTATGGCCGCTGCCCTGGGTATTGGCATTGATGTGGAAGAGCCCGTCGGTAATATGATCATTGATATAGGTGGCGGAACCACCGGCATTACCGTGATTGCCCTGGCCGGTATTGTGTGCGACCAAAGTATCCGTATCGCCGGCGATGAGTTTACAGCCGATATTATGGAGGCTTTGCGCCGCTACCATAGCCTGCTGATAGGGGAGCGTACGGCTGAGCAAATCAAGATAAATGTGGGTGCTGCCATGAAGGACCTCGACAACCCACCCGAAGATATTCCCGTAAATGGCCGCGACCTGGTCACCGGCATTCCCAAACAGATCATGGTGAGCTACCAGGAAATTGCCGAAGCGCTCGACAAGAGCATTTTCAAAATTGAAGAAGCCATTCTGAAAGCCCTGGAGCAAACGCCCCCCGAGCTGGCCGCCGATATCTATCGCCGCGGACTCTACCTCACTGGTGGTGGCGCCCTGCTGCGCGGACTCGACAAAAGACTGAGCCAAAAAATAAAACTGCCCGTGCACGTGGCCGACGACCCGCTGAAAAGTGTGGTACGTGGCACCGGCATCGCGCTGAAGAATTATGACAAGTATCCATTTGTGATGCGCTAAGGGAGAAAGCCCGCTACGGCAGGCATACCGTTATTCCTTCATGAAAAACATCTTCCTATTCATCCGCCGCTTTAGCAATTTCCTGCTGTTTGTTTTGCTGCAGGCGGTAGCGCTTTGGTTTTTATTTACTTACAATAAATTTCACCGGGCCCGCGGACTGGGTGTGGCCAATGAGGTAACGGGCTGGTTCAATACCCGCTATAATACGCTCGAAGATTTTTTCCGGATGAACGAGGAAAATAAGCGCCTCCTGCGTATGAACGATTCCCTCATGAACCTGCTGCCGGGTAATTTCGTCCCCATCGACACCCAGTCGGTGCTGAAAAAAGACAGCATACCCTACGATACGCTCGGGAATTATCGCCACTGGGTATGGCGCGAGGCGCAGGTACTGTACAGTACCGTATCTTCCTCCAATAATTATGTACAGATCAACCGGGGCTCGCGCCACGGTATTCGTGATAATATGGGTGTATTTTCTTCCGATGGGGCGCTGGTAGGTAAAGTGGTGAATGTGGGCCCCAATTTCAGCCAGGTGATGAGCCTGATTCACCAACTCAACCGGGTGGGTGTGTTGGTACAACGCACTGGTAGCGCCGGCACCATGCTGTGGGATGGCAAGGATCCCCGTTACCTGCAGGTACATAATATCCCGCGCAACGATTCGGTACGTATTGGCGATACCATCATTACCGGAAGTCTTTCGCTAAGCTATCCCGCCGGCCACCTGGTAGGCAGGGTGGAAGGCGTGAACCGCGACAACTCCACCAACTTTGTTACCCTCAGCGTGCGTGCAGCGGTAAACTTCGCCAAACTGCAGCAGGTGATGGTGGTGGAGAATTTATTTTATGATGAACAAAACAAATTAAACAGGGAAACCGCCGCCAAAGTGGAGGAAAGAAAATAGAACCATGTCTGACCTGGTAAAAAATATAATACGTTTTGCTCTCTTTATCCTGGTGCAGGTGTACCTGCTCAACAAGATACCCTTCCTGCATCAGTTTATTATACCCATCCTGTATTATCTCTATATCCTCTGGCAGCCTTTTCATATTTCGCGGGCCGGGCTAATGATCCTTGCATTCTTTTTCGGGCTCGTACTCGACTATTTCATGACCACCCCCGGCTTGCATGCCGCCGCCTGTGTGCTGATCGCATTCCTTCGGCCCTTTATCATCATGATCCTGGTGCCGCGCGAAAGTTCGGAGTTCAATTATCGCGAACCCAGCCCGCAATCCATGGGCTGGACACCCTATTTGGTGTATGCGCTGGTGCTTACCCTGTTCCACCACAGTTATCTTTTCCTGCTTGAATTACTCAGCTTTGGCAATTTCCTCAACTTTCTCATCAAAGTAGCCGCCACCACGGCGATTAGTATGTTGCTGCTGATTACAACGGAGCTGTTGTTTCCGAGGAGGCTGAAGTTTAGGACGAATACTGCTTGAGGGGTTGTAAGTTGTAAGTATTAAGTAATAAGTTTTAATTCAACTCTTTGAAGCGTTTCAGAATGGATTGCCCGGAGCTCAACACTTATAACTTAAAACCTACAACTTAAAACTTCAAAAAATTTGGAATCCCAGCTTCTGTTTTCGTACTTTGTATTCGCAAGTTCACCTTCGCATTCCAGCCAAGATTATTCTGAATTCACCATCCTTACTGAATCAGCATTATGCCTGTGTTTAACCAGTCAAGAAGTCGTGTCATACGCCTGATTTTTCTTCTGGCCTTCCTGGTCATATTGGCGCAATTGATAAACCTCCAGGTTTTTTCGAGCAAGTACAGCAAGCTGGCCATGGATAATGCCGTTTCCCAAAAGATCATGTGGCCGCAGCGGGGTATCATTTATGACCGCAATGGAAAGGCGATTCTCAACAATACCATCATGTATGATCTCACGGTTACGCCCGCCGAGATCCGCAATTTCGATACTACCCTGTTTTGCGAAATCATGGAGATGGATACCGCTCAGTTTGTGAAGCGGATCGCCGAGGTAATTTACCGCGAGAAATCGCGTGTGCGGGCATCGGTTTTTCAATCGCTGCTTACGCCACGGATGCAGGCGCGTTTTGAAGAAAACAGTTGGCGATTTCCCGGGTTTACCCTGGTGGAGCGCCCGGTTCGCACCTATCCTTATGATGCCGCGGCCCATTTGCTGGGTTATATCAGCGAAGTGGATCAGCGGGATATTGATCGCTCCAACAGCTTCTACCGCATGGGCGATTATATTGGGAAGAATGGAATGGAAGCTTATTACGAGGAGATCCTGCGCGGTGAGAGGGGGATTCAATACCTGATTAAAGATAACCGCAACCGCATTGTGGGTCCCTATGAGAACGGCATTTTCGATACCGCCGCCATTGTGGGGAGGGGCCTGCGCACCCATCTCGATATTGAATTGCAGGTGATGGCCGAGCGGTTGATGAAAAATAAAGTGGGCGCGGTGGTAGCCCTTGATCCTCAAACGGGTGGTATCCTGGCCATGGCATCGGGACCTGTATTCAATCCCAACGACCTAACCGGTCCTGATAAAAGCCGTAATTTCAGCCGGCTGGTACTCGACGTGTCGAGTCCCTTCATCAACCGGGCTATAAAAGGTTTGTATGAGCCCGGCTCCACCTTCAAGCCCATTGGCGCCCTCGTGGCGCTTGATGAAGGACTCATCACCCCTTCTTTCGGTTATCCCTGCAATGGCGTATATATCGGCTGCGGAATTGGTAAACCCCGTTGTACCCATGCGGGAGGGGGACATTCAGCCAACCTGCGAAATGCAATTGCCACTTCCTGCAACTCCTATTTTACCCATGTGTACCGTATGGCAGTGGATAATCCGGCGCTGGGCGGCACCCGTAATGGCTATATGCGATGGAAGCAATACCTGAATGATTTTGGTATGGGGGCAAGGCTGGGGGTGGATTTGCCGGGAGAAGACCGGGGCCTGGTGCCTGATACCAGCGTGTATAATAAGGAATACCGGGGCAGTTGGAGCAGTTGTACCAACCTCACACTGGGTATTGGTCAGGACAAGATGCTGGCAACGCCATTGCAACTCGCCAATGCCATGTGCATTATCGCCAATAAGGGATATTTCTTTACTCCCCACCTGGTCAACTCTATCGATGACCCTATGCCGGAGGATACCACCTATCTGAATCCCTACAAAAGAAAGCACGAAGTGCTCACCCATATTCCGGATAATTATTTCCAGGCAGTAATGGATGGCATGGAAGATGTGGTTACCAGCGGTACAGGCCGAAATGCGCTGATCAAGGATATCAGGGTATGCGCCAAAACGGGTACAGCGGAAAAATTCAAAATTCTGGAAGGAAAAAAAATCCAGTTGGAAGATAATGCCGTCTTTGTATGCTTTGCTCCCCGCGACAACCCCAAAATTGCGATTGCGGTAGTGGTGGAAAATGCCGGTTATGGTGGTACCTGGGGTGGCCCCATTGCGCGGATACTCATGGAAAAATACCTGAACGATACATTGACCAAACAGACAGTGGCAGATTATGAGCGCATATCCAATACCAATAAAATGCCGGCTTACCTGAAACGCGAGCAACAAATCGTTGACTCCGTTCGCGCATTTGAATGGTTTAAGATGACCAAAGACAGCGCCTATATCCGTAAATACGTGCACACACCCGCCATTCCCCAGCGCAATGAAACACCAGCCCGGCAAAATTGGTATCGCCATGAGCTGGAACTTTGGATAGACCCACGCCGCAACCATCATCAAAATACAGCCGTACCCCTTGCATGACACAGCGTAATCCCACACTTTCAAAAGGAATTGACTGGAGCCTGATTGGCATCTATGCCCTACTGGTTAGCATTGGGGTGATGGCTATTTTTGGCGCAACTTATAAGGAAGGGGATCCCATTCTGCAGAGTTTTTTGAATTTCAAAACAGATTACAGCAAGCAACTGTATTTTCTCGGACTTGGGCTGGTTTTGGGGCTATTCATACTATTGATGGATAGTAAATTCTTTTCTGCCACAGCCAATCTTTGGTATATAGCGGGGATATTGATGTTATTGTTGGTTTTTCCTTTTGGTACCGACGTAAAGGGTACCAGTTCCATCATTCGCTTTGGCGGATTCAATTTTCAGCCTGCCGAATTTTGTAAAATATCCGTTGCGTTGGCCTTGGCAAAATACCTTTCCCGACCCGAAACGGATTTTACCCGAACACGTTCGCAACTGATTGCCACTGCCATTGTGTTGTTTCCCGCCCTCATCACCATCGCGCAAAAGGAAACGGGGCTGGCTCTCGTATTCCTCGCCTTTTTTCTGGTTATGTATCGCGAAGGCCTGCCGTCCATCATCCTCATCATTGGCTTTGCGACGGCGGTACTGGTGGTTGCCACCCTGCTGATTGAAAAAAATAAACTGGCTTTAATTCTTTCCGGATTGGCATTGCTGGTAACCTGGCTTATGCGGAGGCAGATAAAACGTAACCGCTCGCTGCTGTTTGGTATTATTGCCATTTGGGCGCTTTGTGTGGGCATACAGCGATTTGGGGTTCCCTTTATTTTCAAGAATGTATTGGCCAAGCACCATGTGGAGCGTATCTATAGCACGATTGGTGTGGATGTACCCGAAGAATACCTCAAGGGGGAAGTGAGTACCGGATCATCAGGTCAACGCACCAACACGGCTGATTATAATGTACGGCAATCGAAGATCGCGATAGGTAGTGGAGGTATTGCCGGAAAAGGGTTATTAAAAGGCACGCAAACCCGCTATGGTTTTGTGCCCGAACAAAGAACGGATTTTATCTTCGATACCATTGCGGAAGGTTTTGGTTTTATCGGGAGTTTCGTGCTGATTGCCATCTATCTGCTGCTGCTCTTTCGCATTGTAACCATTGCCGAAAGGCAACGCAGTGTATTCAGCCGATGCTATGCTTATGGTGTGGCGGCGGTATTCTTCTTTCATATCGGCATCAACCTGGCCATGACGGTAGGGCTCGCGCCCGTTATTGGCATCCCGCTTCCGTTTATCAGCTATGGGGGCACTTCTCTTCTCACATTTACCGTTCTGCTCTTTATCCTGATCCGGCTGGATGCGGACAGGCAGATGGTGCTGAGATAATTTGTTTATTTGATTATTTGTTAATTTGTTAGAGGTTTAGGGTTGAAAGGATGAGATTTTTTGATGATCTATTAGTTGGATATTTTTTACTTTAACCCTAATAACGCCATAAACCATATACTCTCAACTTTAAACTTTAAACCGCTAAACCTTAAACCCAGCGCTTACCTCTTCGTTACTGGAATCTTTATATCATGATAAAACAAAAACTCCCACTGTTCTTCTTCCCCTTTTTCCCACCACTCGCTGCGCAGTTCCATCGCTTTTTTTCCATCGTAGTCGTATTTGGCGCTGAAGCGGTGTTTCATTTGCTGTAGCTGGGGGGCATCGTCGGCGCCGAAGAAGATGGTATGGCCTTTTTCGCGAACCCAATATACCTGGTGATATTTGGAGTGGGCGCCGGTAACCTGGTATTCTATATAGTCATCAATAAAGCCATCGCCATCGAGCCATTCCACATTGGCATACTCGCGGAGGCAGGCAAACTCATCCGGTACATAGGAGGGAAGTCCCTTTTCCATGGCGTATTCCATTTCCTGCCGCTGTACATAATAGCGGGCATTGGGAAAACTGATTTCAAGGCCTCCCTTCCCATTGTCGTGCGAAACACCCCCCGCATGATCCTTGTGCAGGTGCGATAGCAATACCTTGCTGATGCGTTCCGGTTCTATGCCGGCTTTTTTCAGGTTTTGGTAAAGTTGTGGTTCACCATCTACCATAAAGCCCAGGCCCGTATCGAGCAGGAGCACATCTTTTTCTGTAATCACCACAAAGGGCTGTATCTCCACCAGCAGGCTGCCGGGGCTTCGTTCTTTCAGGCTGTCTTCGCCATTTTGAAAGGGCACAAATAGTTTGGTCTTGTCGATCGTGAAGCTGCCTTCGGAAAGGGGGATGATTTGCATAGCGCAAATTTCGGAAGAAATGAGCAAGGCCTGAAAAAACAAAGGCCTGCCCTGAAAAGAGCCGGCCGTTGCTAACCTATGAAAAACACCAAGGTCAAAGATATAGATTCAACTATTTTTTTCTATGTATTCGGCGAATGCTTTTATCCACACATGTGGATGAACTCAACCTCTGCGCAGAGGTCGGTTGTTTTGTGGCCGATTACGCTGCAACTGTCGCATTTCCATGATAAAACGATCATGAAAATCGAATACACGCGCCCCTTTGCCCTCGCCTATTACACCCTGAAACTGCGTACGGTATTTGAGGCGCAGCTCTACTACTTTCTGCTGCCGTTCCAGCTTCTTATCCGGTCCGCGATAAGTTTGGAGGGTTTGCCGCCATTCCTTGAAGTATTCAAGAAAGATGGGACTGAATTTCTTCGACTCTGCATCCGTTAGCGCGAGGCGCTTCTGGATGTATTCATTCATCTTGTCGCGGATCTTATCATTGCCTTCATTCTCGTCCTCTTCCTGCGCAAACAGGCTGAGGGAACCCAGCAGAAAGAATCCAATATATAGTACTAATTTTTTCATGGCACTGTCAATTCAAAATGATATCATCCTCCGTTGCCTGGTCAAGGCTGCCGGTTTCTTTCAGAAAGTCGCGAATTTCAGAGTCGGATACATCCTGCAGCAGCGATTTCACTTCTGCGGATACCGTAACATTGTTTTGCGCGGTCATATCTTCCGGAAAAAGCTCCAGGAATTCGTTGATTTCTTCCGTTTCTACCTTCTTCAGATTTTTTTCTACCCAGGCGTAGGATTTTTCGTTGGGGTCAATGCCTTTTCCTTTTTGCAACAATGGCAGGGCCGTTACCGCAATGGCGGCGATGAGTAGGGCGGCGGCGGCATAGCGGAACCAGGGCTGCGCAAAGAGTCGCCGAACGGGCGCTTTCGTTTCCTCTTGTTCGGGTATGGCCAATGTTTCCTGCCTGAAATAGTCCTGCGGCACCTGGTAGGGCGATTCTTTTTTCAACCCGGCCAGCAGAGGCGAGAGCGACTCCAGTTCTTTTGATGCAGAACTTTCATCGGCCCACACATAGCCCAGGTCCAGTTGATCGAAATAACCAGCCGGCAGGCTATAGGGCATTTCGCGGCTGATGGCCGCCAGCTCCGGTGCCAGGGCAACCGTTTCAGACCGGGCATTGCCGGCTTCCAGGGCCTTGATTCGTCGCAATATCCAGTCGGGTAATTGCTCAAAATATCCTTGCGGCACCTGGTAAGGCGTGCTGAGCTGGGGTAGTGTAGAACCTAACTCCTTCAGTTCCTGTAATATGTGATTCCGTGGTTCCATGGCTGCATGAATTGAGACGGAAATTCGAGGCCGAGGTTTAATGATTTTTAATAAATTCTTCTATTTTTTTCACCGCATGGTGATAGCTGGCTTTGAGGGCCCCTTCGCTGGTTTCCAGCACCCGGCTCATTTCCTCATAGGGCATTTCGTCGTAATACCGAAGATTGAAAACAAGACGCTGCTTTTCAGGTAATTGCTGTATGGCCAATTGCAGTTTCCACTCCAGTCTGTTGGCATCGAAATACTGATCGGCTTTTACCTTATTGCTCAGCCCGCTCTCCACATCGCTCAGGCTCACCGCCGATTTTCTTTTTTGCTGATCGAGGAAGCTCAGGCACTCATTGGTAGCGATCCGGTACATCCAGGTATAGAGCTGGCTGTCT
The DNA here is from genome assembly GCA_964395095.1 of uncultured Citrobacter sp. Lineage (GTDB taxonomy): Bacteria > Bacteroidota > Bacteroidia > Chitinophagales > Chitinophagaceae > CAYMZZ01. Next base: position 57,471 of record CAYMZZ010000009.1, read on the forward strand.
TCCCTGAAATTTTCCAACCCCTTCCAAATGCGTATAAACACATTTTGCAATACATCGTTGGCATCGTCGTGATCCACTACCATCCGCCGGATATGCCAGTAGAGTTTTTCCTGGTATTTGCGAATAATGGCGGTATAGGCTTTTTCGCGTGTAGACGCTTCCCTGAATTGAAGTAAGAGTTCGGTATCTGTCATGGATGGATTTTCGCTTATGCAGCTTAAAGTTACAGCATCAAAATGCGAATACCGAATATTTTGGTATTCGGTATTCTGCGCTAATTTATAGTAGAAGTTTTATTTGCGGGCCATTGCTTTTTCAGCGGCCGCCACAATATCGGGAATATCCAGGCCGTATTTTTTCAGCAACTCCTTGGGTGTGCCGCTTTCGCCAAAAGTATCTTTGGTACCTACATATTCGATGGGTATGGGGAAATGACGGCTGGCACATTGGGCGATGGCATCACCCAGGCCACCGATGATATTATGTTCTTCGGCGGTAACGGCGCATTTGGTTTTGCGGATCGATTGCAGCACGGCTTCTTCATCGAGCGGTTTGATGGTATGGATATTGATCACTTCCACGCTGATGCCTTTTTCCTGCAGGATGGCACCGGCCTGTATGGCATTCCATACCATGTGGCCACAGGCGAAAATGCTCAGATCGGTACCTTCCGAAAATCGCTGGGCCTTTCCAATCTGAAAATCTTCCTCTTTGGTAAAGATCGGCCAGGCCGGTCGGCCAAAGCGCAGGTATACCGGTCCTTCGTGGTCGGCAATGGCCATGGTAGCGGCCTTGGTTTGTGCATAGTCGCAGGGCACAATCACCGTCATGCCGGGCAGCATCTTCATCAGCCCGATATCTTCCAGAATCTGGTGGGTAGCTCCATCTTCGCCAAGCGTGAGTCCTGCATGCGATGCACAAATCTTCACGTTCTTGTCGCTGTAAGCAACCGACTGACGGATCTGGTCATAAACACGCCCCGTGGAGAAGTTGGCGAAGGTGGTGGTATAGGGAATCTTTCCACCTATAGCGAGACCCGCGGCAATACCAATCATGTTGGCTTCGGCAATACCACATTGAATAAAGCGTTCAGGAAATTCTTTCATGAACTGCTGTAGTTTGAGCGAACCAGCGAGGTCGGCCGTAAGAGCCACCACCTGCGGGTTTTTGCGCGCAGCTTCTACAATGCCATCACCAAATCCGCTCCTGGTATCCTTTGTGCCGGTAGATTGAATTGCTTTTAGAGACATGCTATTGAAGTTTTAAGTTCTAAGTTTTAAGTTCTAAGTTTTTAGTTTTAAGTATTTCTGGTTGAATTCATTGAATGAAACGCCCAAAAAAAGTTGGCAGTTGTTACTATAATCAATTTATCTGCGTTCATCTGCGGAAAAATCTGCGAAAATCTGCGGGAAAACTCCTCTGAACTCTGAACCTGGCTAAAGTGCGGAAATATTTCCAGCAGATTTTCGCAGATTTTTTCTAATTCAGAACAGCCTTTAAACCTTAAACCCTAAACCCTAAACCCACGCCTCACGCCTCAAGTTCTCTCAATTCAGTTCCCCCGGTTGGCCGCCAAAAATCGTCGCATCCGCTTTCAATCGCTGCTCCCAGTCCCATGCCGTGCGCATCATTTCGTCGAGCGAATATTGGGGATTCCAGCCCAATTCATTTTTCGCCTGATCGTTGTTGGCATATATGGCAACCACATCACCCGGGCGACGGGGTCCTATTTCATAATTCAGTTTTACGCCACTGACCTTTTCAAATGACTGAATGGCTTCCAGTACGGATACTCCATTTCCCGTACCCAGGTTAAACACTTCGCATATCTTCTTATTTCTCTTCTGTTGCAGGTAAGCAATAGCCAGTGTATGGGCATGCGCTATATCACTTACATGAATATAGTCGCGAATACAGGAACCATCGCGCGTGGGATAATCATCACCATACACGATCATCTTTGGCAGTTTGCCAATGGCGGTTTGTGTAATGGCGGGTACCAGGTTTTGCGGACGGCCAATGGGCATTTCGCCAATATGGTTGCTGATATGCGCGCCAACGGGGTTAAAATAGCGCAACAGTATACATTGTGTACCCGCGGTTTTGGCAAATTCGTTGATGATCTGCTCACCCATCTGCTTGGTATAGCCATAAGGCGATGCCGCCGGCTTTGGGGGTGTATTCTCCGTCACCATCATTTCGTCGGGATTGCCATATACCGTACAGGAAGAAGAAAAAACAAAATAGGGGATCTCAAATTCCTGCACACACTTGAGCAGGTTGATGAGGGAATTGAGATTGTTCTCAAAATACTGGAGCGGCTTTTCCACCGACTCGCCCACGGCCTTGAAGGCAGCAAAATGGATGATGCCTTCGATTCCTTCGTTCTCCGCGAAAATGGCGTATGTATCATCGAAATTGCAGAGATCCACCCGGTAATTTTTCACCTTTTTACCGGTGATGCGCTCAATACCGTCGAGGATGCCGGGATTGGAGCGACTGTTATTGTCCACCGAAATCACATCATAGCCGTTCTCAATCAGGTCAACTATTGTATGAGAGCCGATATAACCACAGCCGCCGGTAACGAGGATTTTTGCCATAATAAAAATTCCCGGCAAAAGTCAGGAATTTTTGGGAGAAAGCGTGGAAGTGGGAAGTTTTAAGTTATAAGTTATAAGTTCTATGTTTTAAGTTAGTTGTGTTCGGATTTCCCAAAACTTAAAACCTAAAACTTAAAACCTAAAACTTAAAACTTATAACTTATAACTCAAAACAACCAGGTCACCACCGCATAAACCGCCGCTGCCAACAATCCGCTTACAGGAATGGTCAATATCCAGGCCCAGATCAGGTTGACGGTTACGCCCCAGCGTACGGCAGACAAACGTTTGGTGGCGCCTACGCCCATGATGGAGCCCGTGATGGTATGGGTGGTACTCACCGGAATCTTCATCGATTCGGTGAGGAACAGCGTAAGGGCGCCGGCCGTTTCGGCGGCCACGCCTTCAAAGGGAGTTACTTTGGTGATACGGGTGCCCATGGTCTTTACAATCTTCCAGCCGCCACTCATGGTACCTATTGCGATGGCGGAATAACAGGCCAGCGGAACCCACCACACCATTTCGTCGAGGGAGTATTTGGTAGGATCCGAGGCAATTAATGCCGCCATAATGATACCCATCACTTTTTGCGCGTCGTTGCCACCATGGCCAATACTGAAAATGGCGGATGAAACGAGCTGCAGGCGCTTGAACCATTGGTTGGCGCGGTGGGCATTGAGGGTATTCAGATAAATGGTAAAAACGGCCATGGTCAGCATGATCAGGGCCAGCAGTATCCATTTGAAGTTTTGCGAATGGAAAATCACCTTCATCGCATACGAATCATAATGCGATTTAAGGGTAGCCGGATCGGTGATCATCTGTTGCCAAAGAAAGAGAAAAGTACCGAGGATGATGATGCCCGATAATATCCTGGGTCCCCAACCTTTCTTAAAGGAATAAATGAACCAGATGGAGATCAGGAAGGCCATGATCATACCAATAAGCGGCGCCAGGAAAATAAAGGCCGCGATCTGCATCACAGGTCCGGAATTGACGGAGGTAAAGGTACCCGCATGCGCTATGGCCGCGCCGGCAAAACCACCAATCAAAGTATGCGAGGAGGAGGAGGGGATACCGCGCCACCAGGTAAACAGGTTCCAGGTAATGGCCGCGATCAATCCGGAAAAAATTACTTCGAGTGTAATAAAGTCCTGCTTCACCGTTTTGGCAATGGTGTTGGCCACACCATGGTCCTTAAAGATGAAGTAAGCGACAAAATTGAAGAGCGCTGCCCACAGCACAGCCTGGAAAGGCGTAAGCACTTTGGTAGACACTACCGTGGCAATGGAGTTGGCGGCATCATGAAACCCGTTGATATAATCAAAAATCAGAGCGAGAACGATGATGACGATGAGGAATGTTTCCATTACTTTTTGCTGATGTGGTGGAATGATTGGGTGCCGGGCGATCCGTGATTAGTTTTGCCAAAAGCCATCGATCGCCGCCTTTTCACCTGCCTTCGGTTACGCGTATTTGATGATGATCGACTCAATTACATTGCTCGCATCCTCACATTTGTCCGTCACAATTTCCATAACCTGGTAAATTTCCCTTTTCTTGATAACCTCCTTGGCATCGGGCTCGGTGGCAAAGAGCCTTTCAATGCTCATATCAAAAACATCGTCGGCCTGGTTTTCAATGCTGTTGATCTTTACCAGCGCCTCTGTAATATTGCGCATGTTCTTCATGTCGCGCAATTCTTTTACCGCGATGCAGATCTGGTGCGCGCCCTGCTCAATCAGGTCGGCCATTTTCTTCATGCCAATGTCATTGGGGTTAACCCGGTAGAAATTGATTTTCTTGGCTGAAGCATATATATAGTCAGCAATATCATCGAGCGATGTAGCGAGGTAGTGAATATCTTCCCGGTCGAAAGGCGTGATAAAATTGCGCCCCAGTTCGGTAAACAGGCTATGGGTGAGCTCATCGTTGGCATGCTCAAGGTCTTCGATCTGCTTGATCAATGCCCCTCTTTTATCAAAATCAGTCTCCGCCACTACTTCTTTCAATACTGTACCCATACGGGCGCAGTTGTCGGCTACTTTTTCAAATAGCTCAAAGAAAATCCGGTTCTTGGGCATGAAGATCTTAAGAAAGGAATTGAGTGCTGCCATATAGCTTTTTTAAACTGGTTGCGAAATTACCGGCATTGGTCCGCCTGCATATCCGGAAGGGGGGAAATTAATAATTCCTTAATATAGGACTTTTATTTGATCTGATTACACCAGTCTGAATAACAATGAATTGAAGATGAAACAGGGCCTTTCTGTACCGACCTTAACCCGCCCAAAATTAGGGTTTAATATTCGGTTAACATTGGGTTCATAATTCCATAACAGGTGAGTAACACACCGGTAATATTGCAGGAGCACCTTTGCGGAAATTTCTGCTATGCGATTAAGGCTGTTTTTATCTCTCTTGTTGATGGCAATGGGTATGAGTGTGTGGGCACAGGCTCCTTTAACGGGAAAAATTGTGAATGAGAAGAATGAACCCATTCCCGGCGCCTCCGTTAAAATTGTTGGCGCTGCGGGTGGTACCACCACCGATGTGGAAGGGCGCTACTCCATCAACCTCACTCCGGGTAAGAAGTATGAGCTGGAATTTTCCGCTGTCAGCTATTCCTCCAAAATTGTAAACGAAATTGAAGTAACCGAAGGAACACTGAATGAACTCAATATCGTTCTGGCCATTGCGGCGAGGGATATTGAAGGTGTGGTAGTAAGAGCTACCTCACGCCGCCAGGAAAGCACCAACGCCCTGCTCGCTTTTCAAAAGAATAATACCTCCCTCTCCAGCGGTATCGCCGCCGACTTTATCCGCCGCACCCCCGATAGGAACACTGGTGAAGTGCTGAAGCGTGTGAGTGGCGCGTCGATACAGGATAATAAATATGTTATCGTACGGGGTTTGAGCGACCGGTACAACCAGGCCATGATCAACGAAGCCCCCATGCCGAGCTCGGAGCCCGACAAAAAGGCCTTCTCTTTCGATATCATTCCTTCGGCAATGATTGATAATATTATTATCAACAAAACCGCCACACCCGACCTGCCCGGCGAATTTGCCGGCGGCCTGGTACAGATCAATACTAAAGATATCCCGGTTAAAAACTTTCTTTCGGTTGGCCTTTCCCTGGGTTACAATACGCAATCCACATTCAAAGATTTTGTGAGCAATCCCCGCCCGGGCACGGCCTGGCTGGGTTTTGATAATGGCGATCGCAAACTGGCTTCCGGTATTCCCTCCATCACCGGCTTCCGCAGTTTGACCAATGCCCAAAAGATTGAAGCTACCCGCGAGTTTTTTGCGGGTGATGTATATGAAGAAGAGGTTCGTCAGGCGCTTCCCATCACCACCCTCAACCTGGCCTGGGGTACTGTGAAAACGACCAAAAACAATGGCCGCTTTGGAACCATCGTTTCATTGTATCACCGCCAGGGTATGATCATTTATGAAGATGCAGAGCGCGGCCGCTTTGAGCAGGTGCGCGACCCCATCTTCACGGGTTCTGAAACACAAAACCGCTTTTCCGTTTCTACCGGTGTGCTGGCCAATTTCACGTATATAAAGGGCCGCCACAAGATTTCTTTCAAGAACCTTTTCAACCAGCTTTACGAAGACAATTATACCAACCGTACGCTCGAAAATACCGGCCGTTTGCAAACCGTTTCGCTTCGTTCGAGCTTCCTCAACCAGCGCTCGCTCTATAGCGGACAGTTGGAAGGGGAGCACCAGTTGACGGCCTCCGGCATCAAACTGAAATGGAATGGCAACTTCTCCTATAACCGCAAAGAGCAACCCGATTTTCGCACGGCGCAGTTCGTACGCGGCTTCTCTGATCCCAACGGGGAATTTATTATTGATGAAGATGACTCCCGTCGATTCTTCTCCACACTCGAAGATTTCTCCACGGGTGGTGGCGGTTCTTTGAGCATTCCTTTTACGCTGGGCAAAACCCGCCAGACTCTGAAAGTGGGCGGAAGCAGCTTGTTGCGATTCCGTAATTTCAACGCACGCGTATTCCGCTATCGTCCCGCCTCTACCAATGCCGAGCTGGCGCTGCCTTTCAACCAGGCCTTCCTGCCTTCCAATATCAACGAAGACGGATTGTATATCGACGATCAAACACAAAACACGGATAAATACTTTGGCGTATCGGCATTGAACGCAGGTTACCTGATGTTCGACAGTCGCCTGAGCGATAAGATCCGACTGATCTGGGGTATGCGTGCCGAATTCTTTGAGCAATTCCTTTCCTCGCGCGACCTTTCCCTGAAGCGTGTAGTAGTGAATACCGAGAAATGGGATTTCCTTCCTTCACTCAACCTTACTTATAGCATTAACAACAAACACCAGATTCGCGTATCGGCTTCGCAAACCGTTGCCCGTCCCGAGTTTCGTGAAATTGCACCCTTCCAGTTCTTCGATTACGAGAGCATCTGGGGTATTGCCGGTGAAACCAGCCTGCGCCGTACGGCCATCTACAATGGCGACCTGCGCTATGAGTTTTATCCCAAGCCGGGAGAGCTGATCTCCGTGGGTTTGCTGGCCAAAAGCTTTAACGATCCCATCGAGCTGCGTATGGACCCGGGTAGCAATGGCGACCGCTGGTTGTTTGCTTATGCCAACGCCGACAAAGCATTTTTGTATGGTGCCGAAGTGGAACTGCGCAAGAGCCTCGACTTTATCAGCGACAAGCTGAAGGATCTCACTTTCATCGGCAACTTTACTTACCTGGAGTCGAGCGTAACACTTACCACCGAGCAGGCCAATGGACAAAAAACCGATCAGGATCGTCCGCTCTATGGCCAGTCGCCTTACCTCATCAATGCGGGTTTCCAGTACAATAGCAACGGCTGGAATGCCACCGCCCTGTATAACCGCATCGGACCCCGTCTTTACCTGGTGGGTGACCCCCTCGGTGCCGGCTTCTACGATATCTATGAGCGTCCGCGGAATGTAATTGATCTGCAGGTATCGAAAAAAGTAATGGATGGAAAGGGTGAATGGAAGTTGACCGTATCGGATTTGTTGAACAACAAGTATGCTTTTTACGACAATCCTACCGAAAAAGCCTCTTATGACTTCGCAGGTGGCGATCGCATCAATTATGCTTACCGCCCCGGCACTACCGTAACGGTGGGCTTTACCTACGATTTTGACCTTGGCAAGAAAAAATAAATAAACTCTTTATTCAAACGCTGAAACAAACAATTATGAATACGTTCAAACAATTATTCCTGGTGGCTGCAACTGCACTGAGCGCTGCATCGTGCGTGAAAGTCAATTTTAATGACGAGTCCACCGGAGGTGGTGGCAACACTAATCCGGATGATCCCAATGTGAGCCGTGTGCTGGTGGGTTCCTATGAAAGGGATATCACGCTCACTGGTGGCGTTTATACACTTCGTGGTTATGTATACTTCCAGGAAGGTACTACCCTTCGTATTCCGGAAGGCACCATCATTAAATCGGATATCTCTGAAAAAGGTGCCCTGATCATTGAGCGTGGCGCCCAGTTGGTGGCTTTGGGTACCGTGAATGAGCCCATCGTATTTACATCAGGCCGCAACCCGGGTGCCCGTACCCGTGGCGACTGGGGTGGTATTGTTATTCTGGGTAAAGCGCCCACCAACCGTCCTACCTCACCTGCTCCCCTGATCGAAGGTGGTGTGGATCGCCGCTATGGTGGTACTGACCCTGCCGATAATTCAGGTACCCTGCGTTATGTGCGCATTGAGTGGGCAGGTATTGCTGCCGAACCTGGTTCGGAAATTAATGGTCTTACCCTGGGTGGTGTAGGTTCGGGTACCACACTGGAGCATATCCAGGTAAGCTATGGTAACGACGACGCCTACGAGTTCTTCGGTGGAACCGTAAATGCGAAATACCTTATTTCTTATGCCACTTCGGACGACGACTACGACTTCGACTTTGGCTATACCGGTAAAATCCAGTTTGCCATCGCACAGCGCCGTCCCGAAATCGCTGACTCCGATGCCGGTAACGGTGTTGAAGCCGACAATGACGGATCTGGCAGTGCGGCTACACCCTTTACCCGCCCGATACTGTCGAACTTTACCTGGATTGGACCCAATGGTGATCCCAATACCGAACAGAACCTGAATTTTGGTAACCGTTGGAGAAGAGCTGTTCGCTTTGAAGTACACAACTCCATTTATATGGGATGGCCCCAGGGTGGTTTTGTACTGGAAAGCGCTGCCACAGCACAAGCCTATAAAGATGACAACTCCCTTTTCAAAAATAACCTGGTACATGCTCTCGTGAACACCTACAATACCGCTTCAGGTGCTAATGGTGTAATGACCGCAGCCGAAGTGCAAACCAAGGCGGAAGCGAATGGCTGTATTACCTACGCCAATGCTGATGCCATCATGCTGGAAGCTCCCTTCAACTGGGATAACCCCAACTATGCACCCAAGGCGGGCTCACCTGCATTGACCGGTGCCAGCTTCACCGGCCTGGATGCTTTCTTTACCAATGTTCCCCATCGTGGTGCAGTAGGTGCTACCAACTGGCTGCAAGGCTGGACCAGCTTTACGCCGCAGACAAACACTTATTAAAATTTGTGAATTCGGGGATTTGGGGATTTGTGAGGGAGGAGTATTAATAAGTAGAATTGCAGGTAATTTAATTGTTTTAGCAGGGCCGCCTATGGGCGGCTCTGTTTATTTTTGAAGTAGAAGATGACTACCATGAAATATTACAGTCTTATTGTTTCTTTCCTGCTTTTGTTGACAGCCTGCAATAATCAGCCTGATGAGAAAAAACCAAAGGAGGAATCCGGTTCTTCTGTGCCGGATGTGGAACTGCTGAATGGGTTGACCCTGCCTCCAGGATTAAAAGAGGCGGACAGTATGCAGGTGATCTATTACGATGATCCGGATGGTGATACATTGCGCTATACCCGCTATTTCACCTATGTAAACAGTTCCGATACTTCGGAGTTGAACCCGCTGAAGCAGGCCTTGCAAGCACCCCTAACACCCGAAGACCGGATGAGGGCCTGCCGTTCCGAAGGAAAGATTTATTTCTACAAGGGTGAAGAAGTAGCCAAGACGGTTTATTTCTCTACCCGCTGCGAAAAATGTTGTCATCTGTACTATATCTACAATGGAAGATTCTTTTATTTCAACATTACAGATAACGCAGCGGAGAAGTTGAGGGGAATGAGGAAGAGGGCGGAAAAGCCGTGAGGGGAGTTGTAAGTTGTAAGTTTTAAGTTATAAGTTTTGGGATTCGTTTAAATGTTAGTGAGCTTTAAGCTGTAATGAAAACGGATTTGAATCCCTACACCTAAAACTTAAAACTTACAACTTAAAACTTAAAACTTCTCTTTCGGCTGGTACGCATACACCACTTCATACCTCTCCTTTACCAAATCGCTGGCCAATTGCCCTATCAGCAGGTCTTCTTTTTGCGGAGTGGGTTCACACACGGAATATTTCTGACCATTATAGAGGATGGGTTTGCCCACGGGTTTGTCGAGTTGCACCGCTATGGTTACATGATTGGGATAGGAAAGCACCAGCATGGGCAGGTTGTAGATTTCTTTCACGAGGTAGAAAAACAGGGCGGCCCTGTCGTCGCAATCACTCTGGTCATAAAGCAGGGTTTGCTCGGGCGACAACCTTTTTTCATCACCAAAAACCTCGGTATCGGGTCTGTACAGGAATGCATAGCGGGTAAAGCGCATCAGGTAATCCACGCCACTACGGATATTCATGCCTGCCAGGTTTTTCCGAAGGGCAGGAATCAGTGAACCATAGGTTTCCTGGCTCATGGGGATATTGAAATAATAGGCATAATCCACCACGGGGTAGTTGGCGAAAATAGATTTTACCTGGGGGTTCAGTTTTATCTTGAACTGGTATTCGCTCTGATAATAACGGAAGCGGATATCTTTTTCCTCGTAGCTGCTACTGTCGAATTGCGGCAACTGCGTTACTTTGTAGGAGAAGCCGCGTACGTTTTTGGCTATCGGTAATGATACCTGTTCAAATTGCTCTTTCTGCAAATCCAGCCCGGGGTAATCGTGAAAGTTGAGGCAGATATATTGCCGTCCCTCACTCATGCGGGAAGGAATATTATAAATGACTTCATCACTCTGTACATAGAACAGTACTTTGTCGCCCGAAATGGCGAGAATGGCATCATAGCCTGTTTGTTGCAGAAAATACCATTTGTAAAGGGTGTATCGCGGGTAATTGGCGGCTTTGGGGCTGATCTGCTGGGCCGTTTTCCGGATCAACTGATAAAACAACCAGTCGTCGGGTTTCTGCGCTTGCTTATAATCCTTCAGCGCTTTGATTACTTTGCTATAATCTTTTTGGCTGATCTCGCTATAAAACTGCTGAACGGAAGACTCAGATAATTCGGCCTGGAAACCCACGGCCAGGGCGGGGTCCCAATCAAACTGAACGTTTTGGCCAAAGAAGTCGAAGCGAATGGTATAACCATCTGATGCAGGACGTCCGGCCAGCAGCAGGCATGCCAGCGGAAACAAAAGGAGCGGTATGGTCAATAATCGTTTCACAGGTATTTTCAATTGCCCGTTTGGGCGCAGCGCGCCCAAACGGGCAATTGAAAATACGTAAACGTAACAGAAAGATAATATTAAATTTTTGGCTATCTGCCTTTTTTAGGGGTTTTCTGGCCGGCCGGGGGATTTAATACAGGGGTAACCTGTCCGTAACAGTGGGTTAAAATAGGCAGGCCATCTTTGCATCAGTTCTTTCTTCACCGTCGTTCCTAATTGCAGATGGGTTAGCAGTTACCATCGCAGGCAATTTTCTCATGCAGTGACCATCCCGTTCTGGGATGGTTTTTTTTTGTGGAAGAGTTTAGGGTTTAAAGTTTAAGGTTTAAGGTAAATGAGTAGATTGATAATTAGTCAGAAAGAATTCTTGCATTCTCCCTCAATCAGACTTTAAACCTTAAACTTTAAACTCTAAACTTCGCACATCAGCAACTCAAGCTGCTTCATACATTCCTCCACCGTCCGGCTATAATCAACCCGCAATTCCTGTGGTTGGGGAAGCCATTTTTCAAAAACTTCCTTGAAATCGGGGCCAATCATATCGAGGCTCGTAATGCCCATTTCGGCCAGGGCGGCCGCATTGCATTGCTGTTCGTATTGTTTGCGGATGGGAATGACCATCAGCTTTTTCCGGAGTTGTAAGGCTTCTGCCGGGGTTTCAAAACCGGCGCCGCAAATGATGCCATGGCAATGAATAAGGCTTTGATTGAACAACTGCTTATTGATCGGGATGATGCTGAGATTTCCTTCCTGGCGAATGCTTTTGGTTTCACCGCTGAAAATCTCGAAGCGATGATGCCTGAACCGGCCAAAAACATCCAGCAATTCCTTTTCGCAATAAGCGGGAAGATAAATGGTAATATGCCCCTGGTCGGAGGGTTGGGCTTCCAGTATTTCTTTTTTGATGACGGGTGTGAGGATGAATTCATCGTATTTCCGGAAATGCAGGCCCAGGTAATCGCTGGCTTTCGCATAGTTTTTCAGAATGAACTCGCCCGTACGGTTGCTGCGTGCGGGCCTTGGTGTTTTTTCGGAAATAAAGCTGGCCTGGTGACCGAAGTTGACGGAGCGAACCTGTTTGCGCGCACAAGCGGCCGCGGTAATGTATTCAAAATCATTGATCACATAGTCGTATTTCTCCACGGGTAGCTCCTGAATTTCTTTGCGCAGGCGAAGCGGATGAAAGCCTTTGATCATTTTCCAGTAATCGAGCCCGCCGCTGCAGTTGTAAAAAAGACTCATGCCCGCGCTCCGGTATTTCACCGGCGCATCGAGGCTGAGCTGGCTATTGCTGCCACTCAGGAAGAGGTCGATCTCCCCATATTGCTGCAGGTGCGGCAATAACTCCATGGCCCGGCTGATATGACCATTACCCGTGGCCTGGATGGCATAAAGAATTTTCATATTGTTGAATTTAATGGCAGTGTTGTCGACAATACCGATTACCGTAGCGTATGCATAAACATGGCTACCTGGTCGGTAAGTACATCAGCCTGCGGTTTTTCCTTTTTAGCTTTTTCGGTCTTCAGTTCCGATGCTTCAAAACTGTAGAGGTGCCAGTCGTGATCGTAATACTCCAGCGCGGTCATGTGCTCCACCCAATCGCCGGAATTGAGATAGGTAACCTGGCCTTTCTCGGTTTCAATCACTCTTTTCTGTGGCTGATGTATATGCCCGCAGATAACGGTATCGTATTTTTTTTCGATGGCGATTTCGGCGATCTTCTTTTCAAAAGCTTCAATCTTCACAACCCGCTTATGAAACTGCTGCATCAGTTTTCGGGAAAGCGAAACCTTGCTGCGACCCAACCGGTGTAAAATGGCATTAATGCATTTGTTAAAACCCAGCAAAAGGGCATAACCATTACTGCCCAGCTTTCCCCAGAATTTGGCCGTATGCTTACTGGTGTGGTCAAAAACATCGCCATGAAAGATCCAGGTCATCCGGCCATTGATTTCTATCACCAGCTTATCGGCCAGTTGAAAATTGCCCAGTTGCAAATCGGAATAGCGACGCAGCGATTCGTCGTGGTTGCCGGTGATATAAATCACCCGGGTACCACTGGCCAGCATCTGGATAATTTCCTGAATGATCCGGATATGAGCCGCAGGGAAATAATGTTTGCTAAACTGCCAGCCATCAATGATATCGCCATTCAGCACCAGCAGGCGGGGAGCAACGGATTGGAGATATGCGGAAAACTCTTTGGCACGGCTGGCATAAGTGCCCAGGTGCAGATCGGATATAACTACTACTTCAACGGGACGTTTTTGCATACCGGAGGTTTCATAAAGCTAAGCATGCATTATAAACTGGAGGTTAAGGAGATGTGATGAAATGATTAAGAAGTTTTACGTTGTACGTATTATGTTGGGTTTTAGGTTTAGGGTTTAATGTTTAAAATTTTTTATTAGGGCGCAGATGAACGCAGATTCCTGATAGCAGTGTAATGTGTCAATAGTTTTAGCAACTGCCGGTTTACTACCTTTTTATTAAGTTGGCTTTAGAAACTCGTGTTTACAAAAAGATGATCTTGCAATAACCTGCAGGTAACATTCATAATGGAGTTTTGCAAAACCGTTACACAGTGAAATCTGCTCCTTTTCTGGCAGCCCTGTTGTTCGTTTTGCCTTCTACGCAAAGTGCGCGTTTTGCCACAAGCCTGCCTGTTCCCAGCGACAGTTCCCATAACCTTGTCATCGTTACCATCGATGGATTCCGATGGCAGGAGGTATTTTCCGGGGCCGATCCTGAACTGATCCGTGACCCTGTTATTTCTGGCGACACCGCCATTCTCAACCTCCTGTACTGGCATCCGGAACCGGAAGAGCGACGTCGCTTGCTGATGCCCTTTATGTGGAATGTACTCTCCCGCCGCGGTCAGTTATGGGGCAACCGGCGCCTCAACAATAAAGTGAATACGGCAAACCTGTACCAGGTTTCTTATCCGGGTTATAACGAAATGTTTACGGGAACCACCGATCTGCTTATATCATCGAACAGCCGACGCATAAACCCCAATGAAAATGTATTATCATGGTTGAATCAGCAACCCGGTTTTGAAGGAAAGGTAGCTGCATTTACCTCCTGGAATTTATTTCCTTATATCCTGAATGCTGAAGCTACGGGACTGCCGGTAAACAGCGGCTATAGCCAATTGGCGCAAACGACAACCAATGATATTGCAGGTCGCCTCAATCAGTTGCAGGATTTGCATGCACAGGAAGAAACGGCCACCCGACAGGACCAGATCAGCTTTTTGGCGGCACGTGATTATTTGCTGCGCGAAAAGCCCCGCGTCCTGTTTATTGGTCTCGGTGAAACCGATGAGTTTGCGCACCATGGAAATTATGGCGAATACCTGCAACAGGCCAATCGTATCGATCGTATGCTGGCCGACTTGTGGACCACCCTGCAAACAACGCCGGGCTATAAGGATAGAACCACGCTACTCATCACCACCGATCATGGCCGCGGCAGCCGCGATGCCAAATGGCAATCGCATAGCGCCTTCATCCGTGGTTCCTCCCAAACCTGGCTGGCGATGATAGGTCCGGGTATTGGAGCAAATGGTGAAATGGAAGAAGAAGCGCAGGTGTATCAGCAGGAGCTGGCGGGGTATATGGCAAAGTTGTTAGGGAAAGAGTTTTGAGAGGGGTTTTAAGTTGTAAGTTGTAAGTTTTAAGTTGTAAGTTTTAAGTCCTATGGGTGATATGGCTGGTAGATTGTATGTATGACGGGTACTACCCAACCAACCTAATACTTATAACTTAAAACTTACAACTTACAACTCCCCTAATCCTTTCTCCTCTCCAACGTAAACCCAATCGTCGTTCCTACCGCTTCGCGGCTTCTTACGTGAATGGTTTGTCCATGCGCTTCAATGATATGCTTGCAAATGGCGAGGCCGAGTCCGCTGCCGGCCACGTCGAGGCTGCGGCCTTCTTCGGTACGATAAAAGCGTTCGAATATCCGGGTGAGGTGCCGCTCAGGGATGCCTATACCATCGTCACTGATCTCTACCAGGATATGCTGATCGTCGGTATTGTACATGCTGGCAGTGATATTACCATTTTGCTTGCCATACTTGATGGAGTTCTCCACGAGGTTTAGAATTACCTGCCTGATCTTTTCCTTGTCGGCAAAAACCGTAAGCGGCGCCTCACAGCCTTTCTTGATCTGGCATTTGATATTCTTGGGCATGCTCATGATAGAAATGCTTTCGAATGCTTCCTTTATCAGATCCTGGATCACGAAGTTTTGCTTGATCAGGTTGAGCTCCCCACGCTCCAGTCGCGAAATTTCATCAAGATCATTGAGCAGATTAGTCAACCGTTCTACATTGGTAGCGGTTTTTTCTAAAAATTTCCGGTTCACTTCCGGGTTCTCCAGCGCGCCATGTAGTAGCGTATCTACATATCCCTGTATGGCAAATACTGGTGTCTTGAATTCGTGGGATAGATTCTGCAAAAACTCCTTCCGAAACTGTTCATTAGCCCGCAGCAGCTCCAGTTCCTTTCTGTTTTCGATGGCCCAGGCTTCCACATCCTCCCGCACTTCGTCAATAGATTTACGTGGCAGTATATACTTATAGTAGGTTTCTTCCCTTTTGGTGGCCTTGGTCTGGTAAATGAACTTATAAATCAACTTGATCTTACGGTAAATAAAGCGCTCCAGCACCAGGTAGATCAACAGGTAACCGCCCAGCAATATCAGCACAAAACTCAGCACCACTGGTTGCCAGCGTTGCTCAAAAAAATAAACCAAGAGGCTGATGGGTACAGCTAAAGCAAGGGCGGTCAGGAATGACAGAAGCCGGGGCGAAAGATTTTTGAGGGAAAACATGACTGATCGAAATTACCCAATTTTGTCCGTAGAGGCGGATAGGATTATTTGAAAATTCGGTGATTTGTGTATTTGTTGATTTGAAGACTTCACCAAATAACCGAATAAACAAATTCACAAATTACACTTCAAACTTATACCCCACTCCCTTCACCGTAGTAATACAATCAATCCCCAGCTTTTGGCGGATTTTGCGGATATGTACATCGATGGTGCGGTCGCCTACTATTACATCATTGCCCCAAACCTGGTTCAGGATTTCATTGCGGAGAAATACCCTGCCTGGTTTTTGCGCCAGCAGGTATAACAGTTCAAATTCTTTTTTGGCGAGTATGATGTCTTTGCCATCCACCTGCACCAGGAACCGTTCCGGATCAATCAGGAGGTTGCCGATCTCCAGGGTTTTTACTTCGGCCTTGCCCAGCCGGCGAAACAGGGCATTCACCCGGCTGATAAAAACTTTGGGGCTGATGGGCTTGCTTACATAATCGTCGGCCCCGGTTTCGAGTCCTTTGATATGGGTGCTTTCGTCGTTAACGGCCGTCAGAAAGATAATCAGGGTGTCTTTAAAAGCGGGTTGCGCACGCAACAACTGGCAAACTTCCACCCCAGTTTTGCGCGGCATCATTACATCGAGCACAACCAGGTCGGGGAGGAAGCGTTTGGCTTTTTCAAGAGCCTCATCGCCATCCTTGGCGGTCACAACCTCATAGCCCTGTCCGGCGAGGTTGTATTTTAATATTTCCAATATGTCTGGTTCATCGTCCGCAATCAGAACTTTTCGGGGCTTCGCTTCCATACCATTGAAAATTTGCGCAAACCTACTGGTAAATTGATAGACAGGGAAATAGGCCTGATCTGTTTACAGAGAGTTAATGATAAATTAATCTCTCGGCGGCCCCGCCCTTAAGCCGGGAGGGCTACTTGTTAAATGCTACTGAATATCAATACCTATTACTAAATTTGTGTTTCGATCCTTATGATAGCGACCCTGAAATATAGTTTGCTGGGCCTCGGGCTGTTGGGCTCCGTTCTGCTGGCGGAAGCGCAAATGGATACGGCAAAGCTTGGGGAGCTAAAGCCTCCCAAGAACCGGGAACTTTTCCACGACTATATCGACCGGGAACAAAGCCTCCTCCTCGCTTCGGATGGTAAGGCGGATCAGTTATTCGCCGTTTCGAAGAACGAAGAAGTCAATCTCCTGCTCACCCGTGTGGTGACCCGCCGGATCGATATTTTCCAATGGGAGACCGAAGCCGATACTGCCCTGGATCACAGGATGAAGGTAAACTATCTTTCAGGTATGTCGAACCTGCTGCGTTATGTGCGGCAAAACTGGCCGGGAAAAGTGGTGAACCCACTTAAGCTGGAACTAATAATGGATGCCTATCTCCAATGCCTCGACCTGGATAAGCGAGATGAAAGCATTGAGCCCGTTATCCGATCCCTGGCTTACGATGAAGCAGCAGCCGTGATGGCGGCGGAAAATTTTAGCCGCAATCCCGGCTATCGCCAGGCTAAGGATCTTGTTGTGCTGAAATACTGCCTGCTGCATCCATCCGAAACCCTTTTCACCCTGAAGCAAAATCCCGATGTGCCTTTTGCCGACAGCCTGGTGAAACTGGTGGCACGCAGGTTCCCTTCCCAATTATACACGTATGCCCAGGCCAACAATAAGCTGGGTACGATTATCCGCAATATCAACGACGATCCCTTTGTGGAAGCCGTGGCGCGCATGAGCCGCAGCAAAAGTGGCCAACAATACTTTCCATTTCTGGATAATATTGTAAAAGGCAAACTGACCTTCGAAGATATTGACCGGGCCGAAAAAGATTCGGTACAGTATTACCGCCTGCTGGTAAATACCCGCCTCGATTATGTGGACCGCATGCTGCGTGGCGATACCGCTTATGCGCACCAGGACCTGCTCAACCGCCTGCAGAAAAAAGCCAGAGACGTTTTCGTCACCACCATTAACGGGCTTCACAACGAACCCGATGCCGTGCGCTTTCGTTGCCTGCAAAACCTGACGGCGGAAGAGCTCTATTACCTGGCGGTTCTATCAGACGGATTAATCTATACCTCCAGCTATACTAATGGGGTCTATCCCCTTATGATGCGGAAGATCAACCAGCGGGGCGATTCGCTGCTGCTGACCCTGCGCTTCGATCACTACCGCAAGTTCATTAGCCAGGCTGCCGCCTACAATACACTGGGTAATTTCCTCTCGAGCTTTCCCAGCCATGGCGACGCCACCGACCTGATGAAGGCTTTTGTAGGCAACCTCGAAAAAACCGAAGGCCTGGAAGATGGGGTAGATGTGGCCGACTCTTATGCGAGTATCGTGGAAACCAACCCAAGGCTCGCAGCGGAAGTGCTGGACCTGGTGCAAAGAAATTATGTCCGTAATGTTGAGCAAAACAACAATAAGGGTATCGTTATTTACAACATCCTCAATAAACTGTTCCTGAGCGCGGATTCGAGCAAGCAGGTTGACCTTACCAGCGAGCTGGGTATTCCGCCTGTGTATAATGTGCCTTTCGAATCCTTGCTCAATGAGAAGGGGGAAGTGATCGCGCAGGTTTTCTTCTATGGTGATGAGGATGGACGCGCCATATTCAACGGATTCCAGAATATGTTTCCCGCCAGCAACTGGAGCATCGACCGCAGTCACCCGCAATGGATCAGCATCCGCAGCACCAGGGGTAAGCCGGTGATCATTTATGCCAACCGGCCCCTGCCGGAAGAAACCGGTGAAGACGACCGGGCGCAACAGGCCCTGGGTGCGTTTTTGGAGAAGAATAAGATCCATCCCACCGTTACCATTCACCGCGGGCATAGCTATTTTGCCGAAAGCACGATCCAGTACATGTCTACTCACTCCAAAGTGGTCTTCATGGGGAGCTGTGGCGGCTTTCACCTGATCGATCATATCCTGCAAAAATCCAGCGACGCGCATATTATCGCCTCCAAACAAATAGGCAAAACCGCCATCAACAAACCGTTCTTCCAATTACTGACCGAAAAATTGCGCAATGGCAGTAATATTGACTGGATTCCCTTCTGGAAAGAATTCAAGAGCAGCGCCAGGGTAGAGGGTTTTGAAGATTATATTCCGCCCTACAAAAACCTCGGAGCAATTTTTATTAAGGCGTATAAGAGGGAGATGGGGGGTGAGGAGCTGTAAGTTTTGAGTTCTAAGTTTTAAGTTGTAAGTAACATGTGGTTCGCTTATAATTTTTTTCAATATGAATTTTAATTTATGAACTATTTCCGGAAGTCATAATGAAGTTCGATAGGGAGAACTTTGATTAGCTATGCGCATCTTTCAAAACACCAGGTGCAATAAATTCTCGTACACCTTACAACCAATAACTTAATACTTAGAACTTACAACTTAAAACTTAAAACTCCCTTGTCCGCTTCGCCCAACAAATTCAACCTCTCCGTTCTGCGCCGGGTATTTGGCTATGCGGCCCCTTACAAGAAGAAGTTCTATCTCTCTTTAACACTGGCCATCCTGCTGGCCATTCTCACGCCGGTACGACCTTATCTTATACAGGTGACGGTGAACGAATATGTGGCCAATTCGGTAGGGCGGATGGTGATTACTATTACCCTGATTCAGATTGGCCTGATCCTGGTGGAAACCGCGATGCGCTTTTGGTTTTCCTATAGCACAGCCTGGCTGGGCCAGTCTGTTGTGCGCGACATGCGGGTAGCTGTATACAAAAAAATACTGCGGCTCAACCTCAGCCAGTTTGACCGCACCCCTATAGGTACCCTTACCACGCGAACGATCAACGATATTGAAAGCATCAACGATATTTTTGCTGATGGACTGGTGCCCATTATTGCCGACCTCCTGTCGATTGTATGTGTACTGGGCGTAATGCTTTATATCGATCCGGTTTTGACGCTCGTGGCTTTGATCCCTTTCCCCATTATTATTGTCGCCACGTATTATTTCAAGGAAAGCATCAACCGCTCTTTCTTTAAAGTGCGGAATGCCGTAGCGGCCCTGAATGCTTTTGTGCAGGAACATCTCACGGGCATGCAGGTGGTACAGTCCTTTTCAGCCGAAGAGCGGGAAATGGGAAAGTTTAAGAATATCAACCAGGCCCACCGGCATGCCAATATCCGCGCCATCTTCGCCTATTCGGTTTTTTTTCCGATTGTGGAAATTGTGCTGGCGCTCTCCACTGGTTTAATCGTGTGGTGGGCCGCCAAAGAGGCGCTCAACCTGCAGGTAAGCCAGCAGGGTACGGTAATTTCCTTTATCCTTTTTCTGAACCTGCTCTTCCGACCCCTGCGGATTATTGCCGATAAATTCAATGTGGTGCAGATGGGAGTGGTAGCCAGTGAGCGCGTATTCAAAGTGCTCGATAACCCCGACTTTATCGCGGAACCTTCCTCAGCGCCCTTAATGCCTGCCGGTCAGGTGAGGGGTAAAGTGGAGTTTGACCAGGTAAGCTTTGCCTATACCGATGAACAATATGTTTTGCGCGACATTAGCTTCCGGATTGAACCCGGCGAAACCGTGGCCATTGTGGGGCATACGGGCAGCGGCAAAACCACTATTATCAGTTTGCTCAACCGGCTCTATCATATTCAGAAAGGGGTGATCCGTATCGATGACCAGGATATTCGCGAGTATGATCTTGGCTATTTGCGCAGCCAAACCGGCGTGGTGCTGCAGGATGTATTTCTTTTTTCGGGTTCGGTGCTCGACAATATCACCCTCCGCAACGAGGAAATTCCTTTTGAAAAAGTAGAAGAAGCCGCCCGCCTGATTGGCATGCACGATTTCATCATGCAATTACCCGGCGGCTACCACTATAATGTAATGGAGCGGGGCGCCACCCTTTCACTGGGGCAGCGGCAACTGATTTCCTTTATCAGGGCCCTGCTCTATAATCCCGCCATCCTGATCCTCGACGAAGCCACTTCATCCGTTGACACCGAAAGCGAGCAATTGATTCAGCATGCCATCGATACCCTGATCGAGGGCCGTACGTCCATCGTCATCGCCCACCGTCTTTCCACCATCCGCAAAGCTGATAAAATTATTGTGATGGAAAAAGGCCGGATCCGGGAGATGGGAACGCATGAGGAGCTGCTGGAGCTGAAAGGATATTATGCACAGTTGTATGAGATGCAGTTTGATACTGCGTGAGGCGTGAATCGTGAGGCGTGAATCGTGAGGCGTGAATCATGTTGCGCAACCCGCGCCGTAGGCGCGGGTTATCGGTAGACGAGAATCATGCGGCGCAATACCGCCGCGCCGTAGGCGCGGGTTATCGGTAGACTGGGAATTGAATATTGGTTGGAGAAAAAAATCTGCGCAAATCTGCGCTGCAATCTGCGGAAATCTGCGTGAAAACTCTTCTGAACACTGAAGCTGTTTAAAGTGCTGAAGTATTTCCCGCAGATTTTCACAGATTTTTCCGCTGATAAGCGCAGATAAATGTCTACTGTTTTGAAGTGTCAAATTTTTTTCGGACGCGACATTCACCACTAACAACGCACGCATTATCAGCGCCTTATTAATAAAAAAATCACCCACCGTCCGAAGGATCCGAAGACTTGCTCCGCCTGTAACGAATCCGGGATTTGAAAAGCGTTGATGCTTCCGAAAAAAAATCCGGAGTTTAGGGCAAAAAGAATTCTTCCATTCTGTTTTTCATTTACGCACCCTTATCTTTGCGCCAAATTTCAGGAAGAATATGCATTGCGGTCGCCTCAAATCCTTTACCATAGCGGTTTTCAGCCTGTTTTTCGTTGTTTTGGCCCTGCCCCTCACCGGCCTGGCCCAGCAGGAAGGGCAGCACGATGCCCCCCATGGTCAGGAACCTGCCCATGAAGCGCCCAAAAAGGAAGGCTTCAATGCCACAGAGGTAATTTTTGGCCACGTATTGAATGGCCATGAATTCCATTTTATGGACATTACCGGCGACGATGGCGTAAAGCACCCGGTATCCATTCCGCTGCCCATCATCCTGTATAGCCCTGAAAAAGGCTTCAGCACTTTCATGTCTTCCAAATTCAAACACGGCCATGATGACTATGAAGGCTACCGCCTGCTGACGGCTGAAAGCATTGAGCACCTCGGCCTCGACCCCAAAAAGTATAATCCCGAAGATATAGTGGCGGTAAATGCCAGCGGCCAGATCGATGAATCCGTTACGGTATATGATCTGTCGCTCACCCGCAACGTGGTGCAGATGCTGCTGGCCCTCACCATCTTTACCATCATCATGCTCCGCATCGCGAAGCGCTACAAGTCAGGTGTGGGTGTACGCACCGCTCCCAAGGGTTCGCAAAGCCTGCTGGAGCCCATCATCACTTTCGTGGATGATCAGGTGGTAAAACCCAGCCTGGGTCATAAGTCCGACAAATACCTGCCCTTCCTGCTCACGATCTTCTTCTTCATTCTGGTGAATAATATTTTTGGCCTGATCCCCGGATCGGCCAATGTTACCGGCAATATCGCTTTTACCCTGGTATTGGGCGTGATTGCCTTTATCGCCATCCTGTTTAGCAGCAACAAGCATTTCTGGGGTCATATCTTCAACCCTCCGGGTGTTCCCCTGGGTGTAAAATTCATCCTGGTCCCCGTGGAGTTCCTGGGCATCTTTATCAAACCCTTCGCCCTTATCATTCGTTTGTTTGCCAACATGCTGGCGGGTCATATCATCATTATCTGTTTGATTTCGCTGATCTTCATCTTTGGTCAACTGGCACCTGTAGCCGGCTGGAGTGCTTCTCCGCTGGCGGTAGGATTTACCATATTTATCTATTTCATCGAAGTGTTGGTAGCATTCCTGCAGGCTTTCATCTTTACCATGCTGGCGGCCGTATTTATTGGCCAGGCTATGGAAGGCGACCATCATCATGATGAAGCACATGGGCATGGGGGCCACGAACCGGCAATCGTTTAATTTTTATTCAATTATAAAACAAGCAACATGGATTTATTTCTGTTAGAGGGTATCGCGAACCTGGGTGGCGCTATCGGTGCCGGACTGGCTGCCATTGGCGCTGGTGTGGGTATCGGCCAGATTGGTAAAGGCGCTGTAGAAGCCATTTCGCGTCAGCCCGAAGCGGCAAACGACATCCGAAGCAACATGATCCTGAGTGCGGCCCTCGTAGAAGGTGCAGCGCTGTTTGCGATCATCGTAGGCTTCCTGGCCATGGTTCTCTAATCGTGGACAGAAAAACGACTGCATCCGAAGCACAGGGCGGAGGATGCAGTGGTTTTAAGTTAGAAGTTATAAGTTGTAAGTTTTAAGTTGTGTAGTTTACGAAAGCTAACTCTTTAAAAACAGGAATTAACCTGTTAAACCAAAACTTACCACTTAAATCCTCCAACTTAAAACTTAAAACTTACTACTTACAACTTACAACTCGAATATGAAACTCTTAACCCCCGAATTCGGTCTCATCATCTGGACACTCCTGGCCTTCCTGGTCGTGTTTTTTATTCTGGGTAAATTCGCTTTTCCGGCAATTGTGAAGGGATTGCGCGACCGCGAGAAGAGCATCAGCGACAGCCTGGAGATGGCAGAGAAAGTGAAAGCTGAAATGGCGCAGATGAAAAGTGAGAACGAAGCCCTCCTGGCCAAAGCAAATGAGGAAAGAGGGCAACTGCTGAAGGATGCCCGCGAAACCCGCGACCGTATCATCAACGAAGCCCGTGAGCAGGCCAAAGTGGAAGCCAATAAAATCATCACCGAAGCACAGGTGGCCATCAACGCGCAAAAAATGGCTGCCATCACCGAAGTGAAGAACCAGGTAGGTAAACTGGTGATTGAAGTGAGCGAAAAAGTATTGCGTCGCGAATTGTCGGCCAAAGAAAGCCAGGAAGCGCATATCAAGAGCCTGGTAGAAGAAGTTAAAATGAACTGATCATGCCCAACCCACGTTTAGCCACACGCTATGCAAAATCACTGATCGGCCTGGCCATTGAAAGGGGCGAGCTGGAGAAAGTGTATAACGACATGATCTGGCTGAAAGATGTTTGCAAGAGCAGCCGCGAATTTGTGAACCTGCTGCGCAGCCCCATCATTAAACCGGATACCAAGCAGAAAGTGATGGAAGCCGTAACGGCCGGAAAACTGAGTGAGCTCACTCAGTCGTTCAACCGACTGCTGATCAGCAAGGGTCGCGAAATGCATTTACCCGAAATCGCGCAGGCGGCCATCACGCAGTATAAAGAACATAAGAATATCCATACCGTAAAACTGACCACCGCCACACCCATCAGCGATGCCGTTCGCAATGGTATCGTGGAGCAGATCCGTCAGTCGGCCGGTTATGAAAATATAGAACTGGAAGAAAAGCAGGACCCATCCCTGATCGGTGGCTTTGTATTACAGATAGGCGACAGACTGGTGGATGCGAGTATTGCTTATGATTTGAAAGCGATAGCGAAGCAGTTTGAGAATAATGATTTTGTGTACAAGATTCGATAACGGGAAGAGAGTTTTAAGTGGTAAGTTTTAAGTGGTAAGCTCCTATGATACGGGTTACCATAGCGAGATTCAATAGTCAATAGAATGTTGAACTTCCGCGTAGGGTACAGGACTTACAACTTAAAACACACAACTTAAAACTTTAAACTAAAAACTTACAACTTAACAATATGTCAGAAATTAAACCCGATGAAATAAGTGCCATATTGCGTCAGCAGTTGAGCAATTTCAATGCAAGCGCCGACCTGGAAGAGGTAGGTACGGTATTGCAGGTGGGCGATGGTATTGCCCGTGTATATGGATTGGGTAATGTGCGCTATGGTGAGCTGGTGGAGTTTGAGAATGGTGTGCGCGCCATTGCACTGAACCTGGAAGAAGACAACGTGGGTGTGGTACTCATGGGTGAAAGTGGCGACATTAAGGAAGGTGCCAAAGTGCGCCGCACCGGCCAGATCGCCTCTATCAAAGTAGGCGAGGGCATGGTAGGCCGCGTGGTAAATACCCTCGGTGAACCCATCGATGGTAAAGGGCCCATCAGCGGTGAGCGTTATGAAATGCCGCTCGAAAGAAAAGCCCCGGGCGTTATCTTCCGGGAGCCCGTTAAGGAACCCCTGCAAACCGGTATCAAAGCCATCGATGCCATGATCCCCATCGGTCGTGGCCAGCGTGAGCTGATCATCGGTGACCGCCAGACGGGTAAGACGGCTATCGCCATCGATACCATCATCAACCAGCGCGAATTCTTTGCAGCAGGTAATCCTGTATATTGTATTTATGTGGCCATTGGGCAGAAAGCATCCACCATTGCCGGTGTGATGAAGACCCTGCAGGACAATGGCGCCATGGACTATACCATCATTGTAGCCGCTTCGGCTTCGGATCCCGCGCCTTTGCAGTTCTATGCGCCCTTTGCCGGTGCTGCCATCGGTGAATTCTTCCGCGATACCGGTCGTCCCGCACTGATCATCTATGATGATCTGTCGAAACAGGCTGTGGCCTATCGGGAGGTATCGCTGCTGCTGCGTCGTCCCCCGGGTCGTGAAGCTTATCCCGGCGACGTATTCTACCTGCACAGCCGCCTGCTCGAGCGCGCTGCTAAGGTGATCAACAACGATGAGATCGTGAAGAATATGAACGATCTGCCGGAATCTATCCGTCACCTCGTAAAAGGAGGTGGTTCACTCACCGCCCTGCCCATCATCGAAACACAGGCAGGCGACGTATCGGCCTATATCCCCACCAACGTGATCTCGATTACGGATGGACAGATATTCCTCGAATCGAACCTCTTCCTTTCCGGTATCCGTCCCGCCATCAACGTGGGTATCTCGGTAAGCCGTGTGGGTGGTAACGCGCAGATCAAGTCGATGAAGAAAGTGGCCGGTACGCTGAAGCTGGACCAGGCCCTTTACCGCGAGCTGGAAGCGTTTTCCAAATTCGGTGGCGACCTGGATGCGGCTACCAAGAACGTAATCGACAAGGGTGCCCGTAACGTGGAGATCCTGAAGCAGCCCCAGTATACTCCATTCAGTGTGGAGAAGCAGGTGGCTATCATCTACCTCGGTACCAATGGTTACCTGAAAGAAGTATCGGTGAAGCGCGTGAAGGAGTTTGAAGAACATTTCCTGATGGAAATGGAAAACAAGCTGCCGGATGTGCTGGCACAGTTCAAGAAGGGAAATCTTCCCGACGACGGAATCAAGAAAATGGTGGAACTCGCACAATCGATCATCCCCCAGTACAAGTGATAAAAAAACCCGCCATCTGGCGGGTTTTTTGTTTAGAGTTTAGGGTTTAAGGTTTAAAGGAGTAATCCTGGTTCAGGTAGAGCAGTTTAATATTTCAACCTATCGTCGCGTTCTTTGCGCAAAGAATGCGCAACGGGCGCGACGATAGCTTTAGGGGTGATGGGGGCGACCCATTTATTACACGACTGTCCATCTCCCTTCACTAACCCATCAATAGATAAGCTCTTCAACAAATCCTCAAATCCCCAAATTCCCAAATCCCCAAATAGGTATTCTCCCCCGTATTTCTCCCATTTCTCTCCACGCATGCAAATAATGTCGGTTTCGTTTCAATCTGATAATCAGCACTAATCGTAAAAGTACTACAGAAAATACGGTATTTTTTACGAAAAAATGCGCGAAAAACTTGCACCGGTAAATACGTCGTATTATTTTAGCTCTCGAATCCGTAACAACCCTAAAGAAAGTTTGAAATAATCCGATCCTGAATTGACCAAAAACCCCGTAATAGTACGGGCGCTTTTCACGGAATTTTCAGCTATTCTTTAAGAGGTTATCCAGAAGACCAGCATTAGAACCCGAACCCTTAAAGAAAACGACATGAAAACATTTTTACCCGTACCCCAATCTCTCAAGCGCACTTTGCTGGCAGGCGCAACCCTTTTTACAAGCCTTTGCAGTGTTGCCCAGCCTGGCAATACAGTACCCGAACTGGTATTCAAAAATCCCTCCATTGAATCAGGAGTTGCCGGCAACGACAATGCGGTTTACCGCTTCCCCAATGTAACCACCAATGTGGATGCCCTGGTAACTATTGTTGGCCGTTCTTCGAACCGTGTACGTATCGATAATATCGATATGGATAATACCGGCCATCAAAATGCATTTCAGCCCCAGATTTCTTACAACCGTGGCGATGCGGCATCTTACACCAGTTGGTGGATGGACTTTGACATTCGTTTTGTGGTAACCGGTACCAATACCTCGGTAGCTGTTAGCAAGTTTGACGTTACCGCCCTCGATATTGATGGTGATGGCCGGAGCCTGCGCGAAAGTGTTTCTTTCCACAACGCCACTTCTTATGTGGTAGAGCAGAACTCACTGCTTACCATCACCAATTTGGTGACCAACCTGCTGGGTTTGTTGATCCCCGGCCGCCAGTTTGATGGCCCCACTACCAATTTCACGAATATTGATGTAAGCGCTACCAGTGTAATGACCACGCTTCGTTATGATAACAAGAGCTGGTTCCGCATGCGTGCCGGTGGCAGCACGGGCAACCGTTCCTCCAGCGTAGCCGATCGTATGTATGCCTTCTGGTTCCGTGGTTTTGAATACAGCGCTCCGGTGCAATCAACCCTGCCCGTAAAGCTGGCTTCTTTTACCGCCAACCTCAACAACAATAAGATTGACCTGAAATGGGCTACTTCGATGGAAAAAAATGTTAGCCATTTTGAAGTAGAGCGTAGCCTCGATGGTCGCGAATACAGCAGCATCGGTGTGGTATTTGCCTATGGCAACAGCGACGAAACCCGCCACTACAGCTTTGTAGACAATAATGTGAATACCAGCCGTCAGGGTGTCATCTATTATCGCCTTCGTTCGGTGGATATCGATACCAAAGCAGAATATTCACAGGTGCGCATGATCCATATCGGAAAGCAGGGTCAGAGCACGCTTTCAGTAATCACGTATCCCAACCCCGCTACCAGCCAGGTAAGTGTAACCGTACCGGCCAACTGGCAGGGCAAGGATATCCGCTACGAAATTTATGGTCAAAATGGCCAGTTGGTGCTCAGCCGCCAGGCAGGAGCCGCCAGCCAAACCGAATCCTTCGATATCAACAGCCTGTCGCGGGGTTATTATATCCTGCGCGTTCATTGCGAAGGAGAAACGGCTCAACAGAAGATTATCAAGCAATAAATCGATGTTTTCATACAGGGTTAATAGCCGGGCAGTTCACTGTCCGGCTAATTTTTTTTAAATTAATTTGGTTTATATTATAAACTACTTTACGTTTGCTACGCAATCAGCCAAAAACCATGAACCTTATTCTAAAACCGGTATTATTCCTGTTGTCGCTGTGGGTGGCCGGACCTTTAATGGCACAGGGCACCCGCATCAGCGGAAAAGTGATCAATGCCAGGGCGAAACCCGTATATGGGGTCAGCATCAGCATCAAAGACAGTTATGATGGCGCCACCAGCGACAGCCTGGGTCTTTACAGTTTTACCAGCCTTGATAAGGGCAGGCAAATCCTGCAGGCTTCGGCTATAGGATTCCGGCCTTTTTCCATCGAAATTGAGCTCAAGGGGCAGCCACTGGAAATCGACATCCAGTTGAAAGAAGAAGTAACGGAGATGCAGGCGGTCACTATTTCGGCCGGTACTTTTGAAGCCAGCGACCGGAAAAGGGCCACGGCCTTCCTGGAGCCCCTCGATATTGTAACCACCGCCAGCGCCAACGGCGATATTACCGGTGCGCTCAAAACTCTGCCAGGCGCCCAACAGGTAGGCGAAAGCGAGGGCCTTTTTGTGAGGGGCGGCACCGCTGCGGAAACCAAGACCTTTATTGATGGTACCCTGGTCAACAATTTCTTTTATAGCAGCGTGCCCAATATTGCACAGTTCAGCCGTTTTTCTCCCTTTATTTTCAAAGGAACCGTATTCAGTACGGGTGGCTACAGTGCTTTGTATGGACAGGCATTGTCGTCGGCGCTAATCCTCGAGAGCATCGATTTGCCCGAGCAGAGTTCCGGCAATGTGGGCATCAGTGTGCTGAGTGTGGCCGCGGGCTATCAGCATCTTTCGGATAATAAGCGGTCCTCCTTTGGCGCCAATTATAATTACACCAACCTGGCACCGGCATTTGCCGTAATCAAGCAAAGGCAGGACTACGATAAAGTACCCAGCTTTCATACAGGCGATGCCAATTTCCGGATCAAAACGTCCAATACGGGCATGGTGAAATACTACGGTTATTTCAGTACCAACAAGATGGACTTCACCCAACCCAGCATTGATTCCCTGGGTTATTATGATCGATTTGCGTTGAGTAATACCAATCATTATCATAATCTCTCCTGGCGCGAAAGCCTGGGCAAAAGATGGAAAATGCAGGCAGGTGTTTCCTATACCTACAATAAGGACCGTATCAACAGCAACATGAAGAATGAGGCAAAGGAGGATGAACTGGTGACCGGGCTCGAAGGGAAAGATTTTTCGTTGAATGCGACCGGCAACTATTTTAACGCGAAGCTGGTGATGGAAAGAAGGCTGCGTGGCCTCAGCGCCATCCGCTTTGGTGGAGAGTATAACCAGGCACGCGAACGCTTTACTTTTTTCGATTCCAATGATCAGCCTTATCCCGGCCGCATTTCCGAATGGATTGGTTCCGGCTTTGCCGAGGCCGACATCTATGTGACCAACGCGCTGGCTGCCAAAGTGGGTTTACGGTATGAACATGCCAGCATTCTGAACCGCAACAACCTGGCACCGCGGGTTTCATTGGCTTATAAGCTGGGTAAGGGCACCCAGGCATCGCTGGCTTATGGCGTTTTCTACCAAAATCCGGAGCGGCGCTACCTGCCATCGCCTTACCAGCTCGATTTTATGAAAGCCACGCATTATATCGCGCAGTTTATGCGCTCGGTGAGCCAGCAAACCTTCCGTGCCGAAATTTTTTACAAGAAATACCACGACCTGGTGAAATCGGACTTTGTCAACTTCAGGGAAACGGCTATCAACAACAACGGCTTTGGTGACGCGAAAGGATTGGAAATTTTCTGGCGCGATAAAAAATCGATAACCAATCTCGATTACTGGGTATCCTATTCCTATCTCGATACCAGGAGGGATTTCCTCACATTCCCTTCGGCCATCACACCCAATTTCGCCGCAAGGCATACCGGGTCGCTAGTGGTTAAGAAATTTGTGCAAAAGCTGAAGATGAACCTGAATACCGCCTACAATTTTGCCAGCGGAAGACCTTACTATAATATTGTGTACGACAATAATACCAATAAATATGAATTTGCCGATCGTGGCAGGGTGCCGGCCTATCACAATGTGAGTTTTGCGATCAACTACCTGCCATTTATTGGTAAACAAAATCCCAGGTCCTATGCCGTATGGGTATTGCAGGTGAGCAATATTTTCAATCTGAAGCAGGTATATGGTTATCAGTATTCGATGAATGGCATGCGCCGGCAGGAGATCACACCCACATCGCGGATGTTTGTATTCCTCGGTTGCTTTATCAGTTTTGGTATTAACCGCAGCGACGAAGTGATGAACAATGCGCTATAAATAAAATCAAGAACCACATCATTAAACCTTAAACACTCAACTTTAAACTCCTGAACATGAAGAAGACCCTTTTCCTCAGCGTACTGCTGGGCATGAGCGTGCTGACATTTGCGCAAAGCGAAAGATACCAGAAGGCGATGGCACAGCACGTGCCGGCGGTGGATACAGCGCTTTCGCCCGATGCATTGCTCAACCTGGCCAATACCTTTCAGCGAATTGCCGAAGCTGAAAAAGACCAATGGTTGCCTTATTACTATGCCGCACTTTGCCAGGTAACCCGTGCCTATATGGTGGGTGGTGAAACACCGGCCGCCTCCGTTACCGATCCTATTGCCGATGTGGCCAGCCAGTTGTTGGGCAAAGCCGAAGCCCTGAGCGGTGAAAATTCGGAAGTGTATTGCGTAAAGAAAATGATCGCTTCGCTGCGCATGATGGCCGATCCGGTGAACCGCTATATGACCTATGGTCCAATAGCCGCACAAGCGCTTGAGCAGGCGAAGAAGCTGGATCCCGAAAACCCGCGTGTGTATATGCTCGAAGCACAGGATAAGTTTTATACACCCGAACAGTTTGGCGGCAGCAAAACGGAAGCGAAGACCTTGTTTGAAACCGCAAAGGCAAAGATGGCCACACACCAGCCGGCTTCTGCCATTCACCCAAGCTGGGGCCGCATGACCATTGAATATTTCTTAAGCCAGTTTTGATAATCTATATGGAAACAACACATTCAGCAGAAGAAAACCTGCGGTTGATCCGCAACATGATCGATAAGGCAAAAGTGGAAATGACGGGTCGCGCCGGGCATTTCCTGGTATGGGGCTGGCTCAGCTTTATCGCCTGTAGTTCGCAGTTTGTACTTAAGCATATCGTACAGTATCCAAAGCATTACCTGGTATGGTTGCTGATGCTGATCGGTATTGTTTACAGCAATATCGTTTTCGCGAAGGACTCTAAGAAAACGAAAGTGCGCAGCTATGTGGGCGACAGCATGATGGCGCTATGGCTGGGCATGGGTATCAGCTATTTGGTGCTCAGCATTGTGCTCACCAAAATCGGGTGGGGTGGAACTGTGTTTCCTTTTTTCATAATTCTCTACGCATTGGGTACATTTGTGAGTGGGTTCATCCTGCGATTCCGCCCATTGATTATCGGCGGGTCATTATCCTGGATGCTGGCTATTGTTGCCGTGTTTCTTTCCTACGATTATCAGATACTGATGGCCGCGCTTGCCATCCTGATTAGTTATATAATACCTGCCCATATGCTGCAGGCAAGGAAAACTGTTTGAACTTAACCGATCTGTTATGACCGATCAAGAACAACCACTGGACGAACGCCAAAGCCTGGCGCTGATCACCACCATGATCCACAAGGCCAAAAATGTGTACCACGATACCGGTGTTTCGGGTATCCTGTGGGGCTCGGTTATAGCCATCTGTTCGCTGGTGAAGCTGTCCGAAATCCATTTCAACTACAGGCTGCCCTTCGATATCTACCTGCTCAGCTTTGTGGCCGTCGTTCCGCAGGTCATCATTTCCATTCGGGAAAAAAGAAGCAAGCGCGTCAGAACGTATGATGAGCGTTTCTACGATTATCTCTGGATATCATTTGGCATCTGCATATTTCTGCTTATCCTGCTGATCAATATGGTCTTTCGGAGCTGGGGTCCGGTAGCCACAGAATACCGGGAGCTCACGGGGCACGCTTCCCCATTTCAGTTTAGTGAATACATACAGTCGCTGTTTCTGCTCATTTATGGCTTTCCCACTTTTGTAACGGGGGCCACCTGCAAGTTTAAACCTATGTTCTGGGGAGGATTGATTTGCTGGGCCTTTGCGGTGCTGGCCCTGTTTACCAGCATCAAGGTCGATTTATTGCTGGTAGCCCTGGCGGCCATTTTTGCCTGGCTCATTCCGGGCATACTCGCAGAACGAGAATACCGAAAAGCCAAAAGACTGGAAGCGGCGCATGTTTAAAGACCTGGATCCCATATTGCATTCGCAGCTTCGGCTGGCGATTATCTCCCTGCTGATCAGCGTGAAGGAGGCGGAGTTCACCTTCTTAAAAGAAAAGACCAATGCTACAGCCGGCAACCTCAGCGTGCAGATTCAAAAGCTAAAGGATGCGGGATATATTGAAGTAACCAAACAGTTTAAAGACAATTATCCGCAAACCATTTGCCATATCACCCGGGAAGGAATCCTGGCATTTGAACAATACGTGAAGGCCTTGCAAAGCTACCTGGGTGCGGGAAAACCCCAGGGCTGAGCGGGTTGTCGTAAAAAATAACGGTCCTTTAGAAAAAGGACCGTCTCTCTTTTTGGAACTCTAAGTGTATAAATGATCAACAAGGATCACCCCTCTGATTGATAAGCGAGTTTAGTGGGCAGTGAGAAAACTAAGTCAGGATTTCCCTCTCTTTTCGCCTGCCATGCGAACCACCGGTGAATAAACCACCGATTTATCTTTTTTAATAATGATGATGCGGTAAAAAGCTTTCTTACCCGGAACCGTTTCATGAAAACGGTATTGATCCAAATCTACCAGGTCGGAACCAAAAACCAGGCCGGCCATTTCAAATTTCTTGCCGTTAAGGCTGCGCTGCACAATCAACCTGTCGGCCGCTTCATTGTTCCGAATGGTCCAGGTGAGTTCCACCCGATTGTCCTTACGAATACAGGCAATCTGCGAAAAAGCGATGCTACTGTCTGGCGGTGCGATAGTGATACCCGGAAAATAAACGATCCGGTCACCGGCTGCCGCGGGTGTATGAAGTGAAAGCGTGAAAGCGCTCATGAATATACAGGTAAGGATTAGGTGCATGCCCAATATTGATTTAGTTTTCAAACGTTTCTGCAAAGCAATATTGGAGATGCCGGTTAAGATGCCTTGCGGAATTCCCTAATCGTAGTTTTACGTAAAACTCCGATCGTTTATGTGGTTTTCCGCATTGCATAGCAAACGTAATAACTCGTGAACGCAATTGCAAGGATTTGGCAAAAAATATTTTTAAATCAAAACAATACATTCATACTCAACGTTAAGTAGACATTATCTTTATAGTAAACCGCCACCATGGCCGACATTATTCAGGTTCGTAATCTTTCGAAGGCCTTTAACGAGATTCATGCTGTTGAACAGCTCAGTTTTTCCGTACCGGAAGGGGAGATCTATGGGTTTCTGGGTCAGAATGGGGCCGGAAAATCCACTACCATCCGCATGCTGCTTTCGCTGATACGGCCCAGTGCCGGCGACATCGAAATTATGGGCATGAACCTGCGACAGCACCGGAAAGAGATTCTGCAGCAGGTGGGAGCGGTTATTGAACGACCTGATCTGTACAAATACCTGACCGCCCTGGAAAACCTGAAATTGTTTGCCGCGCTGAACGGGTTGCGCCTTACACGCCCACAATTGCTCGATCAGTTGGAAAGGGTGGGCCTGGCCGAAAGGGCCGATAGCAAAGTGCATACCTACTCGCAGGGTATGAAGCAACGATTGGGAATAGCCGTGGCGCTGGTACATGATCCAGCGCTGGTGGTGCTCGATGAACCGAGCAATGGCCTGGACCCGCAAGGCATTGCCGACATACGCAACCTGATCCTGCACATGAGCCGGCACCTGAAAAAAACAGTACTCGTATCCTCGCACCTGCTGAGCGAAATGGAACTGATTGCCGATAACCTGCTCATCATCGATAAAGGAAAAAAAATACAGGAAGGAAAGGCAAGGGAACTTTTCAATCCAAAAGAAACCGTGCTGGAGTTGAAGACAGAGGATATCGCCCTTGCCTGGGAGAAGATCGGAAATTCGGCCTGGGCGCCCATGCGATTGGATCGCCGCACCGATCGCATCCTGCTCAAACTGGCTTATGCGGAACTCCCCCGCCTGGCTCAGGATCTGCAAGAGATGCAGATACCGCTTTATTCCTATCACGCGAAGAATTCACTGGAAGATTATTTCTTATCATTAACCTCGGCCAATCAGCATGTGGAATCTTTTACAAATTGAGCTGTATAAAATATTCAAGCGTCCCCGTACCTATATCGCCTTTGGCGCCGTGGCGGCCATTGTGCTGCTGATACAACTGGCGCTGAAGTTTGATGGCAAAGCCTATGTGGACCTGCTCTTCAGCAATGTGAAAGACACTTTCGACATATCGGAAGAGTTGAAGGAAAAAATGCTGAATGGATTCCTGATCAGTTTTGTTATACTCAATACTTTGTTGATACAGATGCCCCTGCTGGTGGCCCTGGTGGCGGGCGATTCTATTGCGGGTGAGGCGAATATGGGTACGCTACGCCTCGCCATGACCCGGCCGGTGAGTCGCACGCGCTATATGCTGGTGAAGTTTCTGGCGAGTGTGATCTATACTATCTTACTATTGATCTGGATGGCACTGCTGGCGCTGTTTCTGAGTATGTTGCTGTTTGGAACAAGTGATATGGTGATCCTGCGCAGCCGGGGTATTGAAATCATTTCGGAATCGGATATACTCTGGCGCTATATAGCCGCCTTTGGTTTTGCAGCCGTGGCCCTGACAACCGTGGCCGCGCTGGCCTTCCTGCTCAGTGTTTTTGCTGAAAACTCTATCGGCCCCATTATTGCAACCATGAGCGTGGTGATCGTGTTTACGATACTATCCGAAATGAACATTCCGATTTATGACCGCACCGTAAAACCCTATTTGTTTACCTCGCATATGGTAGCCTGGAAGGGCTTCTTCTATATGAAAGCCACACCGGAGGGCACTACCCTTCGCGGCAGCGTGGAAAACCTGCCCGCCATTATGCGAAGCATGGGTATATTGATTAGCTATACACTGCTCTTTGTGGGCAGCGCCATTTATATATTTCGCAGAAAAGATATTTTGAGTTAAATCTGTCGTATATGAAAATCGGTTTTTCGTTGTTGTTGCTGCTAAGTTGCTCCAGCTCGGTACTGGCGCAAACCGCGGAGGAACTGCTGGCGGGTCTCAGGGCCAAATCAGCCAAAGTAAAAGACTATGAAGCGCGGGGCAAAATGACCACCAGTGTTTCCTATATGAAAGCGCCCGTGGCCAATGTGGTAGTCTATTTCAAAAATCCCGACAAGTTGCGCATCAAAAATGAAACAGGGGTATCCTTTATTCCAAGGGGTAGCGTGAATATTAATATGGCCAGCCTCTTTGCGCAAACCGGTGAGTTCAGCACAATAGATGCCGGCCGGGAAGAAAAAACAGGCTGGCGAATAATCAAACTGTTGCCGCTCGACGAGAAATCGGATGTTGTGCTGTCTACACTCTATATCGACGAAAAAGCGGTGCTGGTGCGCAAGGCCCAAACCACCACAAAGGAAAACGGGAGCTTTGAGCTGGAAATGACTTATGGAAAATATGCAGACTATGGCCTCGCCGATAAAGTGGTCTTCAGCTTCAATACCAAAGACTATCGCCTGCCCAAGGGCATCACTTTCGACTATGACGATGGCACACAGAAAAAGGACAATCAACCCAAAGACGGCAAAGGAAAAGTGGAAATTCAGTACAGCGAATACAAAGTGAACAAGGGAGTGGGGGATGAAGTGTTTGAGAAATGATCCATTTGTTGATTCGGTTATTTGTTTGAAGTTTAAGGTTTAGGGTTTAAGGTTTAATGGAGAAGGTATAGTTTAGCAATCTTGCAAGCATAGGGTAGTAATTCCTTGATAAGGCTCGATAGTTCGCGTATTTTCAACCGCCAGGAGCGCAAACGATTCGCAAAGTTCCCGTCAGGGCGGGGCTGGCTGTGGTAGATAGTTTGTATGGGGTTATGGACTTTCAGGATTCAACATTTGAGCGATTCAACGATTCAACATTCTGCCACTCATTTTCCGCTCAAGCCATATTCTTTTATCAAAGCTTCGGCCGGTATTCCCAGGAGTTTGCTGAACTTGCGAATCATGGTAATTGATAGTTTTTGTTTACGATTCAGCACTTTACTAATGGTTCCCTTGTCACCATAAATGCGGGCCAGATCGCTCGCCTGCATACCATATTCCTTCAGCCTGATGTTTATCAAATCAATGGGGTCCAGATCCTCTAAATCCCACAAACGTTTTTCATAGTCGCTAATGAGTAAGACAAGCAGTTGCTTTTCCCGATAATCATCGGATTTTTCGGGCGCCTGCCGGATTTTTTCATATCTGGCCACCGCCCTTTCGTAGTCGGCATTTGTTTCCAGTACAAACCAGCTATTCATGTTTCGATTTTCTAAATGGTTAGGGGATCAATTTTTTCATATTCATTCTATGTTCCAAGAAATCTGACCTCAACAATTTGAGCGCGATAGTCGATTTCTGCGATCAACCGAAACTTATTATGAACAATTTCGAATCTTGCGCGATTACCGGCAAGGATCTTTGCTTTTGGAAAATCATATAATACATCTTTC
Organism: uncultured Citrobacter sp.; assembly: GCA_964395095.1. Taxonomy (GTDB): domain Bacteria; phylum Bacteroidota; class Bacteroidia; order Chitinophagales; family Chitinophagaceae; genus CAYMZZ01. Next base: position 94,424 of record CAYMZZ010000009.1, read on the forward strand.
CTCGATTTCCATGAGGTATTTTCTACAATTGTTTTCCATGCAATTTTTTCAAGCCAGAAAATTCCTCCAGAACAAGATTTCTAAAATCAGAAAAGAACAGTTGCATTAAGTTTTTTTTCCCCTGGAAATACTAGGGTAAAGGTAATTCGCGAGTTGGTAAATTGCCAACTTTTCGATAAATAAAATTTCACGTCAAAAATTTTATTGATTTTCAATTAATTACAAAGCCGTCTTCAAAAATCTCCTTCCCAAATCTGCTATTTATTACCAGATTGCTCCTATCTTTGCGTCCCCAAAATGCGGGAGTTCCGGGGGTTAGCCCGGGGCGATTATCCAAAAACGAGGCGCTAAACACGCTTCATAAAGACAGATTAAACAATGAGTAAATTACATTTCACTACCAAGCATGCGAACGAGGCTACCGTAAAGCGCAACTGGTACGTTGTGGACGGTACTAATCAAACCGTAGGTCGCATGTGTGCACGTATTGCCGCCATGCTGCGCGGTAAGCACAAAGCCAGCTATACCCCCCATGTGGATACTGGAGACTACATTATTGTTATCAATGCCGAAAAAGTGGTATTGACCGGCGACAAGCTGAATCAGAAAATGTATGACCACTACACGGGTTATCCCGGTGGTTTGAAGGAAGAAGTGGCCGGCAACCTGCTGAAGCGTCGTCCGGAAGTAGTGGTGGAGCGCGCCGTAAAAGGTATGCTTCCCAAAAACAGGCTGGGCCGCAAGATGTATAAGAAACTGTTTGTGTATGCTGGTGCCGAACACCCCCATACCGCACAGCAACCCAAGGAACTTAAATTCTAAGTAGCTGTTGTTTCACACTACAAACTATTCAACTCTAACATTTACAAAATAACATAAATGGAAAAGCAAAAAAATGGCGTAGGCCGTCGGAAAGAAGCCGTGACCCGCGTATTCCTGAGCAAGGGCGATGGAAAGATTACGGTGAACGACAAGGACTACAAAGAGTATTTTCCGCTGGTGTACCTGCAAAACCAGGTAGAGCGTCCGTTGAAGACGATTGATGCGCTCGACAAATTCGATATCAAGATCAACGCTACCGGTGGTGGTGTAAAAGGCCAGGCTGAAGCTGCCATGCTCGGTATTTCCCGTGTGTTGGTGGACCTGAATCCTGAGTTTCGCCCCGCACTGAAGGCAGCCGGATTGCTGAAACGCGATCCCCGCTCGGTGGAAAGGAAGAAATTCGGTCACAAAAAAGCGCGCAGAAGCTACCAGTTCTCTAAGCGTTAATCGGAAAATACATCACTCGATAAATATTCTTATTAAATGGAAAATAATACATCCTTACAACAGCAACTTCTGGAAGCCGGCGTGCATTTCGGTCACCTGAAGAAGAAATGGAATCCCAAGATGTTGCCTTACATCTTTGCTGAAAAGAAAGGTATCCATATCATCGACCTCAACAAGACTGTTGAGTGCCTACAGGAAACTGCGGCTGCGCTCAAGCAGATCGCCCGCAGTGGTAAGAAGATCCTGTTTGTAGGTACTAAAAAGCAGGCGAAAGATATCGTGAACGAATGCGCACAGCGCGTTAACATGCCCTTCGTTACCGAGCGTTGGCTGGGTGGCATGCTCACCAACTTCAACACCGTTCGCAAGAGCGTGAAGAAGATGCAGAGCATTGAGAAGATGCTGGGCGATGGTTCTTTCGACAGCATCACCAAAAAAGAAAGGCTCACCCTTACCCGCGACAAGGAGAAGATGGAAAAAGTGCTGGGTGGTATCGCCCAACTGGGTCGTGTACCGGCCGCCCTCTTCATCGTGGATATCGGCCATGAGCATATCGCTTTGGCAGAAGCCAAGCGCCTGGGCATCTCCACTTTTGGTGTGGTAGATACCAACTGCGATCCCAACAAGGTTGACTTTGCCATTCCCGGCAATGACGACGCTACCAAGTCGATCGCCATTATCGTGAACTATATCACCGCCGCTATTGCCGAAGGTTTGGCCGAGCGCCAGGCTGCCAAGGATGAGGATACCGAAGATATCAGCGATGATGAAAAGGAAAAGAAAGCAGCACGTCTCGAAGCCGAAGCACAGGCTGAAGGCGGACGCGGTGGTGGACGTGGTGGCGCAGGTCGCGGTCGTGGACCGGCCAGCGGACAACGTCGTCGCACACCCGGTGGCGGAGGCGCACCCGGTGGTCGTCGCTAATAACAGCCCGGCTGTTGTGTTTTCCCTATTGTAAACCTTTAAATGAAAAGTATGTCTACAGTTACTATAACTGCACAGGATATCAATAAACTTCGTCAGGCTACCGGCGCCGGTATGATGGATTGCCGTAAAGCACTCACTGAAACCAATGGTGATTTTGAAGCGGCTATCGACTGGTTGCGTAAGCAGGGACAGAAAGTGGCTGCCAAGCGTAGCGATCGTGAAGCAAAAGAAGGGGTGGTAATCGCGCAAACTTCTGCCGACAACAAGAGCGGTATCGTGGTATGTATTAGCTGCGAAACGGATTTCGTATCCAAGAATACCGACTTCATCGCCTTTGCGCAAAGCATTGCCGATGCGGCCATCGCCAATAACGTGAACAGCGCGGAAGAACTGAACGATACCAAAATTGGTAGCGCTACGGTTGCCGACCTGGTAAACGATAAGCTGGCTTCCATCGGTGAAAAGATCGGCATCACCCGCTTTGAGCGTGTAAATGCTCCTTATGTGGCTTCTTATATCCACGGTGCTTACCGCATTGGTGTACTGGTGGGCATGAACAAAGAAGCGGCTGAAGCAGGTAAGGATGTGGCTATGCAAATTGCTGCCCTGAACCCGGTGGCAGTAGATGCCAATTCCGTATCGGCTGAAGTAATCGAGCGGGAAAAGACCATCATTATGGACCTGATGAAGCAGGATCCCAAAATGGCAGGTAAGCCGGAAGAAATGCTGTCGAAAATTGCCGAAGGTAAACTGGGCGCTTTCTTCAAAGAAAATACACTGACCGCACAACCCTTTGTGAAGGATGCCGGCAAATCTGTTGCCGACTACCTGAAAGAAGCCGGTGATGTGCAGGTGACAGAATTCAAAAGGGTAGCGCTGGGATAATTGATCCCCACTGCTCTTATACAACGCGGCCCCGGATCACCCGGGGCCGCGTGCTTTTGGGGAATAGCCATTACCGGGAAAATTTCCCCGGGGATGCAATGAAATAATTGTCGTAAAAAACAATACAGTCCTGGCTATTTCCAGCGCCCGGCAATTCACTCCTGCCGTTGCCGCAGGCAATGGCAGGAGCTAACCGGAAATCCCTATCTTCGCAGCGCTAAAACGGAAGCCCATGTTGCCCAAGTACAAGAGAATTCTGCTTAAATTGTCCGGTGAATCGCTGATGGGGGAGAACAGTTTTGGAATGGACTCCAAAGTGATTGCGCAATACGCGCTGGATATTAAGTCGATCACCGAACTGGGCGTACAGGTAGCCATCGTGATTGGCGGTGGCAATATTTACCGGGGCATGAATGAAGCGGAAACCGGTATAGAGCGCGCGCATGGCGACTATATGGGCATGCTGGCCACCGTTATCAATGGTATGGCCCTGCAGGCTGGCCTGGAAAGAGTGGGGGTTTATACCCGCCTGCAAAGCGCCATCAAAATGGAACAAATCGCTGAACCCTATATCCGCCGCCGTGCCATCCGCCATGTGGAGAAGGGACGGGTGGTCATCTTTGGCGCCGGTACCGGTAATCCCTATTTTACGACCGATACAGCCGGCTCACTACGGGCTATCGAGATCAATGCCGACGTCATCCTCAAGGGCACCCGGGTAGACGGCATCTACACAGCCGACCCCGAAAAAGACCCCAATGCTACCAAATACGAAACCATCAGCTTCCAGGAATGCCTGAGCAAGAACCTTCGCGTGATGGACATGACCGCCTTCACCCTCTGCATGGAAAATAACCTCCCTATTATCGTATTCGACATGAATAAGGAGGGAAATCTGCGCCGCGTGGTAACCGGGGAGAAAGTGGGAACGCTGGTGAAGGGAAGTTGAACGTTTTAAGTTATAAGTTTTAAGTTATAAGTTTTAAGTTTAAGTAAGTAGAAGGGTTTGGAAGCCGAATGTCACCAAATCGGAGCAGAACTTTTGCCTTTAAATCTCAGTTCAAGGCGCCCACCCAATACTTAAAACTTACAACTTACAACTGCATACACCCCTCTTCCTTTTCCCGAATTTCCTCCCTATCTTGCATCCACTTCCCTCCTATTGTGAAAAACAAAATAGCCGGATTCCGGGTATTTTTTTTAGTTTCAACCACCGTTAATAGACAACACTTTTATGGCCGCCACCCTGACCCTATCCATCCTGGAGATCGTGTTATTGTTATTTGGGGCAATAATCCTGGGGATCACTATCCATTTTTTTATAGCCAGCCGCCGCAACCTGCGGGCAGCCACGGAGGAGATGGAAAAAACCAGCTTCGCTCGCGATGAATGGAAACTCCGTTATTTCAACGATATGGAAGAGCGCGACCGCGTACTGGCCAAACTGAAGGAGGAATTACAGGAAGCGGAGGAAAACAGCCGTATTTACAATATGGAGATCGACGAGCTGCGGAAAGAGCATCGCCTGCTGAAAGTAGAGCTCGAAAACGCTCGGGAGGCTGGTGGCGATGGCACGGACAAAGATATCCGCATTGAGGAGCTCGAATTACAGGTGCATCAATTGCAGGGCAAGCTTAATCAAAGCCATAAGGCCGAAGAACAACATACCGACCAGCAGCACCTGGTAGAAGAATTGCGCCGCGAGTTGAAGCAAATACGCCAGGAGCTGGAGCAGGAAAGGGCTGCCAACCAACAACAGCCGCAGCCCCTGGCCGGCAAGCCCGATTATCTTGACCAATTGAGGCAGGCACAAAGAAGCCTGGCCGAACATAACCAGAAGATCAACGAACTGCTGGGCAATATCGACGTGATAAAAGAGAAAGAGGAGAAGGAACGCGAAATGCAACGCAATAACGAAGAGCTCTTCAAGCAGTTGGAAGACATGCGCCGGGTGCTCGGTGAGAAGGAGCAGGAGATCAATCACATCAACCAGCAGCAGCAATTGACCCGGGAAATGAGCTCCATGCTCGACAATGCCTATGCGGAGTTTAACACGCTGCAGGGCAAGATCCATAAGCTGGAATCGCAACTCACCTCAGCGAAAATGATGAACCTCGAGATGGATGATCTGCGTGAGGAGCATACCCGGGTGCAGCGCGACCTGGAGGAACAACGCGGCAAAGCAACCCGCCTGGCTATGGAGAATCAGCAATTACAATCCATGCTGGCCGAAACCGAAGACAAGCTGCGGGAGGCCAATATACAACGCCAGCAACTGCAGAAGCGTGTTAGCTATCTCGAAGAATTGAACAACGACCTGCAGGTGGTTTCCGAAACCAATAAAAAACTGGAGAGCCAGCTCCGCCGGGTGAGTGAACTCGAAAGCATGCTCAATGTAGTGTCGGAAGAAAGGGACCAGCTTATGCGTAAGCAGGGTGGTAGTCACTAAATAATCATCCCGAGATAGGAAATAAGAGAAGAAGAGCCGCAGGATCAGAATCCTGCGGCTCTTCTTTTTCATTTTTTTGGGGCCGTATTGCTTTCTTAATTTTGTGGTATGGGAAAAGATATAGCCTCTATTCGGCGCAACTATTCATTGCATCAACTGGCAGAAGCAGAAGCCGCCACCGATCCTGTTGCTCAATTCGACAAGTGGTGGCAGGAGGCCCTCGAGTCGGAAATAGATGAGGTGAATGCAATGACCCTCGCCACGGCATCAGCCGATGGAGTACCCTCGGCCCGCATCGTGTTGTTGAAAGCCTATTCGCCGGAAGGCTTTGTTTTCTTTACCAATTATGAGAGCTTTAAAGGCCGGCAACTGTTGGAGAACCCTAAAGCCTGCCTGGTATTTTTCTGGAAAGAACTGGAGCGCCAGGTGCGCATTACCGGGCTGGTACAACGCGTGGATGCTTCCGAAAGCGACGAATATTTTTCATCCCGCCCCGAAGGCAGCCAGTTGGGCGCCATCGTATCGCCACAAAGCCGTAGCATCGAAAGCCGGGAATGGCTGGAGCACAAAATGATGGAAGCAGGAAAGGAGCTCGCAGGTACCGTATTGCGCCGCCCCGACCACTGGGGTGGCTTTATCGTGAAGCCGGTGCTGATGGAGTTTTGGCAGGGGCGCCCCTCAAGGCTGCACGACAGGCTGGAATATACCCTGCAGCAGGATGGAAGCTGGAAACGGGTACGACTGGCCCCATAAAAAAAAACGGGCAACCGGAAGCCCCTGATCGGATTAGGCGGAATACCTGATAGCAGGTTTATTCGCCACTACATTCCGAAACAATACTGCTTACCAATTGCCAGTTATGCAATCCCTGTAAGGACTATGCTTTTTTAGAAGCGCTTGCAGTCGTTTTTCTCTTCTTGGCAGGGCGTGTTTTACCAAATGAACCTTTGAATCGTTTGCCCTTTGCCGTCTTTTTGTCACCTCTTCCCATAGTAATGTGTATTTAATTAAAGCGTAAAAATAAACTATTTCAACAAAAAAGCTCCGGTACTCGCAAGCACGGGAGCTTTGTGGCCATCAAATAACCTGTTAGAGCTTTGCAGCCAGCTCTTTACCAGCCTTGAAGCGGGCTACTTTGCGGGCTTTGATCTTAATAACTTCGTTGGTTCTCGGGTTACGGCCATTGCGGGCTTTCCTTTTGGATACGGAAAATGTGCCAAAACCAACCAGGGTCACTTTGCCGCCAGATTTCAGGGTTTTGGTAACGGCATCAATAAAAGAGTCCAGCGCTTCATTCGCCTGGGTCTTGGTGATACCGGCATCTTCCGAAAGCTTCGCAATTAATTCAGCTTTGTTCATAATATGATTTTTTGATGTTTTTTAACGGCGACAAATTTAGTCGCTTTTCCTATAGGTCAGCCATAAATTTTCCATGAATTTCCGAGAGAAAATCCGCTGAAACCCGCTACAGGCAAGAATTGTGCACAATCAATCCACAACCTGCAATACCGAGCGGAAGGCGATCACTTTATCGCCCCAGCTACTCAGCGATTTGGCACGCAAAGCTTCCGAATAGTCGCGGATATATTTGTTGTAAAGGGCCTTGCTGTCGGCATGGTATTGCACGGCGTAGGTATGTCCCTCCGTATTATCCACTTCTATCATCTGCAGAATCACTGCATGCGTAAAACAGCCCGTGGCTACTACTTCCGGTATATGTTCCCGGCGCATCCATTGCAGCCATTCTTCCGCAATGCTGAGGTCCACCTTTGTGGTCACGTTGTAAATGATCAAAGCCTGTGTTTTGCCCGCGAAGTTAATGCATTCGCATTTTCATTAGTCGAGGATAATGCGTTTGATACGCTGGTACAGAAAAGAGATGATCAACAGCAATATCCCCAATAAAATGAATGAGGCGATCTTACCACCAGGAGGAATATTGCGGATATCGTAAATAAACAGCTTGCACAGCGTAATGCCGAAAAGAAAAAGTGAAATGATCCGCAACATCCTGATCTTGTGCTTAAGACCCTGCCATATCAGCACAAAAGCAATTAACCCCCATAGTATACTGAGTTGCGCCTTGAAATATAGGGTACTCCACTCGGTGGTAGCTGCAGGATTAAAAAGGTGTATACTCCAGTTTACCTGGTATAATTCAAGGCTCAGGCTGAAAAGCAGGATTCCGCAAACTGGCACGGCCAGGTTCGCATTTGAAACCAAAGGTCGCCATACCGATTCGGGTTGCCTGCTATAGTAATGAATGAGCAGCGCGAACAGGAATGCCTGAATCGTGAAGCTAATCCAATGCGTAATAAAATGCGCATAGAGCCCATTTCCCACCAGGTCGGGTTGAATATTGATATTGATGCTGGCATAAAGTACCAACATCAGGAAGCTACCTATATTGATCCAGCGTAGCAAGGTCGGATAAATTGGACGTTTACGATTGAGTAGCAAAAGCACACTGGCAAACACCACGAGATAGAGCTGCACATAGAGTTGAAACAGGGGTATTTCTGAAAATGCCTGATTAAACTGGTACATGATTTCGAGCAGACCCGTAATAAACAGGATACCGGTTCCCATGATCATGGGAAAGGCAAAGAGATTCCGGCTTTGTAACCAGGATGCTGATAATTCATGCAGTTCATAGCGTTTCTGCAGGTAATGCCTTACGATAAAACTGATGCCAACAAATACAGCGCTCACAAAAACGGGATTCAACAACACTTTTCTTTCTTCATAGGAAAACATATAGGCATTGATCCAGTTTACCACGAGCGCAATTATGGCGAGTGCATGCACCAGGTGCGATGACCTGAACAGCAGGCTGATTCGTGTTTTGGCAGCCAGGGCCAGCAATAGAATGGCTTCTGCAGCCCAGAATAGACTGATCTGGTAGCCACTAAATTGAACAAATATGCACACGGTAAACCAGGTGAGGCTAAGCCCTACCAGGAGCCATACAAAATTGGGATCCGTTTTGGTTGATTTTTTACAAACCATGGCCAGTGCCAGGTTGAATAGAGCCAGCAACAAGGTGAAACCGGCATCCCAGTTCGTATTTGTCGCATACGACAAGCATATAATTACGCTGGTAAAGTAAGCAAGTTCGGTGGCAATTACCAGCAGGTAGTCGACACCCATAAACCGCCTTTGCATACGAAGATTATTGAGAATATGCATGGCCATGAATATGAGGAAAAATGCCGTGCCGAAAAGAATCCCGTGCTGGTAGGGAAAGGTTTCCGACGCGTTCAGCAAGGTTTTGCCAACCAGCCATCCTCCGTAAATAATGGCAGTACCCAGCATGGAAATGATGTTGATGGCCGGCCACTTGCGGAACCATGACAGTATCATCATACCGGAGCAAAGGATGACCAGGTAAATGAACAGCGCGATATAGTTGTCGTTGCCAGTACTGGCCAGGAATGGCGTGGCAAAGCCGCCCATGAGTGCGATGATGGCAATCTCCTGCCGGTTGTAATATAGCGATAATACAACCGCGAAAGCGGTGGTCAGCATCATGATGGCGAATGCCGCCTGCTGGCCTATGAGCTGGTAGGCCTGAAAGGCAAAAGCGATGCTGAAATACAATACAGCCAGGCCGCCACCCACCAGCACGGAACTGAATGCGCGATACCGATTTCGCATACGATGTGCGATACCGATTAATATGGCGCCACAAAGCAGGCCGATCGATACCCTTCCCAGTTCGTTGATCCAGTTCTTATCGATGGCATACTTCACAAAAAAAGCGATGCCCAAAATCAGGATCCCAATGCCCAGTTTATTGGCGAGGTTGCCACCAATAAATTCTTCCATGTCTTCGCCTGCCGGCCATTTTGTTTTCCGTGGAGAGGGTTCTGCACTCAACGGAGGAGCCTTTTCATTGGAGTTGGTATGTTGGGCCGGTTCCGGAGCCTTGCGGCCAGCATCTGGTTTGGGTGGAAAAATGGGTTGCTCCCTGGTTATTTCCGGTATGGAGGGTTCAGGCTCCGGCTTCACCGTGGGTATGGCCGGGATGGGTTCAGGCGGGGGCGCCGACTGTCGGGGTTGGGGCCGCCAGATATGTTTTTCCGTGCTGGGCTCGGTAGGCTTTTCCTTTTGCTTCAAGCGATCTAACTGCTCTCCCAGCCAATCCACTTTGCTGTGTAGGGATCGGATTTCCGAGGATTGTGACAGAATTTGCATCAGCACAATAAATACAAGAAGAACCAGGATGATCAGCACAAATAACATAGGAAAAATTTGGTCTTAACAACATCCCGCCCTCACTTCTTCTTGCCCGCACTCCATTTCAACTCCAGGTACACCGGGCAATGATCGCTGTGTTTGATGTCGGGATAAATTTCCGCATCCACCACCTGTTTCCTGAGTGGATCCGTTACATTGATATAATCGATACGCCAGCCCTTATTTTGCAAGCGCACCGAAGGAAAGCGTTGGCTCCACCAGCTATAGCGATGGGGCTCGGGATGAAATTGCCGGAATGTATCCACCCAGCCACTTTCCAAAAATTTGCTCATCCATGCCCGCTCTTCCGGCAGGAAACCACTGCTTTTTTTATTCCCTTTGGGATCGTGTATATCAATTTCCTGGTGCGCGATATTGTAATCACCGCAAAGGATGAGTTTGGGATGCTTCTTTCGGAGTTGCTGCAGATAGTCGAACAATTCATCCAGCCAAACGTATTTGTATGCCTGGCGTTCATCACCGCTGGTGCCGGAAGGAAAATAGGCATTGATGATACGGGTATCGCCAAAGTCGAGCTGAATCACCCGTCCCTCATCATCGCTGATTTTGTGCCCCGTGCCATACTCTACATGGTCGGGTAATACGCGTGTGAACACCGCCACACCACTGTACCCTTTTTTTTGCGCGCTAAACCAGTAATCGTGATAACCAAGATCATTGAACAAAGCATGATCCACATTGGCTTTTTCGGCCTTGGTTTCCTGCAAACAGATAACGTCGGCAGGATTCGTTTTCAGCCAGTCCACAAAACCTTTATTGATGGCGGCCCGGATACCATTTACGTTGTAACTGATGATGCGCATGACAGCAAATCTTTGCTGCCGAAAGTAGGGAGATTTTTTCTTTATTCAAATTCACAAACCAGGTATACAGGTCTATTCCCGTAAAAACGCGATAATCCCTTAATTTTAACGATTCCAAACAGGCAGGTATGAAACAAACAGAAAAAATTATTCCCGGAAAGGAACATGTGTATCTCGATGGGCCCAAGAGTCGCGGTTATGAGTTGGCTTTTGCATTTCGTGTTTTCAAACAATTTATCAAGGGTTTTCGAAACCTGCACTTTATAGGGCCATGTATTACCGTCTTTGGATCGGCACGCTTCAAAGACGATGACCCTTATTATCTGCAGGCCGTTGAGTTTGGCAAACGCATTGCCGAAATGGGTTTTACTACCATGACGGGTGGAGGGCCCGGCATTATGGAAGCGGCCAACAAGGGCGCCTATGAAAATGGAGGTCTTTCTGTTGGATGCAATATCCAGCTCCCCTTTGAGCAGCACCTCAATCCCTATGTGCACAAAGCCGTTACCTTCGAACATTTTTTTGTCAGAAAAGTATTGCTGATTAAATATTCCTATGCCTTTATCATTATGCCCGGAGGCTTTGGCACCATGGATGAGTTTTTTGAAACCCTTACCCTGGTGCAAACCAAATCGCTGACACAGTTTCCCATTGTATTATTTGGAAAGGAATATTACCGCGAGCTCATGGAAGCCATGAACGATATGGCCGAAAGAGGGACCATCTCGAAAGAAGATATGAACCTGGTGCTGTTTACCGACGATCATACCGAAGCGATGGAGCACATCAAACAGTATATCACCAGCAACTATAAAGTGCGGCCGAGGAAAAAACTCTGGTGGTTGTTTGAGAAGAAATGAGGTAGGCACAGCCTATCGGTAGCAGCGAATAACGGACTGATTTTCTATCTTTAGAAAAATAAACCCAAACGCATGGAAGGCGTGGAAATTCTGGGTACGGTGGCCGGTGCCATTACTACCCTCACATTTTTGCCACAGGTTATCAAAACCTCGCGCGAAAGAACAGCTAAAGACGTATCGCTGATGATGTTTGTGATTGCTGTGGTAAATGAAGTGCTCTGGATTATTTATGGCTTTATGCGCAACGACTGGATAATCATCCTGACCAACGCGATCCTGATGACGATGGCCCTGATGATGATTTATTTCAAATTCCGATTCAAATAATTATGTCAAGATACAATACTATTATTTTCGACCTGGGTGGTGTGCTGATCGACTGGAACCCGCAATACGTGTTCGACGAAACCTATTTTGACTCGCTCGATAAGCGGGATTATTTTTTTCAGAAGATCTGTACCAGCGACTGGAACGAGGAGCAGGATGCCGGTCGTTCCATTGTGCTCGCCACGCAATTGCTGATTGCCGAACACCCCGAATGGGAAGCCGCCATACGCGATTTCTATGGCCGCTGGACCGATATGCTTGGTGGACCCATCGAGGGCACGGTAGACATTTTCCGGGAAATAAAGGAGAAGGCGCAACACCGCACTTATGCGCTCACCAACTGGCAGGCCAACCTTTTCGATATCGCGCTGGTGCGCTACGATTTTTTGCATTGGTTCGATGGCCGCGTGGTAAGCGGGGAAGAAAAAACAAGAAAGCCCTTTCCAGAATTCTATAAGCGATTACTGCATCGCTACAATGTGGCGCCCAGCGAAGCCCTGTTTATCGATGATAACCTCCGCAATGTAAGGGCCGCGGAAGACCTGGGCATAGCGAGTATTCATTTTCAGTCGCCCGATCAGTTGCGCGATCAGTTGCGGGAGTTGAAGGTACTGTAGGCTTAACTGGCAAAACTGGAAAGTTGAATAAAACTTGCGGTATTAACCCGGCATTCGTTTCTTAAACTCGTTCCAGTAGGTATCGCTCACCGGCAGGTATTGGCCGCGGATCACCACGCGTTTCCGTTCCACAGATTCAATATGCCGCATGGCGATGAGGTAGGATTTGTGGATGCGCAGGAATTCACCGGCGGGCAATTCCTCTTCAAAACTGCGCAGGCTTTGCAGGGTCATCGTTTTGGTATCGGCATGATGGATGGCCACATAGTCGCGCAGGCTTTCGAGATAGTAGATCTCCCGCAGGTTTATCTTGAGAATTTTATATTCCGATTTTACGAAAATATAATCCTTTGGTCCGGGGCTGTCCGTTTTGGCGGCACCCATTCTTTCCCTCGCTTTTTGCACGGCCGCCAGGAATCTTTCTTTGGAAAATGGCTTCAGCAGGTAGTCTACCACATCGTGATCAAATGCCTGCAGGGCATATTCATCATAAGCGGTGGTAAGAATTACTCTACACTTCCCATTCAGGATCTTCATAAATTGAATACCCGACAGTTCCGGCATCTGGATGTCGAGAAAAACAAGGTCAGCCCTTCCTTCCTGTGCCAGGTGCAGGGCTGAGAATACATCGGTACCGGCAAACAGGATTTCCAGGTCGGGTACCGAAGCTGCGTATTCCGTCAGCAATTGTACCGCCAGGGGCTCATCGTCTATAATCAGGCAGGTCATTCGGCAATTTTTCTTTTGATATATTGGCTTAATGGATAATTTCCTGGGCTGCTTTCCGGCTACTGATTTTCAGTTTGGCGGTATAGAAATCATCACGGGTTTCAATTTCCAGTTGATGCGTTTGCGGATAGAGTAATTGAAGCCTGCGGCGCAGGTTCTCAATGCCGATGCCACCGGCGCTGTCTTTTAGCTGTTTTCCGATGGCATTCCGGATATGGAAGCTGAACTGCCCTTCTTCCGCTACCAGACTGATAAATAGTGGTTCCTGATGAAAATCGCCATGCTTGAATGCATTTTCCACAAAGGGTATCAGCAGGTAGGGGGGAATGGGCCATTCTTTCCAGTTTCCCTCTTGCGCTATTTGCAGCCTTACAGGGTAAGGAAAGCGCAGTTGCTGCAGGGAGATGAAGTGTTCGCAATGCTGCCATTCTTTTTCCAGTGCCACCGTTTCATTTTTTTCATAGAGCATATAGCGCATCAACTCCGATAACTGCAACACAGCCTGCGGCGCTTCCTTTGCCTGCCGGTACACCAACGAATAAATATTATTGAGCGTGTTGAATAAAAAGTGGGGGTGAATTTGGGAACGAAGAAACTGTAGCTCGGCTTCACGGCTTTTCTGCAACAACTCCTGCTGGCTTTTCTGTTGCAGCAATTGCGCATCGAGCAGGTAGAGCAGGGTGCCCAGCGTGATATAGATCAGGGCATAATAGATATTGTCGAGCACATAATAATCCCATGACACACCCTGCCGGTAATTACGTGCCTGGAAAATAAGCGGTGACAGCCATTCTTCCAGCGTAAACCGGATAAGGATAAAAGCAAGAATAAGTAAAAGGATTCCCGGCAATATCCAGCCATAGCGGCGTTGGGGTAGAATCTTTTTCCATACTAAGCGGCAGAGCAGAAAGGTAGATAAGGCATAGATGGTTTGTGAGATACGGAAGGGTGAGAAAACCTGGCTCCAGGTAATGGACAGGTTGTACTTGACGACATTGATCAGATCAAGCCCCCAGATCATCATAAATAGCACTACGAGATAGCTTATCATTCGCTGATTGCGGCTCATGGCGCTAAGTTAATTGCTTCCTTTGGTGGAACCGGGCTTTTGTCTGCAAACGGGCCGCTTTTGTCTGCCTGACCCGGAACAGGCTTTGGCAGACAATCCCAACTGTCTGGCAGATTTCAGTTTTGCGCCGCGAACTTCAGCGTCAATTTTGAGAAAAATTACCATTATGCGTTACTTAATCATTCTTGCCCTTGGCCTGATTTGCAGTCAACAGGCGATGGCACAAGATCCTGACTGGAAAAAAATCAAAGAAGCCAATGCCGACAAAATATTAATGAGCGGGCTACGGAAACCAACGAAAGTATTGCTGCTGGGAACCTTCCACTTCGCCTATCCCAATCTGGATGATCATAAAACGGATTCTGCCGATTTCGTGGATGTGCTGGCGCCCGAGCGGCAGAAGGAACTCGCGGAGCTGGCCGCGATTATTCAACGCTTTCAACCCACGCGGATGTATGTGGAATCGTTTCGGCAATCTTTTCACGATTCGTTATATGGCGCTTACCGGTCTGGTAAATATGCGCCCGGGCGTAATGAAATTTTTCAGATAGGTTATCGGGTGGCCGGTATGGTGAATCTTGATAAGGTATATTGTGTGGATGCGTCTAATTTCATGCACGAGAATTATAGCCGCTTCACTTTTATCGATAGCATGTGGAATGCACCGAAATCGAACCCGGAAAGGGATACTTATTGGAGCCGACTCTACAAAAAGATGTATGATTTGGGTGATTCGCTGAATAAGGAGCTGACGATGCTGGAAAATTTTTTGCTGATGGCCGAGCCCATCACGCAACGCCGCATGCATGGCGCTTACCTGGCAGGTGGCTTCAATACCAAAGATCATAGTGGTCCAGATGGACTGGCGATGTGGTGGTATAGCCGCAACCTGCGGATATTCAACAATATTCTCAATACCAGCCCTGGGGATGAAGACAGGATTGTTGTCCTTTTCGGCAATGGCCACGCACCCATACTTCGGCATTGCTTTGAAGCCAGCCCGGAGTTTGAATTGGTGGAACTGAAGGATTTGTTGGGGAAATGATGAGGGCATCGTGAATCGTGAGGCGTGAGGCGTGAGTGGTGAAGCGTGAGTATTAGGCTGGGAGGCTTATTACAATGCGGGGAGCTTGTGAGTGCTGAATTTTTTTACCGCAACGAGCGCAAAGAACCCGCCGCGGCGGGTTCGTAGCGTTCGCTGCCGTAGAAATTTCTGAACTATAATCTCATATTGCTATAAACTTTAAACCCTAGACTCTAAACCCTAAACCTTCAACTTTAAACTTCTCTCAATAAATTATGAAAATTAATTTCTCCGTTATATACTTGTAGTACAAAACAAGTTTAAAATGGAACCTGTACAACAGCCGGAAGAAACCAACCTGTTGGCTGATGATGCCTCGCTACTATATCAGTATGAGGAAGCATCCATCAGCAAGCGGTTGCTCAATTATATCATTGATGTTATTTTTTGTAACTATGGGCTCACATTTGCCACCGGCTATCTGGGTGCTTTGATTTTGCGTACGGTGAACCCTGAACTGTTGTACGAAATCCTGTATGAGGAAGGCGCTCCTTACTGGATCTATATTTATGTGATTACCATTAGCACCTGGTTCCTGTACTATACCATTTGCGAGAAAGCCTTTAATGGACAAACCCTGGGCAAGCTGCTCACAGGTACCCGCGCCATTCGCGAGGATGGTCAGAGCCTTACATTCCGTGATGCGGCCCTGCGCAGTCTCTCCCGCGCGGTACCCTTTGAAGCATTGAGTGCTCTTGCCGGCCGTCCCTGGCATGATAGCTGGACGAATACGAGAGTGGTGAATAAGGCGTGAGGCGTGAATCGTGAGGCGTGAGTGAGGAATCGTGAATCGTGAATCGTGAGGCGTGAGGCGTGAGTGAGGAATCGTGAATCGTGAGGCGTGAGGCGTGAGTGAGGAAGCGTGAATCGTGAGGCGTGAGGCGTGAGGATTTGGCTGGGCGGCTTATTGCTATGCGGGGAGTTTGTGAGTGTTGTAGTTTTTTACCGCAACGAGCGCTACGAATTCGCAACGAGCGCAACGATAGTATTAGAGTAAGGAAATACTATTGGAATTTCAGGCAAGCAACTGTTTCTATTCTGGAAGCCTTTTATTTTTTTAAAGACTATCGTCGCGCTCGTTGCGTTAAAAGTTTCTGCACTATAAACCCATCTACCTTAAACCTTAAACTTTCAACCTTAAACTCACTCCAGCACCGGCCTCAACCATTTCTCTGCTTCTTCCAGGGTCCAGCCCTTTCTCTTCGCATAGTCTTCCAACTGGTCGCGCTGGATTTTGCCTATGCCAAAGTACTGGCTCTTCGGGTGACTGAAGTACCAGCCGCATACAGAAGCTGCGGGATACATGGCCAGTGATTCGGTCAAGTGGATACCGGTGGCTTCTTCTCCTCCCAGCAGTTCAAACAGTTTATACTTTTCTGTATGGTCGGGACAGGCCGGATAACCCGGTGCCGGGCGAATACCGCTATACTCTTCCTTAATCAGTTGTTCATTTGTGAGTGATTCGGCGGGCTGATAGCCCCAGTATTCGCGGCGCACTTTCTCGTGCAGGTATTCGGCAAAAGCTTCTGCCAGGCGATCAGCCAGCGCCTGCAGGAGAATACGGTTATAATCATCCAGTTCCTTCTCAAATCTTTTCAAATGCGGCTCAATACCTTTTATGGTAACGGAAAAAGCACCAATATAGTCCTTGGTGTTGGCGACATCGGCTGGTCTTATGAAATCGGCGAGACTGAGGTTGGGCTGGTCGGCTGCTTTCTTGATCTGCTGGCGCAGAAATTCGAGTTGAACGGGCTCAGCTCCCGCTCTTTCCACCGTTACCGTGTCCTTACCCGTGCGTAGTGCAGGCCAGAAACCGGCAGCGCCCTGTGCTTGCAGCCATTTTTCCCTGACAATCTGGTCCAGCATGTGATTGGCATCATTGTAAAGCTTGGTGGCTTCCACACCCACTTTCTCATCGCTGAGGATGGCCGGAAAATTGCCGTGCAGCTCCCAGGAAATAAAGAAGGGCTTCCAGTCGATGTATTTCCGGATCGTTGCCAGGTCTGCATCTGCATACACCTTCGCTCCCAAATACGAAGGCTTTGCCGTTTGGTGCTTTTCCCAATCGCCTTTTACGGCGTTGGCTGTCGCTACGGTATAGTTCAGGTAGGTCTTTACGGGTTTTTTATTGTCAAAATCAGTTTTCAGCTTCACATATTCCTCCCGGGTTTTGCGTAGGAATTCCTCTTTTTGTTCATTCAGCAGGGAACCGGCTACGGTCACGCTGCGGCTTGCGTCCAGCACGTGTACCACTCCCGGTTCGTACTGCGGTGCAATTTTTACGGCCGTATGTATTCGCGAAGTAGTGGCGCCGCCGATCAGCAAGGGTTGCTTCATGCCACGGCGCTGCATTTCCTGAGCCACATTCACCATTTCATCCAGCGATGGGGTAATCAATCCGCTCAGCCCGATGATATCGGCTTTTTCCCGCTCCGCTGTTTCCAGGATCTTATCCGTCGGAACCATTACTCCCATATCTACAATATCGTAACCATTACACCCCAACACTACACCCACAATGTTTTTACCAATATCATGCACATCCCCCTTTACGGTGGCCAGTAATATTTTCTTGATATTGCCTTGCTGTAGCTGCGGGTTATTGAGCTTTTCTTCCTCAATATAGGGGGTAAGCCAGGCTACCGAACGCTTCATTACCCGGGCGCTTTTGACTACCTGCGGCAAAAACATTTTGCCCGCGCCAAACAGGTCGCCCACTACTCCCATGCCATCCATCAGCGGACCTTCAATCACGTCCAATGGTTTGGGGTATTTCAGCCGGGCTTCTTCGGTGTCCTCATCTATATAATCGGTGATGCCATTAATGAGAGCATGCTTAAGTTTTTCCTCCACCGGGGCTTGTCGCCAGGCATCATCTTTTTTCTCCACTTTATCTTTTGCCTTCACGGTTTCGGCAAAAGCAATCAGTTTTTCCGTGGCCTCATTGTTGTCGTTATTCCGGTTCAGAATTACGTCTTCACACAATTCACGCAGTTGCGGTTCAATTTCGTCGTATACCACCAGTTGTCCTGCATTCACGATGCCCATATTCAAACCGGCCCTGATGGCATGGTACAGAAAAACGGCATGCATGGCTTCCCGAACGGGCTCATTGCCCCGAAAAGAAAAGGAAAGATTACTGACACCGCCACTTACACCCACCAATGGCATTTTTTCTTTGATACGGCGGGTGGCATTGATAAAGTCTACTCCATAATTATTATGCTCTTCGAGCCCGGTAGCCACTGCAAAAATATTGGGATCGAAAATGATGTCCTGGGGATCAAAACCTACCTGTTCCGTCAGTATTTTGTAGGCTCTTTCACAAATGGCCACTTTGCGGTCTTCGGTATCGGCCTGCCCCTGCTCATCAAAAGCCATCACCACCACCGCGGCGCCAAAGCTTTGACAGATGATGGCCTGCTCAATGAATTTTTCTTCACCCTCCTTCATCGAGATGGAGTTCACGATACATTTGCCCTGAACGCATTTCAGCCCCGCTTCTATAATTTCAAATTTCGAAGAGTCGATCATCACCGGCACACGGGCGATATCGGGTTCCGACTGCAACAGGTTCAGAAAACGAGGCATGGCTTCCACACCATCCAGCATGGCGTCGTCCATATTCACATCAATGATCTGCGCGCCATTCTCCACCTGCTGTCGGGCTACGCTCAGCGCTTCTTCAAACTTGTTTTCACGAATAAGTCGCGCGAATTTTTTAGAACCGGTTACATTAGTACGCTCGCCAATATTGACGAAGTTGGTTTCGGGACGAATAACCAGGGGCTCCAGCCCCGCGAGGCGCATGTAGGGATTAATCTGTACGGGTTCGCTCATTTTATCGAAAATTATGGCTGATGATATTGGAAAAAATATTAAATGCTGTGTGCAACAACAGGTAAAGGTCGTGGCGACATATTCTTCACCTGCTGGGCAATATGGCGGATATGGTCCGGAGTGGTGCCGCAGCAACCTCCTACTATATTTACATAGCCCTGCCGCGCCCAATCCTCCAGGTAGTGGGCGGTGTCTTCCGGCCTTTCGTCGTACTCACCCATGGCATTGGGCAGCCCGGCATTGGGATAAGCCGACACATAACAGTTAGCCAGCCGGGAAAGTTCCACTATATGGGGTCGCATTTCTTTGGCGCCGAGCGCACAGTTGAGTCCCACACTCAGGGGTCGGGCATGTTGGATGGAAGTATAAAACGCTTCCAGGGTTTGTCCGCTCAGGGTTCTACCCGACGCATCGGTAATAGTGCCGCTGATCATGATAGGAAGTTGCGGCTTTTGCGTATCGCGGAAATATTTTTTGATCGCGAAGATGGCAGCCTTGGCGTTGAGGGTGTCGAAAATGGTTTCCACCAGCAGGATGTCGGCACCACCATCGCTCAAACCTTTTACCTGCTCATAATAAGCGGCCACTGCCTCATCGAAGCTAAGCGCACGATAACCGGGATTGTTCACATCCGGCGATAGCGAAAGGGTCTTGTTAAGCGGGCCAATGGCTCCGGCTACCCAGGCCTGTTTGCCCGATTGCCGGATCGCTTCTCGCGCGCAGCGCACGGCCGCCACATTCAGCTCATAGGCCAGCGATTGCATATTGTAGTCGGCCATTGCTATGGATGTGCTGCTAAATGTGTTGGTCTCAATGATGTCGGCACCGGCATCGATATATGCTTTATGAATTTCGGTGATGATGGCCGGTTGGGTAATATTGAGCAGGTCATTATTGCCCTGCAGATCGCTGGGCCAGTCTTTGAATCGATCGCCGCGATAATCGGCTTCCTGCAATTTATACCGCTGAATCATGGTGCCCATGGCGCCATCAATAATGAGGATGCGCTTCTCCAGTTCCTGACGAATATCCATCTGTTAGAATTTTGAAACAGGCAGATACGCGTATTATCGCAAATGAGGCTGGCTAATCTAATAAACGCTGGAAAATTCCGTGTGGAGCTTTTTGACGTTTATTAGTTCTGTTATTTAACCAGGCCGAACAATAAACAAATCCGCCTGCGAAATGCGAAGATAAGAAAGTTTAAGGTTTAAGGTTTAGGGTTTAGGGTTTAAAGTTGCGAGTATAAGGTTAGGGGGAGAAGTTACTTCTATAATATTGATGGTCAATAAGTAAGGATCCATTTCTTTCTCTCAAGCCAAAGAATTTATCTTAATACTTCACCCCGTAAACCCTAAACCTTAAACCCTAAACTTTAAACTTCAGAACCTTCCAAACATTTCCTCCACCCTTTTCCTACGGTATTCAAAAATGCCGGCCAACTGCTTTTTTACAAAAAGCGCATTGGCCAGGTCGCCGAGCCACCAAAGGGGAAGTTTGTAGTGCACGATATCGGTCATTTCCACTCCTCCCTCAATAGCTTTGAAATGGTGCTGATGGTGCCAGAGGCTATAGGGTCCGAAACGCTGTTCATCTACAAAATAGCGCTCTTCCTGCACATGCGTGATCTCCGTCATCCAATAGAGCGGAATGCCCAGGAGCGGCTTTACCTTGTATTCAATAATCTGCCCCGGATACATTTTATCGCCATGATGACGCGATATTATGGTAAACCCCATATAAGGGGGCGTGATGCTTTGTAAATTTGCCGGACTGGAGAAAAAATCCCAGGCCTGCGCCAGGCTTACGGGCATACGCTGCACTGTCTTTACGGAATACACGGCCATTGCTTGAATTCATTTAACTTGTACAAAAACTAAGAATCGAACTAAAAGGTTCACCAAACATGTCGATCAGTAAAGAAAAGCTTGAAAATAAGTTCAGGGAAGAATATGAAAGGCTGAATGAGCCCCAACGCAGGGCTGTAAATACCCTCGAAGGGCCAGTGATGGTGATTGCAGGACCCGGTACGGGCAAAACCCAGATACTGGCCAGCCGTATTGGAAAGATCCTGCTCGAAACCGATGCCCTGCCTGAAAATATTCTTTGTCTCACTTATACCGATGCGGGCGTGGTGGCCATGCGCAAAAGGCTCCTGCAGTTTATTGGCCCTGATGCCTACAAGGTGAACCTCTACACTTTTCACGCTTTCTGCAACGACGTGATACAGGAGAATCTTTCATATTTTGAAAAAACCATCCTCGAGCCCATTTCGGAACTGGAGAAAATTCAGTTGTATAAAGACCTGATCGATGCCTTCCCCAAGAATCATCCCCTGAAGCGCTATCGCGGCGATGTGTATTACGAGATCAATAACCTGCAGTCGCTGTTTAGCGCCATGAAAAGAGAGGGATGGACCCCGGCTTTTCTCGAAGAAAAAATTGACGCCTATATAGCCGACCTGCCCAACCGCGATGAATATGTGGCGAAAAGAGCCGTAAAACAGTTCAAAAAAGGAGACCTGCGCACAGATAAGATTGCCGAAGAAGCGGAGAAGATGGAAAGGTTGCGGGCAGCCGTGCGGGAGTTTGACCACTACCAGGAGCTGATGCGGCGCCACAATCGCTATGATTTTGATGATATGATCAACTGGGTGATCCGCGCTTTTGAAGAGAATCCTTCCCTACTGGCCGATTACCAGGAAAAATTTCTGTACATCCTGGTAGATGAATACCAGGATACCAGCGGTACCCAAAACAAATTGGTTGACCTGCTGATCAGTTATTGGGAAAAACCCAATGTGTTTGTGGTGGGCGATGACGATCAGAGCATCTACCGTTTCCAGGGCGCCAACGTGGAGAATATGCTGGGTTTTGCGCGTCGCTATGAAAAGGACCTGGAAAAGGTTGTTTTAACCGACAACTACCGCAGCACACAGCCTATTCTCGATATATCCATGTCGCTGATCAACCGCAATGAGGAGCGCCTGGTGAAACAGATCAGCGGTTTGAGTAAGGAGCTGCAATCGGCCAACGGGCATATCCGACACCTAAAGCATCCGCCGCAGCTTCGCGAATACGAATCGCAGCACCAGGAAATGATCGGCATCACCCGGCAGGTGCAGCAGTTGCTGGCGCAGGGCATAGCGCCAGGGGCCATTGGAATCATCTATAAGGAAAACAAGTATGGTGAAGAGCTCACCAACTATTTTCAAAAACTGAAAATTCCCGTATACAGTAAGCGGCAGGCTGATATCTTACAGCAACCACTTATTCGCAAACTCATGTTGCTGCTGCGTTACCTGGCCAGTGAGCACGACCGCAGTTTTGGGGGTGATGAGCAGCTTTTTGAATTATTGCACCACGACTGGTGGGGCATACCTCCCATTGAGATCGCCAAACTTTCGGTGGAAGCGGCTGAGCTTCGCTATGGCGGAAAGAAGATGAGTCTTCGCGAATTGCTGTTACAAAAGTCGGCCTCACCTGATAAAGATCTTTTTACGGCCAGCCTGCACCCGGGCCTGAAGCAGGCGAGCGGCATACTGGAAGCTTTGATCAACGATGTGCCCAATCTGACCCTGCAACAGTTGGTGGAAAAATGCATTCGTGATACGGGGGCACTGCAAAAACTGATGAACAGGCCCGATAAACACTGGCAATTGCAGGTGCTTACCGGCTTTTTCGATTTTGTAAAAGAATCCACACAGCGGGAGAAGCAGATGGGGCTTGCCGGATTTGTAGCCGTGCTGGACCTGATGCAGAAGGAGGAAATTCGCCTGCCGCTTACGCAGGTGAATGGCAACGACAAGGGCGTGAACCTGCTCACCGCTCATGGCAGCAAGGGTCTCGAATTCGAATATGTATTCTTTGCCGGTTGCAACGCCGGTTTTTGGGAAAAGAAAAGAAAACCCGGCGGTGGCTATTCGCTTCCTGATACGTTATTTGATACGGCCACGTCGCATCGCGATGAGGAAGAATTGCGCAGGCTCTTTTATGTGGCCATTACCCGCGCCGAACAGCACCTGTTTATTTCCTACAGCCGTTTCCGCAGCGATGGGAAGGAAATGGAGCCATCCATGTTCATTGCGGAGATACAGGACAGCCATCCCCTGCCGATTGAGAAGATGTTGATCGACGAAGAAGTGCTGCACGAGTTCCAATCGCTTCAGTTTATGGAAACCGAGCCACCCAAAGTGGAGGAGCTGGAAGAATCCTTTGTGGCGCCGCTGCTGGAGAAGTTTGTGATGAACGTAACGGCGCTGAACAACTACCTGAAATGCCCGCTTGAGTTTTATTACCGCAACCTGGTGCGCATTCCTTCTCCCAAGAATGAAGCCATTGAGTTTGGTTCCGCCGTGCACCATGCATTGGAGAAATTGTTTAGCAAGATGCAGCAAAGCGGCAATGAAAGATTCCCCTCACTCGTGGAGTTTGTGGATGACTTCGCCTATTATATGAATAAACATCGGGAGAGTTTTACGGCGGAGCAATTTGCGCGCAGGATGGAATATGGCCGCGAAGTGTTGCGCAATTATTACGAAAAATATATTGACAGTTTTAATAAGATTGTCGCCATCGAACGCAATATCAGCAATGTGGTGGTGGATGGCGTACCCATCAAGGGCAAGCTTGATAAGCTGGAATTTGATGGCAAGCGCGTGAATGTGGTGGATTATAAAACCGGTGATCCCGACAAGGCCATTCCCAAACTCAAAGCGCCATCGGATAAAGATCCGGTGGGGGGCGACTATTGGCGGCAGGCCTCCTTTTATAAAGTGTTGGTGGATGAATACCAGCTCAAAGACTGGAAAGTGGAAAGCGTGGAGTTTGATTTTGTTGAACCCGACAAGAAAAAGAATTATCGCCGTGAACGTATTCCGATTACGGAAGAGGATACC
This sequence comes from uncultured Citrobacter sp., assembly GCA_964395095.1. Lineage (GTDB taxonomy): Bacteria > Bacteroidota > Bacteroidia > Chitinophagales > Chitinophagaceae > CAYMZZ01. The sequence goes on from CAYMZZ010000009.1 coordinate 118,440, forward strand.
CGGCAACTGAAAGACCAGATCAGGCTGGTATGGGACAAAATCCAGGCCCGTGATTTCTATACCGGTTGTGGCAAGGAGGATTGCCACTGGTGCAATTTTGTGAAGCAATAGACCCTTACGGCACAAGAAATTCCTAAAATTCAGGCCCCTGAATGAATCAGGCCGCCATCGCCTATTTTTGCAGTCTGATGAAACAACGCTTTTGGATTCCTTTCCTGCTCATGCTGCTGGTTTTACCCCTCTTGTTCCTGGTGGGCGGGGGCTGCGCCAATATTCTGCCTCCATCAGGAGGGCCACGCGACAGTTTGCCCCCGGTATTGTTGCGGGCGACACCGGCTGATTCTACCCTCAATTTTACTGGTAAGCAGTTTCAGTTGCTGTTTGATGAATATGTGGAGATCGATGACCCCTACAAAAACCTGATCATATCGCCCGTACCGCAAAACATGCCCAATGTTACCCGTAAACTGGAAACCATCTCGGTACGCCTGCGCGATGACCTGGAGCCGAATACAACGTATGTTTTCAATTTCGGTAAGAGCATCAAGGACCTGAATGAGGGGAATATATTCCGCGATTTCACCTATGTGGTTTCCACCGGCAACTATTTTGATTCCATGCAGTTGACCGGTTCGGTGATGCTGGCGGAAACGGGTGGGGTAGATACCACACTTTTTGTGCTGCTACACCGCAGCGGGGAAGACAGCGCGTTACAGAAGGAGAAGCCGCGCTATGTGACGCGGGTGGATACCAGCGGGAGCTACCGGTTTCGTTACCTGGCACCGGGCACTTATTATCTCTACGCCCTGCAGGATGAGAGTGGCGCTTATCGCTACCTGAGCCCCGAGCAACAGGTATTTGCATTTGCCAACGAGCCGGTGCAAATTTCGGCCAGCACGAACGAGGCTCCGCAATTACTGGCCTATAAGTTGCCCACACCGCCTGCCGCCGCCAGCAGCTCTACCAGCAGCCAGCGGGGAGGTCGCCGGGACCGCGAGGAAAAAAGATTGCGGTACTCCACCAACCTCAAGGGCAGCCAGCAGGATCTGCTGAGTCCCTTTGTATTGAGCTTCGATACACCCATTCGCGACCTGGATACCAGCAAGATCCTTTTTTCTACCGACTCCAGTTTTACACCCGTGGCTGATGCGTTTAGCTGGACCCCCGACAGCTTACGCAAACAGTGGACCCTGCAACATGAATGGAAAGAAAATACCTACTATCACCTGGTTTTCGCGCAGGATTTTGCCACGGATACCCTGGGCCAGCAATTGCTGAAATCGGATACCCTGAGTTTCTACAGCAAGAAGAAAACCGATTATGGCCGCATCAACCTGCGCTTCCGCAATCTCGATTTGGAAAGCAATCCTGTTTTGCAGTTTGTGCAAAATAAGATGGTAGTGTATTCGGCTCCGCTCACAGAAGCACAGTTCACACGCCCCTTATTCTTACCCGGCGATTACAGCTTGCGTATTCTCAACGATAGCAATGGGAACGGCATCTGGGATCCCGGCAGTTTTTTTGGCGGAAAGCGACAGCCCGAAGTAGCCAAACCCCTGAAAAGAACCATTACGGTGAAGCCGGGGCAGGATTTTCCGATAGAAATTGATGTGGAGCAGGAATAAGTAATAAGTAATAAGTTATACGTTTTAAGTTGGAGGGAATGATGTTAAGGGTCTGAATCAGGCAAGAAAATCTGCGCCAATCTGCGGAAAGAATCTGCGCCAATATGCGGGAAAAACTTCAGCACTTTAAACCTGTTCAAAGTCCGGGATAGATTTCCCGCAGATTTTCGCAGATTTTTCCGCAGATTTTCGCAGATGAATTGATTAAGGTAAAATTGTCAACTTCTATTAGGACGTGACAAAGCTTTGATGGAGATATCAAAAAGAAGCAAAGTATTCCCCGTACCATTAAACTTTAAACTCTCAACCTTAAACCCTAAACCATCCGTCCGGGAACAAATCAACAAATAAACAAATTACCGAATCAACTAATCTCTACCTTTGTGTTTTCCTATGCAACTATCATCCGCTTTATTGCAGAATGCCGTTAATGAGTTTGCCAAATTGCCCGGCATAGGCAAGAAGACTGCCCTGCGCATGGTTTTGCATTTGCTGAAGCAGGATACGGGGGAAGTACAGCATTTCGCGGAAGTCATTTCGAAGATGCGTGCGGAGATACGCTTTTGCAGCCGCTGCTTTAATGTAGCCGATGCCGATATCTGTTCCATCTGTGCCAACAGTATGCGCAAGCAGGACCTGATTTGCGTGGTGGAAAGCATCCGCGAGCTGATCGCCATCGAGAGTACTCAACAATACAATGGAACTTACCATGTATTGGGCGGACTCATTTCACCCCTCGATGGCATCGGTCCCGATCAGTTGACCATTGAAGCGCTCTTGCAAAGAGTGGAGAAAGAACATACCAGCGAACTGATCTTTGCCCTCAACCCCAATATTCAGGGCGATACCACCATCTATTATATTCAGAAAAAACTGGCCGACCGCCCGCTGCGTATCACCACCATAGCGAGGGGTATAGCTTTCGGCGGTGAACTGGAATACGCCGATGAAATGACCCTGGGCAGAAGTTTGCAGAACAGGCTGCCGGTGGGAAGCTATAAGTGATATAGTTTTAAGTTGTAAGTTTTAAGTTATAAGTTTGGGTAACTACTATCTGAACGGTAATGATGGTCCGTTTGGGACTATAATTTTCAGTATTACAAGCTATATCAAGCTCAGATCTTAAATCACTACTTACAACTTAAAACTTACAACTTATAACTTCTCACTTTATCCCCGCTCTCTTCCTCATTTCCTCCACCGTCATAATAATCATCCTTCCAATCGGCTTGCCATTTCTATAGGTGATCAGTTTCAGATTCGATGCGTCTTTGGGCACCAGCAGGGGTTCTTTATACACCGGATAATATTCGTCGGGAAAGGAATTATCGAAACTGTAATGAATATCGAGCCCTTCCACTTCCGTGCTGAGGGTAAGCTCAATGCGGTTGTTGGCTTTTTTTGTCACTTTAAATTCTGGATCATACATACTGGGAGCCCACTTGGTTTTTGCCGCATCGAGGCGGGGGAAATGGGTTTCCACCCTTTTCACAAAGCTATTCCAATCCCTTTCCTTATGCACGCTCCACAATATTTCTGATAAGGCAAATGACCGCGGCCAGGTCATATATTGTGCCTGGCGCAGGGTATAAATCTGTTCGGTCCAGAGATTACCCTGTCCGCCTTTGATGAGCTTGCTGTCTACGCCATCGGGGATGGGGTCAAACTGGTACACTTTTTTGAAGCGGAGCGAAGCATATACGGGCGGTTCCATCACGCGGTCGCTTTGCATATAGTCGAGGTACACAAAATCCGTGGGTGTCATCACCACTTCATGTCCCATTTTGGCGGCTTCTATGCCCCCCTTCATGCCCCGCCAGCTCATAACGGCGGCATTGGGCGCCAGGCCTCCCTGCAATATTTCGTCCCAGCCAATCATTTTCTTTCCTTTGGCATTGATGATCTTCTCCACGCGCTTTACAAAATAACTTTGCACCTCATCCAGGTTCTTCAGCTTTTCCTTTTGCATCAGGTTCTTGATCAGGGAACTCTTTTCCCAGAAATTGCGGGCGGTTTCATCGCCACCCATGTGGATGTATTCAAAGGGAAACAGTTCTGCTACTTCTGCAAATACCTTGTCGAGAAAAACATATACCTCTTCTTTGGCAGGGCAAAGGGAATTGTCCATCAGCCCATAAAAATGTCCACCTCCTCCGGGCCATACCATTACCGGATCGCCGGAGCTTACCTGGTATTTACCGGGGGTACAAGCCAGTTCAGGATAGGCGGCCAGCGCGGCAAGGCTATGCCCGGGCACATCAATTTCAGGCAGGATATTGATATAACGCTCCCGGGCATATTGCACAATCTCGCGGATATCATCCTGGGTATAGTAACCACCATAATCGCGGGGTTCATCGGCTTCGGGTTTGGAAAATCCACCAAAAGTGCCCGTCTTGTTTACGCGCCAGGCGCCCACACTGGTGAGTTTGGGATAGGCTTTTATTTCGATGCGCCAGCCCTGGTCATCGGTCAGGTGCCAGTGCAGCACATTGAATTTGTATTTGGCCATATCATCGATATAGCGCTTCACTTCTTCTTTGGTAAAAAAATGGCGCGACACATCGAGCATTAGTCCTCTCCAGCCAAAACGGGGATAGTCGCTGATGTTGACAAAAGGTAGTACCCATTCCTGTGTACTCAGGCCATTTCCTTCAATAGCCGGGGGTAATAATTGCAGCAAAGTTTGCACGCCCATAAAGATGCCGGCGGCGGAGGAAGCCTTTAGTTGAATCCCATCTTCATTTACCTGAAGCATATAGCCTTCGAGGGGCATTTTGGCATTTTCATCGAGCAGGAGCTGGATGGTTGCCCCTGCGGAACCGGTAGCCGGCAGTACGGTTTTCCCGGTAGCCCTTTCCAGTTGCGCCTTTAAGCGGCTGGCAATGGAAGCCAACTCGGGCGAGCTGCTATGGCTTACCTGAATGGTATTGGGCAGTACAAACTGACCGGGCATTTTTGTTACGGAAGCGGGGCGCGGAATCAGCGCATCCACGGGATCCAGCTGCGCATAAAGGCTGCCGGCCATGACTAAACTGGTCAAAATGAAGGCTAATCTTTTCATGCTGAAAAGATAACACTAAATTTTATTGGCCTCCATCACCCCATACATTTTGAAAAAATTTTAAAAGCAAAGCGGCGGTTCATATTTCCCGGTCAACCGCTAATGTATTGTTTGCCGCAGCAATATGTAGGGATGCTTGGAAATGCCTTTTTCTGCCACTATATTTGGGTGTTTATGCGCATTTCAGGGCTGCTCCTTTCCACACTTATCCTTCATACCGCGGTGCTGCAGGCGCAGCCACCCAACGGAATGCTTCGTTTACAGGATGATACGAGCGTAAACGCCAGGTTTCGCGCGCATTCCCAAAAACTCAAATCAGAAAAGCTCGCTTCCCTCGGCAATCCTTACCGATCGGATTATCAAAAATTATATACGACACAGTTTGAAGAAATCGATCAGTTCTGGCAGGGCAACCGCGCCATTACCGATCCCGATCTGGTCAGCTATCTTAACCGGATCACCGGGATTATTCTGAGCGCAAACCCTCAACTCAGCGACCCCAACCTGCGTATAGCCATTACCCGCGACTGGTGGCCCAACGCCTATAGCCTTGGCGATGGCACTATTGGCATCAATGCCGGTTTGTTTATTTTCCTCGAAAATGAAGCGCAACTGGCTTTTATCATCTGTCATGAACTGGCGCATTATCAGCTCGATCATACCGGCCGCTCCATTCGCCAGTATGTGGAAACCATCAATAGCGAAACATACCAACGCGAGCTCAAACGCCTGAAGAATGAAACCTACCGGGTGAATCAGCAACTGGAAGCATTAGCCGATAAATTTGTATGGAGTAGTCGCCGACATCGCCGGGAGCATGAAGCAGAAGCCGACCGCATGGCCCTCCGTTGGCTGCGGAATACGGGTTACGACCTGCAGTCAGCGGAAACCTGTCTTCGCCTGCTCAACCGTATCGACGACTCTACACGTTATGCCCTGCCCGCACTTCAGGCGGTATTTGATTTTCCGGATTATCCATTTCGCCAGCGTTGGGTGCAGGAAGAATCGAAGATTTTTGCCGCCCTCGATGAATCGAAAGAACAGAAGCCTGATCGGGATTCGCTGCGAACACATCCGGATTGCGAACAGCGGATTGCATGGCTGCAGGATTCCATCGTTGCCGGAGGAAAACTGTACCTGGCCGACGAAACGGCCTTTCAGAAATGGAAAGCCGGACTGATGCCGGAAATGCTCGAATATAGCTTTCAACGAAAAGAACTTAGCCGCCATCTCTACCTGGCTTTGCAATTGATGCAGGATGAAAAATACGAGCGCTATGCAGCCTTCTCTGTCGCGCGCTGCCTCAACCTGCTGTTTGAGCAACAACAAAGGCACCTGCTGGGCAAAGTCATCGATACCGAAGGTCCGGAGCATAGCGCAGGCTACAACCTGCTACTGAGGTTGCTGGGAAGAATCCGTTTGCAAGAATTGGCGAACCTGAGTTTTCATTTTTGTCGGCGACATAAAGAACTGGTGATGGATTGGCCCGAATTTGTGAAAGAAGCAAAACTGGCGGAATCCAGGGCGAAAGCCAATTAAACGGGGGAGGGGAAGACAACAATTATTTACCCATTAATCATTGATCATACAATTATTTTTTTCATTCAAGCACTCATCCATGCGGAAACAAATCATCATCGCCATGCTTTGCCTGGCACCGGCTCTGTTGGGAGCCCAGAACCTCACCTTTGAAAATGTACAAAAAGTAGTCTTGCGCAATTCCGACGCTATCCGCGAAGGTTCGCAGGTAAAGGGCTATTATTTTTTCTTTGTAAGCGACAAGGTCGACAAGCGCAACAATGAGTACACCCTGCAAATTACCGATGCCAATCTGAAGAAACTGAAGGACATCAAGTTTGTGGACGGTAAGGATGTGCGCATGCTCGAAAGTTCTTTCAACGGAGCTGATCTCATCTTCCTGCTTTACAATGAGAAGACCCGTATGATGGAATACCAGGTTTATGGGGCCGACGGTAAGAAAAAGCATTTCTATAACCGCGAGCTGAGCAAAAAGGAGAACCGCTTTTTGGAGATGTCGTACCTGCAGGACGATGATGATAAAAATTATAAAGGGCTTTATCCTGTGGAAGGGAAGGGGTTTATTTCCCTGATGCCCAGCCGCGAGGATAAGGACTGGACCTTTCAGCTCGATTATTTTTCTACCGAGAAGAGAAAGCAATGGTCCTATATCCCTACCGAGGGCGCCAAGAAGTTTATTGGCGACTATCTGGGTACCCACAACGGGGTGGTATATCTGGAAGTGCTAAAGCTGAAGAACAATTTGGATCAGAAGCCCGACTCCTATTTGGTGGGCATCAGTCTCGAAACAGGTAAAATGCTGTTTGAAAAGAATACGGATAAGTCGAACCAGCGTTTTTATCCTGCCAGTCTTTCTGTTATCGACGGCGACAAGGCAGTTATTTTCGGAGAATATTTTGCGCCTAACGCGAATATCATGAAAGACAAGTCGCAGGGTTTTGCATTTTGGGGCATTGACGAAAAGGGTAATGTAACCAGCGAGAAGTACAATTCCTGGGCCCTGGACCTGGGTCGGCACCTGGCCGTGAACTCCAAGGGTAAGATTGATGATTTTGGCTTTATGTATCTGCAGAATATGATACAGACCGAGGATGGCAGCATATACGCTGTAGGGGAAGGCTATCAGAAAGCCGCCAGTGCGCTGGGCATCCTGACTACCGTTGCTTCCCGCGGCAATGGCTTGAGTGTAGTAAAACTGAAAGTAACCGACATGATCCTTATTCAGTTTGATAAGGACTTTAATGTGAAGAAAGCCACCATTTTTGAAAAGAATCCCAATAAATGGGAACTACCCGGTGGTTATGAGTTAGTGAGCACGATTATGATCGGCAAAATCATTCGCACGTATGGAGGTTTTGATTACGCATATACCCAGGTAAGTAAAGATAAGAGTGCCTTCAATGTGTACTATACCGATTATGTTCGCGGCAAAGATTTCAAGGGTGGCACTTTCAATTCCATCAATTATGCCGATGGTAAAATCACCACCGACCGCTTTAATATTCCCGGAGGCGCCACGCAATCCGTAGTATTGCCCGCACAACAGGGCCAGGTATTGGTGTTGGATTATTTCAAAAAGAAAAAGACCATTGAGGCGAGGTTTGAGAAAATGAATTGAGGAAGTTGTAAGTGGTAAGTAGTAAGTAGTTAGTTGAGTTCGTGAGGCGTGAGACGTGAGACGTGAGGCGTGAATCGTGAGGCGTGAGACGTGAGACGTGAATCGTGAGGCGTGAGTCTCGCCGTGGCGGATGAATCGTCGTGGGGGCGAGAATCGAAACCAAGCCCCGGAGGGGCGATATATGCGAGGGTCGTCCGCGAGGGCGATCCTTGGTGCGAGAGGCGTGAGACGTGAATCGTGAATCGTGAATCGTGAGGCGTGAGTCTCGCCGTGGCGGATGAATCGTCGAGGGGCGAGAATCGAAACCAAGCCCCGGAGGGGCGATATATGCGAGGGTCGTCCGCGAGGGCGATCCTTGGTGCGAGAGGCGAGAGGCGTGAGGCGTGAATCGTGAGGCGTGAGGCGTGAGACGTGAGACTCGCCGTGGCGGATGAATCGTCGAGGGGCCTGCCGGATTTATATGGAAATTGCTACCTATTTCATCAAAGGCGCATGACTAAATTCATGCGCCTTTTTAGTGTGGTTACAATCCTGGGGCTGTTATCCTGCCAAAGCCATTCTTCGATAACGGAACAGGATAGCAGTCCCCAGGTCCTGATACAACAAGAGGAATCACCTGGCAACCCCGACAGCATCCGCACCATCCATGTGCTTGTAGCGCTTTGCGACAATAAATACCAGGGCATTGTACCAGTGCCGGCCGGTATTGGTAATGGACAGAATGCTCGAACTAATCTATATTGGGGAGCGGGTTATGGCATCAAAACCTACTTTAACAAAAGTAAAGAGTGGAAACCCGTAAAGGAAGAGTTCTCCATTTCAAATACTGGACCTAAGGGAATGATACTGGAGTCCATCCTGTTCAGGCATGTGAGCGAGCCAGTTTATCTTTTGGCTGAGGCATACAACGGTAAATTTATTGATACTACCATAGGTGACTTTCTTCAGTCCGCAGCGGGAAACCTGGCAAGGCAGGTATTTTTTCCAGATAATAGCACCCTGCACTTTGCTGGCAAAGCTAACCTGGTAGCCTATATCGGTCACAATGGTCTGATGGATTTTGATATGCCTGTTCCTGGAAAAGTGGACGATAGCCGCAAGCGCGAACTAATTATTCTGGCTTGCTATAGCAAACCATATTTTACGCCACACGTGAAAGCGACAGGCGCTAAGCCCTTACTTTGGTCCACTCATTTAATGGCACCGGAAGCTTATATACTTCATGATGGTCTTCGTGAATGGGTAGCGAAAAAACCTGACGCAGTAATCCGGGAAGCGGCAGCCATGGCCTATTCAAAATACCAGCGCTGCAGCAAGAAGGCGGCGATGAATTTGTTGGTAACGGGAGAATAGTGATCGTGAGGCGTGAGGCGTGAATCGTGAACGTGTCACCGCTTACCCATAACTTATAACCTACAACTTAAAACTTACAACTCCACTTACCCCGGAATTCTCGAAATATACTTCTCAATCTGCTTAATCTGATCCACAATCTGTGGCGTAGTGGGTTTGGCGGCTTTGGCTTTGCGGAAGAAATCCTTCGCTGCGCGAAATTCGCGCTTATTCATCATGAGGCTGCACATTTGCAGGTAGGCGGCCGCTTCGTTTTCTTTATCGGGAAGACCTTTTCGTATCGCATTGCGAATATGACCCTCTGCCGCGCGCAGGTCATTTTTCTGCATGGCCAGCATACCCATTTGCAGCAGGCTCGCGCCTTCTGCTTCCTTCATAGGCATACCCAGGTCAAGCCCCTTCTTCATCATTTTTTCGGCGCCATCAAAGTCCTGTTTCATCATCGCGATATTGCCCTTGAGGGTATAATACACCGAACGGATGGGCTTATACAGCAGGTTGGGAAACCGGATGGAATTGATCACTTTTTCCGCACCATCCATATCACCACTCTCCATATACTCCTGTATCAGGCGCAGGGGGCCAAAGAAGAAATGACCCAATATCAGGATTAAACCAATGAAATACAGCGGAAAAGCAGGCCAGAAGCCGGCGCTATAGTTCACATATCCGCCCAATGCGGCCAGCACAATTCCAATCCAGAGGCGGTATTTGATCAGGAGGTTATAATACTTCATACACGTAATTGAGGCGGCAAAGTTAATGCTTCCCGGCAATAGAAAGCCCCCTATTTCCAACCCTCAAATTCTCAAATATTCTAATTTACCATTCTGCCTGCCGCGAGGCTGCTCAGCTCTCCTCATCATAATAGATCTTATAATACTTCCTCCCCGTTTCGTCCACGCCTTTTTCAATCAGGTCGCGCCGGCCATGGATATAGATATGGAAGTTACGGTCGAGTTTTAGCACCGATTTAAACACACGCTGCTGCTTCTTCACTGCCGCCAGGTGGATGTCGAATTCGTCGCCGATTTCGAACTGCCTGGCCTGCTGAAAATTACGCTTGTGATCCATAAAAGCTTCCACCACTTCCGGGTGGTGAATCACTTCTTCGGCAAACTCCTGCAGGCTAAACTGTTCATGGGTTTTGAAATAGTCGATGGAGCGGTTGAGCAGGTCGGCCTGGTCGGTTTTGGATACCTCAAATTTCTCCGGATACTCTTCGGTGATAAAATGCTTGCAGAGGCTGAGGTACTTGTCGGTCTGGTTATAGCTGTCGGCCAGGGGGCTGACCTGTAGAAAATCCTGCACCCAGAATTTAGCCTCATCTCCCTTATTGGTGTTGTCAACAACAAGGCACTGAAAGCCTTCCGCCGTATCGGTATGAAAGATCAGGCAGGCTTTATCGGGCTTTTGGATATTGATACCGTCTTCATGGCTGAGTGTCCAGCGCTTTTGGCTATAGCGGGGCTGCAGGTAGCTGTCCTTGTTTTCCGTTTTGCAAAGGCCGATGGCTTTCACCGTGCGGTCTTCGAAGGGTACGTTATCGAAAAGCGCCACATACAACTCACCGCTCTTGATGCGAACATGGGTGCTCTTGCTATGCAGGAATCCGGCCAGCAGGCGGCTTTGTTCCAGCAGGGAGTCGGGGTTTTCGAAGAGCGCGGCGGCATAGCTGTACACTTCGTTGAGCGCGATATCGCTCAGGTGGGTGAAACGGTAGCGCTCGTTTTCGTTGAAGTGGCCCACAAGGTAGCGCAGCAGCAGCTTTTGGGTCATTTCGTCTTCCACATCGAGCAGCGCATCGCTCAGGCTTAGTTCCTCTCCGCGCGTGGGGTTGCCGGTCAGGTGCAGGGCGATGCCCTTTAGTTCTATTTGGTCAGTTTTAATCACGGGAGGGCGAAGATAGCGTGGAAGTTTTAAGTTGTAAGTAGTAAGTTGTAAGTTGAAAGTAGTTAGTTGTAAGTAGGTGTTCGTGAGACTTATGGCGCGTGCCTCACCCAAGGCGGGTGAATCGAAGCCCCGAAGGGGCGATATACGTTAGGGTCGTCCGTAAGGGCGACCCTTGGTGCGTGAGGCGTGAATGGTGAATCGTGAGGCGTGAGGCGTGAGACATGAATCGTGAGACGTGAGTATAGCGTGTTGAATTTGTCAATTGAAAAGACCACCAGCTCCACAAAAACCTTAAACGCTAAACCTTAAACTTTAAACAAATCAACAAATCAACAAATATCCAAATTCGCAAATCAGCTTCCATAATCATCATTCACCTCAATCCAGTATCCATCCGGATCGCGGAACCAGATCTGTTTTTTACCATCGGGGCGGGTGGTGATTTGCCCCTTTTGACCCGGCCAGTTTTCGAAGGAGATCCTGGCTTTGTTGAGCTTGTCGATAAAAGCATCCAGATCGGGTACTGAAAAGCAGAGATGGTTATTTTTATTTTTTTCGATGGGCTGGCTGGCGCCGCTGATCACATGCAGTTGCCCCAGGCCGCCGAGGCTGAACCAGGCGTGCATACCATCGCGGAAAGGCTCCGGAATACTGTCGAGCCCGACGAGGTCGCGATAGAACCGGGCGCTGGTTTCCAGATCGGCTACATAAATGGCGATATGGTTGAGCCGCGGCCGCGCCTGTGCCGCCAGCTCGGGAGATGCCTGGGTTAAACTCATGATAATCAAAAATAAGCAGCGGATTCGGGCTAACATAGAGCTTGATTTTATTGCCGTACAAGTTAGGCAAAATTGGAGGGAAAGCGTTAGTTTTGCCAACCTTTGGAGAGTTTAAAGTTGAAAGTTTAAGGTTTAAAGTTGAAAGTTTAGGGTTCAACTTGCGGGCAAGAGTGATGGTTTTAAAGCTATCGTTTCTCATAACCTTAAACCCTAAACTTTAAACCCTAAACTCCCAGGTCCCGTAGTTCAATGGATAGAATAGAAGTTTCCTAAACTTTTGATGCAGGTTCGATTCCTGCCGGGACTACAAATTTTCAAAATTTTCCGCGTGAAAGGCCCATTGTGGGCCTTCATTGTTTCTGATTCTCCGTACCATTGCAACTTTCGAAAAAGTATAGTTTATTGCTTTATAAACTTACCAGTCACTATCCCCCCATCACTATCCTCTATCTGCACAAGATAAGTGCCAGCGGAGAGATGGCTCAGCTTCATCTGATAGGTTGTTTTATTCCCAACGTTGATGTAACTCAGCATTACGCCTGAATTATTAATCAGCCTGATGGTTTTGATCAATGTACTTCCATCGTTTGACCTGACGGTGAGATAATCGGTGGCCGGGTTGGGGTAGATAGCGAGCATTGTCTTTTCCTTCCTGTTCAATTTTACCATCACTACCTGCGAATAGGTTCTCTTTCCGTCGATATCTTCCTGCATTACCCGGTAGGTATGTAATCCGTTGGAGAGGTGGTAATCCATGAAGCTGTAGTTATTAGGCCCGGCAGTGTTTTGGGCGGGTAGCAGGTTGCTGATGGGTGCCCATTGATCGTTTATCTTTTTTTCTACCCTAAACCCTGCCACATTATATTCGTTGGCGGTTATCCATTTCAGCTCTGCATCTTCGCCTGTAAGTGACGCTGACACATGTACCCAGTTCAGGGGCAGGGCAGCATGTATTTGCGCCAGTGTGCTTTCCCAAAGAACAAGACTGGTCACATTTGTTTCCACAAAATTGCTATCCGTATCAATTGTAAGAGAGGGGTAGGCATTCCATAAGGATCCATTGTATGCATTTAATGCCAACTGATTTTCGGCTATACCGTTCAGTTCGCTTTCTTCGTAATAGAGACGTACCTGGCCGGTGAATGGGGATATAGCCTGGTTAAAATAATACACCCGGTTGATATGTGTGCCGGTTGCCGGGTGAGTTACTATTGCACTTTTTTGCAGGTTATTTGCATTGCTCAAAGTATAATTGGCCGATGGCTTCAGTACCAGGCCATCCATCGCTACAATAGCTCCTTGCTCAATAGATATAGTGGCATTACCGTTAAGGGTAATGATAGGTTGCGCCTGAAGGATTGAGGCAATAGCAAATAATGCGGAAACCAGTACAATTCTTTTCACTTCTTAATTTTTTATTCTATTACATAACTATAATATCCACAGAATTTCAGACCAGTGGCTTAGTTTATAAAGTATGCTGTTTTATAGTAGCCTTTGGTAAAGCCGGCAGGATTTTCCTGCCGGCGCGGGCTTTACCATTTATCAACCGTGTCCATGAATGCTGATTGTATTCGTATCTTACTCAGTCTTTAAGGATTTTTGCTGAACGAGACAGTTGCCTTTGCTTCCGGGAAATAAAGCGACAGCTCCTGGTTGCTGACATTTTTAATTTCCAGTTCCGCATTAGAGGTGAATCCAGATAGGAAAACCTTTTTTTCATCTTCCACAATACTGTACCCCGTTTCTTCAACTTGCGCCTTGCAGGAAGATCCGGACAGTGTAAAAATTACCGAGGTAAATATTTTGTTTTGTGTGAACTCGTAATAAGTTTTCTTCTCGCAACTATTTGCCGGATAGTTGATAGTTCCGTCATCAAGCTCCACTTTTTTTAAGTACCACCTACCGACAATCAGATCGGCATACTTAGGCGCTGGGTCTTCTTTGCTGCAACCGATGATTGAAGCAGAAAGCAAAAGCAGCATCATTAGCTTTGTTAAATTCATTTTTATCTTATTTTGTTTAGAAGGCTTTTTCGAGCTTATAGGTGGCTTTTGCGGGCGGAATATATAACTCCATCAGCTTTGTATCCAGTTTCAAAATGTCCAGAACTTCACTGTTTATGCCATCGGATATCATTACCTTTTTTTCTTCTTCTGCCATGATATAGGGCCCTTCTACTATAGCGGGCTTGCATAAGTCGCCACTTTCGGAGTATGTAATGAGCGAAAATTCGCCGCTCTTTGTAAATTCAAAGAACGATTTCTTTTCACAGCTATTCTGGGGAATATAGGAAGTGCCATCATCAAAAGCCGCTTCCCTGATGTACCATTTGCCAATGATCAAATCGGCGTATTTTGGCGCTGCATCTTCTTTGCTGCAGGAAACTAAAATGGTACAAAGCAGTAAAACAATTGTGAGCTTTGATATGTGAATCATTTTCATACTTATTTTTTGAATGTGATGATATAGTTGGCGGAATTGGATAGTTCCAGCATTTTATCGGTAAGCGTTTTTACTTCATACGATCCGGTTATCAGCCCGTCTTCTGTTGTCACTTTCAACTCTTTTCCATTATCCAAAAGCTCGTAGGTGGCTGCGTTCAATGTGGGTTTGCACTCTCCCATACTTATGGCGTAGTTGACATTGGTGAGGCTCCCGTCTTTTTTGAAGTCGAAATAGCTTTTTATTTCGCAACTGGTAGCGACATCTACAACTCCATCAGGGCTGGTGGTTTTTTCCAGGTACCATCTTCCTTGCAGCAATTCATAGGGAGAAGCTGTTGCTTCCTGTTTGTCTTTGCTGCACGAAACGAAGAGCAGGGAGGAGATAATTGTGGCGAGGATAAATCTTTTCATAAATAAGGTTTATTCAATTGTTTTTATTGGGGAGAAAAGTTAATTGCGTAGAACGGTGATAAAAAAGAGAGTACCTTTTAGCGTGCCGGCCGCGCCGGTTTGGTTATGAAACTGAACAAATACCCTGTCATCGGATGCTTCCAGTGCGCCAATTGTAATATTTACCCTGGCCCATTGAATACTTAGTGGATCTGCCTCTACATTTGAGAGCATTACCCGCATATCGTCAGCGTCAGAAAAGGGTGGCAGGTTGAGCCATACGCCGGCTACTGCATTCACACCAATGCCCATATCAACATTCAGAGCGCTGAAGCCCATGCTCAGTGAAGAGGGCCCATTGCTGGATACCGAGCCTTTTCCATCCACTGTAAGTGAGCCTGCGTCAATGTTTCCGGTTACCTGTAAATTTCCGCCCATGCGACTGTTGCCGTCATACACTCTAAACCTGAATGCTGCATCAGGCAGGCCACCAATGGCTGAGTTGCCTGTGGCATGAAATTCTCCTCCTATTCTGGCGTTGCCATCGTAAACGCGCAAGCGATAGTTGTCGTCGGTAGCACCGCCTACAGCAAATTTTACATCGGCCCGCATGGCTGAAGTGGCCCGTATATTGGCCGATGACACTTCCTGGTAGGCAATAAAATTCCCCTGCGCCATCAGGTCGCCGGTAAATGTGCCATCGCCTGCAAAATAGCTGTTGCCATTATTTACATGCAAGCGGAAATTTCCGTTGTACGGTCCCGGGCCCAACCGAAGGTTACCTGCCACATAACTGTTGGCATTACCCGCTATATCGCCATTTACATGAAGTCGGTATTGAGGGGTGCCTACACCGATGCCTACATTTCCATTCTGCGCAATGGAAATACGTTTGGTGCCATTTGTCCAAAGGTCAAGCCCCTTGTAGCCAATGCCCGGCGGAAACTGGTTGCTGGTAATACCGGCCTGGTAAGGCGAAGCCCCAAATAACAAGGCCGCGCTATCCAATTCACCAAGGTTGGCTCCTCCATGGTCCACTACGATTGACCCGTTTACAGAAAGTTTCTTTGTGGGGTTGACAACACCAATGCCTACATTCTGTGCAGATAGCCACATGCTAACGACAAGAAGAGGAAGAAGCGTAAGTATCTTTTTCATATTTAAAGTTTATCTGGACCAAAACTATCTACTGGTATAGTCCAGGGCAATGCTTTGTTATCAAGCGGTGGATGCGGGTTACTGGGTGGTAATTTGCGGAACGGGTGGCAGTTTTGTTACCAGTGCTTAAAAAGCAGAGAAGGTGATGAGTTGCTGTTGGCGACCCGGTGAAAACAGGAAGGAATCTTATACGAAGGGGGTTGTTGCATTTGTGGGCAAATGCAGAAAAATCATCCTTTCCCGTTTCCTTCCAGTCAGCATCACTAAAGCACCTGGGCGAAAACTTTGGTTTTGGGATGCAGAAACCCATTGAGCCAGCCGTGAAAAAAAGTATAAAAATTTCAAACAATTGCTATTCGAGGCTGTTCTCTTAGGTTCGATAATTAACATCAATGAGGAAAACGGCTGCGATACTACTTTTCCTTTTTGGCCTGGTCCAGGTCGCACCGGCTGTTTACGCCCTGTTCACTGAAACCATTGCCGTATTCGCGATTGATGAAGAAAGGGCAGAAGAGAAGATGGAATCGGAAAACAAAGTGACCAGCGATTTCATGGGACATGAAGAGTTGAACGACCTCTTTTCGGCCGCGTTGATTACCTTCTTTCAGGATGCCCATTTTTTTTATTCTTCACCGAGACTCGAAAAGGCTACTCCTCCTCCCAATTTCACTTAATATCTCAGCAACTTCTTCGGGAATGAACGGTTCCGGGCTGTACTTTCTGCCTGCGAACAGTGAAATTTTATCCTGATCTCAATCCCTCTCTTCGGTACCAGGTGAACCTGACAGCGCTGGCTGCAATAGGGTGTCACGCGAAGTGAAGGAGTTGAATAGCGGGGATATGCCGCATTGACACGCAGAGTACCTGATCAATAATCTTCACGTTAAAATAAAAGACAAATGAAAAAGCAATTCAACAAGTTGATTATGTTTGGCAGCATTGTAGCTGCCGGCTTATGTTTCCAGGGTTGTGGTGATGAGCCCAAAGCAGGCGGAAGCAGTGATGAAGCAAAACAGGCGTCCACGCCCAATGCTGAAGTAGATAAAGTGATCAAGGAATTAGGGTTGCAATATGTGGAGGAAGGCACCCAGGAAATAGTTACCTACAATGAAGTGAATGCTGCCCAACAGGCCTGGTGCGACGCGCTGGTAAAGATTGGAAAGCTGCATGAAGAGGGTGGTGATTATAGAGCTTATGCAAACCAGGTGTTGAGCGATGCTTATAATTTCGATTACGGAAAAGTATTTTTCAAGCCCACATTGGCTTTTGGTGACCAAACTTTCCGTACGGATAAAAAAGGGGCACTGGCTTATTTTGTGGGCGGCGACCCCGATTATCCGGGTGATAAAGGTTTTGCACTGGCTCCATGGGTAAAAGCGAGGTACGATAATCTGGGCAGCGATAATCAGGGTATACAGATCTATGGTTCTGTTGCGATCACGATGGGGAATGTGTGGGTAACTGGTAAGGACGGTACTGAGGTAATGGTAGACAAAACCTTTGTATTTAAAAAGGGGAAAGATGGCAAACTGCGTTTGATCGTACACAAATCTTCCCTGCCTTTTGATCCTTCGAAATAAACGGACTGTTGCTAACCAAACTTAAAAATAATGACAGCCGCTACACGGCAATCACCTTTCTTCGAGCGATGAGGCAGGCGCCGACCACGCCTGCCTTTTCGCCAAGTTTGGATACTTTGAGTTGGGTATCGTTGTTGACGAGGCTGAGCGAAAATTTATTAATCGCGCTTTTGGCGGGCAGGCGCAGGTAATCGCCGGTTTCGGAGAGGGTGCCTCCGAGGATGACCAACTCGGGATTGAAGATATTGATCAATACGGATAATGCTCTTCCCAACATCTCCCCCATTTCCGACAGCAGCTCAATAACCAGTACGTCTTCCTGCCGGGCTGCTTCAATCAGGTCTTCCAGTTTCAGGTTTTCGATATTCTTGCAGTTCTTGGTGAGGATGGAGGTGGCCCCGCTATTCAGTTTTTCCTTCACTTTGCGCACCAGGGCCTGGCCGGAGATCTCCGTTTCGAGGCATCCTTTTTTACCGCAGCCACAAAGAATACTGTTGTCGAAAAAAGGGATATGCCCAAACTCGCCGCTGAAACCGCTTTTGCCATAATACAGTTTTCCATCGATGATGATACCGGAGCCGGTACCATAGTCGAGGTTGATGAAGATAACATTGCGTTCATCGGCCACTACACCCTGCTCATATTCCCCGAGTGCCATGGCATTGGCATCATTTTCCAAAAAAGTGCGGATACCTGTTTCTTCCTCGATTATGCTCGCCAGGGGCTCTTCCTGGAAATGAAAATAGCTATAGCTATAGCCGGTGATATTATTTACCCGGCCCGACAGGTTGATGCCCATGCCCAGGATCTTCGATTTGTTGATACCTCTGTCTTTGATGAATTTGATGATGCTTTGGATCAGGGTGCTGAGCGATTGCTGTGTGTTTTCGAGTGAATAGGGAATTTTTTCCTCCAGCTTGATAATGTGTTTATTGAAATCGAGTAAGCCAATATTGATATAATAGCGCTTCACATCCACCCCAATAAAATAACAGGCATTACCGGCCAAACCATAGGTATTGGCCCGGCGCCCGCCGGTTGATTTGATCTTACCCAGGTCCACCAACAGGCCTTCCTTTATGAGGGTATTCACCAGGCTGGTTACTTTGGGAACGCTCATGTTGAGATTGCGCGAGAGTTCCGGAATGGTGAGACTGTCCATCTCATCCAGAATTTTGATAATCAGTTTCTTAACCGATTTATTCTTATTTGCCACCCCTCCGGCCAAAAGGTCTTCTGAAAAGAACTCAGATATGGCGGTTTTTGATTTCATGTTTCTAAGATAGTGACAAAATTACGGAAGCCTTCTGTAGATCGGCATGACTGAGTGTAAGCCATTTCAGTAACTAAAAATATTTATAAAGTTTGTCTTTTGTTTAATTTTTTATATTAACTTCAATTTTCTTAATACAGATTCTTATGATCGGGGTTGACCAAAACCAGACGACTGCTTACCAGGAAAGATCTGCCAGCTTACAAAAAATGGCCCAGCAATACCGGGCCGAGCTGCTGGATAATATCCTGCCTTTCTGGGTGGACTATAGCAAGGATGAGAAAAATGGCGGCTTCTTCACCTGCCTCGATCGCCAGGGCAAAGTATTTGATACCGATAAATTCATTTGGCTACAGGGAAGGGAGCTTTGGTGCTTCAGCTATATGTATAACCACATCGAGCCGCGGCAGGAGTGGCTGGATATGGCGCTTCATGGCGCCGCCTTCCTCGAAAAATATGGCCGCGATGCGCAGGGCAACTGGTATTTTTCCTTAACGGCCGATGGCCGCCCCCTGGTGCAACCCTACAATATCTTCAGCGATTGCTTCGCCTGCATGGGCTTTGCCAGCCTCAACAAAGCCACGGGCGATGAGCGCTACAAAAAAATCGCCCTCGAAACTTTTGAAAATATCATCCGCCGAAAAGATAACTGGAAAGGCCACTTTAATAAGGCTTACCCCGGTACACGCCCCCTCCGCAATTTTTCCCTGCCCATGATTTTGTGCAACCTGGCTTTGGAACTGGAGCACATTATTGGCACAGAAAGAGTGAACGGTTTTATTCCCTCGGTTGTACAGGAAGTAATGGAAGTGTTTTATCAACCTGAATCGGGATTGATCCTCGAAAACGTGAACCCCGATGGCAGTTTTGCGGATTGCTTTGAAGGCCGCCTGCTCAATCCAGGGCATGCCATCGAAGCCATGTGGTTTATCATGGACCTGGGCGAAAGACTGCATGACAAAGCGCTGATTGAAAAAGCCTGCCAGATCACCCTGCGCACCCTTGAATATGGCTGGGACAAAGAATACGGCGGCATATTTTATTTCCTCGATATCAAGGGTAGTCCCACCCAGCAACTGGAATGGGACCAAAAGCTCTGGTGGGTGCATGTGGAAGCCCTGGTGGCCCTGGCCAAAGGCTATAAGCTAACCGGCGATACCCGCTGTGCGGAATGGTTCATGAAACTGCACGAGTATACCTGGAAACATTTTAAAGACAACGAATACGGGGAATGGTTTGGCTACCTGAACCGCCGCGGCGAAGTGTTGCTTCCCCTCAAAGGTGGGAAATGGAAAGGATGCTTTCATATTCCCCGCTCCTTATACCAGGTATGGAAAACCCTGGAAAACCTGTAAGCCATGATGAAAAAAACGGTACATATTATTTTAGCGATTTTGCTTGCCGTCACCGGTGTTGCGCAAAACAAAGTATACACCGATGTATTGGTGGTGGGTGGTGGCGCCAGTGGCGTGTCGGCAGGTTTGCAAAGCGCCAGGCTGGGGGTAAAAACCATGATCGTGGAAGAAGGACCCTGGCTGGGTGGCATGATTACCGCAGCAGGTGTTTCGGCTTTCGACGGCAACCACAATATGCCATCGGGTATCTGGGCTGAGTTTAGGGAACAGTTGTATAAAGTATATGGCGGCCCTGGCAAAGTGGCCACCGGCTGGGTTAGCAATACGCTTTTTGAGCCACATGTTGGCGACAGCATCTTTAAATCGATGGTCGCTAAAGAGCCCCTGCTGAGTGTGAATTATGGTTGGCGTTTTCGCAAAGTGTTGTGCAAGGGCAAAAAAATTATCGGCGCCGAGTTTCTCGACATGCAAGCCGGCAACAGCGTTACCATCTATGCTGAGCAGGTGATTGATGCCACGGAGCTGGGCGATGTAATGGCCAACGCAGGTATTCCTTACGATATCGGCATGGAAGCATCCTCCGTTACGGGCGAAAATGTGAATGTTCCGGAAACCAACGATATCATCCAGGATCTTACCTATGTGGCCATTGTGAAAGATTATGGCCAGGATGCCGACTGTACCCTGGTGAAGCCCGCGAATTACGATCCCATGGAGTTTGATGGTTGCTGCAATGAATTTTGCAGCAAACCCGAAAAACTCACCAGCAATGTAACGGCGCAGAAAATGCTGGAATACGGCAAATTGCCCAACGGCAAATACATGCTTAACTGGCCGGGCAAGGGGAATGATATTTATCTCAACATTATTGAGATGAGCCCGGAAGAAAGAGAAGAGGAGCTGAAGAAAGCCAAAGCCAAAACAATGCGCTTTCTCTATTTCTTACAAACCCAGTTTGGCTTCAGGCACCTGGATCTCGCCGACGATGAATTTCCCACCGCCGATCGCCTGCCCCTGATTCCCTATCACCGGGAAAGCAGGAGGCTGCAGGGCCTGGTCCGTTTCAATATGCGGCATATTGCCGAACCTTTCCAGTACGATCTTTACCGCACGGGTATTGCCGTGGGTGATTATCCCATCGACCACCACCACCGGGAGAATACCAAAGCACCGCAGCACCTGGGTTTTTATCCCATACCCTCCTTCAATTTGCCGTTGGGTGTTTTGATTCCCCGCAAGCATACGGGAATCGTGATAGCGGAAAAAAGCACGAGTATCAGTAATGTCGTAAACGGCACCACCCGCCTTCAGCCCATCGTGATGCTCACGGGCCAGGCCGCGGGCACTCTGGCGGCCCTTTCCGTAAAGATGAAAAAGCAGCCGCGGGAGGTACCCGTAAGGGAGGTGCAACTACACTTACTGCAAACCGGTGCCTACATTATGCCCTATTTCGACGTAAAACCATCACATCCTCATTTTACTTCCATACAAAAAATAGGAGCTACCGGCATTCTCCGGGGCAGGGGAGAACCCTACCAGTGGGCCAACCGCACCTGGTTTTATCCTGATTCAACGGTGAATGGTCCGGAGCTACTCCATCATCTGACACCCTTTGTGAAATATAGCGGCGAGCTGAACGAAGAACTAACCATTGGCCAGGCGATCGAAATCGTAAAAAAGACGGGCAAAAACAGCGCGGCGCTGCCTGCGATGGATGAGCAACAATGGATAGCCCTTGGTTTGAACCGCTTTGATCCCGACAGAAAAATTACCCGCGCCGAATTGGCGGTGTTGCTCGATAAAACAGGAAAGTTTTTTGAAAAACCTGTCGATCACCAGGGTAAACTCAGGTAATGGACTCTATTACTAATCATAAAATGACAACAATGAAACGACTATTGCTTATGACGCTGCTGTTGATGTCGGGCACGCTACTGCTCGCGCAACAGGGAAGGGTTTCCGGAAGGGTCACAGACGCCAATGGGAAGGGAATTGAAGGGGTGTCAGTGACCATCAAAGGAACCAGAACCGGCACCACCACCAATGCTGCCGGCGAGTTTTCGATCAATGTAGCCAATGATGCTACGCTTGTCTTCACTTCCATTGGCTTCCTCACGCAGGATGTGACAGTTAGTGGCGAGGAGCTAAATATAAGCCTGCAACCCATCGCCGGCGACCTGGGCGAAGTGGTGGTGGTAGGTTATGGCACACAGAAAAAAGCCAGCCTTACGGGTTCGGTAGTGGCCCTGAACAATGCTGATATTACCCGTCGCCAGGTTTCCAGTTCCAGCCAGGTACTGCAGGGTCTTGCTCCGGGTGTAACGGTGCAACAGCAAAGTGGCCGTCCCGGTGCCGATGGGGCTTCCATCCGGATCCGTGGCGAAAGTTCCATCCTCGGTAATAGCAATCCACTCGTAGTGATTGATGGTATGGCGCTTGATTTTGCGGCCTTCAACCAGATAGACCCCAACGCGATTGAGAGCATTACCGTTTTAAAGGATGCCGCTTCTACCGCCATTTATGGTAACCGTGCCAGCGGTGGTGTAATTGTGGTGAAAACGAAAAGGGCCAGTCAGCAAGGCGTGAAGGTGAGCTATAATAATTTTATTACCAAGCAATCTTTTACCTCCCTGCCTGATCGTGTAAGTGCTATCGATCACATGTTGCTGAGCAATATTGCCGAACAAAACCGTACCGGCAATCCCAATGCTTCTGTTTTTCCCGAAGCCCTGATTGATCGCTATCGCACAACGCCGCCGAATAACCTGGATGTGATTGATACCGACTGGATAGGTGAAGTGCTTACCAATTCCGGATTGATGCAGAACCACAACGTGCAATTGTCGTCGGGTGGCGAAAAGTTTAATGTGTTTACGTCCTTTACCTATTTTGAACAGCAGGGTCTGATACCCAACAACCGCTTCTCGAAATACGATATTCGTTTCAACCCGGAGTTTAAGCTCAGCGATAAGCTGACGCTTACCGGTGTATTTGCTTTAACCAACAACAAGACCATTAATCCTTCTACAGGAAGTCCCGAGTTTATCATTCGCCAGGCTATTGGCCTGCCGGCGATTGGTGGTGGCAAGTATGGCGAGGGCTTGTATGGTACGGCAGCGCAAAGTAATAACCGCAACCCGATTGCGATGGCCGAAGCCGCCGGTACTTCTGAAACACGCGGGAATAATTTCCTGACCCGTTTCGGTTTTAATTTCCATCCGATCCGTGGACTCGAAATTGAAGGTTACTGGGGTATGGAAAAGCGCAACCCCCATACAAAAACATTTACCAAGAACGTAGATATTTATCAGCCCAACCTGGCTACCCAGGGTTATGACAAGATAACTGTATGGCCGGGAACGACCAGCCTGAGCGAGTCGTGGAGGGATGATATATATAAGACCTATCTGGGGCAGGCCTCCTATTCATTCCGCCTCAATAATGTGCATTCTTTCAAAGTGATGGCCGGTGCGCAGAGCGAATTGTTCACCAGTTATTTCTTCGGTGCCAGCCGTACAGGTTTTATCAATCCTGATCAGCCCTATCTGAACCTGGGTTCCGGTTTGAGGGATAATAATGCGGGTGCATCGGAACTGGCGCTGGCTGGTTTCTTTGGACGGATCAACTATGCTTTTAACGACAAATACCTGCTCGAGCTGAATGCGAGGAGGGATGGATCTTCCCGTTTCTCACAGGAAAGAGATCGGCAATGGGGAACTTTTGGTTCTGCATCCGCAGGCTGGGTATTTTCGAAGGAGAAATTCTTTGATGGGCTGAGCGACCATATCAGCTTTGGGAAACTGCGTTTTTCCGTTGGCGCCAACGGCAACCAGAATATTGGTTCCAACTATGTGTTTGATGCTTTCTATGGCACAGCCAATTATAGTAATCCCAATAACGGGACCAATACTTATTTCAACAATATCACTACCCTGGGTACTGCCATATTGCAGTTTCCCAACCCCGACCTGAGCTGGGAGAAATCGCAGCAATGGAACCTGGGTATCGACCTGAGTGTGTTCAAGCACTTCAATATTACATTCGATTATTACAACCGTACGCTGGAGGATATGATCCTGAGCCGTACGCTGCCTTCATCCGCAGGTGGACTATCGAATCCTTTTGTGAATGCCGGTAGTATGGAGAACAAAGGCTGGGAATTTTCGCTCAACTATCGCAACAAGTTTGGCAAACTGGGCGTGGATATCACCGGTATGATCTCGGATGTGCGCAATAATGTAAAGGGATTGATTGACGGGCTGCCCTTCCTGGGTGATGGTATCCGTACCATGCCCGGCCAGGCATTGAACTCCTACTTTGGTTACCAGGCCCTCGGATTTTTTGCCGATTCCAACGATATCAAGAATTCGCCTGTACAGTTTGGTGTGCCCTGGAATGTGAGCCCCACACAAGGCCCCAAGCCCGGCGATATGAAGTATGCCGATATCAGCGGACCTGATGGCCGACCCGATGGTATTGTAGACGCCAACGACCGAACCTTCCTCGGTAATGCTTTCCCCCGCTATGAGTATAGCATCAATGTTAACCTGACTTATGAGGGCTTTGACCTCAATCTTTTTGGTCAGGGTGTGGGCAAGCGCAACAATTACCTGAGCGGTACCGGTGCCGTGCCTTTTGCCAGCGCAGATTTTGCGGCTTCCCTGCTGGAGCATCATAAGGACTACTGGAGACCCGATAACCAGGACGCTACGTTCCCCCGATTGCTGCCTTCCGGTTTTGGAGGCAACAACTATCTGCTCTCTGACCACTGGATCAGAAGCGCGGCATTCTTCCGGCTGAAAAACGTAAACCTGGGTTATACATTCCCGCAAAGCCTGGTTAGTAAAATAAAAGTATCGTCGGTGAGGGTTTTTGTAAGCGGACAAAACCTGTTTACCATCACCAAAGCATGGGATGGCTTTGATCCGGAAATCAATAATGCCAACGCGGAGTTCTATCCGGTGATGCGTACCTATACGGCGGGTGTAAATGTTACTTTCTAACCTGAAAAAACTAGATTATGAACAGGAAAATACATATTCTCATCATGGCTACGCTTACCCTATTGGTGGTAAGCTGCCGAAAACATCTGGACAGAAAGCCGCTCGATGCTGCTTCGGCTTCCACTTTTCTGGCGAATGCGGAAGAAATGGAGCAGGGGCTGAACGGTGTATATGCTGCAGCCATGTGGCAGTTTCCGAATAACACGCCTTTGTTGTTTGCCGTGGAAGCGAGCACGGATATGGCTATTAAAAGAGGCGGCAATGCCGAAGACCTGGTAGCTATGGGCGAAGCCGGACCTTTCCAGATCAATAACTCGTTGGTGAATACCTGCTGGAGCCAGGCGTATAAATTGATTCAACGAGCCAATCAGCAATTGACCGGCATGGAAAATGGCAGAGCCAATGTACCGGCCGCCACCTTCGACAGAATCAGGGCGGAAGCCCTGGTGCTCCGTGCCTGGGGTTATTTTCACCTGATGTATATGTTTGGCGATGTGCCTTACTATCGTACCGTGCCCACCGTAGGTGAATTGTTGAGTGCCAGCCGCACACCCGTAGCCAGCATTGTAGCTGATCTTTATCAGGACCTGGATGAAGCCGTAGCGGGATTTGATGCGGCCAATGCCGCAGCCATCCTGGCCAATGGTCGGGTAAACAAAGGAGTGGCCCTGGGATTGAAGGCAAAACTGGCTTTACTGATAAAAGACTATGCCACGGCGCGTGATGCCACGGATGCCGTCATCAGCAGCGGTAATTATGGGTTGAATCCTGCCTATCCCAATTTGTTTTCCTTTGCTGGGCAGGCCGCCAATACCAACCGGGAAATCATGTTTAACCAAACCTATCCCAACGATGTATTGGATCCGCAAAACTGGTTGATGGTTATTTCCATTCCCCGCCAGGTGACCCAATCACAAAGCAGCCATTTCCCTTCGCAACAACTGGTAGATCAGTACGAAGGGCTCGATGGCAATCGTATAGACGCATCAGCCGTGTACGATCCGGCTAATCCCCGTGAAAATCGTGATAGAAGAAGGCAATGGACCGTTTCCATGCCGGGCGATACCATGATACACAACGTGGGCAAATCACCTTCGGGCAACTATATTCAGCCCAAGCAGCGCACTATCTTCAATATCTACAGCAATATCCGCCGCCAGTTTAACTGGAATACCGGTGTTTTCGACAACATCACGGGCAATAACGACTGGATTGGCGCGCAAGCTTCCGGTATTCAGTGGCAGGTGAGCGCTACGGGTAGCATTGGAGGAGTTGGGTATGTATGGCGCAAGTACCAGGATTCCACACAGTATTGCTGGGAAACCAAGACCGGCTATATCCTGATGCGCTATGCAGATATCCTGCTGATGTATGCCGAGGCCAAGATTGAGCTCAATGAAATTGATGCCAGTGTTACCAATGCCATCAACCTGGTGCGTAACCGCGCCGGTCAGCCCAATGTTACTACGACCAACCAGGCCGAACTGCGTACCATTGTTCGTCGCGAAAGAGCGGTGGAGTTTGGTGGCGAAGGATTGCGCTTGTTTGACCTGAGAAGATGGGATATCTACGGCACGGCCAATAGCGGCCCCGTGGTAGGTGCGGCCCTGGATCCGGCAGCACCACCGGCCAATCCTGTATTTGATGAAAGCAATATTCCGGATTACACGGCCAGTATCAATCAGCGGATTCGTTTCCGCAACCAAACCCGCAACAATAGCAACCCGCGTTACAAACTCTGGCCCATACCACAGTTTGAAATTGATGTGAATCCCAATATCGTTCAGAATCCGGGATGGTAATTTGAAATCGTTCAAGCAGTCATAAGCAGTAAACAGGGCGGCGGCAACGCCGCCTTTGTTTTTAAATTTATGCCCATGATAAAAAGAAATGAAAGCCTGGATGCCCTGCGTGGCTTTGCCATCCTCACCATGATTCTCAGCGGTGCCATCGCTTTTGGCGACGTGCTGCCTGCCTGGATGTTTCATGCGCAGGTACCTCCGCCCGATCACCGGTTTAATCCCGCCATTCCCGGAATTACCTGGGTCGACCTCGTCTTTCCTTTCTTCCTTTTCAGCATGGGCGCGGCCATTCCGCTTTCGTTGAAGAAGCATGTTGAAAACAACAAGTCATTCTGGTTTGTAGCGAAAATTGCCGGCAAGCGATTTCTCTTGCTGGCCTTTTTTGCTCTTTTCACCCAGCACATGAAAGCCTGGGTACTGGCCGAAAAGCCGGGTATGGCAGAACAACTCCTATCGATATTGGCATTTGCCCTCCTGTTTCTTCAGTTTTATGAGTATAAAAAGGAAAAATGGAAAACATTTTTCAAATTGGCCCGGCTATTGTCGTTTGCTTTGGCACTCTTCCTGCTCTGGAAACTTCCTTTCCGATCCGGTGAGGGGTTTGATTTTTATAAGAGCGATATTATTATACTCGTATTGGCCAACATGGCTTTTTTTGGCACCCTCCTCTATTATATTACCGCCCGTCAACCCCTGTGGCGTATTGCTTTGCTTCCATTTGTGATGGCTATCCTGCTGGCGGCCAGGGAGCCGGCCGATGGCTGGGCCAGGGCCGTTTTTCAGTTCGATCATATTGGAAACTTCCGGTTCGACTGGCTTTATAAATTTTATTTTCTCAAGTATTTATTTATCATCATACCCGGTACGCTGGCGGGTGAAATGTTGTTGAAACAACAGCAGGTACCCGAAACCGCAAAGCCGGGCAGGCCGACCGAAACCCTGCTGGCTATAATCGCTTTCTCGCTGGTACTGGTTAATCTTTATGGCTTGTTTGCGCGGTTGCTGCTTTTGAATCTTATCCTGAGTGCGTTATTATGTGCGGCCGCGATTTATCTGCTGAAGAAGCAGGGCAACAGCCATTTGTACAGGCAGTTTGTGTTGGCAGGCAGCTACTGCCTCTTGCTGGGTCTGTTTTTCGAAGCGTATGAGGGCGGCATCCGGAAAGATAGTTCCACCTACAGTTATTATTTTGTAACGAGCGGACTTGCGTTCTATACCCTTCTTCTTTTTAGCATCATGGCCAAACGCAAGGGACTCGCGGCCATTTCGCATTACCTCTCGCTCAATGGCAAAAACCCCATGCTGGCTTATGTGGCCGGCAATCTCCTGGTTTTACCTATAATGGTGCTAACCCAAACAAAAGAGTATTGGGATGCCATGAACCAGAATTTTCTGATGGGTTTGCTGAAAGGAGTTTTGTTTACCGGCCTGGTTTCGCTGATCACAGTTTTTTGTGTAAGAAAAGGCTGGTTCTGGAAAACCTGAACCAGGAAATTAAGCGAACTGTACAGCCGCCTCAGGTACCTGTCTTCATTAAGGATATACAAAGTAGGTGAGCTTACCGCCTTGCAGGATATCCCGGTGCGCGATACTGCGAACAGGAATTCTTTTTCCATTCCATTCCACGGCGGCAATGCCCTTGCCTTTTTCCTTCACGCGTTCCACCCTTATCTCCAGCGTTCTATTATTAGGAAGCTGCACCGTCGCCTGTTCTACAAAGGGAACTCCAAAAACATATTCCCCACTGGCGGGGTTCATAGGGTAGAGCCCAAGACTTGTCCAGACATACCAGGCACTCATTTGCCCGCAATCGTCGTTGCCGATCAATCCGTCGGGTCCGGTTTTGTACATGCTGTCGGCGACAATCTGTAGCCAATGCGCGGCTTTATCGGGATACCCGAGCGCGGTGTACATATAAATGATATGATGGCTGGGCTCATTGCCATGTGCATATTGTCCAATTAATCCGGTTACATCCATACTTACGTTATCGCCCCGCAATACCGATGGCGCGGTAAATAACTCATCCAGTTTCTGCACCAGTTTTTCTTTCCCACCAAAAAGCTCAGCAAATCCATCCAGATCATGCGGCACAAAAAAGCTATGTTGCCAGGCAGTACCTTCAATATATTGCCCGTCGAAGCCATGCTCACTCAGCAAGGGATCAAAGGGTTCTACAAACTGGCCCCTGCTGTCTTTACCACGCATGAAACCGCTCTGGGCATCAAAGAGATTTTTGTAACTCATAGCCCTTTTCATGAATAGTGCATAATCGGCTGTTTTGCCCAGCATCTTTGCTACCTGCGCTATGCACCAGTCGTCGAAAGCATATTCGAGGGTAATGGTTACACTCCATCCGTGTTTGTCCTGTGGCAGGTAGCCGTATTGGATATATTCCGGCGTACCTCTTTGATTTTGAAAAGCGCTCTTCCGCATTGCTTCGTAAGCTATCTCATAGTCAAAACCCTCTATTCCCTTCAGCATCGCATCGGCAATGATGGGCACACTGTGATAGCCCGTCATGGTATTCGCTTCCCAGGTGCTGATATCCCAAACGGGCAGCAGGCCAATATCTTCATAAAATTGCAGCATGCTGTTGATCATATCCGGCAGGCGCTCGGGTTGTGTAAGGGTAAAGAGGGGGTTCAGTGCCCGAAACACATCCCATTGACTGAAAATGGTGTACTTGTTTTTTCCTTTGCTGAACTGTAATTGTCGGTTATCGTGGGTTTGATAGGCACCATCGGCATCGCTGTGAATGACCGGTGCCATGCAGGTACGGTAAAGGGAAGTATAAAACTTGCGGGCAAAATCAGGGTTACTGGTACTGATCTTAATTTTCTGCAATTCTTGTTCCCATAAGGCCCCCGCACGTTGGCTCACGGTTTCAAAATCGGCTTTGCCGGCGGTAGCCCTGTTCAGCTCTTCCAGTGCTTTATCCGGGCTCACGCTGCTAAGGGAAACAACCAGGTCAAGGGGATTTGTTGTCGCAAACTGCAATACGGCCTTTACCTGTTTTCCATCGGCACGAAGGCTGGTTTGGGTGGAATCATCGAGAAAGAAATGCTTTTGAATGGGCGCGCTGAATCTTGCGGCGAAATAGACTTTCTGTCCCTTGGCCCAGCCGGTGCTGTAGCGATAACCCAGCAGGGTATGCTCGTCGAGCACTTGCAACATGCCATTGGTAGGTTGATCCCAATTTATCCGGAATCCCATATCGAAACGCAACCAGCCCGTATCGCCCGGGAATGTATAGCGATGAAAACCGCTTCGCTCGGCGGCGGTCAACTCACATTTTACCTGGTTATCCAGTAATACGGAGTAATAACCCGGCCTCGCAGACTCATTGCTATGCGAGAAGGGGATTTTAATTTTTTCATTATTGATCGAATAGAGGTTGGTCAGCGGCAATACCGATATATCGCACCAGTCGCCAATGCCCGTACCACTCAGATGCGTATGACTAAAGCCGGCAATGGTTTTGCTGCTATAGTGATAGCCCGCGCACCAGTCCCAGCCTTCGTCTCCATTGTCGGGCGAAAGCTGCACCATGCCAAAGGGGACCGTGGCGCCCGGATACACGTGCCCATGTCCACCCGTTCCTAAAAAAGGGTCAACAAATTGCGTGAGTGGCTGTGGGGCATCGCAACCATACAAAAGGAACAGAATAGCAAAAACGGATAAGCGCATACGCATAGTAAATAGATACTGTTGGCCAGGATTAATAAGTGTAGGGATATTGTCCGATAAACCAGTTGAGTTTATCCTTCAATCCTTCATAGAAAAAGAAACATTCGCCTTTGAAACCATTGCGTCGGTTGGTTTGAATAAACTGCGTCATCAATCCATCCGACTGAATGGTGGAGCCCGATTTAACCAGCACGCCAGGATAAAAGGGTACATCCGTATTGCGATAGTAAGATTTCTGCTGGCTGATGCTTCCATTATAGGCCGATATCTCGTAGCGGTAACATTGGGGCAGGATGGCATCCACATAAGCACTATCGACCCAGGTAGGCCAATCCTGCAGGTATTCATTATACCCAAATGGATAAGGACTCGGACTCATGGTGAATTGGATGGAAGAACGGATCGACTTCACTTCGTTGCGCAGTCTTTTCAGGAAAGCATTCAGTTTTTTGGCGCGCCATTGCAGCCATCCGGGATCGGTGCCATTGCCCGGAGGAGAAGCGCCGCCGTTTTCGGATTGATACAGGGACACCGTATACGGATCATAACCACCAGTAGAGGGCATGGCCGGCAAGCGATCGTCGCCCTGTACCCCATCCAGTTCCGGGTAATTAATTACTACTTCTTTAAACAGGTCAATCATGAATTGCTGCACTTCGGGGTGTAATGCATTCAGCCAGTCGAAGCCATTCTTTACAACCAGCGAACCACTCACCGTCATGGCGGCCCAATCGGGTTTGGCTGCCACGATGGGCCCACCGTTGGCGGAATAGCTGGACGAAAATCCGTATTCAAACCAGGCATGCACTTTCAGCCCGGCTGCATGGCCCTCTTCGATACATTCCTGCAGGGGGTCACGGCCGGCAAATCTTTCCAATTGCCGGATTCCGATCAGATTGTTCATTACATTGCTGGGATGGATGGTTCGCGCATTATTATACACCACAATGAAAAGATTGTTGATACCCGCCTGCTTGCAGTTGTTCACCATCTGCCTGATGTTGTCGCGACTGTCGAGGGCGGTGCTGGCCGTGGTGGTTACCCATACCCCCCGCAGGGCATTGGGGTCCCATACCGGTGTGGGAGGCGGATCCGGATCAGGATTACCCGTTCCGCCATCCGATTTTTTGCCGCATGCGCAGATGATGAGCACCAGGAGCAGGTGCCAAAACAACCTAAAATTCTTTTCCATGGTCTTTGATTGTAATAAAATTTAACATTCAGGCTAAACATACTAAAAATATTTATAAATTAGAGGTTTCAAGCCATTATTTCATATTTAATCAATGCCGATGCAACTGGGCTTACTGGATACATCGATCATAGTGGGTTATGTACTGCTCACCTTTATGATTGGCTTTTGGATTTCCCGCAAAGCCAGCAAGGGTATCAAGTCGTATTTCCTGGGCGACAATAAATTGAAATGGTGGATGCTGGGTTTTAGCAATGGCTCGGGTATGTTTGATGTGAGCGGAGCTGCCTGGATGGTGAGTATGGTGTTCATTTATGGCGTAAATGTGTACTGGCAGCAGTGGGCATGGCCGGTATGGAACCAGGTAATCCTGATGATGTTCTTGAGCATCTGGCTGCGGAGGAGTGGGGTAGTTACCGGTGCTGAATGGATCAATTTCCGTTTCGGGAACGATGCGGGAGCCCGTGCCAGCCATATCATCACGGTGGTATTTGCCGTGATAGTGGCCGTTGCCTTCATTGCCTATATGACTGTGGGCGTTGGCATTTTTGCGAATGCCATCCTGCCCTGGGACCTGAGCATGGAGCTGGGTCAGATTTCTGTGAGCAGTGAGCACGTGTATGCGCTGATAATTATTCTCGCAACGGCCATTTACAGTATCAAGGGTGGCATGTATAGTGTGGTGGCCACAGAGATCATTCAGTATTTTATCATGATTGCCGGTTGCCTGCTGGTTACCTATTTCGCTTTTGTGTTGGTGGATGGCGATGCCATTCGCCAATTTTTTCCCGAGGGCTGGGATAAGCTCCGCGTTAAAACAGAGGTGGACCTCGACTGGAACGAAAAATGGCCGGCTATCAATAAAGTAATAGACGATAGCGGCTTTCGCTCTTTTGCGCTCGTATTTGGCATGATGGCCTTCAAAGGAATCTGGGCCAGCCTGGCCGGTCCACTGCCCAGTTACGATATGCAAAGAATTCTATCGACCCGCAGCCCCAAAGAGGCGGTAAAAATGAATGCCTTTACCATGCTGGTCCTCTATTTCCCGCTTTACCTGCTGGTAGCGGGCATCCTGGTGCTGGGCATCCATTATTTTAGTATCGAAGACATGAGTAAGGATGGCGCACCCAACCTGGGTGCTTTGCTGGGCATGGTGATTGCCCAGTTGCCACCAGGTGCCAAAGGTCTGATTATGGCCGGCATGCTGGCCGCCTTCATGAGTACCTTTAGCGCATTTGTCAACAGCGGACCCGCCTATATCGTCAACGACATCTACAAGCGCTATATAAATGCCAACGCAGAGCCACGGCAATATGTGCGGATGAGTTATCTCAGCAGCACCATCATTGTACTCGTTGGGTTAAGTATTGGATTATTTATGACCAATGTGGAAACCATGTTCGATATCATCACCGGCGGACTTTATGCCGGTTTTGTGGTACCCAATGTGCTGAAATGGGTATGGTGGCGGCTCAATGGCTGGGGGTATTTTGCCGGAATGCTAACGGGTACCCTTACTTCTATCTTTTTTATTTTTACCTGGAAGGAGCTGAGTGGGGGCCAACACCTCGTGATGAGCTTTCCTTATAACATGGCGTTAAGTCTTACGGCGGCCATTCTTGTTTCACTATTCACCAAAAAGCAGGATGAGGCATCGCTCCTCCATTTTTACGAAAAAACGAATCCCTGGGGTTGGTGG
The DNA here is from genome assembly GCA_964395095.1 of uncultured Citrobacter sp. GTDB lineage: Bacteria > Bacteroidota > Bacteroidia > Chitinophagales > Chitinophagaceae > CAYMZZ01. The sequence continues at coordinate 151,900 of CAYMZZ010000009.1, forward strand.
AAACCGGTAAAAGCATGGGCATTGAAGAATAACGGTTCATTCATTCCCAATAAAAATTTCTGGATCGATGCCCTGAATGTGGTGCTCGGCATCATTTGGCAAATGACCCTGATCGTGATGCCCATATACCTGGTGATAAGGCAATTCAGCAGCGCCTTATGGCTCTTCCTCCTGTTTGCCATCATCAGCGTTATTCTGAAATTCACCTGGTACGACCGCATCAAAAAACTGGACTAATGCAAAGATTGATTGGGATACTATTGCTGCTTTGCTCCGGGCCCGCTGTAAAGGCGCAGCCCGGTTATGATTCTTCTTTTCATTTTTATTATTATGATCAGAAGTTATCGATGTTTGAAACCATGAAGGACTCCCGGCCGGCAGCGGTATGGCTGGGGGATAGTATTACCGATGGGTGTGAATGGACTGAATTATTTCCGGGTAAGAAAATGCTGAACCGAGGTATCAGCGCCGACAATACATTTGGGATTCTAAACCGTTTGCACGAGATCATCCGGCGCCACCCACGGAAGGTCTTCATCATGATTGGAATTAATGATATTGCGCGCGGCATTCCTGATTCCATCATTCTTCGCAATTATCGGCGGATAATCGATAGTTTCCGCCAGCAGGCTCCGCAAGCCAGGCTTTTTTTTCAAAGCCTGCTGCCTACCAATAATGTGTTCACCGATTTTAAGAACCATCAGAATAAAACGGAGCATATTCTTTATGTGAACAGGGAGCTGGAGAGTATTTGTCGTCAATATAAAATCGGTTTTATCAATCTCTATCCCCATTTTACTGATAAGGAAGGCAGGCTGGATGCCCGCTATACCAACGATGGCCTGCACCTGACCGGTGCGGGGTACCTGAAATGGAAGGAGATAATTTTACAGGGAAAATATTTATAGTATGCTGATCACCGGAACCTTTATCGACGAAATAAGCCATGATATACCCCACCAGAACTGGGGCGCTAAAGAATGGGACCAGGATTTTCAACACATGAAAGCGGCGGGTATCGATACGGTCATTATGATTCGCTGTGGCTACCGCCGCATGATGACCTATCCTTCCAGCTTCCTGGAGAAAAAGCATGGATGCTTTGTGCCGCCGGTGGACCTGGTGGAACTCTTTCTTTCGCTGGCCGATAAATACCAGATGCACTTTTATTTTGGTTTGTACGATAGTGGCCGCTTCTGGGATACCGGTGATGTAGCCGCGGAAATAGAAGATAACTATTATGTAACGGAAGAAGTATGGAAACGCTATGGCCACCATCCATCCTTTAAGGGCTGGTACCTGAGCATGGAAATCAGCCGCCGCACCAAGGGCGCTATCGAAGCCTTCCAGGCCATGGGAAAACAATGCAAGCAGATCAGTGGTAACCTGCCCACTTTTATTTCACCCTGGATCGATGGACGCAAAGCCGTGATGGCCAGTAGCAGCGAATTGACCAAAGAACAATCGGTTTCCCTGGTAGAACACGAGCGCGAATGGAATGAAATATTCGATGGAATCAAAGATGTGGTTGATGCGGTAGCTTTTCAGGATGGCCATGTGGACCTACATGAACTATCCGATTACCTGCTGATTAATAAGCAACTGGCGGATAAGTACCGGCTGCAAAGCTGGACCAATTGCGAAAGCTTTGACCGCGATATGCCCATCAAATTTCTTCCCATCAAGTTTGAGAAGCTCCGTATAAAACTGGAAGCGGCCCGAAAAGCGGGATACGACAAAGCCATCAGCTTTGAATTCTCACATTTCATGAGTCCGCAGTCGATGTATCCATCCGCACATCACCTTTATAATCGTTATCGGGAATATAAAAATCAACTCCTTTAAATGCGACTATTTATTACCTTCTTCGCTGTTTTGCTGCTTGGTACCATTGGCACCACACAGGCGCAGGAAACAGAACCCATCAAAGGGACCTGGATCACCAATGTGGCCAGCGACGCGCTCCTCTCAAAAAAGAATATCCGGGAAGCGGTGGCCAATTGTAAAAAGAACGGGCTCAACAGCATTTTTGTGGTGGTATGGAATGGCGGGCTTACCATGTATCCCAGCCAGGTGATGGAGCGCTATATCGGTATCAAGCAGGATCCGGTTTACAAAAAATTTGATCCAATCAAATACATCGTAAAGCAGGCGCACAAAGCCGGCCTCAAAGTGCATGCCTGGTTTGAATTTGGTTTCTCTTATTCTTATAAAGATTCCAATTCGGTATGGCTGCAAAAATATCCGCATTGGGCAGGTAGAAAAAAAGACGGAAGCTTACTGCAGAAGAATGGTTTTTACTGGTGGAACAGCCTGCATCCCGAAGTGCAGCAACTGATGCAGGAGATGGTGCTCGAAGTGGTACGAAAATACGAGGTGGATGGTATACAGGGCGACGATCGCCTGCCTGCCATGCCAGCCGAAGGGGGGTATGACGCCTACACCCGCGAATTATTTGCCAAAGAACACCAGGGCGCTGCGCTGCCTGATAATCCCAAAGAGCCCGCATTTCTTCAATGGAAAGCCGATAAGCTGAGCAGCTTTGGCAAAACCTTATACGAGGCTGTTAAAAAAGAGGAACCTTCCTGCCTCGTTACCTGGGCGCCGAGCCTCTATCCCTGGAGCAAAGAGGAGTACCTGCAAGACTGGCCCCAATGGTTGAAAGGAGGCTATGCGGATTATATTATTCCCCAGCTCTACCGCTATTCCATAGAAGCCTACGAGAAAATATTAAAGGAACTGGACGAACTGTTACCCGCCGAATACAAGAAAAAAGTATTTCCGGGCATACTCACTTCCCTTGGTGATGATGCTTACCAAAGCAGCCGGGAATTAACCGACCAGATGCTGAAGCTCAACCGGCAATACGGATTTACCGGCGAAGTGTTTTTTTATTATGAAACCCTTAACCGTCTCCAGGGCCTGCTATACCAAACCATCCAGTAATGTTGCGCACAATATTATGTATCCCAGTATTGATCCTGGTCGTTTCCTGTTCCAAGAGAACGACCTCGGGTGGCGGAACGGGTCCGGGTACTACCCCGGTACCGGTTACACCGCTTGTTGCGCTGCCCCAGGGCTGGAAGTACAATGCGAGCTATTCTACCGGCCTGCCTACCGGTATGCAGGTATATAGCTATGATTCGGTTTACAATGGAAAACTTACCAGGGCTTTCTGCCTGGCTTATGATAGTAAGCTCGACAGGTTTGAGTTTAAACCCGTGTTGTCGAACACGGCAAAGAAACCTCTGCAATTTATTTCGCAGGAACCAGGGGTAAGCTATGCCTGCATCAACGGGGGATACTTTGGAGGCAACAGTTCCTATAGTTTAGTGAAGTACAACAATTCCGTGCTGGCACCCAATATCAAATCCGTTAACCGCGATTATAATGGCAGCAGCACAGCTTATTTTCCAACCCGTGCCGCTTTTGGCGTAAACACTACGGGGCAGCCCTCCGTGGCCTGGATCTATAATATTGGTGCCGGCAACGACAATATCTATCAATACCCTGCGCCGAGTCCCAACCGGGCGGGCAGTATGCCGCAGCCGGTGCCGGATACGTCCTTTCCGGCGGGCGGAAGTCCCTGGGAGGTAATAAGTGCAATAGGGGGCTCGCCCATGTTGGTAAAAGATGGTGCTCTTCTGATTTCCGATGAGGACGAACTGATTAGCATCAACAACAGTTCTTCAAGGCCGCGCTCGGCTATTGGTCATACGGCCAATGGCATGGTGCTGCTGCTGGCAGTGGAAGGAGATAACACTTTGGGTGGCTATGCGGGTGTCAATCTACAGGAGCTGGCTGCCATGCTGCGCGAACTGGGATGTAGCAACGCTATTAACCTGGATGGGGGTGGCTCCACTTCGCTGGTCATTGCCAACAGGCTCACGGTGAGGCCGGGCGACAATGGGGTGGAAAGACCGGTTGCCAGCGCGCTGTTGATCAAACAGAAATAAATGAAACAACTACGCTATTTACTGCCCATAATACTTTGGCTTGCCGCGGGATGCCAGGATTCCAATGCGCGGCAATTCTCCTTTGCATCCCGGCCAGTTCGCGATTCCATTACGGCCAGCCTGGTGGAGAAAGTGGATGCCTGCATCGCCAAACCCATCAGCCAACAAACCCTGAATGAATGGAAAGGAGCCTGCTGGGCTATGGAGCTGATGTTGTATAAGCCATCGGGATTAAAGGAACGGCTACCGGGTATCCTCGACAGTATTTTCCAACAACCACCCCATTTTCAACAGTCCTTACTCGAAATGCTGCTTACCCTGTTTCCCGGTGAGTTTAGCACGGTGTTACAGAAAAACTGGATGATGCTTGGCAACAAGAAGGTAAAGGCCATGGCGCTGGAACAGTTGGCACTGGCGGGAGATTTCCCCAACCTGGAGCTGGATCAGGCATTTCAGCAATCAGACTATGCCGTATTTTACCAGCAAAGATGGAAGGGCCCTGCGCCGGTTTTCCCCAAAAAGGATGATTTGCTCGATAAGCATTTTCTGCCAGCGCAAACCCTGCTGGTGAGTTTTCAATACCGCAACCGCGATAAACCCGGCTGCCTGATGATTCGAACAGCCGATCACCAATGGCTGAGCGATGCGGAAGGGAAACCGTTTTGCTTTACTCAACTGGCGAGATCCATCACCAATATGCCCTGGTACCTGACCAACGGCAATACTCCTCAGGGCCTGCACAGGATTCTGGGTACGGGTGTTTCCAACAACAACTGGATCGGTCCCACGCCCAACCTGCAACTGGTAATGCCATTGGAATCAGCCGATCAACCCTTTTTCGCCGATACCCTGAATGCTTATGAGCAGTACCAGGCATTGCTCGGTCCCCTGGGAAAATTTCCGGGCCTTTATGAGTCGTACCATGCGGGCAGGATCGGGCGTTCTGAAATAATAGCCCATGGCACTACCATCCCTGAATGGTATTATACGCATCAGCCCTATTATCCCTGCACGCCTTCGCTCGGTTGCTTGTGCAGCCCGGAAATATGGAGTGGATCCGGAATATTAGAGGAAAGTGTACAGCAGCAATGGATGGATATCGTTGCCAGGCTGGAGCCAAAGCCTGTTTACCTGCTGGTGGTGGAATGGGGGGAATAATTTTACTGCGATTCACAATTTTGCTCTGGGTGAAACAAGCGCTGACGATGAGCGCCCGTGCCATCAGATTGTCGATGCTGCAGCAACCCGCATCGGTGCAACTTTGACCAACAACATCGCTGGCAAAAGCGATTATTCCGATAAATTTCATGGAGCTTTTTCCTAAAGACGGCGAACCGGGATATTCCTTACAATATTTTCTACCTGGCTGTAAAAAATTTTATTTTAATGCCATTCAAAGCATGAAAAATGGCTGTAACAATTTTTACTCCCGGAGTGGTTACTTTGCCTTTAGTGTTTGTTGGCTCTTAACCTGGGTCCAATTTTGCGGACTATTAATTTTTGAGTTACCTGGAAAAACTGGACAGATTACTATAATCCAATAGCCCGCAGGAATTCCTGTTTCTTTCGCTTTGCCACATCAAGGGTGGTTTTATTGGAGAGTACTACCTGCCCCCCTTCACCGCGGATATATTTTTCCACGTAATTCACATTGATGATAAAGGAATGATGAATACGCACAAAGAAGTCGGCAGGCAGCAGCTCTTCGTATTCCTTGAGGTTGCGGCTGGCCAATAACCTGGCGCCTCCATGCAGATGGAGAATGGTATAATTTACCGAGGCTTCCAGGTAGATGATCTCTTCTATTTTTACCAATTGCACGCCATCGCGCTGCGGTATGGCGATGCGCTGAAATTTCTTTTTTTCGGTTCCAAGATTTTCCAGCAAGAGGTCCAGCCGGAGGTTTTGGGAGCTACTGGATTGTCTTTTATTGAACGCTTTTTCCACTGCTGCCTGCAGTTCATCCACCTCCACCGGCTTGAGGAGATAGTCGAGGGCACTATAGCGTATAGCTCTGATGGCGTAATGATCGTAGGCGGTTACAAAGACCAGTTCAAAGTTTTTGTAGTGAAGGTTTTGCAATAGTATGAAGCCATTCATTACAGGCATTTCTATGTCGAGGAAAACAAGGTCTGGATGAAGATGGTTGATGGCTTCAATCCCCTTCTCGGCCGAATCGCAGCACTTCAATATTTCCACTTGCTTACAATGTCTTTGCAGCTTTTCATATAGCGAGCGCAGGCCGCTTTGTTCATCGTCGATCAGGATGGCGTTGAGCTTTTCCATGGCTTAGTGGTTGTGTACTTTTATTTTTAGTTCCACGCATGTTCCGCTTGCACTTCCCTCTTCCTGCAGATCATGAATACGGATATATTCCTGGCCGCAGCCTCCATTATTCAGTCCCAGCCTTTGTTCGGCAATCTGCAGGCCATAAGACACATGTTCGGGCCTGTTAAGCGCATTGAGCTCTTTGGCGCGCGCGCGACCCACTCCATTGTCGGTTATCTGGTATATGATATAATCATCCTGATGCGATATTTTAATCTGCAATTTTCGGTCGCCAGTTTGCTTATTCATCAGACCATGATAAATGGCATTTTCGATAAAGGGCTGCACCAGCAGGGGTGGTACGGAATACCCTCCATGGAGCAGTTCGGGATCAACCTCTATTTCAAACTGAAATTTGCCACCGCTCCGGAATCTTTCCATGTCGAGGTAAAGCTTTATGGCGGTAAAGTCTTTATCAAATGACACCCATTTGCTTTTCGAACTGTTGAGTACGAGCCGAAGCAGTTTGGCAAAGCGGCCGAGGTAAGTGGTTGCTTTATCGGTTTGCCGGGTTTGAATCAGGCTGTCGATGGCATTGAGTGAGTTGAATAAGAAATGGGGATTCATTTGTGCCCGTAGAGCCATCATTTCAGTTTCTGCAAGTTGTTGTTGCATTTCCGCTTCGTGCCGGATGTATCGTATGCGGCGCCGCACCAGCCAACTGATTGTAAAAGCCAGCAACAAGAGTGCGATCAACTGAACCCAGTTGCGTTGCCACCAGGGATGTAAAATAGAAAAACCTATACTGCTGATTGGCCCCCATTCCCCATTCCATCCCATCGTTCGCACTTCAAAGCGATAATCACCGGGGCGCAGACTGGCGAAGGAAACACTATGCAGGTTATGCGGCTCCGACCAGTTGGTATCGGCAGCTCCCCATAAGCGATAGCTATACATGACCTGCATTTCATTGATATAACTGGGCGATGAAAAAGCTATGCGCAGGCTGTTTTGCCGATGCGCCAGTTCAAGCGGCATGTTTTCTGGGTGATAAACAGAGTCGGCTACCTGTATTTCGCTGAACAGTACAGGCCAGGGCTGCTGGTTTTCCAGTTCCCCATCCTTCAGCATCATAAACCCATTGTTGCCGATAAGCCAAAGCTCAGCGCCCGGCTGGGGCAATATTCTGGAGACAGTTTCGAAATAATTATGGATCCTGCTGAAATTAAATACCCTGTAATCCCCATCTTCCTGTTTCACCAGTTTATCGATTCCATAGGTATAGGCCATCCAGATATTTCCCTTTTCGTCGCTGGCGATATGCTGTATCCAGTTGGAGCTAAGTCCCTGCCGGGTGGTCCATTGTTCCATTGCATATTCATCATTCCCCTTCTTAGTTAATTGAAAAAGTCCGCTATTCCGGGTACCCACCCATACTTTGTCGTTGGCGTCAATATGTAAATAGCGGATGAGTTCTCCCGGAAGAAAAGACTTCCTGTCCACTACTACCAGGGCAGCATTTTTTTTATCATATTTCAGACGAATGAGGCCATTGTTCCAGGTGGCGATCCAGAGGTGCCCGGTTTTATCGATCGCCATGCCGGTTATCATGCCATTGATGTTATATCGATAGCTGGTATCGCGTATTATTTTTTGCCCGTCATAGATATAAAAGGAAGTGGCATTGCTCAGAAAATAATGATCGGATGAATCCTGTATCACATAATACAGAAAGCCTTCCACCTGGTTCAGGTATTGCCGAAAGATCCTGCCTGCCGAAGAACCGATGGGGACCAGGCGACCCTTGTTTGTCAGCAATGGAGGGTTGCCTGGAATTTTTTCATAGAGCACATAGTCAGCCTTTCGGCGGTGATCCATGATCCGCCATTTTTTTTCCTGAAAGTCAAATTGACGCCAGTTGTCGGTGGCAACAGCTATCAAACCTTCTTCCACTGTTGAGAACAGGTAAAGGTTGTTTTGGGCATCAATCGTAAAGTTGCTGGCACGGTTTTTTGCCGGCAGCTTGCATAGTCCCTGCGAAGTGCCTATCCAAAGATTGTCTTCCCGGTCTTCAACGATCCAGTTGACCTGATCCGACAGAAGCCCGTCCTTTTTTCCGAATACGTTTACCCGATTGTTGGCTCCAATTTGAACCAGGCCCAGTATACCGGCAACCCAGATATTGGCTTCGCTATCTTCATAAATCTGGCGAATGTTGGCGCTGGCTGATAAGGGCAAAATTCGAAGGGCAGCCGGCAGATCCAGCACCCTTCGATCTCCCAGTTGCGCAAAGCCCGGAAAATGGGAGGTCCATAATCGGCCGCGGCTATCGCTAAACGCACGGTTTTCCTCGCCCGAAAAACTGGCCAGTTCATAGCGATAGATCAATTCAAGGTTCGTGGTCAGCAATTGTACGGAGGCACCCGAACCGGCAAGGAGTATGCTGTCGTTAACTGCATGTAATGAATAGTAATCGTCATTCGGAAAGGGCTGAGCTGGTTTCAGTAGCTTTTCTCCCTTCCATTCATGTATTCCCTGCTTGTCGGTGGCGGCCAGCACCACACCTGAGGCTGTTTTCAGAAAGCGGTTGATGACCGGTCCGGGTTTGGCGGTCTTTACAATCCTGTTATTATGGATCCATACCAGGTGGCCATCATTGCAGGCGAAAATGAGCTGGCCATCATCCGTTTCCAGCATATCATTTACCAGGTCCCAGGGCATGCCATTGGCCCGGGTGTAGTTGGTGAACCGGTAACCATCATATTTGCTCAATCCATCCAGGGTGGCAATCCACAGGTATCCCTGGCTATCCTGAAAAATTCTTCGGATGGAATTCGATACCAGGCCCTCGTTTACGGTATAATATTTCAGGGGCAATGGCTGCACATTGCCAATGAGTGGGGCTATCAGCATCCATCCCAAAAGCCAGGATAGTCGCAGGCGAAGCATGTACTAAAGCTACATTTTCCGCCCATTTATACAACCATTCCCGCCCACTTATTCATTGGGGCTTGCCAGGCCTGTTGCTGAAGGCTAATTTCCCTCTTACATGGAATGAGTTGCCGGAGGTTTATTGAGCCAATCAATTTCTTCACCAAAACCATCAAACATGAACAAGCAAATTTTAACCTTAAGGGTTCTTTTGTCACTGCTATTGATGCTGCTGATCATTTCCTGTCAGAAGGAATCGAAGCAATTGCCTGTCGATGATGCGTTTTCCTCACCCGAACTTTCCCCGGCTGCTGGCCAGGGAGGTGATAAGTCGGTAGCCGCACGGCATGGCCACTCCCATGCAGGCCTGGTAAAGATGGTGAAAAGCGCCAATGCCCGGTTTCATTCGACCACGCAGGCAATAATGGCCGGCTTTGAGCCCACCGATGAGTGTGTGGCTGTTCCCGGTATCGGGGGTATGGGCTATCATTGGGTGAATCCCGGACGTGTGGATCCGGCATTTGATCCCCTGCAGCCGGAAGTAGTGCTTTATGAATCAGGTCCGGGCGGCAGCCTGAAACTCGTGGCAGTTGAGTATGTTGTTATCGACATTGGTCAGGATGCTCCCATGTTTGGCGATCAGCCATTTGATGTGGGAGGAGCCCCGCTGCCTATACCACATTGGACATTGCATGTTTGGCTCTACAAAGACAATCCCTCCGGGATGTTCGCCAAATTTAACCCAAATGTGAGTTGTCCATAATGCTGTTAAAGGCGTAGCAGCATTTCAAACGAATCCATTTTACCAGGAAAATTCTTAGAATTATATGAAATCAGCGACAACTGTTCCTTATGGCCGTATCAGTTTATTTTTTGTGTTGATAATGGCGGTACTAACCTGGGGGTTTTACAGAACCTATATTGTTTTCTTTCCCTCATTTGAAGGGTTTGCCTTTATTCATCATTTTCATGGCGCCATGATGCTGATCTGGATGGGATTTTTGATTGTACAGCCCTTGCTGATTCTTTGGAAAAAGCAAAGTATTCACCGGCTCATCGGAAAATCCAGTTTCATTGTGGCGCCATTGGTCGTGTTGTCTATTTTCCTGGTGTCGAAATTCAGTTATTACCGGCCCGAGCCGCCCCTGCCACCTGAACTGCGTATTGCGGAAATCGCCCTTCCGATCCCCAATATGCTGGCTTTCGCGCTCTTTTACATACTGGCCATCCTTAACCGCCGCCATACTTACCAGCACATGCGCTATATGATTGGTACGGGCATATTGATGATAGGACCGGGACTGGGACGTGCCCTGGGGGTTTACTTTCATATGCCCCTTTCGCAGTCGGTAGATATTGTGATGTATGTGATGGCTGGAATTGCAGCCCTGCTGATGCTGAACGATTACTGGCGCGAACGTTCTTATAAGGCCTATGCCATCGTATTCGCCGCGATTGCCGCCTGTTACCTGGTTTGGGAAATGCGGATGACCGGGATCTGGCAAAGTATAGGAGACTTTATTGCGAAGAATTTGTTTTGATTATTCTTTCTCATTACAAAATTGATGCTATGCGGCATCTGCTGACCTTGCCATTTCTTTTCTTAAGCCTGTTCCTGTGTGCGCAAAAGTCATCGCAGGTAATCCATTATATCAATGGGAACTGGTTTAATGTTAGTAGTTTTGAGAAAAGGGATATGTATAGCATGGAGGGTTTTTTCACTGGAGAAAAACCCATCGAACCCGATTCGGTGATAGACCTGGCAGGAGCTTATATTGTTCCACCCTTTGCGGACGCCCATAATCATAGTATCGGAACAGGTTCAGACGAGCTGGACCAGAAAGCCATTAAGAATTATCTGGCAGCCGGTGTTTTTTATGTAAAGATTCCCGGAAATCTGCCCATGAACGAAGAGAAAAGAACAAAACTAAGCGACAAGCACCCGCTTACGATTGATGTCGTTTTTTCTCAGGGAAGTATTACCGCTACTGGAGGCATGCCCATCTTTATCGTGGAGAAATGGCATCCTGCCCTTGGATTTAATAAGGGCTACACACTGGAACAGTTAAAGGATTTTCGGTATTTCACTGTTAACTCCGAAGCAGAGTTGGACCGTAAGTGGCCGGAGATTATGGCACAGCGGCCAGATTTCATTAAAACTTTTTTGTGGCACTCAGACAATTTTGAAAGACTCAGGGATGATTCTTCGGTTTATATGAAAGGATTGGACCCGGAATTGCTTCCCAAAATTGCGGAAAAGGCGAGGAAGGAACGCTTGCGGATTTCAGCTCATGTGATTAATGCGGCGGATTTCCGTCGGGCAGTATCGGTAGGAGTGGATGAGATCAATCATTTACCGCGTTTTGAGAGCGGGTCTTTAAACCAACTGATTGCTGCAGAAGATGCCAGGGATGCAGCCAGAAAAGGTATAGTGGTAGTTACTACCGCGGCGATCAGCCTCTTTCAGGGCGGCATGGTGAAGGAAACCGACAGGTCGCTTGCACGGCAATACCAGATCAATACTTTAAAGATTCTGCTGGAACAGGGTGTCACCCTGGCAATTGGCAGTGATGATATTGCCGACAATTCTCTTCGCGAAGTCTTTTATCTGCATGACCTTCGTGTATTCGACAACACGACACTACTCAATATATGGACCAGCGCTACTGCTAAAACCATATTCCCCGAAAGAAAAATTGGCGAGCTAAAGGAGGGATTTGAGGCCAGTTTTCTTGCACTTGAAGCTAACCCACTTGAGGATTTGACGAATGTAAAAAGAATTAAGCTAAGGGTAAAGCAGGGGGTGATCATTACACTTTGAATGCCGGTTGATGGATGGTTTTATAATTGCTTGCCGACAAAATTGCTCTTTGGAAGGAGCAATTTTTTCAGTTTTTGTTGTTTCCAGAAAGCAATTTTCGGGAACTTAGCCCCCGATAATCTTGCAACGCATGAAACCCTTCTTCCAGGAACTTTTCGAATACAGCCATCACTACAACCAAAAACTGGCGGACATATTCGCTACCCATGCCAGCCAGGCGCCAGGGAATGCCCTGAAATTATTCAACCATATTTTGAATGCCCAGCATATCTGGAATCATCGCCTCGAAGCAGGTAAACCGGCAGTGGGAGTATGGGATATTAATCCTATGGAGACATTGAAGGAAATGGACAAGGCCAACTTTGACCATTCACTGCGGATACTGGATAGGGCTGATCTGAATGAAACCATTGAATACGTTACGAGCAAAGGGGTTCCATTCCGAAGCAGCGTGCGCGATATCCTGTTTCATGTTATTAACCACAGCACTTACCATCGAGGGCAGATTGCCATGGAATTCCGGCAACAGGGCCTGGAGCCATTGGCCAGCGACTATATTTTTTATAAGCGATAGAAAACGCCATCCTCCTGTTATGGATTATCTCCAAAAGATATTGGTAGCTTTTGAGACCCATTCTCCGGAAGAAATAGCCGGGTGCTTTCAAAAGGGGGTGGATCCAAACCAGCTTTTCGAAGGAAAGCCGCTGGTTTTTGCGTTGATCAATATGTATTTGCGAAGTCCCCGATTTAAGCTTTGTGTGAAGACTTTTGTTGATCATGGTCTTGATTTTCAGGATAAGGCTTTGTTGGCAATACTCCAGGATGATGCAGAGGGCCTGGAAGCTTTACTGAAGAAGGATCAGGCCTTATTGACGAAGACCTACTCGCTCAACTGCGCATTTACTCCGTTATACAACGCTGGCATGTTGCACATTTGTGCAGAATACAACCATATTGGGTGTGCGGAAGTATTACTTAAATATGGTGCTGATGTGGATGCAAAAGCCGGAATTGACCAATATGGCTTTGGGGGACAGACGCCGATATTTCATACCGTCAATCAACATACCAATGCGTGCATGGATATGTTGCTGCTTTTGGATAGCAAGGGAGCGGATTTGGCAATTACCATACCTGGATTAGTATGGGGTAAAGGCTATGATTGGGAAACATTCATTCCCGCCGTTAATCCCATTAGCTATGCCATGATGGGGCTGCTTCCACAATTTCAGCGAAAGGAAAAGGATATTTACCAGGTTGTATCGTTGCTATTGAAATCACGATACGCTATTGATTATGTTCCTGAAAACCTTCCGAACAAATACCTGCAATCATGAACGCCTGCAAAGCCATTTATCTAAGTCCCATAATTCCTTCTTTTAACCTGGGTGCATCGGTATAATTGAAGTTTTGCCGGGTAGCAGACAATAGCGATTCGCTCTGGGATTCCATCAAAGACAAAGTATCCGGTCTTTATCTGAGAGAACCATTTAACCGGGCAAACAGAATGCACGACATGCATATACAAATCCCTAAAACCAATACCCTGTTATTTATTCGGGAGCAGATCAATCGATGATCCGGTATATAGTTCTAACTACGATTTTTTTACCATCACCCGAAGAAAGTTGGCTGTAATGGAGGTGTTCGAGGGGTTAGCGCTTTCGTTGTGCCGATTAAAGAGTTCTTCCAGTTCACTTTGCAGGTCTTCGGCTTTTCCATTCTTTTCCGCTGCTTCAAAAGCATTCATGGTTGGGCCATAGAAGTGGCGGAACCTGTTCACAAATTCGGCAGGTGAATAAGGGGCCCGGAAAGTAAATGCGTCTTTCACAAAAGAAATATTGTCTTTTGCGATACCCGCTTTTCCAAATCTATCGATCACCTGTTCTTCCACACCCCATAACATGGGGCTGATAAAGCCTTCTGGCGGGGGTGGGGTATAGGCCGAGCTGATTTTCAGAATTTGTGCTACCAGGGTAGGATCACCAGGAATCCAGTTGCCCATTACAATGGTGCCACCAGGGCGCGTTACGCGTACCATTTCCCGGGCCACATCAAAAGGTTTGGGGGCAAACATGGCACCGAAAACGCTGACCACCCAATCGAAGGATTGGTCGCCCAGATCAACGAGCTGGGTAGCGTCGCCTTCCTGGATGCGCAGATTGGTCAGCCCTGCGGCTTTGGCTCTCAGGTTGCCGGCCTCCACCAGGTTGCTGGCGATATCCACACCCAATACATCGGCGCCCAGTTCCGCCTCAGGAATAGCCGTGGTGCCATCGCCACAGCCCAGGTCCAGCACCCGCTGCCCTTTCTGTATGCCGAGTTTCGCCACCAGGTCTTTGCCACTCTCCCGCATGGTTTGAGCTATTTGCGTAAAATCGCCCTTTTCCCAGAGGGCTTTATTGGGGTTTACCGTTGAAGCACTTGTGTTCATGATGAAGGTTTTAGGTTTTTGATGCCAGTTCTTCCGGGTGCCCTCTCCATGGGGAACCAGGCGGAAAACTTATATTTGATGTATCGGCAAATATGCTAAAAGATGAAACCTGAAAGATTCGGAATTGTTTCGTTTTGGGTTTTAGTTGAGTGAAAGAAGCTTGCCGTTGAGCCATAAAGCCTGGCATCCCAACCATTTTCTCCCTATTCTCCATTAGCCCGATATCATATCTGTTCACCTAAAACTCCTTTATGAGATTGATCAGCAGATTTTGCCTGTATTTGGTTTTATGCCTGCTTGTTCGTTCCGCATCCGCGCAATTGCCAGCATCAGCCAACGGAAAATACCTTTCGGTAAATGGGCAAAGGGTTTATTATGAAGAGAGTGGACAGGGACCGGCTCTGCTGCTATTGCACGGATTTGGGCGTACGCTGGAAGATTGGAAACCCTTTGTGGCGGATTTGGCAAAATCCTATCGTGTGATTGCCATTGACCTTCCCGGGCATGGGCGATCTGATCTCATGGATAGTACAGAAATCTACCTGCACAAGCAGGCGGCCGTTCAGGTGATGGGGTTGATTGAGGCCTTGAAGTTGGACAGCCTTTCCATTATGGGCTTTAGCTCCGGAGCCTTTATTACGCTGTACCTGGCCACGATGAAACCAGCCATAGCCCAAAAAATTATAGTCATTGCGGGACAGCTTTATTTTTCCGAAGCCACCCGGCGTTTTATTAATTCGCTGGGTGGGCCCGACAATTTCGTTACGGATCCCGCCGAGTATCGGCAACTGCATGGAGCCACAAAAGGAAGTTTGATCGCCCGGCAGTTCTGGCATTTCAGGAAATTATACGGTGACCCTGCTTTTACGCCCGATATACTGGCCAGCATCAGGGCCAAAACATTGATAGTGCATGGGGACGATGACCCGGCCGCACCGGTGGAAAACGCATTCATGATGTTTCGGCATATTCCCGATGCACATTTATGGATTTTGCCCTATGCGGAGCATATTGGGTTCTTTTTGCCCGAAAATCAGCAGGAGTTTTTGCGGCAAACCACTGGGTTTTTGAATTCCAAAATTGAGTTGATAAAATGAGAGTTCAAAAAGCGCGATGGAAGGTATTTACAGTTGAACAGACAGGGGCCATACAAAAAAGATTCTTTTTGTTGTGTGCCGGATATGGAAAGAATAATCAGCAGAAGCCTCGCGAAATGTTTACCATCATTAGACCGACCTGTTATGCCGGGTCTTCAAGTTGCTCCCTTAAATTTAATATAGCAGTTGTATTAAATCTTAGTATCTTAATTGGGCGGGAAGCTATTGCCTTTTCCGACAAATAACCATCATCAATCCACCATTAAACCTGATCAAATGCGACTGATTTGTTTTGTCCTGTCCTGCCTTTTAGTTTCCGTTTTTACCCGGGCTCAGATTTATATGAAGTTTCAATATGATGCCGACAGCACATATAGAGCGGTGATTCCCGGCCATTGGGAATTGGAGAACACAAAAAATGGAGCGGTTCAATGGCAGCTTGTAGCGCCTACCAGGTCGAGAGCCGCTTTTTTGCCAACTATTCAGTTTGAACAAACGCTGATCAACGCATCGTTTAAGGATGCTGATTTACGAAAGTTTAACGAAGAAGAATTACGAATTACTAAACAGCAAGGCGGGGATGCCATCAGTATACAGGAGACAAAATACATCTATATCAACAATAAAGAATGGGTGCGATATGTAATGGAGCTAAGGCAGACCAAAAAGAAGGGTATTAAGTTTCTTGTTCAGAAAACCATCCACAATGGGAAGGCGCACGGTTTGGTCTTTAGTTCCAATATGGATTTATTCGACCAGTATAAGGATTCTGTGCTATGGTTCTTTAATGAGTTTCGGTTCAACGATTCAGATACCGTCAACTATGCATCGGCAAAAAAAGTAAGTGAGTCGGATGTCAAAGCATTCCTGGGTAAGTACGAAGGCGTTTATCTATCCGCTCTCGGTAATATTAAGCAAACCATATTTGTGCAGCGGGATTCCAGGTCGGGTTATATACTAAAGGAATTGCGGGAATTGACTTTGGCTGATAAGTCCGTACATTCTTTTGAAGCTACATTAGCGATTGAGGAAATCAATAATGAGCAGATTGTTTTGGCCACAGACGCCATATTGCGCGAATCTCCGGACTTCAATTGGATGAAGGGGGTATACAGGCTTAAGAATCCCGGACAATCCCTGCAAGGGAGCTTCTTTTCAAAAAACAATGCGTTTGATGACTATGATTTAAATCTCACGAGGCTGGCCCAGCCTGCTACGGGTAGTACGTCGAAGGGGAAGGGCGCGGATACGCAAAAAGCACCGGCGCCGCCTGCTGAGGAAAATTCCGTAGATCCGGGACAACGCACCTATTCTGAGCCTGGCACGGAGAGCGAAGCTGCAAGTATTCAAAAATATGGAAAAGGCAAAGTTACCCGGGTGAATAAGAATGAAATTAAGTTAATACTAACCTCGGGGAAATCCATCTCCATCAAGAATAAGTATAATCCCAGTTTAAAAGTTTATGACCATATGGGCGAATACATAGGCTATGATAATATAACCAATAGTTATTTGCTGTTGGTGGAAGACGGGGCTGTAAACCTTGTGAACAGGAATTCGGGACTGGTCTCATCTGAATCGATCCTCAACTTTTGGAGTGCAGTCTTTTCGCCTGATAAAAAATGGATGTTCATCAATAATGTTTACGAAGATGGCGGCGCTGAATTAAAAATGTATTCGATTGGCAGTTCGGTTAAACGTGCATTTGCAAAGTATACCTACGATGCAGAAGCAGGTAAGGGATGGGAGTCGGGTGAGGTGCAATGGCTCGACAATCAAACAATCGAAATTGAAAAGCAACAATACAACCCGGATGATGACAGCTTTAAGAAACTGGGTAAAACCTGGTTGTCGAATCAGAATGGAAAGTGGCTCCTGATGAATACCCGGCCCAGGATTCAGCCTGTGGATAATTCATCAAGTGCCAGGCTGGTTGAAGGATACAGCCCTCCCAATACGGATGAGGTATTGCCCTATGTGAAACCCAGAACATTGCTGGGTGGTAAGACGCCTGATGAGTTGGGCAGAATTCTGCTGACTTGTATAAAAAACAATGATGCGAAGACCTGGTACAGTTGTACGCTGGAAGGCGATCTGGAAACCGCGCAAAAAGATATTTTGGAAATAAGGAATGAACTTGAAATGAACGGGTTGACCAACTGGGGACTTGTAAACTTTAGCAGGGTAAAATACTCTGAATGTTGTTTCGGGGGAAAACCCAATGACAGTACAAAGTTTGAAAGCTATAAGATTGAGTTTAAATATGGTTCCGAGTTCATAGGATTAGTTCAGGGTTATCTTAACAGTGCCAGGATTTCAAGAGTAAAGGGAAAATTTGTCCTCAATAAATCAATAAATGCTGCCTTCCTGTTTAGGAAAGAAGAATACAGGTAGTGTGGTATAGCAAAACTTAAACTCAGATAGTAATTTCCATTATCGTATGCTTCTGTTCAGGTCCGTATTGATTTCTTTTTGGCTACTGTTGGGGACAGTATTGCCAGGTACCGCTCGCCAAATCACGGCCAGTGATACCGTTTATCAAAGTGAAAACCTGGTCATAATCCGACTTACACCCCATGCATATGTGCACAGCTCTTATTTTCAGTCGGAGAGTTTTGGCAAAGTGTCCTGCAATGGAATGTTGCTGGCCCGCAAGGGGGAGGCCATCGTATTTGATACACCCGCCAATGACAGCAGCTCTGCGGAATTGATTCGCTGGGTGCAATCCAGTTTGCGGTGCCGGGTCAAGGCGGTGGTGCCCACGCATTTTCATGAAGATTGTTTGGGAGGCTTGACCGTATTCCATCAGCAACAGGTTCCTTCATTCGCCATGCACAGGACCATTGCTTTGGCGAAAGAACGAAAGTTTCCCGTGCCGATCAATGGTTTCAGCGATTCGATGTTGCTGGACCTGGCGGGGTGGAAGGTGCTGGCGCTTTTTCCGGGTGAAGGGCATACCCAGGATAATATCGTGGCTTATTTTCCGGAGGAGCAGGTGATGTTTGGCGGCTGTTTACTCAAGTCACTGAATGCCGGGAAGGGCAACCTGGAAGATGCCAATGTGCAGGCATGGTCCGGGTCGGTTGGCTATTTGAAGCAAAGATTTCCCCAATTGAAATGGGTGATCCCCGGTCATGGCGACAGCGGGGATATGGGATTGTTGGATTATACGATCCGGCTTTTTCGAAAGGAGTGAGGAGTGGTAGTCTTTTGGGAAGGGTTATAGTATTGGTTTAAGGAGCGATGACAGTCAGTTGCTTGCAACCCCCGGTCGGAAGAGCGGTCCGACCGGGGGTAGCGAGATGCCTGAGTAGTCGATGATTGTAAGGGTCGGTCGGAGGGCGGTCCGACCGGGGTAGCGAGATGCCTGAGTAGTCGATGATTGTATGGGTCGGTCGGAGGGCGGTCCGACCGGGTAGTCTTATTGCCATATAATGGCATTCCTGTCTTCCGTCACTTACAAATCAAATACTGCAAAAATGTGGCGCAATGTAGAAGGAATGATCCTGAAAAAATTGATAAAATTTAGGGAGACGAAAAACGTGAAGGCGTTGTCTACCCTGACAAAATTTTACCTTACACCAACACATCCTGCCACTCCTTCATTCGCTTAAATGTGGCATTGGCAAAAGGACAAAGTGGAATCACCCGGATCGATTGCTGGCGTACATATTGTACCAGACTTTCGAGCAGTTTCTTGCCCACACCCTTACCCTCCAGGCTGGGGTCCACTTCGGTATGCTCAATGATCATCTTCTCCGTTCCGGCCATTACATAGACCATTTCGGCCAGGGTTTTGCCCCCTTCTTCATAATAGAAGCGCCCCTTTTTCTCGTTGTGTTCATGACGTATTTCCATAATGCATACAATCTATAAAATTTCTGGCATTTATGGATAAACGGCTTGCGATTTCCCGAATTATCTATTTACTTTGTATTTCAAAGTGCTTTTTAATTAAACATAATGTCAGATTATGATGGGCTTATTGATGAATGTGTACGATGTTCGACATCCGCTGCGGAAACTTTCTGCGTCGTTGGTATGGCTGATCCTCCTTACCTGCTTTGGGGGTATTTCCTGCGCAGAGGCGCAGGATAGGGCAACAGAAGTGGACAAAATATTTGCCTGGGCCGATCCAAATTCGCCGGGATGCGCCTGCGCCGTCGCCAAAGATGGTCAACTGGAAATCAACCGCGGCTATGGCATGGCCGACCTGGAGAAAAAGCTACCTCTGGAATCGGATGCAAAGTTTGACATTGGCTCACTCAGCAAGCAGTTTGTTGCGGCCGCCAGTTTGTTGCTGGTGGAAGAAGGGAAAATTTCACTTTCAGATACTATTCGTCGCTTTATTCCGGAGCTGCCCGATTATGGCCATACCATTACCATTAACCATTTGCTTACGCATACTTCTGGTATACGCGACTGGACGGGCCTGCGGCCGCTGCAGGCAAAGCCCATGGACGTGCTTTTGCTGATTCTGCAACAAAAGGAGCTCAACTTTGTCCCGGGCAACGAATGGTCCTATTCCAATAGTGGTTATGTGCTCCTCAAAGAAATCATTGAGCGGGTGAGTGGTAAATCCTTCGGCGAGTTTTGCCAGCAAAGAATCTTTACCCCCCTGGGCATGATCCATACCAGCTACCAGGTACAGGGTTATAAAGGCATCGCAAAAATGGCGAATGCTTATGAAAAGAGTAGAGGGGGCTGGCAACCCGCCACACTCGAAGGTTTGGAGCGGGGTGGCGGCGCCCTCATTAGCACGGCCGCCGACCTGATTGTTTGGAATAAGGCACTGGCAACAGGCCAGCTCAGCGCTTTCGTTTCAGCAAAACTTATGGAACCCACCCAACTCAATAGCGGCCGGGAACTAAGGTATGCGCGTGGTATCTATATGGACAGCCTGGGAAAGCAACCTTTCTGGTGGCATAGCGGCAGCGCGGAAGGTTACAAATCACTCTTGGCTTATTTTCCCGAAGAGAAACTCTCCATAGCTATCCTTTGTAATTCAGGAGATGGAACCAACCGCATTTCCTTCGCCACCCGCATTTACGGTCTTTATGCGGGTAATGAAGCCGTTAAGGCTGCGCAGGACAAACCCCATCATGTTTCTTACAACATCGATGACAAAACACTGAAAAGCTATACCGGTACTTTCATTACCGCTTCGCGCCTTCGACCTGTTCAGTTAGTATTGGCGGAAAAGGGCCTGCGGATCGCAAACGGACCGCTGTTGCATGCGGTTGACAATAACCGATTCGAGCGGGTTGGAAGCGACCTCGATTATTTTTCTGATGATCCCTTTCGTATCCATTTTATATCGGCCGATAGTTTTGACCTGGTTTCGATGGATGGCTATATTCTCTCTTTTTCGAGGGCCAAAGCCTGGAAGCCTGATGAACCGGACTATGCTGCGATAGTGGGAACATACCATAGTGAGGAGGCGGGATCTGCATTCCGGATAGAAGCCGAGGAGGGTCAACTTTTGTTGTCGATGGACCGCGCTCCGCAACGCCAATTTCCATTAATACCAATCGCCCGGGATCACTTTCAGCTATCGCAGATGTTTATTCGATTTATGCGAGACGGGCAGGGAAAAGTTGTGGCCATGGATTACAGCAACCCGCTTTTGCGCAGGCTGCGCTTTATCCGGAGTGCTCCCTGAATTCAGCAACATCAGTAATTTATCAGTATACTAAACTTGGTAGTTATGCAATCCAATCTGTTTTATTCGCACCCTGTGCTTTATTTCCTGGGGCAATTTATAAGTTATGCCTTTGGGCTGCTTGCCTTTTCTATCGGGATGCTCAATATGTTTTGGGGCAACGATCAGGGGTATGGTATTTCTATCACCCTGCTCTCTTTCATTTATGTTCCACCCTTTTCCCGCCGGCTCCATAAGATAACGGGTATAGAATTTCCCGGATGGCTAAAATTATTGCTGGCCATTTTTATTGTGTGGTCGGCATTGGGCGTAGCCGAGCTTCCTGGTAAAATGGCGCTGATGCGCGAAGACCTGGCCATCAAGCCGGATCTGCCGGTAAGGGTATGGCCCAATCCGGTTTATTTTATATAGCCGTTTTCATCATATAGATTGTATCTATGTGACAATAATTTTAATCAATTAGATTTATTACGATTTTTGTCACACATTTGTAACCCAAGTCTAAAATACTTTTCTATATGAATCAAAATGAAAGCGCGGGCAAGTGTCCATTTCATGGCGCGGCGCAAAAAATGGCAGTAGCGGGTTCTGGTACGCAGAATCGCGACTGGTGGCCCAATCAGCTTAAATTGAATATACTTCGTCAGCATTCATCGCTGACAGATCCCATGGGGGATGACTTTGATTACGCCAAAGAGTTTGAAAGCCTCGATTATGAGGCGCTCAAGAAGGATTTGCATGCGTTGATGACCGATTCGCAGGATTGGTGGCCAGCAGATTTTGGTCACTATGGTGGTTTGTTTATCCGTATGGCCTGGCATAGTGCCGGCACCTATCGCATAGGCGATGGTCGTGGTGGTGCGGGTGGCGGGCAGCAACGCTTTGCGCCGCTGAATAGCTGGCCCGATAATGTGAACCTCGACAAAGCCCGGCGCCTGCTTTGGCCCATCAAGCAGAAATACGGCAAGAAGATTTCCTGGGCCGACCTGATGGTGCTCGCTGGAAATGTGGCGCTGGAGTCGATGGGATTCAAAACCTTTGGTTTTGCGGGCGGACGTGCCGATGTATGGGAAGCCGAGCAGGATGTGTACTGGGGATCGGAAACAAAATGGCTGGATGACAAGCGCTATTCAGGAGATCGTGACCTGGAGAATCCGCTCGCTGCTGTGCAAATGGGATTGATTTATGTGAACCCCGAAGGACCCAATGGAAACCCCGATCCCATTGCTGCTGCGCGCGACATTCGCGAAACCTTCAAGCGCATGGCTATGGATGATTATGAAACCGTGGCGTTGATTGCGGGTGGACATAGCTTTGGTAAAACCCATGGTGCGGCACCTGCCACCCATGTGGGAGCTGATCCCGAAGCGGCCGATATGGAAGCACAGGGTTTGGGCTGGGCAAGCAGCTATGCCAGTGGCAAGGCCGGCGACAGCATCACCAGTGGTTTGGAAGTAACCTGGACCAAAACACCTACGAAGTGGAGCAATAATTTCTTCGAAAATCTTTTTGGCTTTGAGTGGGAACTGACCAAGAGCCCGGCCGGTGCCCACCAATGGGTGGCCAAAGATGCAGAAGCCATCATACCCGATGCATTTGATGCATCGAAGAAGCATCGTCCTACCATGCTCACCACGGATCTTTCCCTACGACTCGATCCGGCTTACGAAAAAATATCAAGACATTTTCTTGAGAATCCTGATGAGTTTGCCGACGCATTCGCACGCGCCTGGTTCAAGTTGACCCATCGTGATATGGGTCCTAAAGCCCGCTACCTCGGTCCCGAAGTGCCGGCGGAAGAACTGATCTGGCAGGATCCGGTTCCAGCCGTGGATCATCCACTGGTTGACGGAAACGACATCAATGCCCTGAAAGCAAATATACTTGCCTCGGGACTTACTGTGTCTGAGCTGGTATCTACCGCCTGGGCTTCAGCTTCCAGTTTCCGTGGCAGCGATAAGCGTGGCGGCGCCAATGGAGCGCGCATTCGCCTCGCACCCCAAAAAGACTGGGAAGTGAATAATCCCGCCCAACTGGCCAAAGTGTTGCAGGTGTTGGGAAGCATACAGCAGGAGTTCAACAGTACGGCAAGTGGCGGAAAGAAAATTTCCCTGGCCGACCTGATCGTGCTGGCAGGAGTGGCCGCCGTGGAAAAAGCCGCCAAAGCGGCGGGAGTTGAAATAAAAGTACCCTTTACACCCGGCCGCACCGATGCAAGCCAGGAACAGACCGATGTGGAAAGCTTTGCTCCCCTGGAGCCCATTGCCGACGGATTTCGCAATTATCAAAAAGCGCGCTATAGCGTGTCGACTGAAGAACTGCTGATTGACAAAGCCCAATTGCTTACACTCACCGCACCCGAAATGACAGTGCTGCTGGGTGGCATGCGGATGCTGAACACCAATTTCGATGGATCGAAAAATGGCGTGTTTACCAATCGGCCCGAAGCGCTCAGCAACGATTTCTTCGTAAACCTGCTCGACATGAATATTGCCTGGAAAGCTACGGCTCCGGAAAAAGAATTCTTCGAAGGATACGACCGTAAGACCGGTCAATTGAAATGGACCGCTTCCCGTGCCGATCTGGTATTTGGTTCCCATTCCGAACTAAGAGCGCTTGCGGAAGTATATGGCGCTTCCGATGCAAAAGAGAAGTTCGTGAAGGACTTTGTTGCCGCCTGGGATAAAGTGATGAATTTGGATCGGTTTGATCTGAAGTAGTGAGTGGTGAGTAGTAAGTAGTGAGTGGTGAGTAGTAAGTAGTAAGTAGTGAGTTAGGTAATTACTGGTTAGTGGTGGATAAAAAGTGGGGTGGTAGGTTAGTAATATAATCTATCATTCCACTTTTTTTGTGCATGGTAGGCGTCATATTGAATACAAAACCCATTCCTGCGAACAGTAAAATTGACAGCTTTGACTGTACTCATTTTTCCGCAGATTGACGCAGATATTTTACATTAAGCTTACTACTCACTACTTACAACTTACTACTTACAACTTTAAACTTACTATACCGCTCCCTGTACGCCAATGGCGAAAGTCCCGTTATCTTTCTGAATACTTCCCTGAATGTTTTGGTATCGGTATAACCCACTTCATACATCACTTCCTGTATGCTTTTTCGGCTACTCTCAAATGCTTTTTTGGCGGCTTCCATACGTACTCGCTGCGCATATTCCAGCGGGGTATTTCCGGTGGCTTTCAGGAATCGGCGGTCGAAATTGCGGCGGCCAATGGCAAAACGCGAAGAAAGATCGGCAACCGAAAATTTGTTGTGAATGTTTCGCTCAATATACTCCTGCGCCTGCATGATCTCGGGATCAGCATGCTGCTTTTGTCCTTTGAAAATGGTGAAAGGCGACTGACCCTGCCGGTCAATTTCTATCTGAAAGAGTTTGGAACAGAAGATGGCCGTTTCGCGGTCATTATATTTTTCGACCAGGTAAATGGCAAGGTTCAGAAATGAGTAGGCCCCACCATTGGTATAAATGCCGTTTTCGTCCGTAATAATATGATCTTTCAACAAGGTAATATCCGGGAAAAGTTGTTGAAACTGATCATGCGCCGCCCAGTGCGTGGAGCAAACCCTTCCATTCAATATGCCCGAAGAAGCCAGGAGAAAAGCACCGGAACATATACAGGCTACTTCCGCCCCCATCCGGTATCGTTTCGCGATCCAGTCAATCAGCAGGTCGTTGTCTTTTACAGCATGCTGATAGTCGGCCGACAGGGATGGTAAGATGATTAGATCCGTTTGCGGAAGATCCTGTAAACGGCAATGGGGCTTTATTGAGAACAATCCTTCCCTATATTCCGTCATTTCTGTGATACCAGTTAGCAGCACCCGGTGAGCCTCCCGGCCACCGCGCTCTTTCCAGAATTCTCCGGCACGGGCAAAGATCTCATAGGTACCCACGATGCTGGCGACCGTACTCAGATTGTTCTGACCGTCGGGAACTATGATACAAAAGGTTTTCATTTTCCAGGTTTTTGTAAAGGTAGCGGTACCGGTTGTCCCAATCAACCCCCGGGAAAGTCTGATTACCACCTCTTCCATCTGCATTTTAGACAATAACTTGCAACTGAATCAAACCATGAATTGTATGAATGAAAATTATTTGCAAAAGCAGTTTCTGATCGAAATCGATCCCTCCTCTGTATATAAAGCGATCAAAAATGTAAAGGGCTGGTGGTCAGTTTGGGTGGAAGGGGCTTCCGAAAAACCCGGCGATACATTTGAATACCGGCATAAGGATATGCATTATTCCCGGCAACATGTGGTGGAATTGATTCCTGATCAGAAAATTGTGTGGGAAGTGCTGGAAAGCCATCTTGGGTTTCTCGACAACCCTTCTGAATGGAAAGGCACGAGAATTTGCTTTGAATTACAGCAGGAAGGCGACAAAACGAAATTGCTGTTCACGCATATCGGCCTCACCCGTGAATCGGAATGTTTCGATTCCTGCACAAAAGGGTGGGATCATTATCTCGTCGGAAGTCTCCTTCCTTTAATTACAGATGGCCGTGGTAATCCGGATACTGCAAAGCCAACCCTGATTGATACCAAAACTAATCAAATCTAAAATCTGTAATGGAAAGATTGTAAAGGGGCAGTTTTTTATCTTCTGCCTTCAGTTGTTCCACTGTTTTGAACTTGTTAGCAGCACAGGCAGTTTTTACCGCAACGAAAGCTACGAAGCCGCAAAGAACGCAACGTTATTTGCGGTAAAGTAGCTGCATAAGCGTGATAGCAGCAGGCAGCCAAACCAGGTCTTCATATCTCCTTTAAACCTTCAACGTTAAACCTTAAACCCTCAATCGCGAATCAGGAAAGTGGTTCCGGGCTCGGTCCGCCGGCTGGCTTCGATTTATCTTCCGGCAATGGAATAAACTCTTCATTATCGGTGGGCGGTAAAAGTATACGTCCCTGCTTCCAGTCTTCCTTGGCCTGCTCAATTCTTTCCTTACGCGACGAAACAAAATTCCACCAGATATAGCGGTCACCCACCGGTTCGCCTCCCAACAGCATCAGCGTACTGTCTTCCAGCGCCAGTAAACTGGGATTCTCTTCTCGGGAAAATACCAGCAGTTGTCCTGCACGATATCGATGCCCACCCAGCTCCAGGCCGCCTCTCGCAATATAGATGCCCCGCTCCGAATAACCCGTAGGTAAGGTAATGCGGGCGCCATGCCGCAATTGTACATGCAGGTAAAATAGCGGCGAATGGGTTTTCACCCCATTCTTTAAACCATAAGCCTCGCCGGCAATAAGTCGCATCCAAACACCATTGTCGGTAAAAACGGGCAATTGCTCCGGCGTATAATTCTCAAAATCGGGTTCAGCTTCCTCATCCTTTTCCGGTAGCGCCACCCAGGTTTGAATCATTTCCAGCTCGCCGCCCGACAATACCGATGGATCCTCAAATCGTTCGGAATGGGCAATACCGCGGCCGGCCGTCATCCAGTTCACTTCGCCAGGTCGTATAAGCTTTTCCACACCGAGGCTGTCGCGGTGCATCACCTGCCCGCCGAACAGATAGCTAACAGTGGAAAGACCAATATGCGGATGGGGGAGAACGTCGATGGAAGAAGCGGGTGCCGTTATTTTTTCGAGCGGACCGGCATGGTCCATAAAGATAAAAGGCCCCACCATTCTTCGCTGGCGGAAAGGCAATATCCTTTTCACTTTCATGAGCGGACTGATCGCCGCCTCTCTTGCTTCGATGATGAGCTCTGGCATTTGCCTAAACTTACCGAATATTATGGTTATTTTCGGGGCTGTTTGTAAAATTTTTTTATCGCCAATTCAAACTTAGTATGGGTTTTTGGGATAAGTTGTTTGGAATGGGTAAGAAGGTGGACCCCATTCCCCGACGACCGCTTCGGCTGCAACTGACACCGGTTCCACAGCATATGCCGGCCCTGGCCTCTCAATTTGTGGATGTTGTTCGCAACAATGATCGGTTTCAGCTCGATTATTCCCCGGCTACCGTGGAGTTTGTGGATCGCTTTCTGCAACGGTTCAGCGATGCGGGTATATCCAATAACGACTTTGCCGAAACCATTTTTGTGGCAGGTGCCTATCTTGGGCAAATAATGGTACTGCATCGCCAGGCACAATGGATCAGTACGCGTCAGATGGAGCCGGACATGCGCCAAAAACTAATGCCCGTGGTGCTGCAATTACCCAATGGGTCCATCACCGATCCCATTACCCAGGTATTTCGCCGGTATAGTATGGGTAAGAAAGAAAGTCTGCAGGAATATTTTCAACAAATGCCCGGATGATTACCGGAGATTCTGTAGTGGCTTCACCAGCTTTGCCGGCATCCGGTAAATATCATCGGAACCCATACCTGCCTTGCCAAGTTGATGTGTCAATTCCTGTACATTGCCGTTGAGTTTGACTTTATTTTCTCCTTTCACGCGGGGTGAAGTGAAATAAAACCATTCACCATCTGGTGAAATATAGGGGCAATAATCGATGGCCGGAGAGTTAATGGGCTTTTCGAAGTGCTGCGCAGGCTGCCATTCTCCATGAATTCGATGACTTATATATAAATCACCCCCTCCCAGGTCGTCATCTCTTTTATAGGAACTGAAGAGGATGAAGCGTTCATCCGGATCAATGAAAGCATTGAAATCGTAGCCCTTGCTGTTAACAGCATCGGATAACGCTACAGGTACAGCATAGCCATTCCCTTCGGATGCCGCCACAAAAATATCTTCCCGGGTTTCGCCGTTATCGCGTGTGAAATACAGGTGGCCGCTGCGGGCGACGGACGGATAATACTCATCTTTCTCCGTATTAATCAGCGTATCAAGTGGCTTTGGCTGCGACCAACCTGCATCCGTTTTCTGTAAGAACCAGATATTGAAATCGCCGGTCTCCTTTTCAGAAGAAAGCATCGGGCGGTTAGAGGCAAAATAAAGGGCCTTTCCATCAGGGGCGAAGGAGGCTTCCAGGTCCCTGTATACGCCCGAAAACCATGCAACCCGGGCTTCCCCCCAGTTGTCGCCCTTCCTGGAAAGCTGCATAATGACACTAATCCGGTTTTCGTATTGAATGGTATAAAACAGTTCATGGCCATCCGGGGAGAGGGTGATATCCCGGTTATCCCATCCATCGCTGATCAATCCTTCAAGAAAGATTAGGGGTTCCTCGGTAGAAGCATTGCTTTGCTTTAATGGCTCTTTGCAACTGGTGAAAAGAAGAAGGAAGAATATGCTGAACCGCATAATGGATGGATTGTGAGCGAAATGAGGATTCAAAATTGCGGTTTTTTTTTATCTCTTTCAGAAGTTTTGCGTTTGGGGATTAAATTGCAGCAGCTATGCGTATGAGCCGATTTCTTTTGATTGTATTATTGGTGCTATTGACCCGGCATTCCTATTCGCAACCCCAATTGTACAGGGCGCAACAAGAACTTATCGGCTCAAAAGTCTGGAAACTGGAGTTCACGCACTGGCTCAAAAACCCACCGGCCGATACCAGTTTCGACGGCCGCCTGAAAGTACTGGAGTTTTGGGCCACCTGGTGCCGGCCCTGTTTGCGGGCTATTCCACACATGAATGCTTTACAGCGGGAGTTTCAGGATTCGTCCATCGTTTTTTTGTCGGTTACCCACCAAAGCCTGGAGGAAACAAGGGCCACGATGGAGAAGTACAATTTCGAGACCATTGTCGTTAGCGATAGCACTCAACGCGTACACCAACTGCTTCGCATTGCTTATAACGGCACGATGGGGTTGCCGCGCACAGTAATTGTAGATGCCGAAAACAACATACGCTGGTATGGTAATCCACAAAGCCTGAGCCCCAAACTGATCCGGCGTATGTTGAAGGAATACGGCAGCCCCGCAACGCTGCCCTAAGGTCATTTTGCCGCGATCATATCTCATTGATTATATTTGCCAGTCACAACGGAAAAATGAAAATGCAATCATTTTCTGAAAAATCCGTAAAACAATAATACAGTATGTTACAGCCTGAAGTTTTGAACCAGTTGATTCGCTCGCGTCGTTCCACATTTCCCGATCAGTTTGAAGCAGGCCGGCAGGTTGACGATGCCATCATACGTGAAATTCTGACCAATGCTACCTGGGCGCCCAATCATGGCAAAGAAGAGCCCTGGCATTTTACGGTATTCGCCGGAGATGGGTTGAAGAAACTCGCGGATTTCCAGAGTGAGCTCTACAAGGAACTTTCGGGCGCCAATTTCAAGGAAGGCACGTATAAAAAATTGCAGACCAATCCCCTTAAGGCATCGCATATTATTGCGTTGGGTATGAAGCGTTCCGCCAATCCGAATATTCCGGAGCTGGAAGATATTGCCGCCGTTGCCTGTGCCGTTCAGAATATGTACCTATCGGTAACGGCATATGGGTTAGGGGGATACTGGACAACAGGAGGCATCAGCTTCAAGCCCGAGGCTAAACCCTTTTTCGGATTGGGAGAATCGGATCGGTTGCTGGGATTCTTCTATATCGGACATGTTGCCGTTCCCAGCACTAGCGCCCGCAGGGCTTCACTGGAGGAAAAGACTACCTGGGTTTTGTCATGAAACCGAGCCACATGACACGTCCCCTGTTCTTAATAATCCTGCTGGTAGTTTGCGGCAGCCTTCTGGTTTCTTTTCTGAAACCGGAGGAACCGGCCGATCGTTTACGCAGAATATACAGCGGACCGGTTCATAAATGGCCTGCCCCCCTGGTAAATGAGTCTGTGAAATGGCAGGAGTTGGGCTTGCTCCCCCGCAGCCCCCTGGCAGGCGCAGAGGATTCGTTCCGGCACATGATTGAGTTGGGAAAGATCCTGTTCTTTGATCCACGACTAAGCGGATCCGGCACCATCAGTTGTGCCACCTGTCACCAGCCCGATAAGGCCTGGGCCGATGGTTTGGCCAAATCCATAGGTCATGAAGGGCAGATCAATAAACGCAATGCGCCGGGACTTCATAACGTGTGGTACTACCAACGACTGTTTTGGGACGGGCGCAGCCGCGATCTCGAAGACCAGGCTTTCGCACCCATCAATAGTGAGTCGGAAATGCATGGCGATATGCGGACCCTACCTGCCAAATTGCGGAGGATCAAAGGGTATCCCGACTTGTTTGAAAATGCATATGGAACCCCAGGCATAGATCCGGATCGGATTGCGGGCGCCATCGCACAATTCCAGCGGACAATAATCAGTGCTCCATCCGCATTTGACCGTTTTCTGTCGGGTGAAAAAAAGGCCATGACGGACCAGGCCCTGCGGGGCATGCATATTTTTCGCACAAAAGCCGGCTGCATGAATTGCCATAATGGGCCGGTTTTTTCCGATAACCAGTTTCACCATAACGGACTTTCCGGCGAGGATGCGGGCCGTTATTTTGTAACACAGGATGAAGCAGACCGGGGCAAACTCAAAACGCCCTCCCTGCGCGATGTTACGCAAACAGGTCCCTGGTTGCACGACGGTTCGGTGGACAGGTTGCCGGTCATCCTGGATCATTATTCACGGCCGGTTAATGTAAAGGGAATGGACACGCTGATCAAGCCTGTGCATCTATCGAAAAAAGAGAAAGCGGAACTGCTGGCTTTCCTCGAATCCATTTCGGCTCCGGCTCTCCCCTTTGTCCACCCCAGGCTCCCTGATTTTAATCAATAGGCCATCAGGCGGATTATTGCTATTTTTGTCCGTTCATATTCAAAAACATTATAACCTTATTTGACATGAAGAAATGGATGCTTAGCCTGGCTTTTTCGGCCCTGGCAATTGGCGCAATAGCACAACCCCCTGCCGGTGAAGCCAAACCAGGCGAATGGTATGGCCAGAAAGTGAGCGAAGATGGCGCAATAGCCATGGCAGATTTGCCGGCCATGCTGGAAAAAAACCAGAGCCTCGATACAAAAGTGAAAGCTACAATCGTGGAGGTATGTCCCAAAAAAGGCTGCTGGCTGAAATTGCAGGTAAACGACAGCACCACCGCGATGGTAAAAATGAAAGATTATGCCTTCTTCCTGCCCGTGGCTGCCAAAGGCAAAACGGTGGTGATTGATGGCAATGTGCAACTAAAGACCATCTCCGTAGCGGAACTGAAGCATTATGCCGAAGACGCGAAAAAATCACAGGCGGAAATTGATGCCATCACCAAACCCGAAAAGGAGATCAGGGTGACGGCGAAGGGGATTACAGTGGTGGAGTGATGTCTGTGGAGTTGTAAGTTTTAAGTTGTAAGTTGTAAGTGGGGAGATTTAGTAGCATTTATTTTAATGTAATAAGTCATTTGCTACATACTACGACTTAAAACTTAAAACTTACAACTTAAAACTTCCCTATTCCGCAACCTCTTTTCCCGATTTCGACACAGCTCTCCTTTCCCCGGTTTTACATTTGCCCTCGCTTTTTAGATTCCATCGTTTGTGAATCTGTGAGGCAGATATAGAACCCCATGAATTTCAGGAAACTTGTAGGAAAAATTCATCTCTGGCTGGGACTTGGTTCCGGCCTTATTGTGGTATTCCTGGGCATTACCGGATGTATTCTCGCTTTTGAGGTGGAAATCCGCAGTTGGACCCAGCCTTA
This sequence comes from uncultured Citrobacter sp., assembly GCA_964395095.1. Classification (GTDB taxonomy): domain Bacteria; phylum Bacteroidota; class Bacteroidia; order Chitinophagales; family Chitinophagaceae; genus CAYMZZ01. The sequence goes on from CAYMZZ010000009.1 coordinate 183,640, forward strand.
TCAATATACGGCTCACCAGGATCGGCCTTATTTGCCTCCCAGTGTGCTGCGTGAAGCGGCTTCCCCCAAGATGATGTCGGGAAAGACATTGGTCATCACCTACCCGGGCCAGGGCAAGTCTGCCGTCGCCGCCTATTACGATAAGCAGAACTACGAACTGGTTTACCTTAATCCTTATACGGGAGAGGTGCTGAAGCATAAGGATATGACCCGCGATTTTTTCCGCGTGGTGCTCAATGGTCATTTCTATTTATGGTTGCCGGCGCATATTGGCCAGCCCATTGTGGCTTCTGCCACGCTCATCTTTTTGCTGTTGATGATCAGTGGTCTTATACTCTGGTGGCCCCGCAATAAAGCCGCACGCAAGCAACGTTTTTCCATTAAATGGACGGCTCGCTGGCGCCGAAAAAACTACGACCTGCACAATGTGCTGGGTTTTTATATGACCTGGGTGGCCATCATTATTGCGATCACCGGCCTGGTTTGGGGCTTTGAGTGGTTTGCCCGCTCTGTGTACTGGGTTAGCAGCGGCGGCAAAAAGATGGAAGCACATGCCCATCCACATTCCGACACGACACAACTGGCTTCAAAGGCGAATATGGCCGATTACCTCTGGGCGCAACACGAGCCCATGGTGGAGGAAAATGAAAGCCTGGGCGTTTATTTCGCCAACCTGCCCGACGATGCCATCGAAATTGTAATCAACCATCGCCCCGGCACCTATTATAATTCCGATTATTACCATTTTGATCAATATACCGGTCAGCTTCTCAAAGCTCCAGGCTCCTATGATGGGGCATTCCAGGATGCGGCGGTGGCCGACAAGATCAAGCGCATGAATTACGATATACATGTGGGCGCCATACTGGGCCTGCCTGGTAAATTACTGGCTTTCTTTGCCAGCCTGATCGCCGCCAGCCTACCCATTACCGGATTCTGTATCTGGTGGGGGCGCCGTAAAAAAGCCAGACCGGCTATCGCTGCCCGAAGCGTACAGCCCTCACTGGTGCCGGCGTCATAAAACTGTCAGATTCCCCTTTTCGTAAAATTGATTTCCCGATACGGTTATTCTGTACAACAACAGCCGTCCAATTTTACCATTGCTAAGTATCCGGAAAAAATGATTTCCGTCAGGTGCCTGCCTGATTGATGCCGGAAGCTTGTCAAATCCCTGTAAAAGAATCAATGATGTTGCCGTTCATGACAATCGCATGAGAATTCATGAGCTTTTGTCACAGATATTTGCCACCGCAAAATTTGCAGCATGAAAAAGAATTTGCTTTTCGCTATTTTGTTCATTACCGGACCGGGTGCCATGGCGCAACAGGATAGTTCCGTGTTGGCCCAGGAGTTGAAGGAAGTGGTGATAACCGGGCAGTACCGTCCCCAGTCGGTAAAACAGTCGGTGTACCAGGTGCGGGTGATCAATCGCGACCGCATTGAGAAACAGGCTGCTACCCAATTGCAGGATATACTGGCCAATGAGTTGAATATCCGCTTTAGCCAGGATCCCGCCACGGGTGGTTCCGATATCACGATGATGGGATTGAAGGGGCAGAATGTAAAAATCCTGATCGATGGCATGCCCCTGATCGGTAGGCAGGGTACCAGCAATGAGATCAACATCAACCAGATCGATATCAATAGTATCGAGCGGATTGAAATTGTGGAGGGCCCCATGTCGGTCATTTATGGGGCGGATGCGCTGGCAGGAGTTATCAATATCATTACCAGGAAAACAAAGGCGGCAAAGATTTCGGTGCAGGCGCGCCTGCACGAGGAAACCGTGGGCGATGAATATGGCATTTCACAGGGAATACATAACCAGTCGTTGGCTTTCCAGTATCGGCAGAAGGGGTGGGACGCCGGTGCCGGTTTCACCCACAATTATTTTGGTGGCTGGCAGGATACGGCCATAGGCCGCGAACTGGCCTGGCATAAGAAAGACCAGCGACTGGGTCATGCCTACCTGGGCTATCACAATAGTAAATTCAACCTTCGTTACCGTATCGATGCGCTGGATGAAATCATTACCAATCCCGGCAATTTCGAGGAGCAACCCCAGCCCGGTGCCATTGATCGCTTTGCCCGCGACCAGGAATACCTCTCGCAACGCATCATGCACCAGCTTCAGGGTAGCTATTTTGTAAATGGTCAACTCAGCTTCAACGGGCAGGCCGCCTACACCCGCTATAGCCGCCAGGTTTATTCCACCTTGCTGAGCCATGATAAAGGCCAACGCTATATCGACCGTTCGCCCGGCTCCCAGGGCGATATCCGCTTCCACGGATTCAGTTTGCGCGCCACCGCGCTCTATACGGTTTCCGCTTCGCTTTCCTTTCAACCCGGGGTTGACATCAACCTCGAAAGCGGTGAAGGAGAAAGACTGAAAGAAGGTAGCAACCGGGTAAATGATTACGCTTTTTTTCTTACATCGGAGTGGAAAGCCACAAAGAACCTGAGTCTCAGGCCGGGTTTGCGCTTTATTCATAATTCCGTGTACAACGCGCCGCCACTGATTCCCTCCCTCAACGCCAAATGGCAGATGGCCAAAAATCTTGACCTGCGTATGGCTTATGCCCGCGGTTTTCGCTCACCTTCCCTGCGCGAACTCTATTTCAATTTCTTCGATGCCAATCACCAGATCGTAGGCAACCCCGATTTGAAGGCGGAAACCTCGCATAGCTTTACCGCCTCGTTGAGCTGGACCAAGCTGACGCCCAGACAGGTAGCATATAGCACCGTGGTAAGCGGCTATTATAATAGCGTAAAAAATCTGATCGACTATGCCATCTCCGCCAATGACCCCAATGTATTTGAGCTGACCAATGTATCGGATAGCCGCACCGCCGGCTTCAGCCTGAGTTCCATGGTTAAATACCGGCGCTGGAACCTGGCCGTTGGCGGATCGTTTACCGGATTCTACAACGACTATTCTGAAACCGATAAGGAGCTTCCGGAATTGCAATGGTCACCCGAATTGAATGCCAATGTTGGATACAGCATCCCGTCGATGGGTATTGATCTGAATTTGTTTTACAAATTCACGGGTCGCCGGCCACGTTATATCGCTTCAGGAAACGAGTTTCTGCTTGCCAAACAGGATAGCTATCACTGGGCCGACTTTACGGTCAATAAAAAGCTGTTTCGCTACTTTACCCTGAATGCCGGTATCCGCAACCTGTTTGCTGTGGATCGCCTGCAAAGCAATATTGCCAATGGCGGAATTCATAGCGGAGGAACCCAAAGTATCGCCTATGGTCGCAGCTATTTTGCCGGCATCACTTTCAATTGGGATAAAAAATAAATTCATCACAACCGATAATCAAATTGCAATGAACTCATTCAATATGCTTCGTACTGGTACTATTGTTATGGCTTCCATTCTCCTCTTCAGCGCCTGCCGGAAGAAGGATGCTGGCCTGCCGGAAGCGGACAACCTGGTAAATTTTGAAAGCAGCGCGCAGGGAATGCCGGCCACTGAAAACAGTATCCAGATCAAATTGAAACTCTCGCGTGCGGTTACTCAAAATGTACCGGTGATCGTCAACCTGACGCAACAGGGTGTGGAATATGGCACTGATTTCACCAGTAGTCCGGCTGCGGTGGATGGCATCATTCAAACCCAGATTCCTTCGGGGAATAATGAGGCCGTGGTTACGATCAACAAAGTACCGGGCGCCCTTTTTGATGGCGATGAGAAACTGGTACTGGATATCTATAGCTCTGGTTCGCCTGTGATCATCGGCTCCGCCAGACAATTGGTCCTCAGTTTCGCCGAGCTGGTAGCCAGTACGGGTACCGCCACCATTGACGGGGGTGGTACGTTTTATCCCAACAAGGTATTTATCGACCTGAGCGCCAACCGCCAAACGGCGGTCAACCGCAATACCTGGGACCTGGGATTCTATACCGGCGCCGACTTTCGAGTGGTGCTCAATTCCTCGTCGGCCATGATGGCGAAGCAAATTGACAAGAATGATCTAACACAGGTAACTGCTGCCGACACGGTGGGCTTTTCATCCGAAGTGGCTTTCAGTCAAACCATGCCTGTTCCCTCTGCCCTGGCTTATATTGATCATCCTTCCGGCGACCTGACCCGCACGGCCATCGCGGAAATTGCCGGTAATGCCGCCGACAACAAAGTGTATATAGTAAATCGTGGTTGGGCGCCCGGCAATCCGGCTACTGCGAGGGGTTGGAAAAAAATCCGGATCATTCGTAATGCCAATGGTGGTTATACCTTACAACATGCCGATATTGCCGCAACCAGCTTCCAGGAAATCAATGTCGCCAAAGACGCCGCCTATTTCTTCCGTTATATTTCATTTGAAACAGGCGCGGTGAATGTAGAGCCACAAGCCGCTAAATGGGATATTGCCTGGACGTATTTTTCCAACTCCGTAAATTTCGGTGCTGGTGAAGTGCCCTATCTCTACCAGGACATCGTCCTTCAAAACCGAAATGTGGAAGTGGCAAGAGTGCTGACATCCACCATCAGCTTTGAAGCATTTACGGAGGCCAACCTGGCCGGCCTTGGTTTTTCCACTACACAAACGACCATCGGTGCCGATTGGCGTAGTGGCGGTGGCCCGGGTGCAGCACCCGCTGTTCGTACCGATCGCTTCTATGTGTTGAAAGATGGGGATGGCAATTATTATAAGCTGCGCTTTACCGCCCTAACACAAAATGGGGAAAGGGGATACCCGGCGTATGAGATTGGGTTGGTGAGGAAAGGATGAGAGAGTTAGTTTGGGAATTTGGGAATTTGGGTATTTGGGTATTTGAGAATGCTGCATGATTCGAATCGCATTCCCAAATCCTCAAATCCCCAAATAACCGAATTGTCAATTTTTGGTTTTCGAGACCCATGCAGGGTTCATGCCGCTCAATCCCAAATTCTCAAATTCCCAAATACACAAATACCCAAATATCCCAACCTGCCGGCAGGCGGGTTTGGATATTTGGGTATTTGATTCGTTCCAAAGTACTGGGAAACTGGATTCCCGATGCAGAACCTGGGCTCCTTATAGAACTCGCTCAGGGGCTGAACTTTATTCGTACCTTTGCCCACCTTAAAAACCACCCATTTTTTAGTAATGGCAGCGAAATACCGGGAATTTACAGGCCTTAATTTGCCTTCGATAGAGGCGGAGATTTTGGCGAAATGGTCAGAAAATCAGGCGTTTGAAAAGAGTATCAGCCTGCGCGAAGGTGCGCCTTCCTTTGTGTTTTACGAAGGGCCGCCCAGTGCCAATGGTATGCCCGGCATCCACCACGTTATTTCCCGTACCCTGAAAGACCTGGTTTGCCGCTACAAAACCATGAAGGGGTTCCAGGTACATCGCAAAGGCGGCTGGGATACCCATGGCCTGCCTATTGAGCTGGGGGTGGAAAAAGAGTTGGGCATTACCAAAGAAGATATCGGGGTTAAGATCTCCGTGGAGGAGTATAACCAGAAATGTCGCGAAGCCGTATTACGCTATAAAGACAAATGGGATGAGATCACCCGGAAGATGGGTTATTGGGTGGATTTGGATGATCCCTATATCACCTTCCGCAACGAATACATCGAAACCCTTTGGTGGCTGCTGAGCGAGCTCTACCAAAAAGGCCTGCTTTATGAAAGCGTGAGCATTCAACCTTATTCGCCGGCAGCGGGTACCGGTCTCAGTTCGCATGAATTGAACCAGCCCGGAACTTACAAAGACGTGAAAGACACATCGGCTGTTGCGATGTTCAGGATTCTGTCCGATACAAAAAGCAATTTTCTCTTTGAGGCGGCGGCAAAAGACCATGGCGATTTGTTTTTCCTGGCCTGGACCACCACTCCCTGGACCCTGCCCAGTAACCTGGGTCTTACCGTTGGCGGAGATATTGATTATGTGCTGGTGAAAACCTTTAATCCCTATACCCATCAGCCCATCCAGGTTGTATTGGCCAAAGCCTTACTCGGCAAATACTTCAAACCGGAAGCGGAGAATGGGGATTTTGATCACTATTCGGCAGAAACCAAACTATTACCCTGGGCTGTGCTGGCTGAATGTAAGGGCGCACAACTGGAGGGTTGTCGTTACGAACAACTGCTGCCTTATGAGGCCAATTCGCCGGAAGCAATCCGGGCAATTACGCCCGATGCGGATCCCTTCCGCGTGCTGGTAGATGATTTTGTGACTACCGAAGATGGTACAGGTATCGTACATACCGCGCCGGCATTTGGAGCAGATGATTATAAAGTGGGACGTAAATACCAGATCGGCATCCTGATCATGGTAGACCGCGAAGGGAAGTTTGTGCAGGGAATGGGAGAGTTTAGTGGCCGCTTTGTGAAGAATTATAAGGATGAGGAGAACTATGTAGATGTGAATGTGGACATCAGCGTGAAGCTGAAAAAAGAGAATCGGGCTTTCAAAGTAGAGAAGTACGAGCACAGCTATCCGCACTGCTGGCGCACCGATAAACCCGTGCTCTATTATCCCCTCGATGCCTGGTTTATCCGCACCACGGCGCTGCGCGACAGAATGGTGGAACTGAATAAGACCATCAACTGGAAACCCCGTTCCACCGGCGAAGGCCGATTTGGCAACTGGCTGGAGAATATGGTAGACTGGAACCTGAGCCGCAGCCGATTCTGGGGCACGCCATTACCGATCTGGAAGACGGTTGACGCCAGCGACAACTATATTGATCTGAAAGAGGGTGGCGAGCAGCTTTGCATCGGTTCCGCCGCCGAACTGATAGCGGAAATGGACAAGGCAGCCGCTGCCGGTATTCAGCAACCTGAAACCGTGGCCCGGCAGGGAAAGGATATCGACCTGCATAAGCCTTATGTGGATGATATCATCCTGATCAGCGCTTCCGGTAAGCGCATGAAGCGAGTGCCCGATCTGATTGATGTATGGTTCGACAGCGGCGCCATGCCCTATGCGCAATGGGGATTACCCAAAGAAAGAAAAGGATTGCGACCCACCCGCGAAGAATGCCTGGCTTATTGGAGCGCACAACAACATACCAGTCCGCAACCCGGTAAATGGGAAGGCGCTGATTTTATAGCAGAAGGAGTGGACCAAACCCGCGGATGGTTCTATACCCTGCATGCGCTGGCCAGTTTGTTGTTCGACAGTGTGGCTTATAAAACGGTGGTGAGTAATGGGCTGGTGCTGGATAAGAATGGGAACAAGATGAGTAAGCGGCTCGGTAATGTGGTAAACCCCTTTGAGACTATTGAAAAATTTGGCGCCGATGCTACCCGCTGGTACCTGATCACCAATGCATCGCCCTGGGACAATTTGAAGTTCGACAGCGAAGGCATCCGGGAAGTACAAAGAAAATATTTTGGAACCTTATACAACACCTATCAGTTTTTCGTCCTCTATGCCAATGTAGATGGCTTTGCCTTTAAGGAGGAATATATACCGCTGGCGCAACGCCCGGAAATTGATCGCTGGATATTGTCGGTATTGAATACGGTAGTGAAGAAGGTGAATGCCGCGATGGATGACTATGAACCCACACAGGCGGGGCGACTTTTGGAAGATTTTGTAGATGAGCAATTGAGCAACTGGTATGTGCGTCTGTGTCGCCGTCGTTTCTGGAAGGGCGAATATGGCCAGGACAAGATTGCGGCCTACCAAACCCTTTATGAATGTTTGGAAACCATCACCCGCCTGATGGCTCCCATATCACCCTTCTTCAGCGATGTAATTTTCCATGAGCTGAATGAAGTGACGGGTCGGTTTACCCAGGCATCGGTGCATCATGCCGATTTTCCCGTAGCGAATGAGCAGGCCATCGATGAGTTGCTGGAAGAAAGAATGCAGTTGGCACAGGATGCATCATCGCTGGTGCTTTCCCTGCGGAAGAAAGTAAATATAAAAGTGCGACAACCGCTGCAAAAGATCCTAATACCAGTCCTGAACCCGCGCATGAAAGAGCAGCTTAGCCAGGTAGAAGACCTGATCAGGGCGGAAGTGAACGTGAAAGCCGTGGAGTACCTGGAGCCGGACAACAGCTTTATCCGTAAAAAGATCAAACCCAATTTCGTGGCGCTGGGCAAGCGATTGGGGGCCAAAATGAAACAGGTGAGTGCGGCCCTCGCCAGCTTCAGTCAGGAGCAGATAGCGGTTTTCGAAAAAGAGGGACAATATAGTTTGTCAATTGATGGCGAACACGTAATATTACAGATTACCGATGTGGAGCTGAGCAGTGAAGATATTCCGGGCTGGACGGTAGCGGCCAAGGGGCCTTTGACCGTGGCGTTGGACATCACACTAACCCCTGCATTGGAAGCCGAAGGAGATGCCCGTGAATTCGTAAACCGGATTCAGAAAATCCGCAAGGACAGTGGGTTTGAGCTAACAGACCGGATTGAAGTAATTGTGGCGGCAGCGAATGGCATGGAGGAATCGTTGGCTAAGTTTAAAGACTATATTTGCGCCGAAATCCTGGCCGACAGCCTCGAATTTCGATCGGAAATAGAAGGAGGAACGGAAATTGAAGTGAATGACAGGGTATTAAAAGCAATTGTTTCAAAAAAAGGCTAAGTACTATGGCTAATAAGAAACCTGCGCCGAAGGCCAAGCCGGCAGCGAAAAAGCCAGCCAGCAAAGCAGCAGCCAAGCCTGCTGCCAAAGCGAAACCGGCCGCTAAAAAGGCGGCTCCGAAAAAAGCGGCTCCCAAGCCTGCTGCCAAAGCGAAACCGGCTCCCAAAAAGGCAGCACCGAAGAAGGCGGCTCCGAAAAAAGCGGCTCCCAAGCCGGTTGTGAAGAAGGAGGCTCCGAAAAAAGCGGCGACGCCCAAACCCAGACCAGCGTTACGAAAGCCTGAACCAAAGGCTACCAAACCTGTCCCTGCACCTGTTGCCAAGCCGGCACCCAAACCGGAACCAGCACCTGCGCCATTGCCGAAAAAACCGGCAGCCAATGATCCGCAATCCCTGGTTTCCATCAAACCCGCACCGCGACCCGTGCTGAAAAAAGAACCACCCAAACCTTCGAAAGTGGTGATTCCCAAAACCAGCATAAAATCTGCGGTAAAATATGAACCCGAATTCACTAAATCCGTTTTAGATACACCTATAAACGAACAAACCGGACCCACTATGCGCTATTCAGACAACGACCTCGCCGAGTTCAGAGAGATTATCAACCGGAAACTGGATGCAGCCAAAAAAGAATTGGCTTATCTGCAAGGATTGATTACCCGCCGCGATGAAGGCGGCGATATGGACGAGGCCCGCTATATGACCATGGAAGATGGCAGTGTAAGCATGGAACGTGAGCAACTGAGCCAGATGGCCAGCCGCCAGATCACTTTTATCGATCACCTCGAAAAAGCCCTGATGCGTATCGAAAATAAAACCTATGGCGTTTGCCGGGTTACGGGTAAACTAATCGACAAAGCACGTCTGCGGGCAGTGCCGCATGCTACATTGAGTATAGAAGCAAAGCAGATGATGAACAAGTAACAAAAAACGGAGCTCTGCTCCGTTTTTTGTTTACGTAATACGTAGTACGTAATACGTACTACGTAAGGGTCCTTAAACGCTAAACTTTAAACTCTAAACCCTAAACCCTTCACAGCATTCGCCTTTTTCACTTTATCAATGCAATCAATCCCAGGCTCAACACGAGTCCATGGTTCCTGCTCTTGGAACTGATATCACTGACGAGTTGTTCATCAGGGCTTCCATCGAGGTCGATGTCCCGGTCTGTATCGGTGCGTATCTTGTTTTTCTCGTAGCGAAATTCATAACCTGCGCTGATGTCGAGGCCTATTGTTGACGACAACATTCTTGTCAGGCCAAGCTGCAAACCTGCTCCGGCGAAGAAGTTGCCCTTGCTTTTACCAATATAGGATTCGCGGTAGGTGCTGGTATAGCTAAAGCCCTCCGTCCGGCTCTGCCCGAAACCGGCGTCGATGTTAACTTGCCCAAAAGGCAGGTATTTGCCGGAACTTCCCAGGTATTGCCGCGCGAATAGGCCCAGCCCCCATTCCGATACCCGGTCTTCTTTTTTACGGAAAGTGATATTGTTGGCAGCATCAATGTACTTGTCGTACCGAAAACCGGCCAGTAGTCTTGCGCCCAGCAGGGTTTCGTTGGAAACAAAATAACCCAGCGAAGGTGTAAGGCGGAAGCCCAGTGAGTTGGTATTGGAGCGATAGCCCGTGGTGGGCGCTTGTGCGGAATAATCCGTTTGGCCCGCATCAAAGAACAATCCACCCAGGCTGAATCCCGCCACGCGGGTACCCTTCGAAAACTGGCTATGGCAGATGGCGGGTAAGAGCAGTATCATAATAATGGCACAGAAGAATCGGTTCATATCGGAATGATTTGAAAGAATACTGTAAAGAACATGGTGCCTAAAGCCAATCAGGGCCGGAGGCCAGCTATTCGCCTTCGAAAATAGGGGCAATTCATGAATTCTGCTATAGGCGATCCGTAGCCGGGGCAGTCAATTTTAAATAAAAAAGGCAATTTTGGAAAAATGAAGTTTTCCGTTTACTTTTAAAACAGAAACCAATTCACTGCCAAAACAAACTATATGAGAAAGTTCAGTTCCCTCTCCCTTCTCGTTCTTGCTATCAGCTTTTTGGCCAGTTGTACGAAAGAAGGTCCTGAAGGACCTGTTGGTGCTACTGGTCCGCAAGGCCCTCCCGGCTCCCCTGGCGCTCCAGGTGCCCCCGGTACGCCCGGTGCCGGTATCACCACTTATTCTGCCTGGTACACTACTGTGGCAGCCGACTGGGTTACCGCCGCACCGCTTGGACAGTATACCGCTTCTTTCCGCTTCGATCGGAATGCGCCCGGCATTACACAGGCCATTATTGACAATGGTGTGGTGCTGGCTTACGTGAAGAGTTGGCGTGTATTCGGTTTCCCACGTGCAACCGAAACGGCGCAAATGCCTTACCTGGCTGATATTGATTTCATGGATTATTATGATTATGTGATTCCGGCACCCGGCACGCTTCGGCATCTTTACAAATCGCTGGCTCCCTGGGGAGCAAGCGACCTGGCTGGAACACAATTCCGCTATATCCTCATCTCGGGTAGTGTTGCCGGAGGCAGAGGTGTAGACTCACAGGTTACTTACGGAGGTTATACACTCGATCAGTTGAAAAGTATGAGCTACGAAGAAGTGGCAGCCACTTTCCAGATTCCGGAGAACGGCTCCAATCTTCCATAAGTCTGTTTACCATACAGGAAAATGCCGGCTTCCCTCGGGGGCTGGCATTTTTATTTCGAGGCATAATGAAGAGGATTGCGTAAAATTGCCGAAAGAGAAGCTTATCCTTTTAAATTACCAGCAAACTCTTTTTTCAAAGAGCAAACTATAAACCTTAGCCAAATCCACAAATCCACAAATCCGCCAATTCACAAATCAATATCAACTATCATGCTCGTCCATTTCTCTTACGATAAGGCTCAGGTTTTGCAGGCGCTTCGTTATCATTTTATCAGCCGCCCGGAGATCCGTACGATGATCATTGTCGTGAATTTATTTGCCCTGGGATCCATAATTCTTTATGCCATGAAATACATCACTGCATTCGCTTTCCTGATCGGCTCCCTGCTTTGGATTGTGCTGATGATCAGTTTCTGGTTTGTTCTTCCCATGCTGGTATACCGAAGGGCTGAAACCTTTCGCCATTCTTTTTCGATGAACTTCGGTAGCGAACAATTTACACTCGAACATCAAAATGGCCAGCGCTCCTGGCCCTGGAAGGCATTGAGCTATTTTATGGAAAGCCCAAATTTTTTCCATCTCTATTTCGATAGCCGTTCCTTTTTACTGGTCCCCAAATCGGGATTAAAAGATTCGGATGAAGTGCAGCAGTTGAGGCATTTGCTGGCGGAGAAAGTGCGAAGGAAGTGAAGAGAAGTTATAAGTTTTAAGTTATAAGTTTTAAGTTGTATGGAGTGTGTTTAGCGAATGTATATTCATAAAGATACAATATTAGATAAGCGACTAATAAACTAACATTATCCCCAAACACTTAAAACTTAGAACTTACAACTTAAAACTCTTTCACAGCTTTTTCTCCATAATAAAATGCGGAATCGTTACTTCCATAAAGGGCTCACCTATGGCTCTGTAGCCTACTTTTTCATAAAAGCCCACGGCATTGGAGCGGGCGTGCATGCGTATATGCTGAAAACCTCTGTCGCGTGCGATATTCTCGGCAAAATTCATCAGGGCGCGGCCAATGCCCTTGCCCTGCAGGTCGTTGAGAACGGCCATTTGTCGTAAGCGGGCCACGCCGGGTTTTTCCTCCACCAGCATACAACAGCCCAGGATTCGCTCATCTTCAAAAGCCGCTATCAGCAAATTGTCTTTTTCCGATTCCAGTTCATCTTCCGTGAAATGCAGGCCAAGCGGTTTGCGCAGGATATCGTCCCGCAGCTTCACCATCTGCCGGTATTCAGCCGTGCCATGATCTATGATTTTCAGTGCCATGTAGTTTGGTTGTGCCTTGCAGGCAAACAAATTACAAATATCCACGCATACAGCCAACGGTGGTCAAAAGATAATTTTACGGTAAAACTCAGGTTATTAATGGTATTATCCCTTAATTTACAATTCATTGGGTGAATTCCGGAAAAAATGCGCTTTCCGATGTTGGTTTACTCAAAAAGTATATTTTTGCAGCCAATAACTAAATTTTTACGACATGTCAGACATTGCATCAAGAGTTAAGAAGATCATCGTTGACAAACTGGGTGTTGACGAAGCGGAAGTTACCAATGAAGCTTCCTTCACCAATGATCTGGGTGCCGATTCATTAGACACCGTTGAACTGATCATGGAATTCGAAAAAGAATTCAACATCTCCATCCCCGATGAGCAGGCTGAGACCATTACTACCGTAGGTCAGGCCGTTGCTTACCTGGAAGAGCACGCAAAATAAAGCCTCTCTCTCTTTGCTATCCTTTTGGGCGGCAAAGTGGAATGGACAAGATAAAAAACCCGCCTTCATCCTGTTACTCCGTACAGTGAAGGCGTTTTTTTACTTAGCCCGATTCCTGTTTGAAAATCCATTAACGAAAGAAACGGCATTATGGAACTGAAAAGGGTTGTTGTTACCGGTATGGGTGCTTTGACGCCCCTGGGAAATTCTATCGATGATTACTGGAATGGCCTGGTAAATGGTATATCTGGTGCGGATATGATCACCTTGTTTGACGCCAGTAAGTTTCGTACCAAATTCGCCTGCGAGGTAAAGAATTTCGACCCGGTACAATTTCTCGATCGGAAGGAAGCCCGCAAGATCGATCGGTTTACACAGTTTGCATTAGTAGCCAGCGATCAGGCCATGGCCGATGCGGGCCTCAACAAAGACAATATCGATCCCGACCGCATAGGTGTGGTTTTCGGTAGTGGAATTGGTGGGCTGATCACTTTTCAACAGGAGGTAACGGCTTTTGCACAGGGCGATGGTACGCCCCGTTTCAATCCCTTCTTTATTCCTAAAATGATCCTTGATATTGCGGCAGGACAGATCAGTATGCGGCACAACCTGCGTGGTCCCAACTATGCGGTGGTGAGCGCCTGTGCCAGCAGTACCAATGCCATAATTGATGCGTTGACCCTGCTGCGCCTGGGTAAGGCCGATATCATCGTAACCGGTGGCAGCGAGGCGGTGATCAGTGAAGCGGGTGTGGGAGGATTCAATGCCATGAAAGCGATGAGCGAGAGAAACGACGATCCCAAAACCGCCAGCCGGCCTTATGATAAGGAGCGGGATGGTTTTGTGATGGGCGAAGCTTCCGGCGTGCTGGTGATGGAAACCCTGGAGCATGCCCTTGCACGCGGCGCTAAAATCTATTGCGAAGTAGTGGGCGGTGGTGCCACAGCCGACGCACACCATATTACGGCTCCCCATCCCGAAGGCCTGGGCGCCAAAAATGTAATGCTCGCTTCCCTTGCCGATGCGGGTATGAAGGCAGAAGAGATCGATTATATCAACACCCATGGCACCAGCACCCCGCTGGGGGATATTGCGGAAGTGAAAGCCATATTGGATGTATTTGGCGAACACGCATTCCACCTGAATATCAGTGCCACCAAAAGTATGACCGGGCATTGCCTGGGTGCGGCCGGCGTTATAGAAGCCATTGCCTGTATCAAGGCCGTGGTACATGATGTGGTTCCACCAACTATCAACCATTTTACGGATGATCCCGAACTGGATCCGCGGTTGAATTTTACCTTCAACAAAGCGCAGCAAAGAACCGTGAATGCCGCACTGAGCAATACTTTCGGCTTTGGCGGACACAACGCCTGTGTAATCATGAAGAAGTTCAAAAATTGATTAAATTTTCGTAGCTTGACTGCTGTGGCGTTTCTAACTAACCTTTTCAAAAAGCACTCCGGCTCCGCATTCAAAAAAGAGCTGAAAAATATCCTGGGGTTTCAGCCGAAAAATGTTTCGCTGTACCGCACCGCCCTTACACATCGTTCCGTACGGGAGGGGGCCGATGAAAACAATGAACGGCTCGAATACCTGGGCGATGCCATCCTGAGCGCCCTGATCGCCGACTATCTCTTCAAAAGATATCCCTATCGCGAAGAAGGCTTTCTCACCGAAATGCGCAGCAAGATGGTGAACCGCTCGCAACTCAATGATATTGCGGTACGGATGGGTTTGAAAAAGATTACCCTTTACAACAAGATGGACAGCTCACTCAAAGTGAGCCAGATTTTTGGAAACACACTGGAAGCGCTGGTAGGTGCCATTTATCTCGACATGGGCTATCGGAAAACGGCCAAATGGGTGCATAAAACCGTTATTCAGCCACACATGTTTATGGATGATCTTGAAATTCTGGAGATCAATCACAAAAACAAACTCTATGGCTGGGCCAATAAGAACGGTAAAGTGCTGGAGTTTGAAACCCTGAATGAAAAGCTGGAAAATGGCCGCCGCCTCTTCACCATCGCGGCCGTAATAGATGGCAAAACCATTGCTGAAGGAAAAGCATTTAATAAGAAAGACGCCTCGCAAATAGCCGCACAGGCGGCGGTGGAGAAGCTGGGAATTGTGAATGCGGATAGTTTGGTGGACCCGGGAGCGTGAGACGTAATACGTTGTACGTTCTACGTAATACGTTTCTGGGTTTAAGGTTTAGGGTTTAAAGTTTAATGGTTAGCGTTTAAACTTTCAACAGGTTTGGAGTGCTGGAGCATTTCCCGCAGATTATCGCAGATTCCTAAGCAGATTGCCGCAGATTTTTTCTACTGGCAATTTTCAACTCACCGCCTACCAAACTACTAGCCATAAATTTTAAACCTTAAACCCTAAACCTTAAACCGATAATACGTAAAACGTACTACGTATTACGTATTACATTTCACCTCTCCGCGCAAATTTCCACCAGCACCCCATTAGCACTTTTAGGATGCAGGAAACATACCCACTTATTATCCGCTCCTGCTTTTGGTTCTTCGCTGATAAATTGAAAACCGGCTTCCTTTAGTCTCTTTATTTCGGCATGAATGTCGTTTACAGCAAAGGCTATATGATGAATGCCTTCCCCCTTCTTATCGATAAAGCGGGCGATGATACCTTCGGGGTCGGTACTTTGCAGGAGTTCGATTTTGGATTCACCGGTTTGGAAGAAGGCTGTTTCTACTTTTTCCGATTCCACTCTTTCCCTTTTGTAGCAAATTGTGTTCAGCAGTTTTTCATAAAGGGGAATGGCGCTTGCCAACTCCCGCACGGCTATGCCAATATGTTCGATCTTTTCCATAATCAGGGGGCTTTATTGATGAGTAGTCCTCAGGCAAAATAGAACCTTTTGGGTAATTTCGCCCAGGTTGTGTCGTCAATCCTGTTTTTATGAAGGGAATGCCCATTTATCTGGACCATAATGCTACCACCCCCTGCGATCCGGCGGTGCTGGAAGCCATGTTGCCTTATTTCACCCAGGCCTTTGGTAATGCAGCCAGTCATAGCCATGCCTGGGGCTGGCAGGCACGTGAGGCGGTGTTGGTAGCCAGGGAGCAGGTAGCGGCAGCCATTGGCGCCACGGAGCGGGAAATCATTTTTACTTCCGGTGCTACGGAATCGGTCAATCTCGCCATTAAGGGTGTATGGGATACCTATTCGCAAAAGGGAAACCATATCATCACCACCGCGATAGAGCATCATGCTGTTCTCGACACCTGTGCCTGGCTCGAAAAAAGGGGGGTAGAGGTAAGCTATCTTCCCGTGAACGGGCAGGGCTGGGTGGAACCGGAGCGAATAAGGGAGGCGATCAGGCCCCAAACCATCCTGATAGCGGTGATGCATGCCAATAATGAAACCGGCACCCTGATGCCGGTGGACGAAATTGGCCGCATTGCCAAGGAACATAAAATCATCTTTTTTTGCGATGCGGCCCAGTCGGTGGGAAAAATTCCGGTGCAGGTGGAGGAGATGGGGGTTGACCTGCTGGCCTGCAGTGCTCATAAATTTTATGGCCCAAAAGGAGTGGGCGCCCTCTATGTGAGGCGGCGCGATCCCCGGGTTAACCCTGGCGCGCAGATACATGGGGGAGGACATGAACGGGGCATCCGAAGCGGCACCCTGAATGTACCGGGTATCGTGGGCATGGGGCATGCGGTGCAATTGGCCACCCGTTTGATGGCGACGGAGGCCAAAAGGCTCAGCAGCCTGCGAGATGAACTGGAAGCGGCCATCCTTTCCATCGGCGGTGTATGGCTCAACAGCGATCCGTCCCGGCGATTGCCGCATGTAGGCAATTATTCCTTTGAAGGAGTGCAGGGCGATGCGCTGCTCAGGGCCCTCACAAGGGATCTCGCATTGTCATCCGGCTCGGCCTGCACATCGGCTCTGCCAGAACCCAGCTATGTATTGCGGGCGCTGGGCCGAAGCGATGAACTGGCCAGCGCCGCCATCCGTATTGCCCTCGGCCGCCATACCAGCGCAGATGATACAGGTAAAGCACAGGAAATTATCCGTGGCACCGTGCTAAAACTTAGAGAACAAGGGCATTATGTAACCGGTGAATCCGGCATTTGATTTAACAGCGTCGAAACCTCAACCCTTTGTATCTTTGCTTGTTATTTCACTAAAGCAATTCTACAATGGACTTCAAAATAGATAATGCCATATTCGTGAGCGACAAAGCCCGCGAAAAAGTGCAAACACTGATGAAAGAAGCCGGCAAGGACGGCCCCGACTATTTTCTGCGCGTAAGCGTGGTTGGTGGCGGCTGCTCCGGGCTGAGCTATAAAATGGATTTTGACAATACCTCGAAACCCAATGACCAGGTATTTGAGCACAATGGACTCAAGATTGTAACGGATATGAAGAGTTTACTCTACCTGCTCAACACTACGCTTGAGTTTTCCGACGGCTTGAACGGCAAAGGGTTTGTATTCAATAACCCTAATGCCAGCCGTACTTGCGCCTGCGGGGAGAGTTTCGCGGTTTAAGCATTAAAAGACCTGTAAGGTTTTATAAACCTTACAGGTCTCATTTCATTTTGCATGGCTATGCTTTCCGGATACTGTGTTAATTGGGAGGCGTTGGGGGTGGAGGAGCTTCCGGCAACTCTCCGTATTTAGCTTTGAATTTCTTGAGTTCTTTCGCATTATCCAGGTTGTACACTTCTTTTGTTTTGTCTTTAAGGGTAACGGTTACCTGGTTGTTGTGGATATGCAATCCGCGCACTTCTTTATTTCTTTTCATAAAAGCATCATCCGATTTCTTCACAGGTGCTGCAGGTGCTTCCGGCACGGGTGGTGGCGGAGGCGCATTTTGCTTTGCTATCACTTTGGGAGGCGCCGGCGGCGGAGGGGGCGGGGGAGCATCGCTTTTTTGTTGTGCATTGCCATAATGGCCCATGGCGAGCAATAGCCCGGCGACTATCAGGTTCTTTTTCATAATTCAGTTTAGCCTTAGATGGGATTCAATACGAATTCCACAAAAATGGCAGAAAAAAATGCCGGCTACTCATGGAGTACAGGGGTTGTTCCTATTTACATTCATCCTTATGTCCGGCAATCGCATTTGCCGTATATTAGCAGCTTATATGTGGTCCGTTTGTAAAAAAGAGTTGGGACAGTTTTTCAGCAACCTCACCGGTTATATCGCCATATTGGTTTTTTTAGTGGTGAATGGGCTGGTGTTGTTTGTTTTTCGTGATAATATTTTCGATTATGGCTATGCCACACTCGACCGTTATTTTGAGCTGGCTCCCTGGGTTCTTTTGCTGTTGATACCCGCCATCACCATGCGCAGTTTTGCGGAGGAATTCCGTACAGGTACTTATGAAATTCTGCAAACCCGTCCGCTTAGCCGTACCCAAATTGTGGCAGGTAAGTACCTCGGAAGTTTTATCGTGGTGCTGATTGCCCTGCTCCCCAGTATTCTCTATTATTTTTCCATTCAATCCCTGTCTGCCGGTGTAGGTATCGATAAGGGAGCTACGATTGGCGCATATATTGGTTTGTTTTTCCTGGCCGCCGTTTTTACCGCAATCGGCATTTGTGCCAGCAGCTTTACCAGCAATTCGGTGGTGGCATTTATCCTCGCTTTGCTGGCCTGCGCCCTGTTGTATTATGGCTTCAATGCCCTTAGCGGTTTGACCGGTGAAGCGGGCGGACTGGATTATTATACCGAAATGTTGGGCATCGATTTTCATTATCGCAGCATCAGTCGCGGCGTCATCGATAGCCGCGATATTGTGTATTTCCTGACGGTATGGTTATTTTTCCTTTATCTCACACACCGAAATCTTGAAAAGAACTGATATGGGATTAGTTCGGAAAATACTAAGGCATCGCTTCGGATGGGTCATGGTATTATTGGCGCTGGTGCTGCTCAATATGCTCGCTTCATCTTTTCACAAGCGCATAGATCTTACCAGTGAGAAAAGATTTACGTTGAGCAAATCCACACAGGCCATTCTGCAAAACCTGGAAGAGGAAGTAGAGATCAATGTGCTGCTGAAAGGGGACTATCCCGCCGGTTTTCGGAAACTGGTCAACAGCATCGAAGAATTCTTAAACGATTGCCGCGATATTTCGAAAGGTAAATTACGTGTCAGCTATTCCGATCCGCTTAGCGGGCTGGATGATACTACTGCGCGTTATACCATCGACTCCATTCAGTATTTTTTTGATATTAATCCTTTCACCCTTGAAGCCCCTTCGAAAGTGGGCGACGAGCTGCGGCAAAAACTGGTATTGCCCGGAGCCATTATGCGCTATGGCGACACCACGGTGGGCGTCAACTTCCTCGCCGGCATGCGTGCCTATGGTACGGAAGCGGAGCAATTGGCGCAGTTATATAACGATGTGGAAGCGACGCTGGAATATAAGATCGCGAGTAAGCTGGAAAAACTGACCTCCCCGCGAAAACCCCTGGTAGGGTATGCGCTGGGCCATGGAGAAGCCTGGGGTTATAATGTGAATGACGCGGTAACCACCCTTATTAAGGAATATTATTTCGATACCGTTAATATCGCTACCGAACCCATGATTCCATCGGAGATGGATGTTTTGGTCATTCTTAAACCCACACAACGGTTCACCGAGGAGGATAAGTTCAAGATCGATCAATACATCATGAATGGAGGGAAAGTGTTTTGGATGATCGATAATATGTATGCGGAATTCGACAGCCTATACAAAACCGGTGGGTTCACTGCATTTGACCGGGGTCTTAACCTGGAAGATCAGCTTTTTCGCTACGGAGCCCGTATCAACCAGAACCTCTTGCAGGATATGCAGAGCGATAAGCTGCCCCAGCTATCGGGCGATCAGCAATCGGGAATGCAGCAGCGGCTGGTAGACTGGCCCTTTTTCCCGGTGCTGAATGGCACCAACCACCCCATCAGCAAAAACCTCGATGGAGTAAGGGCCATGTTTCCCAATACCCTCGATACTATTCGCAGTCCGGGCATTAAAAAAACATTCCTGCTAAAATCATCAGCCAATGCAAGGGTATTGCCGGCACCAGCCATTATTGACTTTGAGTTTATGAATATCGCGCCGGATGCCAACGAATTCCGCATCAGCGATACAGCCGTGGCGGTTCTGCTGGAAGGACGTTTTACATCGGCATTCCGCAACCGGGTTAGCAGCGCCCAGCAGCAACAACTGGCGGCGATGGGTCAAACCTTTTTGAATGAAGCCCCGGAGCCCACACAAATGATAGTGGTAGCCGATGGCGATATAGCCATGAACCAGTTCAGCCAAATGAGCGGACCGCTCAGTATGGGCGAAAACCTGTTTACCCGCTATGTATTTGCCAATAAAGCGTTTTTCCTGAACAGCATTGAATACCTCATCAATCCCGATGGCGTTTTAGAAACCCGGGCGAAGTCCTATACCCTTCGCCTGCTCGATCCCCGCAAAACGGAAGCAAAACGCGGTAGCTGGCAACTCATCAACCTGGCCATGCCCGTGGCCCTGGTGCTGATAAGCGGTGGCATTTTTCAGTATGTGAGGCGGAGAAAGTATGGTAGTAGTAAGTAGTAAGTTGTAAGTAGTAAGTAGGGGGATGGGGTTTGGAAATAGATATCAGAACTAGTTCATCCTAAAGTTGCGGCAGCCCCAGATCCATACAAGCTATGTGCTTAAGCGGTCCCTAATACGAATATCCCTACTTACCACTTACTACTTACAACTTCTCTATCTTTGTGCTTTTTACGCAAATGACACCTGACCAGATCACCTACCTCGTATTCGGCATCGTACTCGTCCTGGCCCTTGTATTCGATCTTGGCTTGTTGAGCAAGAAGAATCAGAAAGTCAGTTTAAAACAGGCACTTTATCAAACATTCTTCTGGGTGGGTCTCGCGCTCTCCTTTTTTGTGTTTATGTGGCTGGAAAACGGGCAGACCCTTGCCCTCGAATATCTCAGCGCCTACCTCATGGAATGGAGCCTGAGTATCGACAATATCTTTGTGTTCATCCTCATCTTTGCCAGCTTTGGTGTAAAGGAAAAACACTATGGCCGCGTGTTGCTGATCGGCATCCTGATGGCCATTATATTCCGGATCATTTTCATCACGGTGGGCGTAGCGCTGGTGGATCGTTTCCATTGGATACTCTATGTGTTTGGCGTATTCCTGGTTTATACCGGGTACAAAATGTTTACCGCCAATGAGGACGAGGAATTTGATCCGCAGGAATCCAAAGTGTATCGCTATCTCAAGCGTTTCATTCCCCTCACCACGCACGATGGAGATGGCAAATTTGTAGTGCACGAAAATGGGAAGCGACGCTATACCACCCTGTTTGTGGTGATCATTATGCTGGCGGCCATTGACCTGGTATTTGCCCTGGATTCCATTCCGGCGGTGATGGGTATATCGCGCGACAAACTCGTTATCTATACCTCCAATATTTTCGCCGTGCTGGGCCTTCGTTCGCTATTCTTCCTGCTGCGGGGCGCGGTAAGCCGATTCGACTATCTGCAACAGGGTATTGCCATTGTGCTGGTATTTATCGGTATCAAGATGCTGGCCGAGCATTGGATCAATAAATGGATCGATAAACCCATACAGGTGTTTATTTCGCTGGGCGTAATCCTGCTGTGTATTTCAGGTTCCATCTTCTATTCTATATTTATTAATAAAAAAGGACTGCCGGAAGATGTGGAGGAGGGAAGTAGTAAGTAGTAAGTAGTAAGTTGTAAGTAGTAAGTAGGAAGTAGGAAGAGGTTAATAGATTTATCCGCGGATATACGCAGATAAAGGTTGTTGCAAAAGCTGTCAACTTTAGTCGGGACGTGACTTATACGATTCAACATATCGCCGATATTTTAGGATTGAAGGGAGATTTTCCTGATCAGCCTGTTAGCGAATTATTGTTCGACAGTCGCAAATTACGTCATCCGGAAACCAGTCTTTTCTTCGCGTTGAAAGGCGGGCGACGCCATGGCCAGCTTTTTGTTCCGGAACTTTATCGGCTTGGTCTCCGCTTTTTTGTTGTTGACGATGATGTTGTGGAAAGCAACTATCCCGGGGCCTTTTTTTTGAAAGTCAACGACAGTCTGCAGGCCCTTCAACAGTTGGCGGCCTGGCATCGTCATCAATTCAGTTATCCGGTTGTGGGTATTACCGGGAGCAATGGCAAAACCATTGTAAAGGAATGGCTCTATCAGGCCCTGCACCGGCATATGCGGGTTACGCGTAGCCCCCGAAGCTATAATTCCCAGATTGGAGTGCCCCTCAGCATTTGGCAAATGGATGCGAGTCATGAATTGGCGATCATTGAAGCCGGTATTTCTGCCCCGGGCGAAATGGCCAGGCTCGAGGAAATGATTCGTCCCGATATCGGGGTCCTCACCAATATTGGCGAGGCGCACGACGAAGGATTTGACAGCCAGGAACAGAAGATTCGGGAGAAGCTGAAATTATTTGATCGCTGCCCCTTGCTCATCGGCCGCCATCAGGACCTGGCTTCTTACCGCAATTCGTTGGAACCTGGCCGGACTATCATTACCTGGGGCTGGAAGAATGAGGGTGACTGGACAGTAAAGAAGCTGGAGAAGCACCGGCTGGGAACACGGATATGGCTTTGCCCCGGTTCGGGCGAATACGAGTGGGAGATCCCTTTTTCCGACGATGCTTCTATCGAAAATGCCATCACCTGCTTTATCGCCTTGCAGCAACTTGGGCTTCCGGTGGAGGAAATCAGTGAAAGCATGCGGCATCTGCAGCAGGTAGACATGCGGCTGCAATTGGTGCAGGGCATTAATCATTGCCATATTATCAACGACAGCTATAGCGCCGATCTCAATTCGCTTCGGATCGCGCTCGATTTTATGCAGCAGCGCGCAGGGGAGGGACGAAAGACTGTGATCCTTTCCGATCTGCAGCAGAGCTCGCATAAGCCGGAAGAACTGTATCCGGAAATTATTGATCTTCTTTGGCGCTACGGGGTGCACAGGTTTATGGGTATTGGCCCACAGGTGGAGGGCAGTCTTGCGCAAAGAGCCGCGCAAAGCACGGATCCCGAAATCATGTTGTTTCCTACAACAGCCATTTTTTTACAGCAGATGAAATCGCATTGGTTTCGCGATGAAACGGTGCTGGTGAAGGGGTCCCGGCTTTTTGCCTTCGAACAGATAGTGGGGCAGTTGGAGTTGAAGGCGCACCAGACGGTTCTGGAGATCAACCTGAATGCGGTAGCCCAAAATGTGAAGGCCTATCAGCAATTGTTGAGGCCTGGCACAAAGATCATGGCAATGGTGAAAGCTTTTGCCTATGGCAGCGGTGCGGAGGTAGCGGGTTTGCTGCAATACCATAAAGTGGATTACTTCGGTGTGGCTTATGCCGACGAGGGGGTGGAACTGCGCGTGGCCGGAATTCATTTGCCTGTGATGGTGATGAACCCTGAATGGGCGGCATTTGATCAGTTGGTGGAAAACAACCTGCAGCCGGTGCTGTTTTCGATGCAGATGCTGGATGCTTTTGAAGCCTACCTCGAAAAATCGGGAAAGCTGAAGTATCCGGTACACCTTGAAGTGGAAACGGGTATGCACCGGTTGGGATTTGCGGAGAAAGAATGGCCAGAGCTGGCGCGAAGAATGGCGGAGAGTCCCTATTGCCAGGTGGAATCGGTATTCTCGCACCTGGCTGCCAGCGAGGATCGGGGAGAGGATGCTTATACCCGGCATCAGTTTGACAGGTTTATGGAAGCGGTTAAAATGATAGGCGATGCTTTGCCTTATCCGTTCCTGCGTCACTTGTCCAATACGGCCGCCATTAGCCGCTGGCCCGATCTGCAACTGGATATGGTGCGACTGGGCATAGGCATGTATGGCATCGACAGCTCCGGCCAGTTGCAGGATCGCTTGTTGCCAGCGGCAACATTGCGCAGCAGTGTGGCGCAGATCAAGGAATTGAAAGCGGGTGATACCGTGGGCTACAACCGACGCGGCAGGCTGAACCGCGATACCAGGATCGCCACCGTTAGAATTGGCTATGCCGATGGCTTTCCCCGCAACCTGGGCTGGGGCCAGGGCGAGATGTGGATCCGCGGCCACCGGGCACCGGTGCTGGGTTCAGTTTGCATGGATATGACCATGCTCGATGTGGGTCATATTCCCGACCTGAAAGAAGGCGATGATGTAATCGTTTTTGGCAAAGAGCTAAGCCTCCAGGAAATGGCGGAAAAAGCAGGTACCATACCCTATGAGATCATGACGGGTATTTCCCACCGCGTGAAACGTGTTTATTTTGAAGAATAACAGATGGCAGCGCTCCTCATCCGAGGCCCTGTACAAGCCGCCGTATCAAGCATTTCGTCCTATATTTGCGACTAAACCCCCTGTAAGTGAAACGAAGACATGTAGTACTGATCATTGCACTGATAATCATCGTTGACCAGGTATTGAAGATCTGGATCAAAACCGGCTATGGTTTTGGAGAGATTACCCAGGTGATGGGGCTCGATTGGTTTAAGCTTTATTTTATTGAGAATGAAGGGATGGCCTGGGGATGGAAATTCGGTGGCGAATGGGGTAAACTGATTCTGACGCTTTTCAGGCTGGTGGCGGTTGTTTTTGGTACCTGGTACCTGGGACGAATCATCAAACAGCAATACAGCAAGGGCTTCATTGTATGTGCCGCACTCATTTATGCCGGCGCCCTGGGCAACCTGATCGACAGCATGTTTTATGGTTTGCTTTTTTCCAAAAGCGATTGGGGTGTAGTGGCTTCCGCCTTTCCAGCCGAAGGCGGATATGCGGGTTTCCTGCATGGCAAAGTGGTGGATATGCTCTATTTCCCCATCATCAAATCCAATTTCCCTTCCTGGGTTCCATTTATTGGAGGTGATGAGTTTGAATTTTTCAGTCCCATCTTCAACATAGCCGATGCCTCTATTTCCGTCGGCGTTATTACCCTTCTCATTTTTCAGAAAAAATTCTTTCACAAAGCAGGGGAGAAGCAGCAGGGGGCGTTGGACGTGAGGCGTGAGGCGTGAATCGTGAGGCGTGAATCGTGAGGCGTGAATCGTGAGGCGTGAATCGTGGTAAGGATAGTAAGCTGGAAGATTAATAATCTGCTTTCAACATTTGCGGGAAATTTCTCCTCTACTTTGAAAAGACGTTGGCCTTTGCGCTCGTTGCGAATTCTTTGCGCCCGTTGCGGTAAGGATTCGGTACATACGAGATGGTTGCTAATGCAGCATCTTTTCACCGCAACGGGCGCAAAGAATTCGCAACGAGCGCAACGAAGGGATCTGAGTAATTTATTGGTAGCCTTGGCAAAGCGATTGATACTTTTTGCGAATACCCTAATTCCCAAATATCCAAATAAAAACCTTAAACCTTAAACCTTAAACTTGCCTCACAGTTTCACCACATGCACCACTGCGTGCATTCTTTGCTCATTGCCATTCATTTCAATTCTCAAGATATAATTGCCGGCGGGCAGTGATTCCTGCACGGGTATATTGAATTGCTGGCTGCCCGGTTGCAGGATCAGCGACTGCGTAATTTGTAGTCGGCCCATCATATCGTATAGTCGCAGCAGCGCTTTGCCGGCTACGGGGCTTTGCAGGCTAAATTGCAGCTTGTCGCGGAATGGGTTCTGGGGTGGCCCCATCTTAAACACATTGTCGCTCGTATTCAGCAGAAGCGTGCCCGAATAGGAGGGCTTACTGCCTTCCGCTTTCATGTAGAGCCTGTAATAACGGGCAGTTCCCGGACTGTTGTCGGTAAAAACATACTGGCTGGCACCTGAAGAAACGGTTCCGGCCTCTTCAAAATCCGTACCGTTGGTGCTTCTTTGTACATGATAGATCGTACCCGGGTCTTCATTGGCGGCTGTCCAGTTGAGCACTACGGTCCCATCCATTCTTTGCCCGGAGAAGCGTATGAGATTTACCGATAATGGTGGTAAACAATCCAGCACATTTACCGTAACGATATTGGTATTATCCGTGTAAAGACAGTTGTCAGCCGTAAGGTTACCACTGCTGGTGGCCGTAATCAGGCGATACAGGTCGCCCGAATCAGCAAGCGTTGTAGCAGTGGGTGGTACCGTGTATACAGAGATGTATTCATAGGCGCTGCCATTCCAGTAGGGGCTAATGGGACCAACGGTGCCCGTTACATCACTCCAGGAGATGCCGTTGTCGGTACTACGTTGCCATCTATAGTACGTATAGTTGTCAAAGTAGGAGCGTACGGTATCCTCGAGGCGAAGGGTTCCCCCTTCGCACACATTAGGAGTAACGGAAGGCGCATAGCTCATATTGGGTAAGCAGGTAGATACCGCGATATCATCGATGGCCCAGTCGTTGCCCCCACCACCCGGTGCGTTGTTGCGAATGGTAACCGTGGCCGAGGTTTGTCCGGGTTTGGTACGAAATACAAATCCCTTTTTCACCCATTCACCTGTATAGGCAATTTCGCCGGTCGTATAAAGGTCCTCTCCATTGATCTGAAATGTAAGGTTGGGTTTTACGCCCGAAGAGTCATTGCCCGGCGCGGGCATAAAACCCGTTTGTCCCACACCTTTACCGGTGGAATCGCAGCGACATCTCCGGCAGATATTGCGGAACCAGGCCGAGAATTCATAGTAAGTTTCTTCGCAGAGATTGCTGATATTTTGTGTAAACGCACGGTTGGTTTCATAACTCGCGTTGATGATCACCGCATAGCCATCATTGGTGGGAGGATTACCCTGTATGGGATCCGCTGCGCCGGTATGGTCGCCAATAATATCCCAAATGGTAAACACCCGTGATGCATTGGGATAAGGAATATTCGGGTTGGTGCTGCCATCGGCACTGGTTCGGTTGGCCAGCCCATAAAAGTTGTCGTTGGGAGCATTGGCGCCAAAGTTGACAAAGGTATAGGGTGCCGGTACAAAAGTGGTGCCTCCGGCGCGGTTTTGCGTGGGGCCAGAGCCAAATGTGCCACCGCTTTCACCCACCACCGCATTGCTTCCGATGGAGTTGGTACAAAGGCCAAGGTCTTCGGCAATCCGAATGGAATAAACGGGGAAATTGGAGATCTGATCGGTGGAACTGCTGCCTACGCGGTACCGGAAATTGCCAGCCGAGAGGCGGATAAGGCTGTCAACAGCTACGATGGTTGGATCCGTTTTAAGCTGGATGCGATAAGCATACATGCGAATACAGGTATTGCCAAAAAAGGAGGGCATGAAATAGTTGCCACCCCAAAGTCGCCCGGCATTGGTAATTCCCGTACCCTGGGCAATCACATTAGCCTGGCCGGCTGTATTACCAATATTGAAACGTAGTCGCCCTGTTGCCAGGTCGATATGGGCGGAATCGCCATCCACAGATCCGGGGCCATCCTGGTATTGGTATTGAATGCTGCCTTCATTTGAAAGCATGCGCAGCGTACCCGGTATATAGTCAAACTTGGCGAGGTTGATGGTATCGTTGTACCGCACATAATTCAGCCTGTTTGTGCTGTTGCCACCCGTAACGGCAATCGTAGCCCGCACTTCAATAATATCGCCAGGGAGAAATGTGCCGCCATTGGGACGGCTGATATTAACATAGCTCTTTCCTGTACGCACGGTTTGCGCAGCGGCGACGGTGGGCAGGATTAGCGCCAGGATCAGAAAATAATTAAGGTGGTAATATTTTCTTAATCCCGACAGGAAAAGAACGGGTAAAGTTGTTTTCATGTGTATTGGATTAAAGAAAATCGTCGGCAGTAAAACTAAAGGTAAACGGGATGCCCTGCAATAGTAGAAAGACTGATAAAAATAGCGGGCAATTCCACCTTAAAATGTGGAATTCTGCAAATTTAAAAGCCGCCCTCAGGGCGGCTTTTAAATTTATTCGTAATCGCTAAACCATTCTTTCGAATCCTGGAAAACAATCGGAGGCGGCTGCGTGCGTAGAGCCACGGGCTCCGCATGGTCCTTATAGGGATTTGCCATGGGGTACACGCGCAAAGTGCCCGCGCTTTTTTTGTGGCCGGCTAATAGTGAACGCAAATAAGGTGATTGGGGTGGATTCGATGAAGGCTTTTGCATTTCGGCTTCCACGGCTTTCAGCGGGTAAGCAGAAAAGTAACGTGCTTTGAGAGCAGAACTCTTCATACGATTCGGATTTTGGGTGACGGATAATGATTTCCATCAACAAAATAGACGGGAAGCCATGCGGATGCAAGTATTTGGCATAAAAGAAAAGGGGGATATCGTAAATATCCCCTCAAAATACACGTAGTTGTACGAGTAATGCGATTCTTACTTCAATTCACCCACCATATTGCCCGGCACCACCCATTCATCAAATTCCTCTGCGGTGAGATAGCCCAGTTTGATGGCCATTTCTTTCAGCGTAGTTCCTTCTTTATGTGCTTTTTGGGCAATTTCAGCGGCTTTGTAGTAGCCAATCTTTGGATTCAATGCCGTCACCAGCATCAGCGAATTGTCCACATGCTTCCGGATATTGGCTTCGATGGGTTCAATGCCTGCGGCGCATTTATCGTTGAAGGATACACAACCGTCGGCGATCAAACGGGCGCTGTGCAGAAAATTATAGATCATCACGGGTTTGAACACATTGAGTTCAAAATGTCCGGTAGCGCCGCCAATGTTGATGGCGACATCATTGCCCAGTACCTGTGCGGCTATCATGGTGAGGGCTTCGCACTGGGTGGGATTTACTTTACCGGGCATGATGGAGGAGCCGGGCTCATTGTCGGGGATAAAGATTTCGCCGATGCCGCTGCGGGGACCGCTGCTCAGCATACGGATATCGTTGGCGATCTTCATCAGGCTTACGGCTACGGTTTTCAGCGCGCCATGCGCTTCCACAATCGCATCGTGCGCAGCCAGGGCTTCAAATTTGTTCTCTGCCGTTACAAAGGGCAGTCCGGTAAGGCTGGCGATATGCCGGGCCACATTTTCGGAATAGCCCTTGGGGGTATTAATGCCCGTTCCCACCGCCGTTCCGCCAAGCGCCAGTTCGCTCAGATGGGGAAGGGTATTCCTGATCGCCTTCAGGCCATGATTCAGTTGCGATACATAGCCACTGAATTCCTGCCCCAATGTAAGCGGGGTGGCGTCCATGAAATGGGTGCGACCGATCTTTACCACCTGCATAAAGGCACGACTTTTGGCTTCGAGGGTATCGCGCAGTTTCTCAATGCCCGGGATGGTTTTTTCGATTAATATCTTGTAGGCCGCTATATGCATGGCTGTGGGAAAAGTATCATTACTCGACTGCGACTTGTTGACATCATCGTTCGGATGCAGAAACTTTTCCTTATCGGTAAGCTGACCGCCATTCAGCACATGACCCCGATAAGCCACTACCTCGTTTACATTCATATTGCTTTGCGTGCCACTGCCGGTTTGCCATACTACCAATGGGAAATAGGCATCCAGTTCACCCGCCAGTATTTCATCGCAAACCCGGCCAATCAGGTCCGATTTTTCTTTTGGTAAAATACCCGCTTCAAAATTGGTGATCGCGGCCGCTTTTTTCAGGTAAGCGAATGCACGGATGATTTCTATCGGCATCTTATTAATATCCTGCGCGATCTGAAAGTTCTCAATACTTCGCTGGGTTTGGGCGCCATAATAAGCGGTTTCTGGAACCTTCACCTCGCCCATGGTGTCTTTTTCTATACGATATGACATAGATGGATTGTTTGGTGCCGCAAAGGTAGGGAAAACGTGAGTCGTGAGGCGTGAGGCGTGAGGGAGTTTAAAGTTGAGGGTTTAAGGTTTAAGGAGGGCTGGGAGTTGAAAACTGGTTTGCGGAAAAAATCTGCGCAAATCTGCGGGAAACTTCTGGTGCTTTGAAGATGTTGAAAGTGCAAGTACTTTTCCCGCAGATTTTCGCAGATGAATGATCACTGTAAAGCCAGTCGACTTTTACCAAAAGCTGACAAAAGTTTTTGATTTTGTGAATGGAACCCATGCTTTTGCGGGATGAGAACTTATTGTTTGCAAGGGGATATTAGTGCAATAGCATTAAACGCGACGGGCCCACCATGGCGAGGCAAGCGCTACGAAGTCGCAAAGGGCCAGCCTGCGGCAGGCAGGCGCGAAGGTCTTATCAGAGCAAATCACTACCGTGAAATTGCTGAGCAAGTGAAGCTTGAAAATCTAAAAGCATTCTTTCTACTAATTCCCTCGTCGCGTTCGTTGCGCCCGTTGCGGTAAAAATGCCCGAATGGAGAGATGCTGTCTGAAAGCATCGGCCCAACAGGCAAATTATACCTTGATCCCGCAACGCTCAACCTCAAAAAATCTTATCTTCCCCTTTCCAATTCTCTCCAACAAAAGTTCAACCATGATTCGATTTTTGCCCCTGATAGTTTTGCTGATTGCGCTTTCATCCTGCCAGG
The DNA here is from genome assembly GCA_964395095.1 of uncultured Citrobacter sp. GTDB lineage: Bacteria > Bacteroidota > Bacteroidia > Chitinophagales > Chitinophagaceae > CAYMZZ01. The sequence continues at coordinate 213,958 of CAYMZZ010000009.1, forward strand.
GTGAAACGACAAAATCGGAGTCGAAAATCGAAAATGTCATTCTCATCACCACTGATGGACTGCGCTGGCAGGAGGTTTTTGCCGGCATGGATTCTGCCATTGCTGTAATGCCCTCCTTCAATGAAGGCGATAGCGCCTATATCTTCCGCGAGTACTGGGATGCGGATCCTTCGGTTCGAAGAGAAAAGCTGATGCCTTTTCTCTGGTCAGTGGTGAAGCAAAATGGTACGCTGCTGGGTAACCGATGGCTCAATAGCCAGATGGATAATGCAAACCCGTATTGGTTTTCCTATCCCGGCTACAGCGAAATCCTTACGGGTTATGCAGACACAGCTATCAACAGCAATGATCATCCCGCCAATGAACATGTAACCGTGCTTGAGTTTCTGAATAACCAGGAAGCATTGAAAGGGAAAGTGGCGGCATTTGGAGCCTGGCATGCCTTCGATCGCATCATCAACGAGCAAAGAAGCGGCATTCCGGTATTTAATGCCATGGATAGTTTTGGCCTGGATAATCCAACGGAAAAGGAGCAATTGCTGAATCAAATGCTACGCGATAGCTATAAGCCCTGGCATGATCATGAATGCCTCGATGTGTTCACGCATCATGGCGCCATGGAATACCTGAAGCACCGAAAGCCGCGGGTTTTGTATATCGCATACGGTGAAACGGATGAATGGGCCCATGCCGGAAAGTATCGATCCTACCTGGATGCCGCGAGGCAGGTAGATAGCTGGATAAAATCTATCTGGGAACAGGTGCAACAGGATCCGGCCTATAAAGACAAAACCGCTATTCTCATCAGCACGGATCATGGTCGTGGTGATCTCGTTAAATCCGAATGGACCAGCCACGGCAGCCAAATCGCCGGTGCTTCGCAAATTTGGTTGGCGGCTATGGGGCCGGGTATTCCTGCAAAGGGTGAGCAAAGCGGGGGAACGCCCATCTGGCAACAACAGTTGGCCCAAACACTGGCCAGCCTGCTCGGCTATCGGTATGAAGCGAAGCATCCGATAGCGCCCGCCATTTTATTGTCGGATTCAACATCAGCCAATTAATTGAATATGCGAATTACCAACCTATTTATCGCGACTATTCTCTTTGCCCATACGGCTTGGGCACAGGGCTATCAGCCATCGGATAAAAACCTGCAGGCACGACTGGATTTCCAGGATAGAAAATACGGCATGTTCATTCATTGGGGCTTATCATCTGCATTAGGCGCGGGAGAGTGGGTGATGAATAACCGGAATATTCATCGCGATGATTACCAACGCCTGTTGCGCGCCTTCAACCCGGTTGATTTTGATGCCGCCAAATGGGTGTCCATCGCCAAAAACGCGGGTATGCGCTATATCGTTTTTATCACCCGCCACCACGATAGTTTTTCCAATTGGGATACCAAACAATCGGATTGGAAAATCACCAACACACCCTACGGAAAAGATGTGTTGAAATTGCTGGCCGAGGAGTGTAAAAAACAGGGCATCAAACTGGGTTTGTATTATTCCACGCTCGACTGGTACCGCGACGATTATCCCCACGAAACGGGAAGGACCGGCAAAGGCACCGGCCGCAATGGCAAGGGCGATTATGCGTCATATCTGCGCTTTATGAAAGCGCAGCTAACGGAGTTGCTGACCAATTATGGAGATATCTATTCCATTTGGCTGGATGGACATTGGGATCAAACCAATCCCGAAGGGCATGAAGACCGCAGTTCCCGGATCGACTGGAAATATGACGAGATCTATAGCCTGATACATCAACTGCAACCACAGTGCCTGATCGGCAATAACCACCACCTGAGCCCGCTGCCGGGCGAGGACTTTCAGATGTTTGAGCGCGATCTGCCAGGCGAAAACAAATCAGGACTCAGTTATCAGCAGGCCAGCGATAAGTTGCCATTAGAAACCTGTGAAACCATCAATGGTTCCTGGGGTTACAATATCACCGATCGAAACTATAAATCGACAACAGACGTAATACGCCTGCTGGCCGGAGCGGCCGGACGAAATGCCAACCTGCTGCTCAATGTGGGACCCATGCCCAACGGCGCCATACAAACCGAATTTGCGGATACACTGGCTGTAGCCGGTAAATGGTTGCAGCAATATGGCGAAAGCATTTATGGAACCCGGGGCGGGCCCCTGCCTCCGCAGACCTGGGGCGTGAGCACGCAAAAGGGCAACTTTATCTACCTGCACTTTTTCAGGACACCCACCGAGGAGTTTATTACGCTACCCATCGCACAGAAAAAACCAGTACAGGTACACTGGATGGATACAGGAGAAGTGATCAACTTCAAGAAAGAAAAAGATAGCATCCGGATCGAAACCGGGGGAATGGAGATTGTTGGTCCCAACCGCGTGCTAAGAATCGAACTGAAATAAATGGCAACATAATTCCCCAATACAACTGAACTGATTAAACACAACTGTATGATGGATCAAAACCGTAGAAAATTTCTGAAAAAGGCCGCGGGCCTTGGACTGGGCGCCGCCATTTTTTCCAATATGCCTCTTTCGGCCTTTGCCAAACAGGGCCAGGCAGCATTTTTTGAAATTTCCCTGGCGCAGTGGAGCCTGCATAAAGCGCTTTTTGCCAAAAAGCTCGACAACCTCGACTTTCCGGCTAAGGCCAAAAATGATTTCGGTATCAGTGTTGTTGAATACGTCAACCAGTTTTTTAAGGATAAGGCGGAAGACAATAAATACCTGGGCGAACTGCTGAAGCGCTGTAAGGATCATGGCGTAAAGAATCACCTGATCATGTGCGATGGAGAGGGTGATTTGGGTGCGGCATCAGAAGCAGAGAGAAAGAAGGCGGTGGAGAATCACTACAAGTGGGTAAATGCCGCCAAATTTCTGGGCTGTGCCAGTATTCGCGTAAACGCGGCCGGAAAAGGCAGTCGCGAGGAAGTGCAGGCGGCTGCCATCGATGGATTGGGCAGGCTGGGTGAATACGCGGCGAAAGAAAACATCAACGTGATTGTGGAAAATCATGGTGGCTGGTCTTCCGACGGTAGCTGGCTGGCTGCGGTGATGAAGGGGGTGAATAAATCGAATGTGGGAACCCTTCCTGATTTTGGTAATTTTTGCATCACCCGCGAACCGGGTAACTGGATCAAATGCCTCGAGGAGTACGATCGCTACAAGGGCACAAAGGAACTGATGCCGTATGCGAAAGGCGTGAGTGCAAAGTCCTATGACTTTGATGAGAATGGAAACTGCATAGAAACTGACTATAGCCGAATGATGCAGATCCTGAAAGAATCCGGCTGGAAAGGGTATATCGGTATTGAATACGAAGGCAGCAAACTTGGCGAAGAAGAGGGTATCCGCGCCACAAAAAAGTTGCTGGAACGTTTTCTTTGATTAATTGACCAGAATTTCATCTACAAATAGCCAACCCCTGTCGCCACGACCCGGATGCCAGGCCGGCAATTGCGGCAGGGGCATGGCTACTATCTTCAGATAGCGCACCCGGCTTTTTTCGAATTTGCATTCAAAACCACGACTATAGGCCGGTTGCGCAGCTTTTGGCTGAATGGGATTCATTCTTCCGAGTTTGCGTAACTGGTTTGGCGAGTCGCCACCCCATACTTCGAGGTAAGCAGGTGGCATGATATAACTGCCCACATCCACCAGGGTGCTCAGCGTGACGCTGCTTAGTTCTGCCGTTTCGGCAAACGGCAATAGCAATTCCATGGGCCGGTTGCGCCAGGCCAGCCAGTTTCCATCGCGGAAATTCCCCACTTCTCCTTTTTGCAGATCGAGCAAGAGGCTGCTCTTTGGCGTGTAGGCCGGTTCGGTAGCGCTCAGGAATTGGATGCTGTCGGGAACATGGGTCCGCTTATAGAGGCTGGCTTCGAGCAGATCGCTGGTATACCAGCCGGGTTTATAGGCCCTGGCACGTATTAATACATTCTGATCGATGATTTCGTCGCCCTTGTAAAGTAATGATTGCAGGCTATCGGGTTCGCTGCCATCGAGGGTATATCGGATCTCAGCGCCCTTGATGTAATGCTTCAGACGTAGTGGAGTAGGGCCACTAATGATGGCCTGCTCATTTTCGAGCACAGGTGCCGACAATTTCAATTGAATGGTATCGCCCGAAAATCCTCTTTCTATGGCAAGCTCCTTCCAGTCAGTCTGCCATTTTGCCCACTCGGCATCACTACCCTGCATTTCCCAGGCGTAAAGCTTCTTTAATCGAGGCAGCGCCTGGAGTGAACCGATATCGTTCGCGGCAATGGTAGTTCCTGAAAGACTTAGCGATTCGAGCCATTGCAGTTCTTTCAGCCATTTCAGGTCATCGCCATTAATAGCTGTAAATGACAGGTTGAGTTTCCTGAGGTTTTTGAAGCGGCTGATCATTTCCATTTCAGCCGAGCCAACGGGCATACGGGTAAGGTCAAGGGAAATAATCTGGTCAGCTATTTTGTCGAGCTCTTTTAATTGGTGGGGTTGGAACTGGCTGCTATTGAAAAAACTCACGATGATACCGGGTGATTCCAGCGATTCGGACATCACTACCCGGTTCTCGGTATTGAGTTGTCGGATCAGGTCGGGGTCGGCGGCGGCAAAATCGTAGCTGGCAGTGGCTGTTGTTTCAAACAGCACCGATGCCAGTTCATAGAGCCGGTCTTCCTGGGGCAGGCTACTGAGTTTAAGATCAAAACGGGCGCCCTTCATGATCCAGAGTTGCAGCATTTCGGTTTCTGCCGGCGTAAGTTGCGGTTTTCCTCGAGGAGGCATATGTTTTTTCTCAGAGAGAGGCAGATAGATCCGCTCAAGCAGTAGTCCCCGGCCGGGATGCGCCGTATCCCAAAGCGGACCCGTTTTGCCGCCTTGCAGCAGCAGTTCCCTGCTGGTCATGATCAGTTCTCCCTTTGCCTTTTGCGGGTTATGGCAATTCATGCATTTTTCTTCCAGGATGGGTTGAATCACATGATCAAAGACCATAGCATCCGCAAGCGCCGGACGACTTATTTCCTTATCAGATTGAATGGGGGCCAGCAAAAAATCTTCTCCATGGGTGATGCCGGCGCCGGCATGGCCCGCAATCACCAGCAATACTATCGATAAGGTAGAGCTGAAGAAACGGGTGATCTTGCGTCGGCGAAGGGGAAGGCGAAGCATATACCAGGTGATGGCAAACAGGCTGATACCCACGCCCGTCCATTTGTGCCATTGCAGGCTTTCCGGATCATAGCCTTCTTCCCGCGAAAGAAACAGACCCATCAAGGCCGACAGCGCGGCGGTAAAGGCTCCCAGCAATAGGAGCAGGTCCGCATACTTGCGGGTGGTTTCACCTACCTGCTGTTTTTTTATGATAAATAGGTTGAAAAGGGCATATATCAGAATCAACACTATCGGAAAATGCAGCAATAGCGGATGCATGCGGCCCAATACCTGCAGGGGTGCAGGAACCATAAAGCGGTCTTCCATCAGCAAGAGAAAAACCAGCAGCGAATTCAGTAAGATGGTGATGTTGGCCAAAGCAATAGGTAATTGGGTAAGGGTGATAGGTTTGCTTACTGTACGATTAGTTCATCCACGAAGATCCAGCCTCTTTGTCCGCGACCGGCATGCCATTCCGGAAGTCTATTCACATTCAGCAGGCGAATCCGGATGGCTTTGCTGCGGATGGCTTTACTAAAGTGAAAAGTGGAAAGCTCCAGTTTTTTGGGCGCCTCCTGTTCCGACGACAAATTTGTCGACTGCACCAGTTTCCATTCGCCGGTATTTTCATCAGTTATCCATATTTCAATAGTGCGGGGCAGGAAGATCCAGCTTGGCTGATCCCGGAGCAGACTAAGACCGATTCCGCTGAGGGATTGCGTCTCTTTCCATCGGGCTTCTATCCACACGGTATCGCTATCAAAACCCAGCCATCCCTCCGAGCGGTAATTGGCAATGCCGCCTTTTGCGTCGTTGAGTAATTGAGCAGACCGTTGGCTATAGTATTCATTCATGGGGGAAGTGCGTAGGGAATCGATGCGGCGACCCGCCTTATGAAAGGCGATGCGGATGGTTTCGGAAGGCAGAAAATTTTCGCCCAGGGCGCGTACACTCAGCATACCGGCCTTTTGTATAGTGACAGGCCCGCTATATACCGGATCAGTAGCCACAGGGTCACGGTCATCAAAGCAGTAATGTACCGCAGCGCCGGGCTGGTTAAACTGAATACGCAACTGCACACTATCGCGAATAAAAGCAGTGGAATAGTCCAGCAATGGCTGCGAGAGTTGAAAACGGGGCTGCGCATCGCAGAACTGAACCAGGCAAAGCAATAAGAGGGCAGGCAGCATGCGCATCATACAGGCATCAGTTTATATGGATATACCTGACCCGAGTTCCACTGGGCTACATAGAGGTTTTCTTCATCGTCTACACACACATCATGCGGATAATCAAACACGCGGATGGTCTGGTACATCTCGTCGGGCTTATTACCCGAATAGCCGGGTAAATTACCACCGAGGTTGGAAACCACTTTATAATCCTTATCCAGTATGAGGACAAAACCGGATTTTTCATCGAGGCGGGCATTGCTTTGCAGCACGGCTACATAGAGGTAGTTGCCCCTGATCACCGGACGGCATACCCATGCTCCGGGCAGGGGCACCGTGCTCAGGTATTTTCCATCAAGCGTATAGCGCTTGAAGGCATTTTGTACTCTCGAAGTAACCACCAGGCAGGGATTCTTCGGATCCCTGTTGTCGATGGCAACACCATGCGCATTGGCCACAAATTCTTCCCCTTCACCTTTGCCGGCAAAGTGACGGATATATTCACCTTTGTGGTTGTATTGTATCACAAAATCCTTTCCATAACCATCCACCACATAGATATCGCCATTGGGCGCGATGATGGTTTCGGTAGGCACGTATTCTTCAGATTTACCGTACTGACCGGTTTCTTTCGGGTATTCGAGCACCATCAGCACTTTTCCTTTCAGATCGGTTTTGATCACCTGGTGCCGGTTATTATCGCAGATGAACAATACTTCAGCTCCATTTTCGTCAAAGAGCGTAAGCCCATGTGCACCGGGATATTCGGTTCCCCAGCTATCGAGCAGGCGACCGCTTTTATCGTAGATCAAAACATTGTTGCGTGTTTCATTGGTGAGCAGGATGAGACGGCCTTTGCGATCCTGCACCATTTCATGGCAATCCTTTACGGGATGCGTTTGAGGATTGGCTTTGCTCCAGCGGGTATCGATGCGATAGCGTTTCTGGTTATGTCCGAGAATAAGTTCCTGCGGTTGAAGCCCCCTGATGATGCCGGGTATGCAGAGCGCGCCGCCGGCGGCAAGGGTGGACTGGATAAAATTTCTTCGATGCATGTTGTTGAGAATTGATTGGTAAGGATCACGCAATAAGGCCATCCACCACTTTGCCGGCTACATCGGTGAGGCGATAGCGTCGACCGAGATGTTTATAGGTTAATTGTTCATGATTCAGGCCCATCAGGTGCAGAATGGTGGCATGAAAATCGTGCACATGCACGGGGTCGCGGGTAATATTATAGCCAAACTCATCCGTTTCACCATACACACCGGGCTTGATGCCGCCGCCTGCCATCCAGATGGTAAAGCAACGGGGGTGATGATCGCGACCATAATTTTCTTTGGTGAGCGGGCCCTGGCAATAATTGGTACGGCCAAATTCGCCGCCCCAGATTACCAGGGTTTCATCCAGCAAGCCTCTTTGTTTGAGATCCGTAATCAAAGCTGCCGAAGCCTGGTCGGTATCGAGGCACTGTCCCTTGATCTGCGAAGGCAGATTATCATGTCCATCCCAGCCCTGGTGATAGAGTTGCACAAAACGTACACCGTTTTCGGAGAGTTTGCGTGCGAGCAGGCAATTAGCCGCATAGGTGCCGGGGGTAAGGCAATCGGGTCCGTACAACTTTACGATATCTTCCGGCTCACGGCTGAGGTCCGTTACTTCCGGCACGGCTGTTTGCATGCGATAAGCCATTTCGTACTGCTGCACTTTGGCCATGATTTCCGGATCGCCCATTTCCTTGTAGGATTGCTGGTTCAGTTCCGCCAGCTTATCCAGCATTTTCCTTCTTTCCTGTTTATCCAGCCCATCCGGATTATTCAGATAAAGTACCGGGTTTTCGCCACTGCTGAATTGTACACCCTGGTGAATACTGTCGAGAAAACCATTCGTCCACAGTTTTGAATACACACCCTGTCCGTTTCCTTTACCTTTCGATAATAATACACAGAAAGCCGGCAGGTTTTTGTTTTCGCTGCCGAGGCCATAGCTAAGCCAGGCACCCATGCTGGGCCGGTTACCCACCTGCGCGCCGGTTTGAAAGAACGTAAGGGCGGGATCGTGGTTGATGGCTTCGGTAAACATGCTGCGAACGATGCAGAGGTCATCTACCACTCTTGTTGTGTACGGCATCAGCTCGCTGATCCATGCGCGGGCTCTTCCGTATTGACTAAACTTAAATTGCGAACCCGCCAGGGGAAAGCGTGCCTGGTTGGCCGTCATACCGGTCAGGCGTTGACCCATGCGCACGGATGCGGGCAGGTCCTGTCCATGCATTTTCTCGAGCATGGGCTTATAGTCAAAAAGATCCAGTTGTGAAGGAGCACCGTTTTGAAACAGATAGATGACCCGCTTGGCGCGCGGGGCAAACTGTGGCAGGCCCGTCAATATTTCCTCTTCTTCGCTTTTGCCACTTAACAGGTCGGGTATCAGCAATGAACCCAGCGCCACTCCGCCAAGGCCCATGGCCATCCGCGAGAGAAAGCGGCGGCGATTCGCATTCAGTCCGGCTTCCAGTTGTTCTTTATTCATCGCATGATGGTTTCTTCGAGGTTATACAATATGCCGATGGTTTTCATGAGGGCGGCGGTAGCGGCAGGTTCCGCCTGTTTATCACGCGGGTATTCGCCTATATCCAGGGTTTTCGCAGCATTCAGTTTTCCGTCCCTATATAATGCCAACTGATCATCGTAATAAGTCATAAGTGTTGCCATTTCCTTTTCCTCTGCGCTACGGCATACTATCCGGCGGAATGCCTTTGCGATTTGCGCGCGCGCATCTTTCGCTTCTTTCTGCAATCTTTCCGCCAGCACGCGCGAGGCTTCCAGGATGCCCGGTTCGTTCATCATAATCAGAGCCTGCAGCGGAGTATTGGTCTGCAAGCGACGCACTTCGCATTGATCGCGGTTGCTCGCATCAAATAAAATCATCCCCGGTGGAGGCACCGTTAATTTGATAAAGGTATAGAGCCCACGACGATAGAGGTCCTCGCCATGGTCCTGGCGATAAACAGCCAGTACTCCCCGACCCGATGTGGTAGCTTCCCACAATCCCTTGGGCTGATAGGGCTTTACACTGGGGCCACCTATTGTTGAATTCAACAAGCCACTACTGCTGAGGTACATGTCCCGCACGAATTCCGCCTCCAGTCTTTTACGGGGTCCGCGCGACAGATAAATATTTTCCGGATCCTTTTCCAGCTTGCGGTTACTTACCTCAGCCGATTGGCGGTAACTGGTTGATAAAACAATTTGTCGGATCAGTCTCTTTATGTCCCAACCATTTTCCCGAAAATCCACCGCCAGCCAGTCGAGCAGATCCGGATGCGAAGGCAATTCGCCCTGCATACCAAAATCGCCACTGGTTTTCACTATGCCTTTTCCAAATAGTAATTGCCATACCTGGTTTACAAACACACGCGCCGTCAGTGGATTGCGTTCGTCAAAGGTCCAGCCGGCCAGGCCCAATCGGTTGCGGCTGTATTGAGTAGTATCAAAAGGCATCACCGAACGCACCGCTGCAGCCTGTACCATTTCGCCGGGTTGATCATACACACCGCGGTTCAGCACATAGGTTTTGCGCAGCGTATCCAGCTCGCCCATCACGGATACGGTTAAAGCGTTGCTGTCTTTGGCATTGATAAACTGTAGCAAATCCCTGCGCTCCTTCGCGCTTATTTCGAGTATGGGATGCTTGGCGGGCTTTGATACACTCACGTCACCCTCATAACCCACTTCACGGGTATTGTTGAAAAAGGCAAACATGGAAAAATAATCCTTTTGGGAAAAGGGATCGTATTTGTGATCGTGGCATTGCGCACATTCCATCGTGATGCCGAGGATGGCTTTGGTATATGTTTTCGTTTTATCGAGCAGGTATTCGATCCGGTATTCTTCAGGCACCACCCCACCTTCTTCGGTGTATTTATGATTACGTAGGAATGCAGTGGCCAGTACCTGTTCCTTATTGGCATCAGGAAGCATATCACCCGCAATTTGCCAGGTGATAAACTGGTCATAGCTAATATTTTTATTGAAGGCATGGATTACCCAGTCGCGCCAGGGCCATTGGGTGCGGATATTATCGTCCTGGTAGCCATAGCTGTCGGCATAGCGGGCTATATCCATCCAGTGTACCGCCATTCTTTCGCCATATTGGGGCATCTGCAGCAGTTCATCCACTATTTTTTCATAGGCATTCCCGCTTTTGTCGGCCTGGAAGCGGTCCATCATTTCGATGGAAGGCGGTAGTCCGGTAATGTCGTAAGCAACACGCTTGAGCAGTCGTTCCTTATCGGCCTCTTCATTGGGTTGCAGTCCTCTTCGTTCCAGTTCCGCCAAAATGAAATAATCAATATCGTTTTTTACCCAATCCTCGCTTTTTACGCGGGGTGGCTTATTTTTCTGCGGGGGAATAAAAGCCCAGTGCGATTCGTATTGCGCACCTTCCTTAATCCATTGGCGGAAAATCGCCACTTCCTCTTCCGTGAGCGCGCCCAGGTGCGAGTCGGGAGTAGGCATCACATAATCAGGATCGGTGCTGCTGATGCGGCGGTAGAGTTCGGATTCATCCGGTTTGCCGGGTACGAGCGCAAAAGCGCCCCTGGTTTCGCGCAAGGGAGCATAGGCGCTATCGGCGAGATCGAGTCGCAGTCCCGCTTCGCGATGGCTGGGGTCGGGGCCATGGCATTTAAAGCATTTGTCGGAGAGAATGGGTCGAATGTGAAAATTGTAGCTGATGCGATTGGATAAGGCAGAAGAAGATGCATCATCCTTGCCCAGGCACGACACAAACCAGATACCCACAACAAGGGTCAGGCTACTAATAAAAAGGATCCTTCGTTTCATACAGCAATGCAATCGGTGTAAATCATTTCTAAATTAAGAAATTGCAAGCTGCTGGAGGGGAAATTGACTTTTTAATTTGAAAAAATAAGTGTGAGTGGCTATAAATTGAAAACGCGGTTAGCCTCAGGCTAACCGCGTTTTCAATTCAAGCGCCGATTTTAGTAAAAGCTGAAGGCTATTGGAGCAGCCACATTACACCATTCACATTATCGGTACCATTGTACTGGCGATCAACGGCGGCTTCCACATTTTCCTGGTTATAGTCGTATTCGCTTTGGGGGTATTGCCAGCGTTTGGGCACCTGTCCATTGTTATAAGTGCCGGGACCTACATTCAGAGTAGGGATGCCAGTGCGACGTTGCTCGAAAAAGGCTTCCCATCCCGACTGCATAAAAAGCGCAATATATTTTTGGGTGATGATCATCGGGATGGCATTGGCAGGATCAAAAACCACGCTGGCTTGTGCCAGGTAATCATTGATGGCTGTATTGCTAATGCCATAGAATTCCATGGAGGCGCGAATGCCATTATTGTAATGTTCGGCGGCCGTTCCTGCACCCGTGACCCAACCACGCGAAATGGCTTCGGCGATGAGGAATTCCTGTTCGGCATATCCCAATAATATCAAAGGTTCGTTAGCCGGGCTGTTAATATCAGAGAAGCGGCGATTGATGCGCGAAGCATTGGCGCTGGCACTTTGCTGGTCGGCCACCGTCATGCCGGCATTTACGCCTGCATAGTTCGCAATGATATTGGGCGGAAGGCCTGTAATAGGTTCGCCAAATGAGAAGATGCGCGGGTCATTGCGGTCCTTCAAAATATTCGCCATGCCTTCTTCCAGCGATACGGCCGTACCCAGCGAAAGGCTTCCTGCAGTGGGATAGTAATTGGAAGTAGCGCTGGTATTGAAGACGATCTGTCCATTATCCTGCCGGCTGCTCATCAATGGATATTTGTTGGGATCGCTGATGATGGATTGAAATTGTTGTTTGATGTTCAGACGCGTATTATTCTCTTTTCTGCTGAGGTGAATAAGCAACCGCAGGCGGTAGGCGTTCACCAGTTTTTTCCATTGCGATGCGCGACCCCCATAAATTACATCGCCACCAATATTTCCGTTGGCATCGCTGAGCAACTCATTGGCTTCTTCCAGTTCCTGCAATACACCTACATAGATATCTTCCTGTGTATCGTAAGCTGGTTTGGTATTCCCATCTTTGGCACCCATCGATTGCGAATAGGGGATGTCGCCAAATACTTCGGTCAATTGCGAGTAAAGAACTGCCCGGAAGAATTTCGCCAAACCCAGGTAGTTTTTCTCACCCGTGGCTGTTGCCAGCTCCTCCATGGTTTTTACCTGGCGAAGCCTGTCGTAGTTGGAAAAACTGCTATTGGTCCAGCTATAGTCTACTGCCGAATTACCCCTTTCATAATAAGTCAATTGTCGGGAAGCATAAGCGGGCGATGTGGGATCGTAGTTAAAGACGCTGATGCAGATATTCGTGAGCATCAGGGCCGGCGTGGCAGCCGAGGGTTGATTAGGATTTTCCTGGTAATAGTCGTGTTTGCGGCAGGCATTGAGCAGCAGCAACAGGGCCAGTAGACCCACAGTATAATATTTCGATTTTAGTAGCATGTCAATTGAGTTTTACGGTTCGCTATCAGAATTTGATGTTCAGGTTAACGCCAATGTTTCGATACGAAGGATCCGCCAGGGTGGTTCCTTCATAGCCATCGGGATCCATAAAAGGAACATCCGTCCAAAGCGCCAGGTTGCGGCCTGTAACTGCCATGCTGATTCCTTTGAATGGCGTTTTACTAACCAGTGATGCTGGCAGGTTATAGGTTAAGGTCACTTCGCGCAACTTCACAAAACTGCGCTTGTACATGTTCGCATCCGGAACGCCATTTACGTAAGTGGCGAACACCCAGTCGATATATTTTACTGCCTTGTCGTTGGGCGCAAATTTTCGGGTGTCGGAAACGATATTGCCCTGCACATCGTATTCTACTGATCCGCTGGTTACCACCACGCCCTGACCAACATACGTGGCATTGCCGGCATAGGAATCGTCGCGGAATGAGTTGGCGGTACCCGGGTGCATACCTCCTTCATAGAGTTTTTGTTCCACGCCGTTATACAAGAGCCCACCAATACGACCATCGAAGGCAAAGCTGAGCGTGAAGTTTTTGTACGATAGGCTGTTGAGCGCGCCAAATTCCCAATCGGGACCGGTATGACCCAGGTTAACAACCTTATTGATGTATTGCGGGAAGCCATTGCTGCCATACACAATCTCTCCATCGGGTGAGCGTTCCCAGGCCCAGGTACGGTACACATCCGTACGTTCTCCCACTTTTACACCATCGCGTATGCTTTCACCTCCGTAGTAGGATTTAACCGTACGGCGCAGGCGGGCATAGTTCAGTGTAATATCCCAACGGAAATCGCGGGTGCGAACCGGTGATCCGGAAATAACAATTTCAATTCCTTTACGATTGATTTCATCCGCATTCAAGCGAAGCGAGTTGTAACCGGAGGCCTGCGAAATGGGCACATCCTTGGGAAAATTTTTCTCCAGGTAGCTGAAATAAGTGAAGTCGATACCCAGCCTGTTTTTCAGGAAGCGAATTTCCGTTCCATATTCCTGCGAAATGGTTTTGCGTGGGCGAATATCAGGTGAAATAATGGTGCCCGGCAGGTTGAGGGAAGGGGTGCCCGCCCAGCTTGTTCCGGAGCTGTATACCGGGATGGTGTAGTAAGCGGAAACATCGGATGAGATATTCGCAAAGGAGCCACGTAATTTGAAATAAGAAATAAAGGAGGGCATCTGAATGATTTCTGACCCAATTACGCTCAGCGATACGGAAGGGTAGAAAAAGGAATTGTAGGGTTTTTGCAGCGTGGAAGTCCAGTCGTTGCGGGCAGAGAAGTTGAGGTACACCATATTTTTATAGCCGATATCGGTGTAACCGAACACACTCCCCACCTGGCTTTCCACCAGGGAATTGCCCACATCGGGGTTGCTGCCGCCAACACTGAGCGGGTTGATGGAACTGCGCAGGTTATAAGCCCGGGGAACCGTAAGGCCACCATTGGTTTGTGCGAAGCTCGATTTTGCCTGCGTATACCGGTTGCTGGCGCCGGCTGATACGGTGGCGCTGAAATTCTTCAGGAAATTCTTTTTATAAGTAAGCAGGATATCCGAAACCATCAGCAGGTTTTGCGCATTGCTGGTGCTGAAGTTTCCTTTGGGTGCCGCGCTGGTGCCATAATTGATATAGCTGTAAGGTGTTTCCACTGTGGATGTGGCGATGTTGGTGGTAACGCCCGTTCTGGCCAGCAACTGCAGGTCAGGCGTAAAATCGTAGGTCGCGTTCAGTTGCCCTACGATTACATCGTTGGTATAACCCTTTTGGAATTCGTAAGCGAGGAAGTAAGGGTTATTGTACCAGCTATAGTTATAATTCATTTGATGAATATCCTTTACCCCGTATGCCACATAGGCACCTGAACTGGTGGTACGTCCTCCCGCGGGCTGCCAGTAGTTGCGCAGGTCCCGTACATCTACATCGGGCCCCATCCATAGCAGTATATTGTAGAAGAAATTATTGGGCCCATAGCCTGTTTCCGGATAATTGGGCGTGAATTGCTTGTTGTAGCCAATACTGCTTTCCACCCGAAACTTATCCGTTATTTTCAAACTTCCCGCCAGGCTGATATTCGTGGAGTTGAGATGCGTATTCGGCACCTGGCCTTTCTGATAGGTATGTGATACGGATATGCGGTAATCACTTCTGTCCGTTTTTCCTGCCACGCTGATATTGTGTGTGGTTGACAGTTCATTCTGCAGGAAGTTTTTCAGGTTGTTTGTACCGCGTGAAATCCAGGGTATGGGTTTATAGCGGCTATAGTCTGTATATCCATTCTGGTTAAACTCGAACCACTGGTTGGGATCGTATGGACTATTGTATTGGGGTACTTCCATAAACCCGCTTAGGGTGCTGGGGTCGGGCTGGTTGAGTTTGGGTCCCCATACATAACCATAATCGTCGTACCAGCCGCCACCGCCTTTGCCATCGATAAAGGCATAGTAGCCATTCCAACCCATACCGTATTGCGTCTGTGTTTTGGGAAGTGTGAGGAAACCGGCTTGAAATTGGGTGGTGGTATTATAGCTTACTTCCACACCATTGCCACCTGCTTTACCTTTTTTGGTGGTGATCATGATGGCGCCATTGATACCCAAAGATCCATATAGTGCCGCAGCGGCGGTACCCTTGAGTACGTTTACGCTTTCGATATCGTTGGGGTTGATATTCCAAAAGTCGGTTTGTGTAGGCACGCCATCAATCACCACGAGCGTACTTTGTCCGCGTATGTATATTTCAGGATTTTCATAGAGGGTGCTCTTGGTGTATACCGTCAGCCCCGCTACTTTGCCGACGAGGTTATTGGCAATATTGGTTTCCGGTGCTTTTTGAATGGCTTCGCCTTTTACGTCCTGAATGGCGTAGGCAACTTTCGATTTTTCTTTCTTTACACCGAGCGCCGTTACCACCACTTCCTGCAAGGATTTGTCGATCGGGATTAGCGTTAATGTAAGTACCGCGTCCTTATCGGCCGTAATTTCCTGTGTTTCGAAATCGACAGAACTAATGACCAATACACTGCCTATGGGCACGGTGATGGAGAAGCGTCCATCGGCATCGGTGGTTGTACCTTTGCCTCCCGATTTCAAAGCAATGGAAACTCCCGACATGGGCTGTCCGGAGGGATCCAGAATCCTTCCCGACACGGTTACATCTTCGCGGGCTCCGGAAAGCTGGTAAGAGCTGCTGGGTTGTTTCGGTATTTTCTGAACACCGATGACCCTTCCAGATTGTTGAAAGCGCAAGCCTGCCTGGCTCGCTACGAGGTCGAGCACTTCGGAGAGGGTTCTTTCTTTTTTTACCAGGTGGATACGGCTTTGGTCCGAAGCGAGGTTGGGGTTATAAGTAAAAGAAACCTGGTAGAGTTTACCAATGGTTTCGAGTGCCTGCACCAGGGGCGCATGCTTGATTTCCACTATCGCTTTTTGCTCGCGGGCCTGCAATGTCGTTTGCATACACAGGGTAGTTGTGAGCAGGATGAGTGGTAGCAACAGTTTTTTGATTTGTTTTCGCATAAAGGTTGGTTGGTAGTTTTAGTCAGATTGTTTTTCAGTGTAAGTATTATTCGATGATTATGGAGTTTTCTTCGAGGCGATATTGACAGTTCAGCGTGAAACAAACGGCCTGCAGTATATCCTGCAAGGGGAGATCGCTATAGTTGCCGGTAATCTTTATTGCGCCTTTTTGGCTGCGTTTGTCGGTGATGGCAACACCGTACCAGGCCTCCAGTTGCCGGAAAACATCGGCGGCCGTATGGTATTCGAATGCGAGATTTCCATTAATCCAGTTCGTTAATTCTTGTGGGTCGAAATTTTGGCGAGCGAAAGAAGGGTTTTGTTTTTTCCAGTTGATTTCGAAACCGGGTTCCTGCAATTGTTGTTTTTCATCAGCGGAGTGAACCAGGATTTTCCCTTCCAGCAATTGCACGGCGTATTCGGCATCCGGATTATTACCATCAATAAAAAAAGCCGTTCCCAGCGCAGTGGTAGCAAAATCGCCACTGTGTACCGTTAAAGGTTTGGACTTGTTGGGAAATACGGCAAAGTAGGCTTGTCCTTCCAGTTGAATATGACGGTCCGATTCATTATATGCCTGGTCCAATAAAAGCCGCGTGTTGGATTTAAGGATGACGACAGTGCCATCGGGCAGTGTCACCTGTTTTCGTTCACCCATACCGGTTTGGGCAAATGCCATGGAGAATACCGGTTCTTTTGGTGGCGATTCGCGGAGCAGGTAATAGGTCAGGGGGAGGCTGATCAGTAACAGCAGGGCCGCAGCCAATCGCCAGGTATATTTTACCGATACTTTTCTGATGGCCGCAGGCTTTTGTAAATCCTTTACAGGAGGCTTGGTGATCTCGGCTGGTTGAATCGCAGCTTTGACTTTTTCAATTTCAACGAGAATCTCTTCGCGGCTTAGCGATGGGTGTAGTGTCAGCAACCAATTGCGGGCTTCCTCCATCACGGCTTTATTGGAGGGCTCAGCCGCAGCGATCGTCGTCCATTTATGCTGGTAAACAGAATTTTCATTCCGGCAGTAGTCGATAAAGCTTTCATCGAGCAGCAAGGTTTCCACGGTCAGTTCCAGGTTCATTCCAAACTATGTTTAAAGGAATGATGGGAATACCCGGCGGTTTTACCTGTTGAAGCGAAAATATTTTTCAGCTTTTTGCTGTGCTCAACCTAATTTCTTTTCGATAAACTGGATGATGGAGTGGCTTCTTAGTTTTTTGATGGCTTCGTGGATTTTGTTGTACACCGTGCGTTGTGCGAGGTCGGTTCTTTCGGCAATTTGCTCATAGCTGAGGCAATCGTAGTAGCGGAGTTGCAGTAATTGTCGTTGGCGAGAGGAAAGTGATTCCATTGCTTCGCGAAGAAGTTGCCGGGTACGGGATTGTTGTTGGTGGGCGATCAGGCATTCTTCGTGGGAATATTCGAAGCCTGGAAAGTCCTGGATAGGCAGATCGAGTTGTCGTTGAATTTTTTGGAGGTAGTGCAGGATATAGTTGCGAAAAGATATCAGCAAATAAGCCTGGAGGTTATCAGCTTTGGCGAGCAGCATTCTTTTTTCCCAGAAGTGAATGAAGAACTGGCTGACGATATCTTTTGCCAGTTCTTTATCCGCTGTATATTTCAGCGCGTAGCGATAAAGCTCGTTGTAATGCGTCTGCATCAATTCGAACAGGGCCGACTGGTCAGCTTTTTTCAACCGTTCTATGATGTCGAGACCTATTTGCATGACTGCCGCAATAGTTTTGATGAATACCGTATACCAAAGGTATTTTTTCAGGTATTACCCTAAAGTTATCTAATTATGAACACGGGAATTTTGTCAAACGATTGTGTGAAAAAATTTCAGGCAAACGTTTGCGATGCCTGTTTGCTTGTCATTCTCAGTGTTTTTGAAGTGATGAAGTAGGTCAGTGAGCGCGTGTTAAGTTTTGATTAAGCGGGGTGGGTTCAGCAGATTTGGGTAGCAGAGGTCTGCATGGTTTTAAGTGCAAGTTCGATATTGCAGAGAGTGCCATGTCGTTGCCCGATAAAATCTTTGAGTGAGCTATAGGCCCAGTCAAGCGAGTTTGAGACCAGTCCAACTTCTGCAGATTTATTATGGAGTTGTTTACAGCAGTGGAGAACCAATTCATTGTAGTTGGTGGTGTTGAGAGATCCAAAGAATTCCGGGTTGCTCGGATCGAGGCAGCGGGCTTTAGTCTTTTGGCAGAACAGTGATCCGCTGCGGGTATATTTTCTATTGTAGTATTGGGCGTAGCTGGAGAGGAGTGTACCAATTTTTCGTGTCAGCAATTGAATGTTTTTATCACCGAGGTGATGAGCGTTCATGCATCCGATTTCTTTTGGGATCAGTATTACCTGGAAGCTTTCGGGAAGTAGGTTCCAGCACAGGATATCGGCTGATTCGGTTATTTCTTTTCTGATTTTGTGGATAAAGCAGATATAGTCATCCGGGTTTCTGAATAGGAGGGCATGGTCGATGCTTTGGTTTTCGATGAGGAATGCTTTATGGGGTTCGAATCGCATGATCGAAAATTTGTGGGAAGTTAGAATGGGTAGGTGTGAAAACCGCGGGAAGAAAACGGTGGTTGGGCGGGATTTTTCTGGTAGGAAGGAGTTGAACTGTCCTGTGTATTGGGTTGGTGGTGCGGAATTCCTGTATCCCGGTCGGAAGGCGGTCCGACCGGGTATAAGCGTGTTGATGGTGCGGAAGTTTTGTGAATCGGTCGGAAGGCGATCCGACCGGGGTTGAGCGTGTTGATGGTGCGGAATTCCTGTATCCCGGTCGGAAGGCGGTCCGACCGAGGTTGAGCGTGTTGATAGCGCGGAAGTTCTATACCTCGGTCGGAAGGCGGTCCGACCGGGGTTGGGTGTGTTGATTGTGCGGAAGTTCTATACCTCGGTCGGAAGGCGGTCCGACCGGGTATAAGCGTGTTAATAGTACGGAAGATTTGTGAATCGGTCGGAAGGCGGTCCGACCGGGGTTGGGTGTGTTGATTGTGCGGAAGTTCTA
>CAYMZZ010000009.1:233380-235641 GCA_964395095.1 uncultured Citrobacter sp.
TACCTCGGTCGGAAGGGTGGTCCGACCGGGGTTGAGTGTGTTGATAATGTGGAAGTTCTGTCCCTCGGCCGGAAGGCGGTCCGACCGGGTGTGATCGTGTTGCAGTACAGAAGAAGCCCAAAAATTGATGAAAGAGCTGATCAGCCCTACGAATAATAATGCGCAGCGTGTCTCCAGGAAGAGGACGGCTATTAGATCCGTGATATCACCGGTCTGATATGCGGTTGAGGTTGAAAACGACAATACACTTTACTGGCATACCCAAACGAATGTGACAGCCAGCCAAAACGGATATTTGTATATTTATGTGAGCAATGAGACGCCGGACATCGACAGCCTCTCCCGACTTTAGTCGGGATGTTCTTTGATAATTTGACGGTAACCCATATCCGCGGGCCCATCCTTGAGGAAACGCATTACTATCCGTTTGGGTTGACGATGGCGGGGATAAGTAGTAAAGCATTGGCGTTCGGGGAGCCTGAAAACAAATACAAGTACAGCGGGAAGGAAGAGCAACGGGAAGAGTTTAGTGATGGCAACGGGTTGGAATGGGCAGATTATGGAGCGAGGATGTATGATAATCATTCAAAGAAGGCCGTTTATAGCCCTTCAAATAATAGACACCAGAAAGTGTAAATTACAAATATGAAGTATATTTTTTATTTCTATTTTATAGCATTACAATTTGGTTGTGTTGGGAATAGTGGCAAAAAGCTAATAGAAGTAGGTAACAGGCCTGAGCAGGTAGATTCAATACAAAAGATAGCATTGAAAAATAAAACGATGCTTAGAAATGCGAATGGAGAACTTGTAGAAACTGTGGGTGTATTTAGATATAATTTTGAAGATGTGGCAATTTACCCATCTAAACGGTCTTCCTTTCCAGATGCAATTTGGGTCAAGTTACCTTCCATAGACTACCTTTCAGACAGTGTGCTTAATAACCTTAACGGAAAAAAGGTTACTGTTATTGGCAAAATAGATTTTTCCGACAAAGGGCACGAAAATGGGTATTTTGCTTCTTTAGATAGTGTTTTCTATATCAAGGAAGTTGCCAAGTAATTCTTTCGTCATCTCAGATTATATTTTTCTATTCTAGTAATATTTAACTGTAGCTGACCGGTACAGCTAATAGTATTTAATATTCCTGTTATACCTGATCAAATGCGAGCAAACTATGGATCTTCAGTTCAAACAAACAACGTCTACTACCGGGCGCATTGTTCGAATTTATATGACAATGGCTCATGCCATTTGTAGCCAACACCGGGCTGGCAACTTCAACCTATGGAAAGTAGCAGAACTCTTGAAGTGCCAAGTTTTCTGAAATTTATACGATAAAAAATCTATAGTATGATTAGATATTTGTTTGCACTTTGTATGATGTCTTTCCATAATTATTTATTTAGTCAAATCTTTGAACTAAGTGAGAAAATTGACAGCATTCCCTTATACGATAACAACCGGAAGTTTATGACAATGGTCGATAAGGAATACGATAGGCTTATAAAGGAAAAGGCTGATTCAATATTGTTATACTATCCAATTGATTATTCTTCAAACTATGCAGTTTTGTTTTGGAAAAAAAATGGAAAATCTCAAAGCATTGCCTTTTATCAGTATCATCCACCAGAACAGACTATGGGAAAGGAATTTTTAAAAAATATTACTCTGGATAAGATTAATATCAAATACATCTATGATATTCTTCAGCAGCCGGAAGCGAGGACCATAGATACGACCATTTTTGTTTCGGAAAATAACCCGATTTATTGCCGATTTTATTTTGATAAAAAGGAAGAGCTTACTGCTGGTTACCAAGGCTGGATAAAATCAAGAATAAATCTTGATTTTGTAAATGCATTTGCAGAAGAGCAACATCGCATTGTAAAACGAGAGTTAAAGAAAAGTGGTATAAAGCAAATGTAGAAAGAAAATAAAGTCAGTAATTACGGCTTGTGTATGCCTCCGGCCAACTACGTCTTGTTCCAAGAAAATGCCTTGCTTAGCTTAGCCGCCATAATGTTGTGGAAAATAATTCAGTTTCTCCCATGCGACAGTTGAGTATCCGGCAACAAAACGAAGTTTTGCTAGAAAAGTAACTGCAAGGTTGTTCAAAACGGGTTGTCAACGACAATGCGCTTACCTCCCATACAAAGACGAATTTAACAGCCAGCAAGAATGGATATTTGTATATTTATGTGAGCAATGTAGATTCCTGACCATGTTGACCCACCATTCCTGTTTATGTTGACCCACCG
>CAYMZZ010000010.1:0-220617 GCA_964395095.1 uncultured Citrobacter sp.
CAGGGGTGGGTCAACATGCAAGAATCCTGGGTCAACATGGCAAGAATCTACAATAAAGTTCCGGATGTTTAGCACAACTTGCTGCTCAATATGCCTTTCATCATCCAGTTCATTACCGGCAATAAAATCAAGCAGGTACTCGTCTTTAAATACATTGAGTGCAGAGGGTTTCAGTGGTTCCGCCAATGTAGTCTGGAAATTGTTCGGCAATTTTCCCTGCTTTTTAAACAGGTCCGAATCAATCTGGTGCTCCATAACAGTAACCGACCAATACTGCGTTGCAGCATTTTCAAGGTAAAAGAACCGCTCCTCAGCCCCCTTACAGCGGTTTAACAACAGTATATGGTGGGTAAAACTGATGCTGTAAAACGCCTCTAATTGGGTCGTTGGCAACGGCCTAATTAACTTAAGTTCGTTTCCGTGGGTTGATAAACCAGCCTCCCCCATTTGGGCCGTCGCCGACGGTCTTATTTCCAAATTTGGGTAAGCCTGATAAAATTGCCTCATTTTCTTCAGGTTTGTAAAGGAAAAACCTTTGAGACCTGGCAGGTTACTTTGTAAATCCATGGCTATCTGCTCAAGTACCTTAGTACCCCATTTTTGGGCTTTTACCTTCTCTGAAAGCATTTTGCCAGTTTTGTAATACAAGAGCAACTGCTCCCTGTTTGCCAGCCTGGCGGCCTGGTAGCGGCTGTTAATAATCTCCAGCTTTAGAGACTGGATAAATTCAAGGTAATTTTTATCTGGCTTCATTGTTGAATTTTACAGGTTTTACATGCTTCTTAATCAATAAATAAAAAAGACTTGCCGAATCTTTATGCGGTTAAAAGATTCGCAAGTCTTGTCAAATCTGGTATAAAGTGGTTCGAGAATTGTACACCCCGGTGCACGAATAAAGCCAAAGTAGTGGTTACTTTGGCTTTTCTATTTTCATGCTCTTCGTCTATGCCATAAAGAGTACGACCCGCAACTACATTTATGTGGGATTAACCAGCAACCTTGACCGACGCATACATCAACGATGACCCGCGCGAGCAGGTTATGATTATAGGCAGAACATGAACCGCTATTTTTCAGATAATAGCTTCAGGGAACAATTTGGTTTTAAAACCGGCACTGCCTGGCATAAGTTATCTATTCAACCACCTGCCCGCTATTCAGCGGATGTGGATCTGGTGCAAACCAGCGCCGCTCCATTGGGGCCGGAAATGGATAAATAATAATCACTTACTTTGCCCCATGACCTCCTTCAGCTTTACCGATTTTATGGATATAATCGGCACCTTCAGTTTTGCGGTGGCCGGGGCCCTGGCGGCCATGTCGAAAAGGCTGGATCCTTTCGGGGTGCTAATACTTTCATTTGTAACAGCCATTGGTGGCGGCACGGTGCGCGACCTGCTGTTGGGCATTCAACCCGTAAGCTGGCTGCAGGATCGCCGTAGCTCTACGGTCATTATCATAGCAGCCATAATGGCCCTGCTGCTGGCGCAACGTTTGCAACGATTTTCGAAACTCCTGAATATTTTCGATGCGATAGGCCTGGGTTTTTTCACGATGGTGGGCATCAGTAAAGCCATACCACTGGGACTGCCTCCGGGCTTCTGCGTTGCCCTGGGTACCATTACCGGATGCTTTGGAGGAGTGATCCGTGATGTTTTACTCAACAACGTTCCCCTGGTCTTCCGAAAAGAGATTTACGCCTCGGCCAGTATCGGCGGCGGTATCCTTTTCTTCCTGTTAAGGGAAGTAGTCACGCACGAAATAGCCTTCAGCTCTTCGGTAATCCTCGTAGTGGCCATCCGCCTGCTGGCCCTCCGGTTTCATTGGTCGCTACCGGCCTGGTATGGCAGGAGGAATTTTAAGGATTAAAGTTTAGGGTTTAAGTTTAGAACTGCGTTGAGAAAAATATCTGCGCCGATCTGCGGAAAAATCTGCGAAAATCTGCGGGAGAGCTCTCCTGAACGCTGAGGCTGTTTACAGGGCTGAAATATTTCCCGCAGATTTGCGCAGATTTTCAAACGCAGATATACGCAGATGAATTGATTATAATAATAAATGTCAACTTTTCTTTGGACGAAACATACCTTCCAACCCTAAACCTTAAACGCTAAACCTTAAACTTTAAACTCCCCAAAACGTTTAGCTTGTTTTAAATTTGTCAAAACACTTGTATATGAAATGTCCCGCATGTAACGAAACCCTGGTCATGGCCGATCGGCAGGGTGTAGAAATTGATTATTGCCCCAAATGCCGCGGTGTCTGGCTCGACCGGGGTGAGCTGGATAAGATCATAGAACGTAGTCAGCAAAACGAATCAAGGCAGGAACCATCCAGCGATTACCGTAAAGACGATGACGATCGCCGACATACCCAGCATCCGCATAAAAAGAAAAGGGGGTTTCTGGGCGATTTTTTTGATTTCGATTGAGGGGGGGGGTTAAGTTGTAAGTTTTAAGTTCTAAGTTTTAAGTTTTTTGGTGGTAGAAGTTTTTTGTCCTGGGCATAATTATCTGACTCTAAAGCTCGCTTACAACCTAAAACTTAAAACTTACAACTTATAACTTCCACCCCCGTTCTTTCCCGGCCAATCCCCGGAAAAAACCCGGGGATTTCTGTTTTTATCCCATGGCTTTCGCTGGTGCACCCCTGTATATTGCAACAAAACGTATAGCCATGACAAACTTATCTGCAGCCCGGGAAGAATTTCGTAATCCCCTGCCTCCGGAATGGGAGCTTGAACCGGAAAATCGGGAGCATGAAGTGCCTATCGATATATGCCTGCTCAGGCAGGTTATCGATCAAGCACTTGAAAAATGGGAGAAGAAAAAATCGAAAGCAGTAGCAGCCCCGCCCAATGATTCAGGAAAGCTGAATGGATTCCCACCGCATCAACCTTTCGCTGTCTTCTACGGCAATAGTGTCAATCTGGGCCCTATTGGTCATTCCGGAAAAAATACCCCGCCAGCATCGGGCCTGGAAGAAATCAGCCGGCTGATCAGTCACTATGAGAAGCTTTTGGCGGAAAAGGAGCGAAAACTACTGGATTTAGAAATAGCGCTGGACACACAAAAGTTAATGAATGACGAATGGGATGAACCCATTTAGAAAGTATTGCTCAAGCCATCCTATATCCAAATTAGCTGCCGGGGACATATTCAGGAATTCCAGAAAAACAAGAAAGCCTGTCGCCAGGCTTTCTTGCAGAATCGATTCAATTTAATATTGATATCGGTGGCAATGTATAAGGCAAATTCAGAAAATCCAAATATTCTGAAACTAAAATGATGAAATAGGCTTTCTGGTGTAAATATCCGTCAAAAGATGTCATTCGCAACACATGCTGTCGGCGATAAACCCCTATAGGAGCGGAGATTTCCACTTATCAGGATCCTTCATCGTCCTTGTCCCAACGAAGCTCCAATTGACGTAATTCGGTGGCCACCGTGCTCAAGGCTCCCCCACCCGTATCCAGTTGAAATAATGGGGAAGGTTCCGTTCGGGAAGCTATATGGATTTTGTAGCGGCCCATCAAACTTTTGAATATGGCTGCTACCCGATCTGGCGTATTGTTATTGGCCGACAAATGGGATAGTATGATTTGTCGGAGATGCGGCCCTGGTTCCTTACTCAAAAGTTCAAATGCCTGTGCATTGGAAAGATGTCCTTTACGCCCGCTGATGCGCTTTCGCAACACCGCAGGATAAGAACTGGCTTCGAGCATTTGTTCGCAATAATTGGATTCGAGAAAAACGGCATGACAATACCTCAGGTATTTTTTCAACTCTTCGGACCCATAACCCATATCCGTAAACACCCCAAGGTGATAGCCATTTTGCGAAACGAGAAAGTTGAGCGGATCCGCCGCATCATGCGATTTGGAAAAAGGTAGCAATGAAAAACCAGCCGCACTGAATTGCTCGCCTGTGTTGATGAAGCGCAGCCGGTTTTCCGGTATGTTAAGTCGGCTATTCCGAAGCGTAGCTTCATTCATATAAATGGGCGTATCGTATTTCTTTACGAACGTATCCAGCCCACATATATGATCGCTGTGCTCATGGGTCACCAAAACCGCTTGTACTGAACGTATATCCAGGTTCAGTAAGCGCATACGCTTTTCAAGAAGTCGACAGGAAATACCTATATCAACCAGGATTGATCGGTCGCTATTGCCGATATAATAACAATTACCATTACTGCCAGACGCTATGGAGGCGAAGGAAAACATGTGTAGAAAGAAACCGGCAACGGATGATAAAGTTTGTCAAACGGCTTCCACACACGCAAATTAAGGCATGAACGATAAAAAAAAGGCAGGCCGACTAGAAAGCCACCTGCGTGGGTCTTGTTGACCGTTCACATGAGAAAACTGACTTTATTAAGGGGGGCTGAGATACCCCTTTTTTTTCTTCAGTAAATCAAAATTACGGTGCGCTAGTTCCGGTTAAGAGATAGCCTGACTCAACCGTGAAACTAACGCACCGAAATCGGGTATACGGTGCCCGGGTGGGTTAGCGACGCATAGTAGTAGTGGCTACCGTTCCAAAAAATCCGAGAAGTGTGCTGGTGGCCGGATCATATACGCCCAATTGGTAGCGCAGGTTCAACCGACCATTGCACACCGAAAAGTTATTCGGTACCGTGCTCGCGGCTGGCGCGGCCCTGATCACAAAGTTCATTCCCGTATAGGCGCCATTCAATAAGCCGGCGTCAGCCGGAACAATAGTGGGCGCTTCCACATTAATCACTGTATTGGCGGGATCAGTCCAATCCATAATGAAGGGCACATCTCCAAATCCATAATCAAATACATTATTGATGATGGCACGGGCCGTAGTGGCCGTCAGCGGCGTAATAGAAACCACTCGCGCCGTATAGGGACCATAATCAAAAAATCCCGCATCGAAGCAGTTGTTGTAAAACCCAACCATGGCATTCAGATCAGCTTCGGTAACATCCCCATCGAAACAGGGACCCCGAAGCACCAACTGAATTGTATCCATGTACTGGGCTACTTCAATACCGGGTTCAGATAACCAGATCTGAAGTGTATCCTTACGACCAGATACATATTGATTGAAGGCACCGGTTATCTGGAACGCTGCTGTGGCATCCCCTGAAGCAATAGTCAGCGACCTGCCTGCGCCCAAACCTGATACACTATAGTGTGTGCCTTCCACGGCCCCCGAATTGGAGCTGATATTTACCGTTACGCTGCGGGCTTCCTGCGCCACGGTAGTTACCCCCACCTGCAAGGTGTAGGGTGTTGCCGGGTCGGAAGTAATCTGGTACGACTGGTTATCTTCTCCCACAAACTTGGCCACCGTGGGAGGAATAACCAGGTTGCTGGCCGGTTTGGTACATCGGATGGCCAGCAACATAATCGCCAGCATCAACATGGTTCCGGTAATATTATATCTATTCATAGTGCAATTGCTTTGTAGTTGGAATAATTTTTTTCATTTCCGATCAACAATTCCTTAATTGTAACCAGGATTGGGTACCATATTGGGGTTTGCCAGAATTTCGTCCTGCGGAATGGGCAGGGCAAAACGGAAATTATCAGCGGGCAATGTTTGCCAGTTCGGGCTATCCACATCACTGGCATCACGCTGCATGGGCAGTCCCAGGCGCTTCAGGTCGAAAAAGCGAAAACCTTCAAAGCACAGCTCCTTGAAACGTTCCTGCAAAACCGCATTTGCCAACTCACTCGCAGAACCAAAACTTTCATCCACATAACCATCGATCCGCATGGAACGCAGCATATTCAGGTCGGCCGCGCCAGCCGCTATATTGGGACTGGCGAGTCGGGCATAAGCTTCGGCTCGAATCAGGTACATTTCTGCAATCCGGATAGCCTTTCCATCCACTATCCGCCCTCCGCGGGAGGAAACAAAGAACTTGTTGATCACGCGCTTTCCCGACAGGGTGCCTATATAGGAATTGAGTCGAATATCCTCCGCCACAAAACTATTCGTCAGTTTGTCGGATGGGGAGAAGATCACATTACCTCCTGTGCTGGTCCAGATAGCACCATTTGTGCTATTGTTTTCATACCGCAGCCTGAAAAGGATTTCATTGGTATTCTGATCGGTCCAGATGCCGCGAAAATCATCCCCGGTTACCAGGGGTTTTACGCCGCTGTTGATAACCGTGGTGGCCAGGTCAATGGCTTTCTGCCATTCACCTTTATAGAGCGCAACCCTTGCTTCAATGGCGGCTATACTGATTTTGTTCAACGCCAAATCATTGAAGTTGCCGGGGGCAGCATTCGCGGCCAGGCCCTTGGCAGTATTCAAATCGTCCTCGATCTGGGCAACCACTTCCGCCACACTGTTACGAGCAGGCTTACCCAGGAGATCAGCCTTCAGCATAACGGGCACACCCAGCGGATCAGCAGGATCATAACGCTTCGCATACCATTGCAGGAGTTCAAAATGTGCGAGCGCCCGAAGTGCCAGCAACTGGCCACGAATGAGGGGGCGTCGTGCTTCGTCTGATGGTTGTTCGGCTTCCACGATATCGATATTGGGCAATACCCGGTTGATTTGGTCGATCATGGAATAATACACGGCAAATCCGGCTACCACATCACCACCCGTAGTACCATCTGCACCATATTGAAGACGGTAGGTAAACTGACCGGAACCGCCATTATCAGGTCCAAACTTCGCTTCATCCGAAGCCAAGGCGGATACATAAGCGGTATTCCAGCGGCCATAGCGGGTATAGGCCGCATTGAGTCCTTTCTGCAAATCTTCAACGGTCAGGAATGCCTTGGATTCATCCACGCTGTCGGTTGGGGTAAGGTCGAGATCCTTTTCACAACTCGTGAGCAGGAAACTCAGGCAAACCAAACTCACGCTCGCTATATTAATTAGTCGTTTCATATTTGTTCACTTATGGTTGAAAGATTAGAAGGTGATATCAATGCCTGCTGTAATAGCTCTCGGATTGGGATATTCACCCAGGGAAATATTGCTGTCATTTTCCGGATCCAGCCCTTTCCATTTTGTCCAGGTAAGCAGGTTTTGACCGAGGACATAGAATCGGATATTGCTGATATGCTTCAATTTTTCGGTAACTGCACTCGGCATGGTATAAGAAAGCGTCACATTGCGCAGGCGCAGGAATGATGCATCCTGGATCAATTTACTGGTAAACTGATTTTGATAAAGCGGGCTGGCGCTGGAAGCTACATCACCCGGCTGCTTCCAGAAATCGAGCGAGCGTGCCTGGTTGATGCCTGCTCCCAGGAAATTGGGACTTTCCAGGAAAAACTCCCAGTTGTTTACGATATAATGACCGGCCGCATAGGAGAAGAAGGCAGAGAAATCAAAACCCTTCCAACGCAGGTTGGTACCAAAGCCGCCGGAATGCGGAGGAATGGAGGTTCCAAAATCCTGCACACGGTTGGCGGCAGAATATACCGGAGTAATTTTTCCATCCAGATCATAGTAAAGGGGGGCACCGGTTGAAGCATCCACACCTGCCCACTTCACTTCGAAATGCGAACCGAGTGGCTTACCCACCGATACCAGTGAGGTTCCCAACTCAAAGGATGTGATACCACCGAGGTCGGTGATTTCATTCTTATTATAAGCCCCATTCACATTCAGCGTCCATACCAGGTCGCGGGTACGCACCACATCGAAATTGATAGTGTATTCAATACCCCGGTTGTAC
Source organism: uncultured Citrobacter sp. (assembly GCA_964395095.1). Classification (GTDB taxonomy): domain Bacteria; phylum Bacteroidota; class Bacteroidia; order Chitinophagales; family Chitinophagaceae; genus CAYMZZ01. Next base: position 7,684 of record CAYMZZ010000010.1, read on the forward strand.
ATACTACCCGCATTCACATCTATGCTACCAAAGGGACCACCGGTTGCTGAAAGCGACAATTGTGCAAACAGGTTTTTGGTTCGCTTATCATAAACCTGGATATCACCATACAGCTTATTGCGCAGCATCGAGAACTCCACGCCCAGGTTGAGCGTATTGGTATATTCCCAATCGGCATTAGGGTTACCAGGTGCGTCTACATTTGGTATAATACCCAGTTGACCCGAGAGCAGGTTGGCCTGCGTGTTATATAAGGGCAGGTATCCGAAATCGCCATAGGGGAAATTGTCGGCATTGGCCGATTGCCCATAGCTCGCTTTCACCCGCAGCGTATTCAGGAAGCCCACATTGCTCATAAAGTTTTCGCGCATCACATCCCAGATGGCACCTATGCTGTAAAAACCTTTGAAGCGGTTGGTTTCGGGCAGTTTCGAGGTTCCGTCGTAGCGATAAGTGCCCGTGAGTGTATATTTTTTCTGGAAAGTGTAACGTGCGGTACTCATCACCGATTGCAGCTTGTTTTGGCTCTTGCCGCCTGTCACATTCTGGAAAAGCTGGTTGGCCGCATTGCCCACCGTAACACCGGCAAAGGTATTTGGGCGACGTGGATCCACACCGAAGGCGGTAGCTGCCAGCAATTTGCTATAACCTGCGAGATATTCCCCATAAACAGCCACATCCACATCATGATCACGGGCAAAAGTGTTCTTGTAACCCGCATAAGCACGCGCATTCAGGATAAGCTGCCGGTTATACCCATCAGAGATGGAACCGGTGCGGGTGCGCACATTGGTATTAGTATAGGTATCGAATACCCTCGGGTCATTATAAGTGGTATTCTGGGTATGACGAAAATCGATACCACCCGTTAAACCCGCATAGATATTTTTGGTAAACTCATAATTGATCGAAGTGGACAATACCGCTTTGATCTGGTCATTATACACTTTATCGTACTGCGTCTTGTCCAACTGCGTTGGCGCACTATAAATAATACTGGTACCTACATTGTACCCGCCGGCGGGATCAAATACGCCTATATATCTCGGCGTCACCATCGGCACAAAAAAAGGATTCACAAATGTGGCAAAGGCGTTAAGCTCATTGGCCTGAAAGTTGCGCCGGGTATATCCTACGTTGGAAGAAAGCGCAAAGCTCAGCTTTTCATCGGCATAGTCCACATTGGTACGCAGAGTGGCCCGCTTCATATCGCTGGGGCTGTTGATGCCCTGCTCATTGTAAATACCGAGGTTGGAATAAATGCGTGTGCGGCCTGTACCTCCCGAGAGACTGATTTCATTATTCGAAAACGTGCCGTTGCGATAGAAATAGTCGTACCAGTCGGTATTGATCGCCCGAAGGCTGTCGAGTTGGCTATCCCCAAAAGCAAAATCTGCATCGGTCTTGGGCACCAAAGCACCACCCACCAATTTGAAGGGATTTTCCCTTGAATACTGCCAGCCGGGCAGTGTAGGTTCGCTTCCCCAGGCGCTGAGCGAAGAATTGGGCAATTGCAAGCCCAGGTCTTCCTGTGCCTGCAAAAGTTCAGCCGAATTCATCATATCATATTTAAATTCGGGCCGAAACTTGGTACCATACTGTCCGCTGAAGCCCAGTTTCATTTTTCCGCTGCCACCTCTTTTGGTGGTAACCACAATAACCCCTGCAGCCCCGCGGCTTCCATACAAAGCGGCTGCTGTAGCATCTTTCAGGATGTCGACAGAAGCAATGTCGTTGGGGTTAATACCCTGGAAAGCGTCGCCTTCGATGGGAATTCCATCCACCACATATAAGGGGTTGCTGCCGCCGGTGATGGAAGTAACACCCCGGATATTCAAACTGGCTGCCGCGCCGGGCTGGCCATTACTCGAAAGTACCGTGAGGCCTGGTGCCCGACCTTGCAGCATCTGGTCGAATGATCCCATGGGCACATTGCGCAATTCCTTATCGGTCACCTTACTGGCAGCGCCAGCGTACTCAGATTTCTTCGCGCGGCTAATACCCGTTACCACCACTTCCTCCATACTGGCACTCACGGGCAATAACGCTATGGAATAGTTGGAGGTACCCGAGCGGATATCTACAATCTGCGGGGTCATACCCACATAACTGAACTCCAGTTGCCGGGCATTGGCAGGAATGGATAATGTATAATTGCCATCGGGACCGGTAACCGTACCGGTGGAAGTGCCCCTCACCTGCACGGAGGCGGATGAGACAGGATTGCCACGCTCATCCACCACTTTACCCGTAATGGTTCGCTGTGCATACAATCCGAGCATCCCGAAAAGACAAAGCGTCAGGAGCATTAATTTCTTCATAAGCCAATTGTTTGATTTAGAGATAAGGCAGCAATTTCCAGCGGATTGCTACGAACAAATGGCTATTTGATACCGAAACGTGAAAATGATTAACCGAACCCTTGTTTTGCGAAACCGACCAAATCGCTGAACAATGAATTCAAATCCCTGAAGCCTTTATGAACGATTGTAATCTGAAATTTCACGAACAAAGCAGCGTTTATGACGTCCGTGTACCCTTACTGATACTCCCTTCTAACTTCCCTTCTTTCGGCTAAAAACTCAACCGCTTTCCGGAGTAGCATAATTCCAAAAAATGTTGCATCGGATGGAATGTAAAATTTTGATACTCTTTAGTCTTTAATGGCAATGATATTTTGCCACTTGTAATGGAATTCGCCCATACTTAGAGTTTTTGGATTGGCTTAACAGTATGTGCGAATAGTTTTACTCCGTATTGCGTTATACCTGTAATAAAGGTATCCCCGCGATGCCCATCACATGAGAAGGCTAAGGAATTGACAGGCTCATAAACCACTACCACTGCCATGATCAAAGACCTGGTCCTTAAAGCCGTTTTTATTCCCCTATTAGGGATTTGCCTGCCATTATTGTCGGGTATTATCAGCTATGAGCGCTATTCAACCGGGGAGCTGATTGCCGCCAATCTCTTTTTCATATTCACATCTTATGCCATTTGGGCGGGCTGCAATTGGATTCATGTGCGGTTGCGCCCCCTCTATCGTCCTATCCGTAATGTTCCTTCCAAAGTCATTGCCGTGTGCCTGGTTTCGGCCATCTATGGCATTTGCACCGGTGGTTTATCCTCCCTGCTTTGGATGGAGGTATCGCGGGAAACATTTACCTGGACTTCGATCTATCGATTCATGGCCGCCTGCGCTGCCGCGGTCATACTTTTTACGCTGGTGTACGAGATCCTTTTTCTCAACAAGGAGCGGGAACTGGACTATAAGATCGTGGATCAGCTCGACCGGGAACGAACCGAAGCAGAATGGCATGCCCTCACCAATGAGTTGGATCCACATTTTATTTTCAACTCACTCAATGCGCTCAACCACCTCATTCGCACATCGCCAGAGGAAGCCCTGCAATTCAATAACCGACTTTCGTCGGTGTATAAATATTTTTTGCTGAATAAAAATAAGGAGCTGATATCGCTGCAGGAAGAAATGGAATTCCTGGAAAGTTATTTCTACCTGCTCCAAATCCGCCACGATGAAAAACTACACCTGGAAACTTCCCTGAACGGCCATGCCCAGCGGGTGATGCTGCCGCCCTGCTCCCTTCAAATACTGGTGGAAAATGCCATCAAGCATAATGAATTTTCGGAACAGGAGCCTTTGAAAATACGGATAAGCCTTGGTCAGGAATTTTTGAAAGTAACCAATCCTGTTAAGCCAAAATCGCATGAAGTGAATTCAACCGGCATCGGGCTGAAAAACCTGGGTGCACGCTACCGGATTCTCACCAACCGATCCATTATCGTTGAAAACAACCGCGATCAGTTCACGGTGAAACTACCCCTTATCGATAACTCGCCTCCGCTGCAAAGCGGCCGGCCCTAAAACCTACAGCCATGTTAAACGCAGTTATTATCGAAGATGAAAGACCCGCAATGGAGAACCTGGTACACACACTGGGTTCGCTGGTAGACGATATTCATATTGAAGCCCGCCTCTCAACCGTGCGCGACAGTATTGAATACCTCTCGCAGCAGCCGGCTATCGATCTTATTTTTAGCGATGTACAACTCAGCGATGGATTGTCCTTCGAAATCTTCAACCAGGGAAGGGTTCGCACACCCGTTATATTCATAACGGGATATGACGAATTTATGATGAATGCTTTTGAGTACAACGGTATTGATTACCTGTTGAAGCCGGTTGACCGGGAAAGCCTGCGCAAAGCCCTGGTCAAGTATCGTATGCTGGAAAAGCATTTCACCAACCATCATTCGCTACGCAACCTGCTGAAATATGTGGGGGATCATAAACGCAGACGAATCCTGGTTCGCAAGGGACTGGAAAATATTTCTCTCCGGCTCGATGAGGTGGTACTTTTCTATACCGAGAATAAGATCGTGTATGTAATTGATCGTTGGGGTAAAAAGTTCATGTCGGATCATAACCTCACCGAGTTGGAAGAAGCACTGGACCAGGCCAGCTTTTTTCGGGCCAACCGTCAATACATCATCAACATCAATTATATCCGGGGATTTAAAGCCTATGAAAAGGTAAAATTGCAGGTGGACCTCACCCTGCCGGAATTGAATCACTGTATTATTATCAGCCAGGAAATGGCGCCCCAGTTCAAGGAGTGGATGCAAAACGCCTGAATGTAGAAAATGCCTCAGGCCGTGAGCAAACTACAACCCCGGATATCGCTATTATCGAGCCGGCCCAATATTTCAAAACGGCCATCCGGGTAAAGGCGTCCCGCATCGTCGGTGGCGATAAACGCGCAGGAATCCCGATTGGCCAGGTCGATGATGTTAACAGCACCACGGCCCGATTCGCCTTCGGGGGTTATACTCATCGGGTCATCTTCCTCCCGCAGGAGTATACGCATCCAGGGCACGGGTTCAAACAATCCATCGGCTTTGGCATAAGCCTGCGAAAGCAGCTCCGTCATACCATATTCGGAATGAACCTGTGTTAGTTGAAATGCATTCTTCAGGATATCGTGGACCTCGGGCCGCTGCATCTCCTGCCTGCGTCCCTTCATTCCCCCGGTTTCCATCACAAGGGTATGACGGAGGGGTAGCGGATGGGCCTGGGCAAAATCAAGCAAAGCAAAAGTGACGCCTATTAAGATGGTGGGCTGCCTGGCGGCCTCCAAATGCCGGAGTGTATGGCTCAAACCCTCGAAATCATACAAATAAAAACCGCTTTGCGGGTGCCCACTGGACCTGATCCAGTCATCCACCATATAAACCAGGGAGGAATGTTGTCGTTCCAGGTAGGAAGGCAATAATCCCAACACGCAATAGTTCCTGATATCCCCATAAAAATGATGGAACCCTTTTCGGAAGCTTTGTATATACCTGCCCACCTCCTTTACCGCATGCCGGCTGGGAGTCATGCCCGTGGTACCACTGCTCTCAAAAACCAGTTCTGGTTCAAAATGACTGGTCATTACCTGCTGCGACTTAAAAAATCGAATGGGCAGGAAGGGAATCTGGTGTAATTGCCGAACCGAACCGGGATCCCTGCCCAGCAGGTCAACATAATTCCGGTACAATTGGTTATGTTGATATTGATGTTGGAACAGCGTCAACGCAGCCGACAAAAAATCATCAGCCCGGAGTTCCCAAATTTTATCGTTCCATTCACGATTCATATACCATGCCGGAGGCGGAAAATAGATTATATTTGTTTACTAAATGTGCGTTATGAAACGACTTCCTGTTCTGTGGGCCGCTCTTCTGAGTTTGACCATTGCGGCCTGCAGCAAAGATAAGTTTGAAACCAAGCCTTCACTGGAAATTGCGGATTATAATACGCGCGACATTTTTCAGGGCGGCCAGCTTGAAGTGGTGATGAACTATACCGATAAGGAAGGCGACCTGAATGAAGCTATCCTGACCGCCATTATACGCCGCCAGAACCAGATTCCCATTTTAGACCCCAACCAGGATAAGGCCGATTCCCTTTCCTATGTGCTCCCTGATTTCCCGCCGCGCGATAAAGGTGAAATTACTTTCCGGCTGGGTTTTAATTTTTTGAAAGAAAGTCTTGTTGAAAACGATACCATTCTGATCCGGTTCACGGTTACCGACCGGCAAAACAATACCAGTGACTCTGTTTTGACGGAACCCATCGTGATCCACCTGCCCTAGAACGATGGGGGCCTTATTGAATCTCGCGCGCTGGCTGGTTTACAGCAATCTCTTTATAGCGCTATGTGCCGTGGCCATGAGTTGGCTAAGTCTCCATTTGTTTCGCCTGGATGCCCCTGCTTCCCTTTTACCCTTCATTTTTTTTGCCAGCATTTGCAGCTATAGTTTTCACTGGTACCTGAGTACCGATTTGTCGGACCAAAGCCCCCGACTTCGCTGGCTGGCCCGCTACCGGGTGGTACATTTATATATGCTGATCGCCGGCCTGGGCGGGTCTGTTTATTATGGCCTGGCACTTCTACCCTGGTGGCCCTGGTTGACGGTGGCGGCCATCTTCACTTTTCTCTATTCAGCACCCAAAATTCCTCACCCGCTTTTCAGGCAATTGCGCAGGGTAGCCCTGGGCAAAACCATCTTCCTGGCCCTGGTATGGACCTTTGTCACAACGGTATTGCCCCTGGTTGTCAGCGACTCCGGCTGGCAGGCAGGATACAGCCTCTTTACGGGCAGCCGGTTTTTCCTGATCTATGCCATTTGTATCCTTTTCGACTACCGCGACCGGCAATATGACCGCAGTATTGGCATTCGCAGCCTGATTACCTGGCTGAGCGAGCGACAGATCGGCTGGCTGTTTGCTCTTTCTCTTATTTTGTATGCCAGCCTTACAATAGGGCTTCTTAAGCATAATGTTGCCAGCACGTACATCGTCCTTCTCCTCCTGCCCGGCTTTCTCACAGCCCTTAGCTACCGTATTGCCCTCCGGAATTTTGCGGATATGCTCTATTATGCATGGCTCGATGGGCTGATGGCTCTCTCCGCCTTGATGATAGGACTGCTCTGTTTAATGAATTGCTAAAATTGAGCGCTTCCATACTAAACAGGGTCGCTGAAACATTAACCATTTTGTGCACAAGTTTTTCCACAAAATCAAACTTGTAGCACAGTAATTGCAATACAAATTACTCAATGGTACGACTATGCAGATTCATTTTACCAAAGTGGTTCATTTCACCCGGCTGATCAAAGCAGGTGGACGCTTACGTGAGTTCAATTTTCGGAAACTTCGCCAACTGGAAGAAGAGATTTTCTCGGTGGATACGGTAGATGACCGTGGCAACCGCCTTATATTCTATATGCACAGAAAAAATAATTCCTGGACCATCATACCCCAGCCACTCCCGACCTGGATTACGGAGAATGAAGAGAAGCTGAATGAGCAGATTGATGCGGAGTTTAAAGTTTAAAGTAATAAGTTGTAAGTGATAAGTTAAAGACCTGGATCTTTATACTGCAAATAGGTACGTAATAACTTATTACTTACAACGTATCACTTAAAACTCCCCTACTTTTGCCCAAATGGTTCAAGTTTACAATTTCCTCGCCTCCTGGCAACTGTTTCCGGAAAAGGGCAATTACGAATTGGGAGAAAGACCCCGGAGTGGGTATTACCGGATTTCGTCGGCCGATGACAAGAAGGAACTGGTAATCAACCGAAGCTGGGTAAGCCTCGAGGGCCAGGCTTTTGAGTCGGAATTCCGCATGAATGCCGTTCGCGACATGCAAGCTTTCGCCCAAACCGACTTTGCCGATCATGTTCAGCTCAATTTTGTGGATAGCATACAGTTTGAAATCCATTTTTACAGAAAGGGTGAAGTGTACCTGCACGTGGTGCACGAAATTCAGCCCAATGGCTACCTGAAAATAGTGCAGCAGGGTTATCGTGATGACGGGAATCCTTATACCAACACCGAGATATACCACAAGCAACTGAGCGTATTGCCCTATTCCGCTTCGGTGGCCGGCGCGGTAATCCGGCACAATGAGGAAGGATTGATCAAGCATAAGGCGCTTACCGCCATGGAAGAGCAGACCAATATGCAATTGGATCAAATCCGTAAGCAAATAGAACTGCTGGCCCTGCAGGCGCAAGAAATCCACCAGCGCAAGCAGCTCTCGATGATGATCTACACCGCAAAGCTTTCCTTCAAACCCAATATCGGTCAGGTATATTATCTCTACGAGAAAAAAGACGGCAGCGCCATGCTTTCGCTGGTGGGCCCGGCCGAATGGGGCGCTTCGGGACCCTTTAAAAAATTCGTATCGGCCGTGAAGCTGCTGGCCGACCATACCTGGATGGAAGTTTAATTATCTTCGCCGGATGAAGGCAAAGAAAACGCCGCAGGCTTCGCCCGGCACGCTCCATTTTCCCTTGTCGATCCGCAAAAGCCGGATTGCCGGTAAGGGGGCCTATGCCGAAAAAGCCATCCCTGCCCGGCGCAAGCTGGGAAATATGGGCGGCATCATCATCTCTTATCGCGAAGCCCAGAAAAGAGTGAAGCAGCAACCCCATAATGTGCTGTATATGGTTGAATTCGACAACGAACCCGTAGCGCTCGACGCCAGTGTGGACAGCAATGCTCTCCGGCATATCAATCACTCCTGCGATCCCAACACGTATATGCGCCGCGCCTATCGAAAAGTGGAATTCTATACGAAAAGGCCAATTCGTAAAGGTGAGGAACTGACCTGCGATTACGGAGAAACCCATCATGATGGAAAACTGCCCTGCCGATGCGGGGCGGAGAATTGCAGGGGGTGGTTGTGAAGAAGGGAAGTTGTAAGTGGTAAGTTGTAAGTTGTAAGTTTTAAGTTTTAAGTAATAAGTTTAGTATTTTTAGTTAACAACGTATGCATATACACCTCCCAACTTAAAACTTATAACTTACAACTCAAAACTTACAACTTGACAAAGCTTTCCGTCAACATCAACAAAATCGCCACCCTGCGCAATTCGCGCGGCGGCAACAATCCCAATGTGCTGCAGGCCGCCATTGATGTACAGGAATTTGGAGCCGATGGAGTAACCGTACATCCCCGTCCTGACGAGCGGCATATCCGCTATGCCGATGTGCGGGCCATCAAACCCATTATTCAAACGGAATTCAATATTGAAGGCAATTGCCGTGAACAGAAATTTGTGGACCTGGTGCTCGAAGTAAAACCCAACCAGGTAACACTGGTGCCTGATGCGCTGGGACAACTTACATCGGATCATGGCTGGAATACCATCGCAAATAAGGATTACCTGAAAGAAATGATTGCCGTTTTCAGGCAGGCTGGTATCCGCGTTTCCATTTTTGTGGATCCTGACCCCATAATGGTGGAGGGTGCCGCAGCTACCGGTACCGACCGAATAGAGCTTTACACGGAAGCCTACGCGCGCAACTATGCCGAGGGTAAACATAAAGAAGCGGTGAAACCCTATATTGCCGCGGCTGAAAAAGCGCGTGAACTGGGCCTGGGAATCAACGCCGGACATGACCTGGACCTTCATAACCTCCAATACTTCCGCCAACATATTCCCTGGCTCGATGAAGTGAGCATTGGCCACGCCCTCATCTGCGATGCACTCTATCTCGGACTGGAAAATACCGTGCAGCTCTACAAACGTCAATTATCCTGATTCCGGCCTTAGGGGCAAAAAAAAACCGCACTCCTGGGAGTGCGGCTTCAAAATCTTTCATCAGAGAGTAGAGTTTTTTCTCAATAGGGTTGTAGATTTTGAATTAAACAATAGTTTTCAAGGTGGACTCGGATTTAGAAACGGGCTTTTTTTGGATCTTGGATTCAGGTTCTTCAGGTGGACGGGTCGGTCTTTACAAGGATACAGGTGGCTTTTTCAAAGAGATTGTGGAACTGAACTTTCAATGGATGGTAGCGGTCTTCAAAAGGATATACGGAAAAGTCTTTCGGGTGGATTCTGGATTCTGGTTTTTCTTTCGGAAATCGGATTCGGGTTTTCAGTAGGATTTGGCCTTCTTGCTGCATCAAATTTCCACAATTACACCATAGAATCATAACTTTTCGCCTTATAATAAGTCAGTTATCGTAAAATTCCGGTACCATCGCTCCGGAACCGGGAAAGGAACAGATCGTAGTTTTACCAATGCTGGGTGTAAACCCGTAGCCCAGCTCGCGAAACGGGTCCAGCTACGGCCGCTGCCGATGAGGGAAATGATTATTAACCCACTGAAAGAAAGAAATTGAGAAAGAAACTTAGAATTTGGTTGAAGAAGAAAGGCTGGTACGACCGTTTACGGTATTCCCGGGCTTTTCGGCTTTACCAAAAACTATTCAAACCGCAGGAGCTCCGGGCCGAAGAAAAAGAAATCCGCTTTTATCAATCCTTTCTTTCCCCATCCCGGCTCCTGTTCGATATAGGTGCTTACGATGGGCATAAGACGGCGGCCTTCCTCCATCTGGCCCAAAAAGTGGTATGCTGCGAACCCGACAGCCGCAACCTTGAAATTCTACGCACGCGTTTCCGAAACAGACCTGTTGAAATAGAGCCCGTTGCCGTTTCCGACAAGATTGGATTTGTACACTTCCACACCCATCATCCCGGCTCCGCCTTTAATACCATTAGCGAGCGTTGGAAATCGATTTTGGAAAAGGATGAATTAGAAAAATGGAATGAGAAAATCCGGTTTAGCCATGCATCCAGCGTACCCTCCACCACTCTCGATGCGCTGATCGGCAAATACGGTATACCCGATTTTATAAAAATGGATGTGGAAGGAGCAGAAACCCTGGTGCTGCTGGGGCTCAGCCATCCGGTTCCCGCCCTCTCATTTGAAAGTTTGCTGCCCGACTACAGAGATGCGTTACAGACTTGTGTAAAAAGATTGCTCGAAATTGATGCAGGTTACCGCTTCAACGTGTCGGTAAATGAATCGCTGGTATTGCCCCAATTCGTGGAAGAAAAGGAATTGATGCATTTCCTCGACCAAAGCGCTATCACCCACCTCGAGATCATAGCCCGGCTCCAGCAGCAGGACCTCCCGGGCAGATCATAGTCCCTGAAGCTTATCCATCGCGATGCTGAGACCAAAATGGTGGTAACCGTTGGAGCGTTGATATTGAGAACGCGCATAGCGCAATTGAAAGCGCCGTGCCCTGACAGAAAAGCCCAGCGAAAATCCGGCCAGGCCATTTCCGCCCTCCCCTATCTGCAGTTCGCGCCGGCGTAAATAGTTGAAGCCAAGGTCGGCTTGCAGCAATTCGCCTATAGCAATATGGGTGGCCAAGACCAGGTGGCGAAATAAATTATCAAGGGAAAACTTTTCACCGTCGCTGGTCGACCATCCCGCCTGGTTGTCGAACGAAACATCATTATACCCTAAAGCCAGCCGGTGAAGATGGTGTGCAGTAAGAGAAAATGACAACGGCGCGTTGTTGAGCGATTTGGTAAACCCTAACTGCAGGTCAAAGGGCAGGTCATCACCACCCTGGCCGCCATAGGTACGCAGGGTGGTCCCCATATTCCTCGCTACCAGGCCCACACTCCAGCCCCGGCTTGTATCCAGGTATTGAAGTCCAATATTCGCTGCAAGACCATTGGCACGGTAAACCCCGTAGGAGGATTGAATATATTGAAGGATTACTCCGTAGTTCCATTTGCTTTTGTAGGATCGGGCCGCAGCAATTCGTAGCACCCAATCCTGTGGCCGAAAAATACCGAGGTTGTTGCCGGAAGCATCCGTTTCGGTCAGGCTCCCATAGTCCAGGTAATGCAAACCAAGGGAAAATCTTGTTTTGGAGCGATCATGGTGCCAGGCCCCGGCGGCGGCATACGCGTTTAATCCATTAAAGCCGGTGCTGAATCCTGTCATCAGTTGCGCATGCATCTCTTCGGTCAATAATGCCGGGTTTTCCATAGCCATGCCCAGGTCGTTGCTGGTTTCGCTGATATTCATCCCCCCCATGCCCGTCACCAGGGGTGTGGAGGGCAAGCGAAGAAAATTGAATACCGCGTTGCCGCCAATGGTTTGAGCGGCGGCTGGCCAAAAGATAAGGCACAAAACGGAGCATATAATAAATGAGCGTATCAAATGAAATATCCACGACAAGAGTTAACTTATCCGATATTTCAAATGTACGAGCAAAGACTTAATAGACTGATACCAGTTTCCAGGATTTGGTGGAATAGGGCGCATGACCACTGATTTTCCTGACCTTCCACCTGACTACGCCATTCGCCTTACGCCTGGCACGTACTTTCAGGAGTGCAAAGTTTCCATTTTTATAATTCATGCTTTCACCATCATCAATATACACATACCCTTCGCTTCTTCCCTGCTTATCGAAATGGGCAAGCAATAACAACGAATCCATATTAACGGCTCCTGAGTAATATAGATTTTGTTGTGTAAGTGGAATGAGACGGCCCTGATGCATCCATATCGCAGGCTGGATTGTGTCCATGGCTATATCCACAGCCGGAATAGAAATCCTGGTCCATCTATCTGCTGGTTGAAATGACGACCAGCGGGGTACGATCATGAGATCTGCTCCCCAAAGGAAGGCCTGTTCTTCATTTCGCAAATTTATATCTGAAGGGTTATCCCAAAATACCGGACGCATAATGGGCCAACCTTTTGTAGCTGCCATATAGAATGCGTGGTACAGGTAGGGCAATAAACGATAGCGACGCAGCAGGGCCCGTTGTGCGATATCTTGTGCACCTGGGCCAAATGCCCAGGGCTCCTGGTTGCTACTGCTTTTGGAACTATGATTGCGGCAAAACGGATAGAAAGCGCCAATGCTGATCCAATCTGCGAAAAGCGCTGAATCCGCATTGCCTGAAAACCCGCCGAGGTCCGGACCCGAAAATGGCTGGCCGGAAAGCCCCAGATTCAGCAACATGGGGGTAGCCAGTTCCAGGTGCGCACGGGTAGAAAGATTATCGCCCGTCCAGGTTGCGGCAAAACGTTGCCCACCCAAAAAATTGGCCCGGGACAAAACAAAGGGCCGCTTCCCCGGGTTAGCCCTTTCAATTCCCTCCCGACTGGCCTGTACCATCAACATTCCGTACACATTATGATAACGCAGGTGGGAGCCGGCAGGCAAAGGCCCACCACCCCGGTGATAATTGCTAACAGGCATGGTGCCATCCGGACCGTCAAATACGGCTGGCTCATTCATATCGTTCCAAACACCATCAATTCCGGTATCCATGAAATCCTTATATAATCCAGCCCACCATTCCCGGGTTTCAGGTCTGGTGAAATCCGGAAACTGACAATCACCTGGCCACACTTTACCAATATAAGGCTGCCCGGTGCTATCCAGCACCCAGTGATCGCCGCTGGTGCCCTGATCATAAACAAAATAACCGGCTTCCTTCTTTACTCCCGGATCTATCATATAAACCGACTTAAACTGCATGGCATGCAGTTCATCGTTAAGCCAGGATGGATCTTTGAACTGAATAGAATCAAACGTAAATACTTTGTAAGATTGCATATAATCAATATCCATCCATATTACATCGGCCGGAATCTGCCGGTTGCGCAGTTCTTTGGCAATATCCAGCACACGCGTGTCTGGCGTATAGCTATAGCGGCATTGATGATAACCAAGAGCCCACAATGGCGGCATCTCCATTTTACCTGTGTACTCTCCCAATAGCTCCAGCAACTCCGCGGGCGAACCCGCCTCCATTATCAATACTCGAAATGGCGGACCTTCACTCCAAATTCGCACAGTATCCCCCAGATGAAATTCCTGCTTCCAGCTATTGTCGGCTAAAATACCAAAGGCTGTACCATTCCTTCGCAAACCCATTATCCAGGGATGAGCCTGGTAAAGTCTTTTGCCCTCGTCCTTTTTGTAGGCATAATTGTCCGTGTTCCATACTATTGTTTGCGTGCTATTTCGCCTCAGCGGGCCATTAACTTCACCCATACCATACAGGTCGGTACCTGCTGGCAAAACCAGTTCCACTTTTGATAACCCATTCTCCCTGCTGAATCGCGGTTGGAGTGGCCAGTTTGCAGGAACGCGCCGACCCGGTACCAATTCCTTCACCAGGGCAAACGAAGGAAGATGCTCTAGACTATCGAAATCCGCGGGCGTAAATACAGCTACCTGATCCGATAGCAGAAAAGAAGTCTGTGAGAAGAGAGCCCTGACGGGCAAAAAGATACATAGTAGCAGGACAAAAGAGTTCCTGCCTCCGAATATGGAAGTCATAATAAAGTGAATAGATTGATGGAAAAGCCGCTGCTTACTGCAATGGCATTTGAATTCGGTAAGCTATTAGCCGATGATCATTAAATGTTGGCACCAACAACAGATCCAGATCCCTGGCATAAAAAATATCAGCCGTATTAATTTTTTGAGAAGTAACATCCATCATGAGCACAGGCTTGGACCCGGGTACCCAATAATAAATGCGACCGGCCCAATGGGAGTACACAAAATCATCCGCATGCCAGCGTTCCAATCCGTCAACGCCACCCGCTTCCTCGAGCAAAACTTTTACCTGCCGTGTCTTGCGATGAATTTGATGAATATGCGTGGAACCCAGGTAAAGGTAGTCGCCTTCCGCCCAGAGACCATTGGCTCTTTCCCAGCCTGCCGCCTCCATAAAAACTTCCAGCTTCCTGCCCTCCCATTTGTACAGCCTGTTGGTACGGCTGTCGGATACATACACAATACCATCCTGGCTTACTGCCACATCATTCAGAAAAACGGCTTCCGCATGTTCATAACGCTGAAGCAGTTTTCCCGTGGTCAGATCAACCGACACCAAAGCATCCACATCTGAAACAAATAATTTACCCTTATAAATGGCCATACCCTTTGGAGCGTGCAGCCCTTTCGCCCAATGCAGGTTATTGATCGTACCATCCGCATTCACGCGGCTGATAAATCCGTTACCGTCCTTATCCGATGAGTTGCCATTTATATTGGCCACATAAATGAATTTGGTGCCCGCATCATAGAGCGCTGATTCAGGAGCGCGAAAAACAGTATCGGTTTTCCATACTTCAACCAACTCCTGGCCAGTAGCCCGGCAGAAAAAACAGCAACTCCACAAGAATAACAGGTATTTCATATTTGATGGTTTTATTTGCGCCCGGCAAACTGCTGCAGCAGCAGCCGGTCATGCGCATGTACCAAATCCGGCTCGTTTTGAAACAATAAGGTAGGTCTTTTTTCGGGATCATATTCCGGCCAGTGGGGAATTTTTGCTGTTTGGGGTATGCCCGTACGGGCAAACTGCAGCCAGGCGGCGCTCATTCTTGTGGCCAGCTCGTAAGTTGCCGGCTTACCACCTGTCATTTCCTGGCATCGCTCGATGTTGTTAAAAACAAATGGAAGATCGAGGCAATGGCTGGATCGAAAGCGGCCATCCAGCACGGGTGATTCCCAGGTAAAGAGATAGTTGTACACCGGGCTTTTGGCGGCGCGCAAATCGCTCCAGCGTATGACTGCCGCGCGGCCACGAATGTCAACATCCAGGAGGTCGATCGGTCGTTGATCCTGCGGATAAGCCTGTCGCACTGCGTCGGCAAACTCTTGCGCATTCCCGGGATATTTCTCTTCAAGCATTTTCAGCGCATCTTCCGCAGTTGCGGGATTAACAAAATTGTGCGTATTGAAAGCCGGCACAAATTCATGTTTGGTGCTGCCAATAATCACCGGTATTTCAGGCATCAGGCCAATGGCTTTTTCATCGGCAGGTTGCCAGGGAAGTATTTCTCCATCCACCACAGGTCCCCATCGCACCTGGAAGCCGTCAAGGGTTTTGCCTTCGGCTTTGAACCGTTCATTCCACTTACCCAAAACTTTCTCACCCGCCCTTCTTAAAAATTCGTAGGGTATATGACGAATAGAGTCCAACTGATCAGCCTTCAGGCCAAGCTCGTATACAATATCCTTTCCAATGGCCTGGCTCAACGCAGGCTCATAAAACTCAAGGCTCACTCCGCTCTGAATAATGGCTTTATGAAATAGCCCTTTAGCCAGGGGCGACGATAGCAGGGCTGTTACCTTTCGGCCTCCACCACTTTGCCCAAAAATGGTTACGTTATCCGGATCTCCGCCAAAGGAAGCAATATTATCCCGCACCCATTTCAATGCGGCAATCAGGTCGTACAGACCCAGGTTGGCTGTATGCTGATACTGCTCTCCAAAAGCTGAAAGGTCGAGGAAGCCAAGAATATTGAGCCGATGATTAAGGTTAACGACTACCACTTCTCCGGTACGGGCCAGATTTTCCCCATCGTAGGATGGCAGTTCATTGCCCGAGCCTGTAGCAAATCCGCCACCATGCAGCCAAACCATCACCGGCATTTTTTTGTCGCCCGCAACATCCGGGCTCCAAATATTCACCCGATGGCAGTCTTCCCCCGGATACCCAAAATCGTGATGAAAGAAAAACTCCGACTGGTCGATCACATTGGGGCCGTTCTGCGGCGAAACGGGGCCATAGGCCATCGAACTCCGCACACCTTCCCATGCGGGCATTGGCTCAGGCATTTCAAAGCGTTCGGCCCTGGCATAGGGAATACCCTTGTACACATAAATTCCCTTGTGCTTATACCCTCTTACTTTGCCTGATTGGGTGGCAACAATGGCAGCGTCAGGGGTGGAGAAATTGTCGGGCGGATTATCACAGCCGGTCAGCAAAAGCAGGACCACCATGATAATCGTGATTAAGGAGTTATGTTTCATATACAATTTCAGATCTTTCGTTTGACTAGAAGCTTTTCATGTTTGAGGAATTACTGTTTGCCAAAAAGAAACAAAAGGGGTTCGTGCACACGCTCCTGCCAGGCTTTCTCATTATGCTCCGCTCCCGGAAACTTCAGCGTCAGCCAATCTTTTCCTTTCACGTAGCCGCTTTTATCCATCAGGGAATCCGCTATTTTCTGAAAGGGTTCATAGAGGGAATCGAGGGCAACTGTACCATAGTCGTAATAGAAACGGTGGAATCCCGGATTCGGCAACCGGCTTTCGAAATCCTGCAGATAGATGCCATCCAGCGCTGGCCAGTGTGTGGATATACAGGCAGCTCCTCCAAACACGCCGGGATATCTGCTGACCGCGTAATGAGATATCAAAGCACCCATACTGGACCCCATAATAAATGTATGTTCAGGAGTTCCATGGGTACTGAAATTGCTATCCACAAAAGGCTTGAGTTCCTCCACCAGGAAGCGGAGATAGTCCCTCGACAGCAGACCCTTATCTGCCCTGCCTGCAGCAATGGCCATGCTATCGGCAACAACAGGGTCGGCTGGCATATACTCCTCAAAACGCCTGTCGGTACACCAGGAAGCCACAATAATCAGGGGTCTGATCCTCCCTTCCTGAATCAGGCGCGTGGCGGTTTCGTCGAGCTGCCACTCCTCACCGGTATAAGCGGAGCGGGCATCAAACACATTTTGCCCGTCGTGGACATAGAGCACATCATACTTTTTTTGTGCATCATAACCAGGTGGAAGAAACACTTCCACATTTCTCGCTTTTACAAAAGCCGATGGAAAAGCAGGATACTTTAGTATCTCCGGTTCCTTTGTATCGGAACAGGCCTGTAGTAAAAGGAGCAGCATGGAAACAAGCAGGAATGATCGTTCACTATTTTGCATATACTGGTTTTAAGGTGCTGGCAGGGGTTGCAGATTCCGATAGCGCAATTTCATATCAACATAGTTGCCAATATTGCGCAAATACTCTTCCTTGTTCGCGGGCACTCTGCTCACATCTTTATCCGGATAATATTTCACTACTTCGGGCCAGTTATCAGTGGTAAGAAAGGCACTATCGATGCTACAACCTTCATATTGGTCGAAAGGCATTTGGTAAATATATCCGTCTGCCATATCCTGCAGTTTGAAATCAGCATAACCATAAGAGTACTGGCTGGTATCGCGTAAAAAACCTGCGGCAGTTCCCAGCAGATCAAAACCAATACGCTGATCTGGAAAATCTTTCAGCGCCTGGTCGATCCAGCCGGCGGCCGGAGCATACTGCTGTGCATAGCCATACGTTCGCCCATCAAAGGGATAATGCAGCAAGATCGAGAATACCTTATCCGGCGCATATTTATAGAGGATATTTCCCATCCGCTCATTATCGAACTTGATAAAGTGCTGATCGCGATAATCGTAGTACGGGGAAACATAGCGGGTATAGGAATGTCCAAAACCAGCCAGCACCAGTATCTTCTCATTTTTATCCAATACCTCCCGGCGAATAAGGTTGGCCCGGAAATATTCTGTATTCCCCCGATCAAAAATTTGATCAATGAGTGCGGGTGTTCGAATCCCGAAATAGCGTTCTTCGCATCGCTCCCACTTGAACCGATAGCTGATATTTAATACGCGAAACTTTCGGGCATCGGCAGGCAGGCTTCTGTTGAGCTTCCAGGCTTCCCTGTAGATATCCATATATTCCCGGAAAACCCAGCCCACATTATAATTAAACATCAGCCGTCGCGCCAGGGAGTCGCTAAACTCCGGCGCATTTAAGAGACTGTCCAGTTGCGCCTGATCCTCCTCCGCGCCAAACTCCATTCCAAAATTGTAAACGCCAGCCTCATACAATAGGGGAATAATACTTTTGCACATTTCGAGGTTATGCTTCACCGCATGGTCTTCGCTCAACAGAATGATATCGTGGCTTTTAAATTTATCCAGGATATACTGCTCCGGGCTACGCTGATTATTCTTCAAAAACAGTGCAAGCTCCTCCCGACTGGGCTGAGGTTCAGAGGGCAGGGAGGCATATGGAATATTTAGCTGCCGATAATCAGCCGGAATATCAGTTGCACTCTCGCATGCAGGCAACAGTATTGCCGTCAACAATACCGAATAAACAAATAATCGTACTTTCTTCATACAAAAAATTATAAGCCTAAAATTGGATGATGTAAGCTGTGCCAGCGGGTATTTGCAGGCTGCCGGTGAGCGATACCTGCCTGCCACTGATTATTTCCCTTCCCGTTATGGCCGACCCTATGCGATCGGCAAACCGATCTAACTGGATGGTCTGGTCAGTCTTATTTTTATTGAGAATTACCAGGACAGTCCCCTTTTCGTTATAGCGCGCATAAACGTAAATCTCATTGAGTGGGCGGTAATGGGTCATGCTGCAGGGCAGAACCAGTGGGCTTGTTTTCCGCCAGTGGATGATCTTGCGAACATAGTCCTGCATATCCTTTTGCTCCGACGCGAGTCCCTCGCCGGTAAATCCATTCACCCTGTCTCCGGCCCAGCCCCCGGGAAAATCGCTGCGGATGGTTCCATGCGATTCACCCTTCATCATGATTTCCGTTCCATAAAAAAGCTGAGGAATGCCGCGGCTGGTAAGCAGAAAGGCAATAGCCAGCTTTAATTTTTGCTGATCCCCATTCAGTTGATTATACATCCTTCTGATATCATGATTGTCGCCAAAAACAACCAGGTTTCCGGGATCAGCGTACTGAAAGTCGTTCGCCAGCATTTCATACAAGCCCATGATGCCACCACTATTGTATTTCTCGGTTTCGTTTAATCCCTTCATAAGCGCCTCCTGTACAGGAAAATCCATCAGGCTTGGAAGCCAGGAAATATAGCCGTTCGCGTTCTTCTTGCCACGCTGCCAGTAAGAAACCATCGCGGGATTGCTGCTCCACTCCTCTCCCACGATGTTGAGATGGGGATATTCCTGCATCATGATCCCGGTCCATTCACTCATAAAATTTTTGTCGGGATAGGGATACGTATCAACCCTGATTCCTCCCAGGCCTGCATATTCTACCCACCAGATGCTGTTCTGTATCAGGTATTCCGCCATCTGTGGATTTCGCTGATTCAGGTCGGGCATTGACCGCGAAAACCAGCCATCCACCAATTGAATGGAATCCGCCTTTGCTACATAGGGATCCTGAATCACCGTCTTACGATGATTCGTATATATCGGCGCATCGCTAAAGTTGAGCCAGTCGCGGGCCGGAAGATCCTTCATCCACCAGTGGCCTGTACCACAATGGTTGAAAATCATATCCATGATCAGCTTTATCCCCTTCTCCCTCGCTTTATGCGACAAGTCGCGGTACTCTTCATTACTACCAATGCGGGGATCAACCCGATAAAAATCAGTGGTGGAATAGCCGTGATAGGAGAAATTGGGTTGATTGTTTTCCAGTACCGGTGTCAGCCATACCGCACTAAATCCCATACGGCTGATATAATCCAGGTTCTGCACTATGCCCGCAATGTCGCCACCATGCCGGCCGTCTTCATTTGCACGATCCAATCCTTCCAGCATACCGGAAACCTGATCATTCGCGGGATTGCCATTGGCAAATCGATCAGGCGTAATGAGGTACATCACATCCGACTGATCAAAACCTTTCCGATCGGCCGATCCAGGCTCGCGATCCCAAAGTTCATACATCACTTCATGCACCGTTTGCTTACCCTTTGTAAACCGAATAGGAAACTTTCCCGCCCTCAGTTTGCCGGGTTCCAGGTATAGATCGAGGAATAGATAGTTAGGACTCTCCACGCGAATAACCCGCTGCAGCACCACCCCTTCATAGTGGAGCTGAACGGTGGTTTCGGCAATATTTTTTGCGTGAATCATGAGTTGCAACTGTGGCCGTTTCATACCCACCCACCAGTTAGCCGGTTCCACCCTTATTTCCGCTGCAAATAGTTCCAGCGTCAGGGCAATCCATACGGTAAGCGAAATCAATCGTTTCATATCCTTTGTTTATAATTAGAAATAAAGTATCTGGTCCAAAATAAAGGGTTCAGGAACGGAAAAAGATATTCGCTGGACAGAAGGAAGAATTACTGGACAAACAACTTGCTGTACAGGATTTGCAGGTTTAGGTTGGCGAAATCCAGTCATTCGTCCCCGGCAAATTGCATTACATCCTCACCGGCAGCCGCCAGATACTGCAATGACGGAAAAAAATTAGCTTTGATTCCATGCAGTTGATTCAAAGCCGATATAAAGGATTGAACCGAGTCGTGAATAATCGGGGGGTGCAACATGGCTTCTACTGGGTCAGCTATGTTTGCTTTTTTGGATACACCTGGGGCACATACGATCTGGATTTCAGGAAGACATTTACCGTAGAGCTTATCAGTCTTCCACCTAAAGTTCTGCTCGTGTACGCCTGCATATACTGGTTATTACCACGCTATCTCTTCAAGGGGAAAACCAGCCTATTCATCTTTGGATTTTTAGCCTTACTGGTCTTCACAAGCATACTTCATCGTGTATTGGATTATTACATTATTATCGACAATTATTTCCCGCATTGGGATAAATGGCCGATGTTCCGGTTGGTTACACTACTTTCCACCGCAATAAAAATGTGTGTGGCTTTGGCCATTCCGGTTACGATCAGCATTATACAACACGTGAATACCGTACAAAGGCAGAAAGAAGAGTTGAATCGTGAAAAATTAAAGGCAGAGCTGCAATTGCTGAGAAGTCAACTACATCCGCATTTTCTTTTCAATACGCTTAATAGTCTCTATTCCCTAATTCTGAAAAAATCGGATCTGGCTCTTGACATTACCCTGCGCCTGTCTGATTTGCTTCGTTACCTGCTTTACGAAACTCAACAACCTAAAGTAAACCTTCAACGGGAGCTCGCTTTCGTGAAGGACTACCTGGAACTGGAAAAAATCCGATTTACCGACCAACTGGAGATCAGGATTCACCAGCACGGTTCCATGGATAATCTGGACATTGCCCCCATGTTGCTCATGCCTTTGGTTGAAAACAGTGTTAAGCATAGTACGAGTGATCCTGACCAGCGGGCGCTAATTTCCATTACTGCCGAAAGAACGAATAATCAACTACAATTTACAGTATGGAACAGTCTTCCATCCATCGCAAAACCCAGCAATCTGCCTTATAAAGGCATTGGGCTACACAACCTGCGGCAGAGGCTGCAAATGCAATATCCCGGCACGCATGAGCTGAAGATTAATGTGGCAGAAAAGGGCTTTGAAGCAATTTTGACTTTGGACCTAAATGATGGCCATGAAAATTAGATGCCTGATCGTAGATGATGAAGCGTTGGCGCTGGACGTACTGGAGAACTATGTTCAACGGACCGAATTTCTTCAACTGGAAGCCCGGTGCCGGAGTGCGGTGGAGGCACTGGCAATCCTGAATGACCGCCGAATTGATCTTGTTTTTCTCGACATCCAGATGCCGGGCATCACCGGCATTCAGCTCTTGCAGGCCTTATCGAACAAGCCCGATATAATACTTACAACTGCCTATCCTGACTATGCCCTGCAGGGATTTGAACTGGA
The DNA here is from genome assembly GCA_964395095.1 of uncultured Citrobacter sp. Classification (GTDB taxonomy): domain Bacteria; phylum Bacteroidota; class Bacteroidia; order Chitinophagales; family Chitinophagaceae; genus CAYMZZ01. Next base: position 29,961 of record CAYMZZ010000010.1, read on the forward strand.
AGTACTGGATTATCTGCTTAAGCCCATTGCATATGAAAGATTTCTAAAAGCGGTAAACCGACACCTCACCAAAAGGCAAACCAGTCCGACGCCGAAAGTAGTTGCAGAAGCGAAAGAAGAAAGTATTTTTGTGCGCTCCGAAAAGAAAATGGTGCGGATTAACCTGCATGAGCTTCTGTTTGTAGAAAGTGTGCGCAATTATGTGATTCTTCATTTGGCCGATCAAAGCCAGGTAAAAACGCTTAGTACCATCAGTCATATAGAAGAAAGGCTGCCGGAATCCGCATTTATTCGTATTCACCGCTCCTTTATTGTAGCCACCAACAGGATACAAAAAATAGGAAGCACTGAGTTACAGTTAGATCACAGGGTTCTTCCCATTGGCCGACACTACAGGAATTTTGTTCAAAAAAAGCTGGACCATTGGCGCCGTCTCTGACCACCTTGTGTAATGGGAAAGGATCCCCCAATTATGGCTTAACTTTGCCCCATGTTACAGGATATCCATATACCGCATACCCTTTCAGGTCGCGAGCTGGATCTGTACCTCGCTCATGGGTGGTACCGTATGGGACCTGCCATCTTTACCACACGTGCCATCACCCTGGAGGGCGCTGTTTTCCCGGTTCAATGGCTGCGTATCAACCTCGACCGTTTTACCCTGAGAATGGGACACCGCCGGTTGCTGAAAAAGAATGAACATTTCCAGATATCCATCGCCCCATTGGAGATAAATACGGAGCTCGAGGACCTCTATGCGAGGTATTATGCCGCGGTTGATTTTGAAGCCTCGCCTTCGGTGGCCGATTTCATGCTCTGCGGCGCGCCGGGCTCGGCGTTCGACAGCTACCTGATCTCCCTGCGGCAGGAAGGCCGGCTCGTGGCTGCTGGCATCTATGACCAGGGCGAAAAATCGATTGCGGGTATTATGAACTTTTATGAGCCCGCTTTTGCGCAATACAGCCCCGGCCGCTACCTGATGCTGTTAAAAACATTGGTGGCGCGCGACGCCGGCATGCGCTATTACTATCCCGGCTATGTGGCCGATGGCCTTCCCAAATTCGACTATAAGAAAAAACTTTCACCCGAAGCTACAGAATACTACGAGCCCAAAGAGATGCAATGGCTAAGCATTGCAGATAGCCGGTAATTTTTTTGATAAGGTATAATGGCTCATTGCCTGTTTATTTGGATTCCCTTGCTTCCCGGATCAGGCTTTCCTCATCCCATCCCCCACCGGTTTCATTTATGTCGCGTGAAGCATCGGTCTTCAATACCCTTTCCAGCTCTTCTATATGTCCCTTTACGGCGATAATGTACTCGTCAGGATCCCGGATCGCCGCCAGTTCCTTGAGCACTTTCTCATCATAGTTGAGAAACTTATTGGCCATCCTGTGCACTTTATAGGCCCGGTGTCCGAGGAGTTGAAGCACATCTTTTCCCAGCCGAAGGGCCGTATCTACCGTTTCGCGGTACACGTGCAGCATACCCGCGTTCATCTGATCATAGGCATCAAAGCGATTGCTTGCCCGCACATACAGGTGCAGGTGTGGAAAATGCTGCTTCACCGTTTCAATCATTTCCAACCGTTTGGCTGCGGGTTCTATGGCAATTACAATTACTTTAGCCTGCTCGGCGCCGGCCGCCTTCAGCAAATCCACACGCGATGCATCGCCATAATATACTTTTAGGCCCATGCGGCGAATAGTATCCACCCGGTCTGAATTATTATCGAGGTAAGTGGCTCTTACACCATTGGCCCGCAAAAACCGGCCAATTGTATTTCCGAAATGACCAAAGCCCGCCACAATTACCGGGTTTCTTTCCTCTATTTCTTCCGTTTCGCGAACAGGGCCTGCTTCTTTCGTGCCCAGCAAAGGCTGTATCAGCTTTTCGTTTATGAGCAACACAAATGGCGTGAGGCCCATACTGATAGCCACCACGGCAATTAGGATATCCACCGTGGCTTTTGGCAAAACCGATTCCTGAAGGGAGAAGGAAAGCAGCACAAAGGCAAACTCACCAACCTGCGATAGCGAGAGAGCAAACAGGAGATTTTGATCCCTTCGCAAGCCAAACAGTTTTCCAAGTATAAACAACAGTGTTGCTTTTAACAACATTACGCCCAGCACCAGACCCACTATCAGACCCGGATTATCCGCGATCATATTGAAATCGATACTGGCACCTACAGCAATAAAAAAGAGACCCAGCAATAAACCCTTAAACGGTTCAATATCGCTTTCCAGCTCATGCCTGTACTCACTGTCGGCCAGCACTACCCCCGCTATAAATGTTCCCAAAGCCGGACTAAGCCCCACCTGTGTCATCAGTACGGCAATGCCCACCACCAGCAACAGGGCCGTGGCGGTAAATATCTCCCGCTGCCGGCTTGAGGCGATGATGCGGAAGATGGGCCTTACCAGGAAACGCCCGGCCAGTACAATAAGCGCTACGCTCGCCAGCACAATCAGGGTTTGAGCCCAGCCTGGCATACCGGCTATAAGACTGCTCCCCGCATGTGCTTCCTCTGCCTGCGGAGCCGCTCCCATCGCCAGCAGGGGAAAAATCGCCAGCATAGGGATTACGGCTATATCCTGAAACAGCAATACTGAAAAAGAACTCTGGCCCGCTGCGGTTTTCATCAGGCCTTTCTCATTCAGGGTTTGCAGCACTATTGCTGTAGACGACAACGAAATAATTAGCCCGATGGCTACTGCCTGCTGCCAGGGAAAATCAAATGCCATAGCCAGCAGGGCCAGTAGCAGGGCGGTACCCAGTACCTGCAGGCTGCCCAGTCCGGCAATGGGTTTGCGTAGCTTCCATAATAGTTGGGGCTCCAGTTCCAGCCCGATCAGGAAAAGCATCATCACCACCCCAAACTCCGCGAAGTGCATAATGTCTTCCCCATTTTCCCCAATAAAACCCAGCAAAGCCGGGCCAATTAAAATACCGGCGATGAGATAACCCAAAACAGAGCCCAGTCCCAGCCGCTTGGCCACCGGCACCATTATTACCGCTGATGCGAGATAGACCAGGGCCTGGAAAAAAAACGATTGTTGATCCATAAATCAGGATTGAATAGCGTCAGGAATAGGCAGGAGGTCTTGCAGATACTGCACCGAATCCCGCTCCTGCTTTGAGATCCGATCACTTAGTAAAGCTGTTAGCAGTTGGCCATAAGCATGCGCCTGCAATACAATATCGGCCTGCTCCAGCTTGTGTGTACCAGGCACCACAAATGGTGGCCAATACTCCATACGACAAAGATGTGCGGTTTGTTCAAAGGGTGTAAGCAGGGTGCGTATGGTGAAACGATTGCGCCCCCCTGGCGAATAGGCCTGCGCCGTGCCTCCCGTACTGATAATGCTCAGTAAATGTTTGCCCTCCAGCTTTCTGCCCCTGGCACCATAAGCCCAGTTGTGTTCCAGCACCAGATCGAGCCATTGCTTCACCAGCGCGGGTGCGCTGTACCAGTAAAAAGGATGCTGCAAAATGATGATATCATGCATCATCAATAATTGCTGTTCTCTTTCTACATCGATCTCAAAATGAGGATAGTGCTGATAAAGATCATGAAAAGTAAATCCGGGATGGCGTGGCAATTGCCGGAGCAATTGCGCGTGTATCCGGGATTTTTCCAGCGCGGGATGCGCGAATATCAGTAGTACCTTTGCCATAATTCAAATTAGGCAAATTCCGGATGCCAGCATCGGAAAGAATCCCGGAAAACAGCCATTCCGGCATGGTCAATTGGAAGATGCCGCAGCAGTCAGGTGCCGCTATTTCCTCATTATAATTAGCCCCATCACTACCAATGAACCCTTTGCATTCCTGCTTGTTATAGTTTTGTTCCCTTAATCTCAACTTTTATTCTACAAAGCAAACAAAGGCATGAAAGCACTGATTAACGGCCTTCATCATATCACCGCTTTTGCGGAAGACCCGCAGGAGAACCTGGATTTTTATGCAGGCATTCTCGGACTCAGGCTGGTGAAGAAGACCGTCAACTTCGACGCTCCGGAAATTTATCACCTGTATTATGGTAATGAAACGGGTGCGCCAGGAACCATAATGACCTTTTTCCCCTATAAAGGCATTGGCCGGGGGCGCCAGGGTAAGGGTCAGCTTACAACGACCAGTTTCTCCATTCCCGCCAACAGTATGGGGTACTGGACCGACCGCCTGAAGAAATTTGGCATTCAGCACAGCCAGCCACAGGAGCGGTTTGAGGAAGCTTTTATCTATTTCGAAGATCGTGACGGCCTGGGCCTGGAACTGGTGGCCACGGATCGCGATCAGCGTCCCGGTTTCAGCTATGGACAGATACCGGAAGAACATGCCATTCGCGGATTCCACAGCATCACTCTTAGCGAGGATGGGTATGAAAAAACTGCCGGCCTGCTAAGCGCTTATATGAATCATGAATTGATTAGCGAGGCTTCCAATCGATTTCGCTATAGTGCCAGCGGAAAAGTCGGTGACCTGGTCGATATTCTTTGTGTGCCTGAATCGTTGAGGGGTGTGGGCGGAAGCGGCACCGTTCACCATGTGGCATTCAGTACCAACGATGACCAAACTATCCGCGAAATGCAGGAGCGGCTGGCGGGCAAAGGCGTGAATGTGACGCCTGTTCTCGACAGGCAGTATTTTCACAGTATTTATTTCCGCGAGCCGGGAGGAGTATTGTTTGAAGTGGCTACCAACCCGCCGGGATTTGCCGTAGATGAGTCACCCGATACATTGGGAACGGATTTGAAACTCCCCGCCTGGGAAGAGCCCAACCGAAGCCGAATTGAAGCCGGACTCTCCGTGCTGCAATTTGATTGGAAAAAATTTAAAGACTGAACATTGACAACACATCAACTCGAAATTCAGGAGGCTGGCGCTTCCTTGGGCAAAGGCGAAAAAGTAGTCATTGCCCTTCATGGCCGGGGTGGCAGTGCGGCTGATATTCTGCAATTGGCCGCCACCCTCAGCAACAATACTTTTACGCTTCTGGCACCGCAGGCTACCGGCTTTAGCTGGTATCCCTATTCCTTCCTGGCCCCACCTGAGCAGAATGAGCCTTCCCTGTCCTCAGCACTTTCCATGGTGAAGCAAACCCTTGACAAAGTTGTTGCTAACGGCATTGGCCTGAATAATATCTACCTGCTGGGCTTTTCGCAGGGCGCCTGTCTCACGCTTGAATTTGCCGCGAGGCATGCACAGCGTTATGGCGGCATCATTGCCTTTACCGGCGGTTTGATCGGCGACAGAATTTATTCGGAAAACTACCAGGGAAATTTCAATAACACACCGATCTATATCGGTAGCAGCGATGTGGACCCGCATGTACCCCTGCCACGCATTTATGCATCCGCGAATATATTGAGTGATATGGGCGCATCCGTTCAAACGGATATCTTCCCCGGAATGGGACATACTATCAACCAACAGGAACTGGAGGTGGCCAGGAAGATTCTTTCCTCCTGACCAGCCACCATTCCTTGTTCACTTGCTATAGCTTAATCAGCTTAATGGTTTTTCTGTCGTTGCCCTGTATTACTTCCACAAAATAGGTACCCGTTTTCCAGTTGCTGCCCACCCGTAGAGGCATCGCTGGATTGGCAAGGCGGTAATTCTCGATTGGCCTGCCCGTGATATCGCTGATGCGCACCAGTAAAGACTGATTCATTTGGCCCGCAAAACGCAGTTCAAAATGGTGGGTGCCCGGGTTGGGCCATGCCTGCACCTGCAGTCTTGACTCAAGAGTGGCGGGCAGCGAGTCCATGCTAACGTTGCTTACAGCAACATTCGTGATTCCCGGTATTCCCCTGCCGGCCAATGCGGAATAATCGGCCACGAAGCTGGCATTCCCTGTCGGTATATCGAAGAAAGCATATTCTATTCCCTTGATCAGGGACGTGGTATAAGGAATTACCGAACCATTGCGGGTAATGGACTGAAGGGTACCATTGATGGAACGCGTGGGTAACATGCCCTTCATATTACGTGCCGCTTCCAGGGCCGATGTGGAAAAACTCAACTGATTACCATTCCAGTTCATGCCAGCAACCGATGAGTTATTCCGGCCATCCAGCCATTGGAGTAATTGTTTCGCCGATATCACCGGCACATTACGTGCCTGCGCCGAACTGATGATGCGGTTCGATCCAATATGATTGGCCGTATCGGTATGCATATTGGCGACAAAAACTCCATAATACCCTTCAGCGCCGAGGGCCCTGTCGAGCAACTGGTCGCAGAAACCGGGAAGGGAAATACCGGATTCATCCGTCATTTGCGTGGTGGCCTGGTAAATATCAATTAATGATCCATCCAGATCGGCAAAACGCATGGGCATGCCGGAGCCAGTAAACATGCCTGATCGGTTTTGTACCCAGGCACCAGGCCAGTAATAATAGTTCACATCCAGTCTTATTCCCTTCAGCGCCTGTTGCCTGGCGGCTGTTGCCCAATCACTCCAAACCAGGCAATGTGTCCGGTGTGTGACGGTCGGGGTCAGGGCTGGCAATTGAGCTGATAATTGCGCAAGCTGCGTAGTAAAATCATTGTTTAAGGACGTGGCAGTAAAATTCTCGCATCCCGTATTCAGGTGCAGGCTGATTTCAAATCCCTGGTTCTGGAACGCCTGCACCTCCGCATTGGAAATAGGCGTGCCGGTATAGATATAAGAAGTAGCCCTGACGGAATTCCAGTCTGCAATATCCTGCGCTGTATTGGGACCCAGGGACAGGTATTGATTGAAACGGCCTGTGGTTCCATCATTACCATGATCATCGCCCGTCATCACAATCGCTGCTTTATGTCCTTTGGGGAGGAACCAGAATCGGGGCATGGGTTTGCGATGGAGATTACCCTGCAGGATGATATTGACCAGTAATCTTTGCTGCTCATCAGCCTGTGGAATGGCCACCTTATTGAGGTTGACCCAATCGGGAGAAGAGCCTCCAAAGAACAGGTCATCGGACCGGATAGGACCAGGTGTACCATCCCTTTTCTGTCCGGCCCAGGCAGGATTGCCCTGGCGGGTGTACACAATAGAGCGCATCAAATCATAAGTGAAGGCGACGGCCTTACCACCGTTTACCCCAACTTCCCGCAAGGTTACCGCCGGATATACAGTAGGTGTGCTGGCAGAAGAATACAAAGTAGCCAGGCTGCTGGCACCGCTGAGGCTATAATAGTCAGCAGTTCCGTGAAACTGTATAGTCTGGTTAACGATTCCCTGTCCCGGGCCTGATGTCGTATTCACCAACAGGTACTGATCCGAGAGGCTGCCAGCCTGCCGGGTTATGCCCAGTAGCGAAGCCAGTTGGGTAGAGGGCCTGAAAGCTACAAGGGTTCCCCCCGCATTTACCCAATTGCTCAGCCAACCCGCCTGGGTACTGCTAACCGGAACTTCGCCCAATAATACCACATCATAAGCCGCGAGTTCTGCTTCCGTGAGGGTAGCGATGTCTTTCGCCAGGAAATAATTCAACCCTTCTGCCCGCAATACTTCGATGCTATAGCGACTGAAAGGATTGCTTCCAGAATAAAGTACCAGCAAGGGTCCACCTGGTCCGTTATCACCAACAGGTGGCGGCGGTGGATCGGTTGTGGTAAAGCTCCATACGGTATCGCGCGTCAAAGAATTGCCCGCAAGATCTTTTGCACCCGAAACACCACCCCTCATTCGCGCTGTGTAAATCGTATTGTATAACAAACTTGTCGAAGGCGACAATATTACTTCATTCTGCGATACTGTCAGGCTGCCAGGAACCAGATTATTGGCGGCATCGCGCAACTCAAAAACGGATCCCGTAATGGAAGCGGCACTAACCGCTTCATTGAACCGGACCGTAATGCTGGTAGTAACCGCAACAGCGCCTGCCTGCGGGGCCGGAATCAGGCTGCTGATTTGCGGAGGCGTCTGATCAGGGCCTGCCGTGGCCGAAAAAACGATATCGACGAAATAATTGCTCGACTGGTAGTTGGCATTAGGGAAGGATGGGCTGCTGGCATACCGATACACACCATTACCTCCATCTTCTCCATTGGCCAATGCACGCAAGGGTCCATTTACTACGGCACTGGTAAAGTATGGGTTGCTGATGGAATAATCGCCCGATGAACTGTAATAAGAAACCACATAGGTAGTATTGGCGGCAATAGCCACAGGATTGGAAAGATTGGCTTGCTGCCAACCGGATGCCGATTCATTGCTGAATTGCACCTCAGCGATTTTGGTGCCAGTTGCCGTCCACAAATTACCCGTGCGTGTTCCTGTCATATTCGCCGGCTTATAATACCGGATAGCGGAGATAAAGCCGGGTTCTGATGAGCGGAACTTCATACCCAGGTTGAGGGCTGCACCGTCATTTTGAGCGGCTGCCGGTGTAGCAGTTCCAGGAAATACACTAAAGAGCTGGGCTGTGGCCTGGGTACTGAATATCCAGGAAGAATCAACCTGCATACTGTTGCCCGCACGATCCTTCACACCCAGTTCACCTCCTTTTACCAGCACGGTATATGATGTTGCATACAACAAGGAAGCCGACGGAGTGAGCCGGGCTGTATTGCTAACCGAATCATAAACCACCGTAGAGGCCACTACGCTGTTATCATTTGCCCGCAACTCGAAACTGGCATTGCTGATACTGCCTGCCAGCATAGCTTCGCTGAACTGAACGGTAATCGCCGTTTGAACCGAAACAGAAACGGCATTTGCCTGTGGCGTATGGGTAACGATCACGGGCGGTTGCAGATCAGGGGCGCTGATGGTTTGAAATACGGAAACAAAATCGCCGGCCATCCAGTTACCCTGCGTATCGGTGATAGCTCCCTCGCCGCCCTTCAATAAAATGGAATATGCGGTTGAATAATCAAGCGCTGCAAGAGGCTGAACAAGAATTCTGTTGTTGGCAGCTTCGTAACTGATAGTGCAAGGCACCGATACCAACTGCGCATTTCTCAATATCACATTTGTAGCCTGCACACTGGCAGGATCCAGCGCTTTGTTGAACTGAATGGTTACTCCGCTGTTCACCGCAATATTTACAGCGTTGTTGGCGGGATTCACCTCCGTTACAAATGGCGCATTGGGATTGGCCATGCTGATGAAATTGCTACTATATTCTGTAGCCAGGGCATTACCCGCTACGTCTTTCACGCCATTTGCCCCCGCTTTAACCACAATGCGGTAACCGGATCCGGGAATGAGGGAAGAAAGAGGTTGCAGGATGGCGGTCCTGGCTTCGGGATCATACTGAACCGTGGCCGACAGCAATGAATTGGCTACATCGCGCAATTCGATAGTGGACGTGGAGATGCTGGCAAAATTCATTGCCTCATTAAACTGTACGCGTACCTCCGTATTCAATGGCACGGCCGTGGCGTTTGCGGCAGGGCTCACACTGGTAATTTGCGGTGGGCTTTGGTCCGGCGCAGCCGCAGAACCGAAAAGGACATCCACAAAATAATTGCTGCTCTGGAAGTTGCTGCCCGGAAACTGTGGCACGTTGCTGTAGCGATAAACCCCATTGGCGCCACTTTCCCCGGCTGCCAGACCCCGAAGAGGACCATTGGTGTAGGCAGTATTCATTCCCCTGTTGGTGATGGAGTAAGCTCCGCTGCTTGAATGATAAGAGACTACATACACAGTATTGGCCGCAATTTGGACCGGAGTGGAAAATAATGCCTGCTGCCATCCAGAGGCTGTCTCGTTGGTGAATTGCACTTCAGCGAGTTTGGTTCCTCCGGCCGACCAAAGGTTTCCGATATGTATGCCATTATCGCCTGGAGCCTTATAAAAGCGCACACCCACAATTTGCCCCGCCTCGCTACTCCTGAACTTTAAGCCCAATACCAGCGCCCTTCCATCATTGTTAAAGCTGGCAGGTAGCAAACTGGGAGAAAATATACTGATGGCCGTTGAAACGGTGGTGAAATAAGCAACATACTGGCTGGCCAGGCTATTGCCCGCAAGGTCTTTAACACCCTGCACACCGTTCTTCACTATCAGGGTGTACACGGTAGCTTCCTGCAGGGCCGACAGGGGCTGCAGGCTGGCTGTACGAGTTGAACTATTATATGTAACTGAAGCATTTACCTTGTTGCTAAGAGCATCCCGCAATTCTATGGATGTCGCCTGGATACTGGCAGGGTCCATATCTTCACTAAACTGAATACTTACCGAAGTACCGGTGCTGACGGCCGTTGCACCCGGGGCAGGGTTCACCAGCAAAATAGTAGGAGCCTGCTGATCCATGGCAGTTGTAAACGTCCACGAATAGTCCGAAACGAGCGCATTGCCAGCCAGGTCGCGTACGGCTACACTGCCGGATCGGCAGACTACCGTATAGGTTGTTGCCGGCAACAATGAACTGGTGGGTACCAGCACCACGCGACGGTTGGCGGCGTCATAGCTCAACGACACAGGCAGCGGCTGTGCCGATGGGTTGAGTAATTCCACCGATCCTGCCTGCACGCTGGATGCGAGCAAACTTTCATTAAACTCCGCATAAATTGGGGTGCCGAGCGAAACCGATGCCGCTGCATTAGCCGGGAGCGTATTGACCACAACCGGCGCAGCCTGGTCGGGTTCGGCTTCGGTGGTGAATGACCAGGAATAATTGCTGGCAAGCACATTGCCTGCCAGGTCCTGCACGCCGCCGGTTCCACCCAACACTGTTACGGTATAGGTAGATTGTGTTTGCAGCAATGAAGAAGCTGTAAAACTAAAGCTGCGGGTGCCCGCATCATACAAAACTGTTCCCGGGATGGCTCCGCCGCCAGACAGGCTTACCTGAACCGTGGATGTGTTGATGGATGATGCCAGCATGGCTTCGTTGAAAGTTCCGCTGATCACCTGGTTAACCAAAACGGCTGTGGCACCTGAAGCAGGTGACACGGTTTGAATTTGCGGGGCCTGTTGATCCGCCACCGTTGTAAAGGTCCAGGTGAAATTGCTTTGCAGCGCGTTACCCGCCATATCCTTCACCCCGGCAGAGCCGCCAGTGATGGTGGCAGTATACGTACTGCTATAAGCCAGGGGAGATGTGAGGCTTAGGATTGCTGTGCGGGTGGAAGACTGGTAACTGACGGTTCCCTGCAGCAGCGTATTCTGCGCATCACGCAGGCTGAAACTACTGTTTTGAATACTGGCCGGATCCATATCTTCACTAAAGCTGGCGCTTACTGTAGTGGTAAGGGATGCATTGGATGAGCCGGAAGCCGGCGAAACGGTATTCACCAGCGGCGGCTCCGTATCAGTGGCATTGCTGAAAACAACATCCACGAAATAATTGCTGGATCCATAAGTGGAAGTAGGCAATGCCGCAGGTGAACCATATCGATATAACCCATTTCCACCATCTTCACCATTGGCCAACGCGTGCAGCGGGCCATTTACCACCGCAGTTGTAAAATAAGGATTACTGCTGCAATAGTCGCCCGAACTGCTGAAATAGGCCGCCACATAAGTGCTGTTGGCAACAATAGGTACCGGTGCGGAAAACATAGCCTGTTGCCAGCCAGAACTGGTTTCATTAGTAAATTGTACTTCCGCCAGTTTGGTTCCGGTAGCCGACCAGAGGATGCCGGTACGTGTGCCGGTAGCGCCATTGGGTTTATAATACCGGATACCGGTAATGAAGCCGGCCTGCGAGGAACGGAATTTAACACCCAGCGTTATGGCCGATCCATCGTTTTCGAATGGAATTTGCGGACTGGCCGTAGGAGCAAAGATGGAATAAGTGCCTGTAGTGCTTCCGCCCGAAACAGTAATGCTGATATGCGATGCCGTTCCCGCATTACCGGGAACGCTCATATTTCCACTATCATCGAAAGCACGCACGCGAATATTGGCAGAACCCGAAACGCTCGGAATCCAGGAAAAGGTCCAGTTGCTGGTCCCTGTGGCCAAGGCCCAGGAATTTCCACCATCCACTGATACCTCTACTCCCGCCACTACACCACCTGCATCGGTACAGGTACCGCTTATCGACAAGCTTGTGTTGGCCGGCACAGTGCTGTTATGAAGGGGCGAACTGATGACCGGTGAGGGCGCGGAGAAATCGGTAGATGCCGATGCGGGACTTAAACCCGACATCAATGCACCGGGCTGCACGCCCATATCGGCCAACAGATTTACGGTAGCCTGCTGCATGGCCGTGCTGGGCGCGGCGCTGCCCCGGTCATGCACATTGTCGAGACCCCATGCCCATTGCACCGTACCCGCACCAAATACAAGAGCACCACTGCTATGTCGGTAAAGAGACAGTTTATGCGTAAAGCCGTTCAATGTCGTACTCGACAATATGATACGACCCGACGGATACGATGCAGGGTATTGTTCATAGTCCCACTCGTAGCCCAGGGTCCCATTGGGCAGGGTGGCTGTTTGGTTCGCTCCCAACGCGGCTACACTGGTATTGCGCCAGAAACGGTGATTACGGTAGGCTCCCGGCACGGTAATAGAACCCGTGCTAAGCGTCCAGCTAATCTGCCCTGTCAATGCATTTTCGGGTTGGCAGGCACCCGCTCCAGCAAAGGCACAACCATCGCGCCATAAGCCCGTCCACTCCGGCGATGGATCACATTTGCCACCGCAATTGATTTCGCCCAGGGTGCCTTCCTTATAGCAAACAAGTGTCCGCGTATTATCTTCCCAGCGCGTTTTCCAGTACACTTCATTGCCACTGAAGAATGCGAGGTGTACACCCGCCGCCCTGGCGTTTTCTATCCGGGTGCGGGCCGCAGCCGACCAGTATTCGTCGTGCCCAACCGAAAGAAATATCTTATGCAGTGCCGGGGTTATAGGTGTAGTGCTGCGCTCCATATCCACATCGGTGGTGTAGCTCACATGGTAACCATTCCGCTCCAAAAAGCGAATCATCGGATATTCCGCATTAAAAATCCAGTCTTCACCCGCACCGCCACCGGCACCACCGGCCCGCGTCACGAATGGACGATTATAACTCACTTTCACGGCATGACCGGCCGGATAAGAGGTAACCCCCACATACAGACTGTTACCGCCATATCCATTATAAGCCTGCCAGGTGGCATCGGATGTCTTAAACAATATCGGCGCGTTTCCGGCATCATCCCGTACAACAAAGATGATATGGCTCGAACCCGTACTCCTGGTCAGGCGCGCTATATAAACGCCACTAACCGCATTGGCGGGCACATTCCAGCTCGCCGACTCCGACCAGTTACCACAATCAACCCACCCGGTACTGGTGTTGCTGACCGGTTCCGGTTGGTTCACCGCATTGAAATTGCCCAGGTTGGCCACCAGCCTGGCGCCATTACCCTGGTAATAACCCAGGCGGTAAATACGAATGCTGTAGGTTCCTCCACCGTTTACATCGATCTTGAACCGAACAGTCTGCCCCTTGTTCACACTCATATCCGTGGCAAAGCCCTGGATATTCGGATCACCTGCCCCGGAAATATCCCACTCGGATTTGGGATTTCCCGGCAATGAATTTTCTGTTACTATGGGATTCTGGGCCCTCAGGCCAAGGCTGAAAAATAATATTGTCGCCAACAACAAAGTGTAGTGGGACTTGCAGGCATGGGAACTCCGTATCATAGCCAACTAAATAATTTAATGGGCTACAGTAAGATCAGAGTTGCTTAAGGTTGGAGTTCTTGATGGTGGATATTAAATCATATTAAAGATAATGGAAATTCAAATCCTGCAAAATTTTTGTTTTCCACCTGTGGAAAACCAAAGGTTCAAAATTTTCCTTCATCCACATCCTTTATAAACCGGATCACACCCTGCATAAAAACCTGCTGATCGTCCCACATGGCCAGGTGGCTACCGTTGGGGCAATGCAGGTAACGGCCTTTTTGGACGAGGCGACTCTGTTCTTCCATCGCCTTGGGATCCATGGTATCATGGGTGGCCCCAATCATCAGGGCCGGAATACGAATTTCCTTCAACCGGTCTTTTACATCCCAGTTGGCCAGCCGCCCGGCAATACCAAATTCGCTGGGCCCCTGCATCAGCGTATAGATGGTATTATTTGCGTGCTTGAGACTGCGATTCACCGCCTCAGGCCATTCCGGCAGGCGGCAAATATGTTTGGTATAGAAATTTGCCATCAGCAATTCCATATAGCGCGGGTCACTGAACTTGTTGGCCGCTTCCAGGGCCCGTACCTCCTTCAATACATCCTCTGGCAACTGTTTGGCCAACACCTCATTCGCATACCGGCCATATTCCGGGCAACTGGCCATCATATTGGCCACCATCAGCGCCTTCATGTTCTGCTGATATTTCAGCGCATATTCCATACCCAGGATGCCACCCCAGGAATTGCCCAGGATATAGAAATTGGTGGAATCCGCCCCTATGGCTTTGCGTACCTGCTCCACCTCTTCCACAAAACGGTCGGTGGTCCAAAGGCTGCTATCCGTGGGCTGGTCGCTATAATAAGATCCCAGTTGATCATACTCGTAAAATTCAAAACCCTGCTGCGGGAAAAAACTTTCAAAACACTCCATATACTCGTGCGTCATGGCAGGACCGCCATGCAGCAACAGCACTTTAATACGGGGATTATTGCCAAACCTTTTCGTCCATACCTTAAATATTCCCACGGGAGTCTCAATGGGAATCATCTTAACGCCCGCTGCCAGTACCCCGCTTTCCCCATAATCAAAATATTCCCGCACAGATGGCAGGGTGTAACCGGTTGACTGATCAGACTGTCCGCATCCGAGGAACAAAATGCAGAGTGGAAGTAATTTCAGGTAACGCATATCAAAATTTGAAGTTGGGTAATTTGGAAATTTGTGGGTTATTTGCTTTCTCTGTTTTAAATGTACACTTAATTGTCTAATCAATCGCCACATGAAAAATATTGGATACTTCGCAATGCTGGTCTGCAGCTTTTACCTAATCTCCTGCAACAGTAAGGAGCCTGTTGACCTATTGCTCATCAACGCAAAAGTCTACACAGTGGACGCTGCCTTTACCGTTACCGAAGCTATAGCCGTAAAGGATGGACGCATAGTGGCTACCGGAGCCAGTGCAGATCTTCAGGCAAAGTATGAACCCAAAGAAACGCTCGACGCGGGTGGTCAATATGTTTATCCCGGTTTTATTGATGCCCATGCGCATTTTGTGGGTTATGCCCAATCTTTACAAAATGTGGACCTCACCGGTACGGAAAGCTGGCAGGCAATACTTGACCGGCTCCTCGCATACGCCAAAACCCATCCGGAAGGTTGGATTACCGGTCGCGGATGGGATCAGAATGACTGGCCTGTAAAGGAATTTCCCAACAATAGCGAATTGAACCGTTTGTTTCCTGATCGTCCGGTGCTATTGGGCCGTGTGGATGGACATGCCGCCATTGCTAATGATGCGGCGATAGAACTGGCGGGTCTGAAACCAGGTCAGCAGTTGACGGGTGGTGATATCGAAGTGAAGAATAATCAGCTTACCGGAATCCTGATCGATAATGCCATTGACCTGGTGAGCATGCATATTCCTGCTGCCGACGACAACAGTTTTCGGACTGCTATGAAAGAAGCGGAAAAAAATTGCCTGGCGATGGGTCTCACCGGTATTGATGACTGTGGCCTGAATTACCAGGCGGTGGAATCCCTGATGGCCATGCAGGAATCGGGCGACCTGAAAATGCGTCTCTACGTTATGCTGAGCGATGCGCCGGCCAATTTTGAATACCTGGATAAGAAAGGGATTATCAAAACCGACCGGATGCATGTGCGCAGTTTTAAAGTGTATGGCGATGGAGCGTTGGGCTCAAGAGGCGCCTGCCTGCTGGAACCCTATAGCGACAGGGCGGGGCATCGCGGCTTTTTATTGAGCCAGCCCGAACATTTTGATTCCGTTGCCGCATGGATTGCGGCGCGGGACTTCCAGATGTGTACGCATGCCATTGGCGACAGCGGTAATAGAACCATATTGAATATTTATGAAAAATACCTCAAAGGCGAAAATGACAGGCGTTGGCGTATAGAACATGCGCAGGTAGTTAACAGCGCTGACTTTGAAAAATTTGGCCGGAGCAATATTATTCCTTCGGTACAGCCCACACATGCCACTTCGGATATGTACTGGGCCGGTGACAGGTTGGGTACTGAGCGGGTGAAGGGAGCTTATGCCTATCAACAATTGTTGAAAGAAAATGGATGGTTACCACTGGGTACAGATTTCCCGGTGGAGGATATTTCTCCTTTCAAAACTTTCCTCGCGGCCGTTATCCGCAAGGATGCCAAAGGCTGGCCCGAAGGTGGATACCAGATGGAAAATGCCTTGACACGTGAACAGACCCTGCGCGGTATGACCATTTGGGCGGCCCGATCCAATTTTGAGGAAAAAGAAAAGGGCAGTATTGAAGTGGGAAAATTCGCCGATTTCATTATCCTGGATAAGGATCTGATGACCGTGCCCGAAGAGGAAATTTTGAAAATCAAGGTGCAAAAGACTTATTTAGGAGGAGAAAAACTGTACGAACTCAGTGAGAAATAAGAGTTTCCAATTATATATCCACATCCCTTGCCTTCAATTCTGTGCAGTTACTTAATTTTGCCGAATGATTAGTAGTGAAAACCGCAGCATCCGTATTGCGATACTCGACCTCTATGATGGCCATGCCAATGAAGGCATGCGCTGTATCCACCAGATCATTAACGACTGGTCGGAACAGATGCAGCAACCGGTGCGGAAACAGGTATTTGATGTGCGGCAGAAAAATGAAGTCCCCGACAACAGTTTCGATATTTATATTTCCAGTGGAGGCCCCGGCGATCCACTCTCCAGCCGATACGATGACTGGGATATTGCCTGGTGCCGATGGCTGAACGAAATGATTCGCTGGAACAGCAATCCTTCCAATAGCCAGAAGAAGCATGTATTCTTTATCTGCCATTCCTTTCAATTAGCCAGTCGTTACTTCAATGCGGGTTTGGTGTGCAAACGCCGCTCCACCGCATTTGGCGTATTTCCTGTTCACATGCTCGAAGCAGGTCGGCAGGAACCGGTGTTCGATGGTTTGCGTGATCCATTCTATGCGGTGGATAGTCGCGATTACCAGGTGATTCAACCCAATCACGATATGCTGCGCGATTCAGGTGGCCGCATTCTTTGTATCGAAAAAATGCGGGCGCATGTGCCTTATGAACGCGCGGTGATGGGCATTCGTTTCAATGAGTTCATGATCGGCACCCAATTTCATCCCGAGGCCGATGCCACGGGTATGAGCATGTACCTGCGAAGGGAAGACAAGCGGCAAAACATCATCGAAAACCACGGCGAGGATAAATTAACCAATATGCTGGCGCATCTCGAAGATCCCGATAAGATTCTCTGGACTTATTCGCATATTCTTCCCAATTTTCTGAACCAGGCAGTAGAAGATTATTGCCTGGCCTGATTCGGCTACAAATTATCCGACTTTCAAATTTGATTATTTGGTATTTTGAGGGATAAATTCAAAAGAGCCCAATGATTCTGTTGTGCTCATACACCAATTTATAAGAGCATGGTCCCTCAACTGCGTCAACAACACAACTCGGCCTTTACTCCCGAAAAGTACCAGGCATTCTTAAAGGAACTGGATGCGGCCCATCCCGGTGCCATTGAATTTCGCGTGGCGGAAACGGCCATTTTTCTATCCAGAGATTTCCAGGAGAAAATCTATGATGCCTGCGAGCATATCGTGGACCGGATAATGGCGCCCGACTTCCTTTCCTTAACGGACCGCGCCATTCCTGCTCATCTGAAAGTACCCGGCGAATCGGCACACACACAATTCATCGCTTTCGACTTTGGCATTTGCACCAATGAAGAGGGCGGGTACGAACCACAGTTGATAGAAATGCAGGGATTCCCCTCCCTGTTTGCCTACCAGGTTTTGCTCGATGATGTGTATCGCCATCATTTTCCGGTTCCAGCCAATTACGCCAGTTTTGCAGAAGCTTTTACGCGCGAAACCTATTTGCAGGAATTAAAAGAAATCATCCTCGGCAATCACGCCCCTGAAAATGTAATCCTGCTCGAGATCCTGCCACATCAGCAAAAGACCCGGATCGATTTCTACTGCACACGCGATTATGTGGGCATAGAACCGGTTTGCATAACCGAACTCATCCAGGAAGGTACATCGCTCTACTACATGAGGGATGGAAAGAAAACAAAGGTGCACCGGATCTATAACCGCGTCATCTTCGATGATCTTTTTCAACAGCCAAAGGAAGTGAAGGAAAAGGGTAGTATTTTTTTCGAGGAGCTGGATGTGGAATGGTGTCCCCACCCTGCCTGGTTTTACCGGATCAGTAAATTCACATTACCCCTGGTTCGCCATCCCTATGTGCCGGTGACCTATTTTCTCGATAGCATCACGCAGCTCCCCGCAGACCTGGAAAACTATGTGCTCAAACCCCTGTTCTCCTTTGCCGGCCAGGGCGTGTTGATAGATGTTAGCGCCGACGACATCGCCGCGGTAAAAGATCCCGAAAACTGGATTTTGCAGCGAAAAGTAAATTATGCAGAAGCCATCCTAACACCCGATCAGCCGGCCAAGGCCGAAATCCGCATTTTCTATTTCTGGAAAGACGGCGCCGAGCGCCCCTACCCTGCTAATAATCTGGCCCGCCTCAGCAAGGGAAAAATGATTGGTGTACGCTACAATAAGGATAAAGATTGGGTGGGGGGAAGTTTGTGTTATTTGGAGAAAAGGGGCAGGAAGTAGTAAGTAGTAAGTTGTAAGTAGTAAGTTGTAAGTGGGGTATAATTATAGATGATGCTAAACTCTTTCCTAAACCTTTAACCCTCAACAATTCAACGATTCAACAAATCAACAATTCAACATGTCTCAATACCTGATCGACCAAAAACCCAGATTGCTTGCCGCTGGCCTTACGGGCCATTATGTGCATGGCGAATCCATGACTATGGGAATGGTGGAAATTGAAGCCGGAAGTGAACTTCCCGCCCATCAACACCCGCATGAGCAAATTACCTTTATCCTGGAAGGTGAACTGGATATGATCATTGGATCGGAGCAGGTCAATCTGAAAGCTGGAATGTATTATGTGATCCCCTCCAACATACCCCATGGCGCTACCGCCAAAACGGCCTGTAAGGTGCTCGATGTGTTTGCGCCAGTGAGAGAGGACTATTTGTGAATTTGGGGATTCGGGGATTTGGTTTAAGGTTTAAACTCTAAACTTTAAACCTTAAACCAAATCCCCGAATCCACAAATTCACAAATAAACAAATAAGTTCCTCCTAATCCTTAAACTGCTTCTTCAGCTCCATCAGCTTTGCCTGGAACGGATTCAGCGGTTCCGATTTTTTAGTGGGTTGATTTTTTCCGCCGGCTTTTCTGGCGGGTTGTACTTCGTTATTCGATTTGCCGGCATTATCTTTTAGCGAAAGGGCAATCCTTTTGCGGGCCGTATCCACTTCCAGCACGGTGGCCATTACTTTCTGGCCCAGCTTCACCACTTCATTGGGATCCGACACATAGCGATTGCTAAGATGCGAAATATGTACCAGCCCGTCCTGTTTCACACCCACGTCAACAAAAGCGCCAAAATTGGTGATATTGGTAACAATACCGGGAACCTGCATGCCCGGCTTCAGGTCTTCCATACTGCTGAGGCCTTCTGCAAAACTGAACTCCTCTATCGCCGGCCGCGGATCACGTCCCGGCTTTTCCAGTTCCTTTAGAATATCTTCAATGGTGTATTCACCAATGGTTTCCGTTACAAATTCCTTTGCCTTGATCTGCTTGCGCAGTTCAGGCTTGCGAATCAGCTCTTCCACTGTGGTATTCACTTTTTGGGCCATGGCTTCCACCACGTGATAGGATTCGGGATGCACGGCCGAATTATCGAGTGGGTTGCCCGCATTGGGCACCCGCAAGAATCCGGCGCATTGTTCAAATGCCTTGGGACCCAACATGGGCACTTTCTTCAACTCATCGCGGCTTTTGAATGCGCCATTCCTGGCCCTGTACTCCACAATGTTTTTCGCGACAGTGCCATTTAATCCGGACACATAGGTGAGCAAATGTTTGCTCGCCGTATTAAGGTCTACACCCACAAAGTTTACGCAGCTTTCCACCACCTGGTCAAGCGCTTCCTTCAGGCGGTTCTGGTTCACATCATGCTGGTATTGCCCTACCCCAATGCTCTTGGCATCAATCTTCACCAGTTCGCTCAGGGGATCCAGCAATCGCCTGCCAATGCTGATGGCTCCGCGAACGGTTACATCTTCATTCGGAAACTCCTCCCTTGCCACTTCGCTGGCCGAGTAAATGGAAGCCCCGCTTTCATTCACCATAAAGATGGAAACGGGTCGGCCCCAATCAATGGAACGCAGCAATTGGTCAGTTTCCTTGCTGGCGGTACCATTGCCATAACCCACTGCTTCAATCCCATGCTTATTTACCAACTCTTTCAAAGCATAAATAGCACCCGTGCGATCGTTTTGCGGCGCATGCGGAAAAATGGTTTGGTATTCCAGAAAATTGCCCTGCTCATCCAGGCAAACCACTTTACAACCTGTTCTAAATCCGGGATCCACCGCCATCACGCGCTTATGCCCCAGCGGTGAGCCCAGCAATAATTGCCGGAGATTCTCGGCAAAAACACGGATCGCCTCTTCGTCGGCACGCGTTTTACTCGCAAGGCGAAACTCGGTTTCAATCGAAGGTTTCAGCAAACGGGTGAATGAATCCTCGATGGCCATGGCTACCTGCGCGGCCGCCTTATTGGAGGTTTTCAGGAATTTCAACTTCAACTCCTCCACGGCTTTTTCCTTCTCCACATTGATATCCATTATCAGGAATCCCTCCTTCTCGCCCCGGCGAATGGCCAGGATCCGGTGCGACGGGCTATCGGCTAAATATCCACTAAACTCAAAATAATCGCGGTACTTCTGCGCATCGGCTTCTTCTTTTTTGGAAGTGAGTACACGACTGCTGAGTTTCGCTTCTTCAGTAAATAATTTCCGAATGGTATTTCTGGCCAGTTCATCCTCGGCAATCCATTCGGCCACAATATCGCGCGCGCCCTGCAAAGCCTCGGCAACATCTTTCACCTGTTCGTTTACAAAAGCCGCTGCTTCCGAGTCCGGGTCCATCTCTTCCTGGCCAAAGATGCGCTTTGCCAAGGGTTCCAGTCCTTTTTCTATCGCCACTGAGGCCCTTGTCTTACGCTTCGGTTTATACGGCAAATAGATATCTTCCAGCTCTGTCGCATTCACGCAATCCGTTATGCGCTGTTTTAATTCAGGGCTCAGCTTGCCGGCTTCGTCGATGGTTTTGAGAATGGTCTCCTTTCGCTTTTCCAGATCGGTGAAGTATTTGATCCGGTCAATCACCTGGGCGATGGCCACTTCATCGAGGTTGCCGGTGGCTTCCTTCCGATAACGCGCTATAAAGGGAATGGTACTGCCTTCACTGTGTAGTTCAAAAATATTATTGATCTGCTTCAGGGAGAATGATAACTCACCCGCGATATGCTGAAAATATTTTAGCTCCATAGGTTTATTAATAGGGCGGCAAATGTAATGGGAATTTGGCAAATTCCCGTTTCCACAGGCCCACCAAAAGCTGGCTGTTAATATCTTCTTTGTAATACTATTTTTTAGTGGTCATGCCCTTCTTCCTCCCCCGCTTTCATGGCACCCAATACCGGGTACGGATTGCGGACCACAAATCTTTTCCCACGCAGGTCGGCCTGTTCGGCCTTTACGGCCACCCATCCATCTTCTTCCATCAACTTTTCCACAGGAAACAGACGGAACTGCAAACTATCCATTGCTTCCAGTAAATAGTCTTTATTCTCAAAACGAACGAGCGCGTCGGTTGGCACGGCCCATTGCTGCGAAGAGCTTATCTGTATTCTTGCATTTAGAAACATCCCCGGTAATAAACGATCGGGTTGCTGCTCAAAATGACAATGCACCAGTGCGCCGCGATCCTGGTCCACATTGCGCGTTACCAGCAATACTTCGCATTCATACTCGCGTTCGGGCTCGTCCACAAAAGTTACCCACACTTTCTGCCTGGGTTTTACCAGCGCCAGGTCTTTTTCAAATACCGTGAGCGCCGCATGCATATCATCGGGATTGATCAATTCAAATAATACATCCGACGGATTTACATACTTGCCAATATTCACGTTAATCTTCGACACAAACCCATTAATGGGCGAACGAATAGGCACGCTACGCGAAATGGATTCTTCTGTCAGCTTTTCGGGATCCAGACCTATCAGCCTCAACTTCTCCGCATAACCCTTCATCAATATTTTCTGGGAACTATGATCCGATTGGGCCTGCTGTAGCACTTTATCCGCATTCACTTCATTTTCATTCAGAAAGCGCTGCCTTTCCAGGTCTTTTTCCAAAAAGCCCATTTTGGCTTTGGCCATCAGGTAGTCCTGTTGCAATTGTACCAGCGCGGGGTCTTCCATCATCGCAATCATTTCGCCACGGTTCACGTGCATACCCGGCAGCAGGTGCGTCGTTTTTAAATAACCACCCAGGGGAAAACTTACCGATACAATGTTTTGAGGAGGCACATCCACCAGGCCATTCACTTTCAATTGCTGATGCATCTCTTTTCGCCGAATGCTGTCGACAACAATTCCGGCATTCTCTACCTGCTCTGCTGTTAATTTCACCTCGTTCATCTCCCCTTCGTGAACAGCCTCAGCCTGCGGCTTTTTGCTTCCGCAAGCCGATAAGGCAAGTAACAATATGCCCACCAGGATGTGCAGGTATGGCTTTCCGCCTGTAAAGAACGTATATCCTCTGTATTTTTTATTTTGAATCAGGTATTTCATGGTTCAATTTTTCCGTTTAAGAATTCAAATTCAATCAATGCCTGGTTATAACCATTTACCGCATCCAGATAGCCGAGTTCCCATTGCGTTGCCTGGTTGATGAGCACGGTCCATTCAAGGTAACCAATCTCACCCTGCCGGTAGGCCAGCTCGGCATTTCGGATCATGCGACCGGCATTTTCCTTTCCGCTGGTTTCAAAGAGGTTAAGCTGCTGTTGTCGTTTACGCAACTCTTCTGCCGCCTGGTTCATTTCAAATTGCAGGGAGGCCCGGGCCGACTCTGCCTGCAGGGCGGCCGCTTCTTCTCTTCTTTGTCCCGCACGCACCCTTGCTTTGGTTACTTTGTTGAAGAGTGGCAAACCCAGCGATACATTCACCATGCTAAACCGCCGCGACCGGGAGAAATAGGTTTCATTGAATCCATCGAGGGTTTGATAACCGGTGATGGACTGGTTGGCGTAGCCCAGCGTGAGCGATGGCAGCAATTTTGATTTTTCCAGCAGGGTTTGTCCCCTTTCCTGGGCCTGCAGGGCCTTCCACCAGCCCAATCGCGGATGTTGTTCGTTGGGCGTACTGTCGGTTTGTTGACCATAAGCCGAAGGCTTCTGTAGCTGGGCATATTCCGGTTCTATCCAGTCGTTGGTTTGCAGGAACCATTGCAATTGCTTTTGCAGGATTCGGAAATCGGCATTCAGCTCCGATAGCTGTAGCCTCCATTGCTGCAATGCGAGGGTGGCGGAGCTACTCTCGAGCCGGTTAGCTTCCCCCGCCTGCAGGCGAATCTGCGCGGCTTCGTTGAAGCGGCTGTATACCGAATCGAGGCGAAGCAGGATTTTTCTGCGCTCGGTTAAATCGACCAACCGGTAAAATACCAGCGCGATCTCGCGCTGCAGCTCCAGTTGCTTCCAGGCACTCATTTCCTGCTGTGTCTTCAGGCCCAGCCGGTTGGCCTCTCTTTGCCGTTTGTAAACCTGGGGCATCTGAATACCCTGGTTTATAAAATAGCGCGTATCGGTGCGCGGACTATTGATATTACCATATTCCAACCCCAGTTCAGTAGTGCCGGGATCGAATGCGGCCCTGGCCAGTTCCTCCCAATACGATTCCTGCCTTCGCTCTGCTTTGAGTTGGATATTGGCCGAATCAGCTTCCGTGAAAAGGGAAGCCAGGCTGCGAGGCTGGGCATTTACCAGGCCGGTGCTACCTATTGTTGCTAACAGCAACCATATCACCGACGCGGCGGCCGTTTGCCCCTTCTTTCTCCTTCGGTCTCTCCTGTTTTCCATCCACTGATAGAGCACAGGCAAAAGAATTAAGGTGAGCAGGGTTGCGGTAATAAGTCCGCCGATCACCACGGTAGCCAACGGACGTTGCACTTCCGCTCCCGGACCCTGGCTCAGCGCCATCGGCATAAATCCCAGGGAAGCGACGGCCGCGGTCATCAATACCGGGCGCAAGCGAAGAGAGGTTCCTTTCATAATCACCGATTTTACAGGTTCGTCGGAGTTTTCCTTGCGAAGGCGATTAAATTCTGTTATCAGCACAATACCATTGAGCACGGCCACACCAAACAGGGCAATAAATCCTACACCGGCCGAGATGCTGAAAGGCATATCCCTGGCCCAAAGGGCGAAAATGCCGCCGATGGCCGAGAGCGGTATGGCTGAAAATATCAACAATCCATAACGCATGGATCCAAACGCAAAATAAAGCAGCAGAAATATCAGGAGTAGCGCGGCCGGAACGGCAATCATCAGGCGGGCCTCGGCTTCCTTCAGGTTTTCAAACTGTCCACCATAGTGAATGGAATATCCCGCAGGGAATACCAGCTCATTTTTCACCTTTTCATCCAGTTCCTGCACCACCGATTCCACATCGCGGCCGCGCACATTGAAGCCCACGATGATGCGGCGGCGTGCATCCTCACGCTGTATCTGGTTGGGCCCGTCTTTTATCTCCACTTTGGCCACCTGGTAAAGCGGCACCTGTAAACCGGTTCTTGTCGGAATCAACAACTGGCTCACCTGCTCCGGATCTCTTCTTTGCTCGTCCTGCAGGCGTATCACCAGGTCGTATCTTCTTTCGGTTTCATAAACAGTACCGGCCACTTCTCCAGCAAATGCCGCCCTTATTACCTGGTTCACTTCTTCCACAGAAAGTTGATAGCGCGCCAGGGCATCACGATGATAATCGATCACAATCTGCGGCAGTCCGGTCACTACTTCCGTGTACACATCGGTGGCTCCATCCACCGACTGTATAACGCCGCCGAGGCGCTGGGCCAGGCTGGCGAGGCTGTCGAGGTTCTCACCATAAATCTTACAAACCACATCCTGCCGCGCGCCGCTGATCAGCTCATTGAAACGCATTTGCACGGGAAATTGAAATCCACTGCTCAGGCCGGGAATGACCGATAGGGCATCACTCATTTTATCCGCCAACTCATCAAAACTTTCCGCACTGGTCCATTCATCGGGTGGCCGAAGGGTAATCATGATATCGGTCATTTCGAGTGGCATGGGATCCGTAGGAATTTCACTGGCACCGATACGTGTCACCACTTTTTCAATTTCCGGAAACTGTGCTTCGAGTATGGAAACGGCCTTTTGCGTGGTTTGAATGGTTTCCGTGAGTGAACTGCCCGTGCGTATGCGGGCGTCCACCGCAAAATCGCCTTCCTGCAGTTCCGGTATAAATTCTCCACCCAGGCGCGACATCAGCACAAACGATATTGCCAACAACAACACTGATGAAACCACTATTGTTTTGGGCCATGCCAGGGCTTTGCGAAGTGCGGGTTGATACAGCCTTTGCAGGCCGGCCATCAGCTTATCTGCCAAGCCCGGTTTAGATGCCTTTCCGGCACGCAGAAACAGGGCCGACATCATGGGCACATAGGTTAAGGATAAAACAAAAGCGCCAATCAACGCAAAGGATACCGTTTGCGCCATGGGTCGGAACATTTTACCCTCAATACCGGTCAGCGAAAGAATGGGCAGATAAACAATCAATATAATGACCTGACCAAAAACGGCTGCATTCATCATCCGCGAAGCGGACTGCTCCACTTCCCTGTCCAGTTCTTCGGCATTCATTTTCCGAACCACACCGGTCGCCATCAGGCCGTGCAGCACGGCTTCCACAATAATAACCGCACCATCCACGATCAGTCCAAAATCAAGCGCGCCGAGGCTCATCAGGTTACCACTTACGCCAAAAAGGTTCATCCCCATGATGGCAAACAGCATGGAGAGTGGGATGACGGAAGCCACAATCAAGCCTGCTTTCAGATTGCCGAGAAATAATACCAACACCAGAATGACGATGATGGCGCCTTCAATCAGGTTTTTCTTCACCGTACCCATAGCATTGTCCACCATCTTGGTGCGGTCATAGAACACATCCAGCAAAACACCTTCCGGCAGGGTTTGCTGGATGGTTTTGATTCGTTCTCTGATATTCTTCACTACTTCGGAAGCGTTGGCCCCTTTTAGCATCAACACCACGGCACCGGCCACTTCTCCCTGATCACTATAGGTCATGGCGCCATAGCGGATGGCATGACCAATGCGTACTTCGGCCACATCACGTACATAAACCGGTATGCCCGTTTCAGTATGACGCACCACAATCTTTTCGATCTCTGAAATATTCCTGGCCAGGCCTTCGGTGCGAATAAAAAGCGCGCTGGGGCCCGATTCAATATAAGCGCCACCTGAGTTTTGATTATTCTTTTCCAGGGCCGTGAAAAGATCACCAATAGTAATATTCATGGCCTTGAGCCGGGAGGGCACTACGGCCACTTCATATTGCTTCAGAAATCCCCCAAAACTGCTCACATCGGCTACACCTCCGGTGCCCAGGAGCTGACGACGGACTATCCAGTCCTGGATACTGCGCAGCTCCGTCAGGTCGTACTTGCCTTCATATCCTTTCCGGGGCCGCAACACATATTGAAACACTTCGCCCAAACCGGTGGTTACCGGGGCCAGCTCGGGCCGGCCCGCAGAGGCGGGTATCTGGTCGCGCACCTGGTTGAGCCTTTCCGATACCTGCTGCCGGGCCCAGTAAATATCCGTATTGTCGTCAAAAACAATAGTGACCACTGAAAGTCCAAAGCGGGATATAGACCGCATTTCCTTTCGTCCGGGTATATTGGCATTGGCTTGCTCAATGGGGAAAGTTACCAGCCTTTCCACCTCGGGTGCCGCAAGGCTGGGAGAAATGGTGATGACCTGTACCTGGTTGCTGGTGATATCGGGCAGGGCATCAATGGGTAATGTTCGCAGGTTGAGTACCCCCGCCACCACGAGCGCGAGTACGAACAATCCCACGATTAGCTTATTCCTTACGGAAAAGCGAATAATCGCATGTAACATGTAAAATGATTTACCTTAAACAAATAGGGTTGCTATCGTTTCAGGCAAATCGGGGGGGCTGAAAAAAATCGTACGGGGGAAGAATGCGTTTGCTTCGTTCGCGATAGAGCGCAAACTCTTTCGCCAGGGTATCGGGGCGAATGATTTCGTAGGAAGTAGTGGAACACTCACAGTTGTAACTCAGGATGGCGATACAACAATCCGCATCCCGAAAGGGCAATTGCTGGTCGCGGTCATAATCATCATCCACCACCACAGGGCCTACATAATGTTCGCGGAAAAAACCCCAGAGTGTAGTGGACTCATCCTTTTCCTGGTGCTCCTGGAAATGGGCGATAAATACCGGAATACGCAGCAGGTTATGCAGCTCCATAAAGCTAAGCATGTATATACCCAGCATGAGTATGCCCGCGAGGCGTTTCATGGGGCAAAGATAGCAGGAAATGCTGATTTGCTATTTTGAGAATTTGGGAATTTGTTGTTCTTCGTGAGGACTGGGAACAAATCCACAAATTCCCAAATTCCCAAATTACTTCCTCCACCATCTTATTCCCGCAAACACCCTTATTCCCTGGTTCGGCGCATAGATATACGAAGGATCGAAGCTGAGTCCATAGGGGTTTTCTGCCGTGGGTACTACCTGTCCATCGGAACCATATTGCAGGTTTTTATCGAATGGATCGTTGGTACGCGCTATCAGGAAAGGGATATTCCGGGCTGGCGTCCAGTTGAGCAAATTCTTCACGCCGGCGAATATTTCCAGGTTGGTTTGCATGCGTCGGGTGAACTGAATATTCTGAATACTCCAAACGGGCGAGTGATCCGGACGCGGATCGAGCGGCGATATCAGGGGTAGTCGCATGGGCCCGTAGCAATTACCGGTATAGTCGATGCTGAGAGCCCAGGCGGGTATGGTATAGCTTAGTTGCCAGACAGCCGACCAGCTTTCTGTGAGTACGGGGCGGGTATGCGTGGCCTGGCGTGTAGCGTCGAACTCTGTTTTACGCACATCCTGAATGGTAGCGCCAGCCATCAAACGGAATCGATGTCCGGCTGAAAAGTTCAGGTTGCCGCTGATACCGGTGCTGCGGCTATGTCCATTCAGGTTCTGGTAAATAATTTTATTGGGGTCGCTGTCGTAATCCGGAATAATCTGATTCCGGAAATGCGAATACCAGGTAGAGATATCCCATTCCAGTGAATGACCTTCCCATCGCCAGATTTGATTATAATTGAGGTTCACATTATAGCTTTGCTCCGGGCGCAAGGCTTCGCGAATTTCTACGGCCCGGGCACCTGTGAGGGCCGCATGGTCTTCCGTAAACAGGCTCACTACCCGGAACCCCGTGCCCGCGTTCAGCCGCAGCACCTGATCCCTTCCCAGTTTCCATTTCCAGGCCAGCCTTGGCGTAAATATATTTCCGTGTACGGGGTGGTGGTCAATACGTGCGCCCAACAAAATAGTATGCTGGTCAGCCGGCCGCCATTCATCCTGGATAAACAATCCGGGGATCAAAGCCCTCTCGGGTCGGTTGCGCAGGCTGAGGGTGTCCAATGTAGCCGTACTGTTGTCGTCGTAATAATTGTAGCGTAGTGCCGCGCCCAACAATAGATCGTGCCGGGGCCCCAGGGGGCGATCCCAGATCAATTGCCCAAAAGCAATCCGCTGATCGCCCAGGTAGGGTATTACCCCATACCAGGAGTTCTGCTGATGCGAGGTTGCTGAAAACGACAATACCATGTTTTCTTTAACTGGTAACTGGTATTTTCCCATCATTTCCCAGCGCCGGGTGTATATACTTTCACCATAAATACTGTCGGTGCCGCGAAAGCGGGAGTTCCACCGGCTATCCCCGCCCCAGCGGTCTTCATAAAAATACCGCGCTGCGATAGAAGCGATACGGTTCTGCCGCCGCTTAAAGTTCCATTTCTGAAAAATGGAAATCCGGTGCTGCAGGGCTACATCCGTAAATCCATCACGATTGCGGTCTTCTTTATTTTGAAAGCGGAAATAATCAATACCGGTCAGTATGTCAATCTTTCGGCCGATCGAAGATTTCCAGCCAAGATCCACTGAATGCTCCCACCAACTGTTGCTCATCGCATTCACCGCCAGGCCCGGCGCTTTGTCGGCCTCCTTGGTGATGATATTGATAAGCCCACCGATGGCTTCGGGTCCATAGAGCCCGGAAGCGGGGCCCTTCACAATCTCTACCCGGTCGATCAATTGTGTGGGTATTCCAAAAAGACCATACACCGAACCCAGGCTGCTCACGATGGGCATACCATCAATGGTAACCATGGTATAGGGTCCTTCCAAACCATTGATATGTATATCGCCCGTATTGCATACGCTGCAATTCAATTGCGGCCTTACACCGTTCACATTACTCAGGGATTCAAAAATGCTGGGCGCGGGATTTTTTTTGAAGAAACCGGCACTGTAAACTTCCACCGCCACCGGACTCTCGAGGCGGCGCATGGGTCGCAGTGTTCCGCTCACCACCACGGCATCCAACTCCCTTTGTTCCGGCTCCATCCATACCAGGATGGGTGTAGCGGGCTGATCCGGGAAAATTCGGGCAGCCCTGTATCCGATGGCATATACCGATACCGTATCCCCTCCGGTTTGTACCTGAAAGCGGCCCTGCGCATCGCTCAGAATAAAGCGACTGCTATCCGCTCCCATCAAGCGTGCACCCGCAATAGGAAGACCCGAAGCCCGGTCCTTTACCTGGCCCGCAACCGATTGGGACCGTAGAGCACAGCCCAGGCCCAATAAACCGAATAATAACAACCCCAACGCTTTCATAATTACACTTGCCTAAACATAATTTTAGGCTTGTCTAAATTTAATTTTAGACAAATGTAAAGAATTTAGTTATAAGTGGGAAGTTTTAGGTTTTAAGTTTTTTGGGGGAAATTAGGGAACCTTCCTGCCGACAGGTTGATTGGTAACTCAGGTTGCATTTAACCGTCTGATAGCTAAATAGATCGTTGCGCCAATGGCGGTTTCAATCGTTATCATTCTCACCAGTAAACTTGATTGACTGCCGGCTCAGCAGTTTGCACCGCAACAGACGCAAAGCATTCGCAAAGAGCGCAACGTATATTTTGGATGGCACAGGATTTTGAAGAAAGTAAAGCCGGGATGAATGATTGACCTGCAAGAAACCAGCTAAATTCGAAATACCTGTTCAAAGTAAGAATGAGATTTCCCGCATATTTTGATGCCTATTCTCGCAGATATCAGCATTAACTACCCAATACACCTCCCTACTTCCAACTTACTACTTACTACTTACAACTTATCCAACTGCTTCCTGTGGTGCTCCTTCAATTGCTTGAATTGCGTGGGTGTAAAGCCCGTTACCTTGCGGAACTGGGCGGAGAGGTGGGCGGTACTGCTATAGCCCAGTTTGAGGGCCATTTCGCTAAGGGTCCATTCGTTGTACACGAGCCATTCTTTAATCCGCTCTATCTTCTGGAGAATAAAGTATTGTTCGATGGTGGTGTTCTCGGATTCGGAGAATACCGAACTGAGCTGGTGATAATCGCGGTGCAGCGCGCGCGACAGGTACACGCTGAGTTTTTCCTTCATTTCGTCGAGCTCGCCCTGGCGAATCAGTGCAAGGATAAGTTGTTTGATTTGCGCCACCAGTTGAGCCTTTTGGTTATCAATCCACTCAAATCCTTCCTTCTCCAGCGCCAGGCGCACCTGCTCCTCTTGTATGGCCGTGAGGGGCAGTTCCGTTTCCACCTCTCCCAGGCGGATATCGCGTGCAACAACACCCGCCTCCTCCATGATGCGTTGTACCGTGCGGATGCATCGGTCGCATACCATATTACGAATGGGAATCTTCATGTGCGTGCGGTATTTACCGGGTGAAAAAATATCCCTCTTATTTCCGGCGGATCGCGTTTAGAAAAGTGCGATCAAGTGAAATCTGCCAGGAATTTGTTGCCATGCGTTCCATATCGCTGCCCAGTTGAAAGCGATAACCGATATTCAGTTTGGTATTGCTGTTAAAGATCAACTGCAGCGCCGGGGCCAAATCTACGTAATATGCTTTACGATCGAGCGATTGCTGGGCCAACATTTCGAGGTAAAGATTGAGATTGGTTTGCTTGTAGCTGGTATATTCCCTGGGCAATACGAGGTATCCCGCTGACAGTGAGTAGTTCATGGTCTGGTAAATACGCGATGGCTGGTACAGAACCTTATCGAATCGCGAATCGTGCAATACCTGTGTATGGCTCACGGTAGCCGATAAAGCCAGTTTATGCCAGAGCTGGGTGGCGATGATGCCCAGTTGAATGCCATCCTTATCGCCCTGCAGGTTCACTTCATCGAAATGAAACGGACTGCGCGTGTAAGCTATATCCGCAAAAGCCGCCATGCGAAAATGAGAGTGTAATTCATCCCGCGAAAGAAAACGATACTTCCCATAAAGCCAAACCGACTCCCATCGAAAATTGTCGGTATGCATATCAGCAAAACTCGCACCTGCGCTCAACATCCATTTAGCAGAGAGACCCAGGGTTACGGAAGGCATCACCCTTTTCATGTTGCGGTAATAAGGCTTTTGGCTGGGTATATACATACCCGTAAGCCGCGCGCTTAGCGAGCGGGCCGGCACATTGGATGCCGGCTCCGTATAAACATATAATTCCTGTGCAGACAGGTTTCCCCAAAAAAGAAGAACCAGTCCTGTAAAAAATACACGCATGTTGTTGTGGTCGTCATTCGTTGAGCAGCCGGCGAATTTCTTCTTCCAGTTTCTTGCCTTCCAGGTCAATGGCCACTACATTTCCTTCGCGATTGATGAGAAAAGTGGTGGGGATCGCGGTTACGTTCCAGTCCATGATCGTTTTACCCATATTTCCACCCGCATCATTCACCTGCATCCAGGTGATCTTGTCTTTGCGGATCGCCTTTAGCCAATCTCCTTTTTCTTCATCTACCGACACGCCAAAAATCTCAAAACCCTTCTCGCGGTATTTGGGATACAGCCTGGCCAGTTTTTTATTGGAAGCACGGCAGGGCAGGCACCAGCTCGCCCAGAAGTCGAGCAATACCACTTTGCCTTTCAGCGATGCAAGGGTAAGAGAGTCACCATTCACATCGGGCAACCTGATTTGCAGGCGCGGATCAGTGATATTAGCCAGCTCCTGGGCCCTTGTTGTTGTGAACAACAGGATGGCCGGCAGCAGCAACAGAATGACTTTTTTTATTGATTTCATTTTTTTATTATCAAAGCTTAAATCGTCACATGGTACACGCGGGCGCCGGATTCCACACCCTGGGAAGTGCAGCATGACTCGGCGCGGCCACTTTGAACACAGGCCATCTTCGACGAAGCGCTCAGTTTCTTAAACTCTTTTGGCGTTACAAAACCCTTATCCGCCAGCGTAAGCGTATGTTCACCGTTGAGCTTTCCGGTGGCAGCATTCAGAAAATGATATACGGTGCCGCCAATGCGAAGGTGCTGATCTTTTTCAACTGCCAGGTTATCGAAGTTGCCCGTTATTTCCAGTTTACCCACCGAAAATCCGGCATCTTCCACAGCCTCACGAATTTTATCAATAGAAACCTCTTCTCCTTTCTTAAAAATGATCTTGAAAGAAGAAGTCTTGATTTCGGAACGAACAGTATCCACAAAAGAAAGCTCGAGCAGGGCTTTATTGATGGCATTGCTGCAAAGCGCACAGGTAAGGCCCGTCGCCTGCAGGGTGGCTTTGCTATAGCGTTGCGCCCCGGCCTGCCCCGCAAGGGCAAGGACACAAAGCGCCAGTACGAAATTTTTCATACCAATTTTTTTTTCAGTAATCATTGGCCGCCTGTTGCAGGCAGCCAATGACTGTAATAAATGAATTTGGTGAAAGCCTGCTATCCTTACTTCTTGCAGCAGTCTTTTGCGCAGTTTTTGGCGTCGTGAGCAGCCATATCGCCCTCTTTGGCGCAGCAACTGGCGGCTTTGCCGGCAGAAGCGTGGTCTGCTTTGCTGGCAGAAGCATGATCAGCTTTGCCTTTGCAGCAACCCTTGTCCTTGCAGTCCGCCTCATTTTTGCAGCAGCCTTTGGCTTTGCATTCTTCCATTTTGGTACACTTGCCGTCCTTCATTTCGCAGTTCACCATGCAATGAGCGGCAGCATCCTTAGTGGCGTTGGCGCGCTCGTATTTGCAGCAGGCGTGCAGCTTGTTGTAGGCAGCATCGGTAGCTTTTACGTCGCGGGTATCATATCCCGAAGCTGCAACCGCTTCCTGTATCTTGGCCAGGCTGGTAGAAGAAGATGCGAAAGTTACGGTGAGCTTCTTGCCCTCTACATCCCATTCCGCGCTGGTAGCACCCGCTTTGGTAGCAGCCTTCTCAATAGTGGATTTGCACATACCGCAATTTCCGGCAACAGGAACGGTCTCCGTTACGGATGTTTGCGCAGTGGCGGCAAATGAAAAAGAAAGAAGTACAATGAGGAGTGAATAATATTTAAGCGTTTTCATGATTTCTGTTTTTGTGGGCTTGCCCTGTAGGCAAGCCGGTTAGTGATATGCTTTTATTTGAATCAGATAGTATAAAGCGCCGGTCAATCAATTGGACCTGGTTTGGTTCCAGTGCCGACCGATTCCAATTCTCATATCCTGAAAACGCTGTTCTGAAGGTAAGTGTCCTGTTCGTGTAGCGGCGGCGGGGAATGATTTCGCCAATTATCCCGGTCGGCCAATTGGGGTACAAAGTCCCGGAAAAATGCGGAACTTTCTTCTTCAATCAGTGCCGGTGCCTGCAAGGCCCAGGCCGTGAGTGACAGGAGCTGGTGATCATCATCCATCTTGATCACCTTAATTTCATCGCGGCAGCAGCCATGCGATGTTTCGGCATCCATACCACAACGCCCGCAAACCTCCTGCTTTCCCCCATAGAATTGGGTAGAAGCCAACTGGTTCATGCAGTAATGGAAATTCACCACCACCCCCGTTGAAAGGAGCAGGTAAGCGACTACCCATATTACTGCCAGGGCTTTCTTCATATCAGAACAAAAATAGCACGCTTCAAGGGAAAATCATAATGAATTCTGTCAACCTTAACAAATTGATAGACTATCAGTTAACAAAATTCCAATAGATGCCAAAGCGCATCTGGAGTCCCGGATAGGGGTATCCGGGGGTTTCGATGATATTATTCGTAAAGCCAAATCCCTCACGCCCGCTCATGGTATTCAGGTTCTCCGCCCGGAAATAAAACTTGAAACTGCGAATCCGGAAATGTACATAACCCGCGATATGCGGTACCTGGTTGCGCGTGGTTATGCTATCCTGGTATTGAAAACTTCCCATCACGGGCGAATACGCATCCCCATTATAGTCGGTATGATAGCGCAGTTCAGCTCCAAAAGCAAGATCAAGGTTCTTGAATCCCAGCGACCCTTCGTAACCGATTCGGTTGCGGGTAAAAATAGTGGGCAGGTTCATGGGGGCATTGCCCAGCACCTGCTGAAAATAAACATCGGCATGCCATTTCCAGGATTTACCCAGGCTGATGGTTTTTTGCGCACCTATCCGCAGCACATTGAATACCGTGCTTTCCTGCGTCCATTCATAAAAATTGCGCAAATAACTGTAATTGGTCAGGAGATAATAATTCCCGGTCAGCTTCAGTTTCAGAGCCGGCTGATACAGCGAGGCATGCAAATGAAGCATGTTTTCTTTCCTGATATCATTGGCCTGCGAGGGCAGGTAAAATTCACTGCGGCTATCGAATACAAAAGACGGTCTTCTGTTTACATTATCTGCACCCAACAAAATATAACCTTTGCGCTTGCCGACAAATCGCTGCAGGGTCGCACTGGCCCGGTAATCGCCCGCGTTCAATCCTGCAAAATAAATATCCCCATACACGGCCATATCCCATTTTCCATTGCGGGTACGGTTGCGGTATTCGGCATGGCCAAATACGTTGCTGAAGTTATGGGTACCCTTGCTATTGCTCAACTGAAGCAATTGCAGGGTGGCGCCCAGTTTAAAAAACTGTTGCAGGTTATTGGCATCGGGAAACTGAATGATGGAAAAATCATTTTTGATCTCACGCCACTTGTCCTGCACTATAATGGTATCGTTGGGGTCAGGAAGGGTGATCTGGTAATGATCCTGATAATAAGTGGAGTCGCCCAGGTAATCCCGGAAATTGAATTTATGCGAAGTGAGCTGAAAGCTATGCTCGAACCGTAGACGTGGATAAAAAAGCGGGATGATGGTGGAGTCGGTGACGATAGAATCCTTTCGGCCCAGGTCATACTGCTGCCGCAGAAGCAGGTTGAACTCACTGTAGCGATTACCCGAGCCCACATCCGTGGAAAAGAAATTGCTGCCGAACACCGGATCGCCTCCGATAAGGGTTTCTATATTGAAGCGATCCCGGTAAACGGGATCTTTCAACACATTGGAAGTATCCAGTATGCCGCCGTTTTCCCCGATCTGCAATTTATTCCCCAACAGTACCAGGAAAGCATTGTATCGCTTATTCATGCTCTGGTACCAGGTATTGAACAAATAATTATTGTGATTCGATTTCTGGTTCTTGAAAAATCCGGGGCTATTGATCAGGCGGTATTGAAAGGCGAAATTCCAGTTGGGTTTAATGTTTTGCGTGTGCATCAAATCAATGATCTGCTCAGCCCGCGAAGCAATCTGGTAATTGAGTTCCGAATAAGGACGGGTAGTATTATAGAACCTGACTCTATCGGTGGTCCACTTGTATATGTCGAGCGCATGAAATCCCGGGTCCCAACCGGCCTGCAGGCGCGGATCAAAAAGCAGGTTACGCGCAGCGGTACCATTATTACCAAGGTTGATCCAGGTGGCGGGTAGCGGAAACCTTTTGCTAAAATCGTTGATGGAAGAATCCATGGTCTGGAAGCGCGTGGAATCGAGGTAGCGGAATACAAGGGTTATGGAATCTTCATTCGCATCCCTGCGTTTCAAACTATCGTTGCTGGCCCCGCCACTAAAACGGTTCCCAAACTGCCGGATTCGTCCGCCGGCACCCCGCAGCAATTGCTCCTGCGCCTGTAGCTCACCCAGCAGCAGGAAGAAAAAGCATAGCAGAAAAGTCCGGTTAGCGGAAGCCTGCACCCGTTGCCAGGTACCCGGCCGTTTTTTATGTGCGCTACAAAGCAAATTCATGTGTGGAATCCGGAATAGCATCCGGGCAAATAAGGCTGCAAATTAAAGACAGAACCCTGTAAATAGGATTTCAATTTGTTAAATGGATGCCAGCAGCTCCCGAAACAGGGTGGCCAGGCGCGGTTCGGCCTCTTTGGCCGCCGCCAGTACTTCTTCGTGGGTAATTTTATTTTCTTCTTCCCGGATTCCCAAATCCGTCACTACACTGGCCGCGAAAACATCCATACCCATGTGAACGGCAACAATATTTTCCTGCACCGTACTCATGCCTACTACATCACCACCTACCGCCAGGATCAATTTGTATTCCGCCCGGGTTTCAAAAGTAGGGCCGGTAACACCTACATATACCCCTTCCTTCAGGTTGTATCCCTGCTGCTGACCAATCTGCTTTGCTTTTTCAATCAGCTTTCGGCTATATGGTTCGCTCATATCCGGAAACCGGGGGCCCCATTCGGCTATATTCGGACCCACAAGGGGGTTCGGTGTAAAGAAGCTGATATGGTCGCGAATAAGCATGATATCACCTACTTCATAATCGGCATTCACAGCCCCGGCGGCATTGGAAAGAAAAAGGGTTTGCACACCCAGTTGCCGCATCACGCGAATCGGATATACCACATCCTGCGCGCTATAGCCTTCATAATAATGGAAACGGCCCGACATGGCCACGATTTTCTTCCCTGACAATTCTCCAAACAGCAATTTGCCGCTATGCCCTTCCACCGTACTTACCGGGAAATGCGGAATATCGGTATACGATACTTCTTTTTCAATTTGTATTTCAGAAGCGAAATTGCCAAGACCACTTCCCAGCACAATACCTGCTACGGGTGAATGCGGATACTGTTGACGCAGAAAGGCGGTTGTTTCCTTTATTTTGTTCAGAATCGGGGGCTGCATAAGCTGTATTGGGTTTCCGCAAATATAGCGGTTAGCACAGAGAACCCGGGAATTAGAAGCTACCTGATTGAAGGCAAAATCGCTTATCTTCGCCGCAAATTTTTTGAGCATGAATCTTCACGAATACCAGGCCAAGGAAGTTTTAAAGAAATACAATGTTCCCGTGCAGGAAGGATATGCCTGCACCAGCGTGCAGGAGGCGGAAGAAGCCTACCGGCAAATCAAAACCCAGACAGGCAGTAAGTTCGCCGTTGTAAAAGCACAAATCCATGCCGGCGGACGCGGCAAGGGTGCCGTTAAGGAAAACGGAATGAACGGCGTAAAAGTGGCCAAGTCACTGGAAGACGTGCAGGATATTGTCGGAAAATTATTGGGTGGAACCCTGGTGACCGTGCAAACGGGTCCTGCGGGCAAGACCGTTAACAAAGTGCTGGTGGCTCAGGATATGTATTACGATGGGCCCAGCGAGCGGAAAGAATTCTATCTCTCCATATTGCTCGATCGCAGCAAGGGGCAGAACGTAATTATGTACAGTACCGAAGGTGGTATGAATATTGAAGATGTTGCGCACGACACACCCGAAAAGATCTTCAAGGAATGGGTACATCCCGCCGGAGGGCTGCAGCCTTTCCAGGCCCGGAAGATCGCCTTCAACCTGGGATTGAGCGGGGAGGCATTCAAGAACTGCGTAAAATTTGTAACCAATCTCTACAATGCCTACGTGGGCGCGGATTGCTCCATGCTCGAAATCAATCCCCTTTTCAAAGCTTCCGACGATAAGATCATCGCCGTGGATTGTAAGATGAACCTCGATGATAATGCGCTTACCCGTCATGCCGACCTGGCCGCGCTTCGTGATGTTACCGAAGAAGATCCTACTGAGGTGGAAGCCGGTAAATACAATCTCAATTTTGTAAAGCTGGATGGTAAT
Source organism: uncultured Citrobacter sp. (assembly GCA_964395095.1). Classification (GTDB taxonomy): domain Bacteria; phylum Bacteroidota; class Bacteroidia; order Chitinophagales; family Chitinophagaceae; genus CAYMZZ01. The sequence continues at coordinate 68,185 of CAYMZZ010000010.1, forward strand.
GTGGGATGTATGGTTAATGGCGCGGGCCTGGCCATGGCAACCATGGATATGATCAAACTGAGTGGTGGTGAGCCCGCCAACTTCCTCGATGTGGGCGGCACAGCCAATGCGCAAACCGTGGAAGCCGGATTCAAGATCATCCTGCGCGATCCCGCGGTAAAAGCCATCCTCATCAACATCTTTGGTGGCATTGTGCGTTGCGATCGTGTGGCCGCAGGCGTTATCGAAGCCTACAAGAACCTCGGCAATATCCATATTCCCATCATCGTACGCCTGCAGGGAACCAATGCTGAGGAAGCCAAGAAACTCATCGACGAAAGTGGATTACAGGTACAATCGGCTATCCTGCTCAGTGAAGCCGCCGACCTGGTAAAAAAAGCAGTAGCCTGATTTCATCCATCAACTCATTTATCGCTACAAAAAACATAGCCCGCCTTTGGCGGGCTATGTTTTTTTCTGGAATGGACCGGGAAAAAAAACGAGGCAGGCTGGTGAAAAGACCTTGGAAAAAGGAGGTGTCGGGGAGTACATTTGGCTATGGTGGAAGTTCGACAATATATGCAAACCCTGTATGGGATTTACCTTACAGAGTCCCGGAAGCCTGGCAAAGAGCCGGAGCAGGAAACGATTACCCCTGAGCTCGCAGAAAAGAAAAGAAGAAAGCGGATAAAGCCTGTACCCGCCGCCTCCGCTACCGATCCACCTGTCAGGCATTTGAGGGTCCAGGAAAAGATCCATTGCCATGGCCGCTCTGATACGGCCGTGCCGGAAATCCGTTTATCCGGTTTATGGCTGCAAAAGATGGGGTTCAAACCCGGCATGCGTGTAAAGATCACCGGGCAACATGAAAAGCTGCACATAGAAATTGCCAAACCAGACCCTTAGGATAATCGTAATATGAAATACCAGGCGGGTTTTCCAACAGACAGATCTAGTGGCAGTAGGTTTCTGTCAGGTTCGTTTCGCGGTCATGAGGATTGAGAGGATCCGGCAGTAGAGCAGGTTGTGACCACCTGCGGAAAACCCGCCCACTGCCGGAATTTGGGAGTGATAAGTTATAAGTTTGAAGTTTTAAGTAATATGCCATAAGTTGCGATAAGCTGGGTTTATAATCCATTGCTATTTCCGGCATTTCAAAACCAGCTGCTTACGACTTAGAACTTAAAACTTAAAACGCACAACTTAATGCCCTTCACTCGCCTGGCCCCCACTCCCAGCGGCTACCTGCACCTGGGAAATATATTGTCGTTTGCGATAACCAGTTATTATGCCCGCAAGTATAATGCTCCGGTATTGCTGCGCATCGACGATATGGATCGTGAGCGGGCCCGTGATGAATATTTGCAGGATATTTTCGATACTCTGGAATACCTGAATATCCCCTGGCAGCAGGGACCCCGTAACCTGGAGGATTTCCAGCAGAAATGGTCGCAATACAAAAGGCTTGAATTATATAATCAGGCATTGCAGCAATTGCGGGATACGGGACAGGTATTCGCCTGCGAGTGCAGCCGCTCGCAAATCGCTGCCCAAAGTCAGGATGGTCGCTACCCGGGCACCTGCATCCATAAGAAATTAAGCCTTGATGATCCGGAACTGACCTGGCGACTGGCTACAAGACCTGCCAGGGTGCTGCAGGCGCAACGACCAGACGGCCAATCGGTCAAATGTACGTTGCCGCCTTCCGTCTGGCATTTTGTAGTGCGGCGAAAAGACGGACTCCCGGCCTATCAACTCGCGTCCCTGGTGGACGATCTGCACTTTGGGGTGGATATTGTCGTACGCGGCATCGACCTCTGGCCTTCTACCTGGGCGCAGATCTACCTGGCCGGCGTACTGGAAAAGCAGTCGTTTCTGCAAACCACATTTATTCATCACCCATTGCTGTTGTTGGACGATGGAAGAAAGTTGAGCAAATCGGCGGGCGATAGTTCCATTCATTCGCTCCGTAAGGAAGGATGGAGCCGGGAAGCCATCTACCAGCATATAGCCAAACTTTTTGGCAGCTATCGCAACTGCGAAAACTGGATGGAACTGGGGGCTCTCGCAACGAACCATTTTGCGCCTTAGTTTTGTCCTATGAATTTCAAGGTCCGACCAATTACCGCTACCGACAATCCGGCCATCGCCAAAATCATTCGCGACACACTGGCCGAATTTGGCGCCAATCATCCCGGTACGGTATACTACGATGCCAGTACCGATCATTTATTCGAACTGTTTCAGCAACCCGGCGCCGCCTACTGGGTGGCGGAAAAGGATAAAGCCCTTTTAGGCGGCGCGGGCATTTTCCCGACTGAAGGTTTGCCGGCCGATACAGCAGAACTGGTAAAAATGTACCTGGTACCCGAAGCAAGAGGTCTGGGCCTCGGCAGGTATATGATTCAGCAATGCCTCGAATGGGCCAAAGCGCAGGGCTACCAAAAAATATACCTCGAAACCATGCCCGAATTGCGGCAAGCGCTGAAAGTGTACGAAAAATTCGGCTTCGAATACCTGAAAGCACCCATGGGAAATTCAGGACATACGGGGTGTAGTTTGTGGATGCTGAAGAAGTTGTAAGTTATAAGTTGTAAGTTTTAAGTTCTTAAAGAAATGATGATTTCTTGTGCTAATCATTGAATTTCCGCTAACATAAACCCTATCACTTACAACTTAAAACTTACCACTTACAACTCTATCTCCCTCTCAACCTCTCCACCTGCCTGCGATGCAAATACACCTGGAATCCTATGTTCATGGCAAATCCCCCACTGCCATCGAGTCCATTATACTTGGTATGATCATAACCCAGCAGGGCATCCAGCGATACATGGCTGCTGAGGAAAATAGCCGCACCACCACCGAGAAAGAAATTGGTGCCGTTATTGGTAGATGAAGTGTTGTTGACTTTGGTTTTGGAACTCAGAAAATTAAAGTTTCCCTGTAGGATGGGTCGCACATTGGCCTGGGTAAAATAATATCTCATCCAGGGACCGATTCCAAAGCTGGTGATCTTTACCAGACCTTCTTTTGTATAAGCCAGTTTCAGGTTGCCGCCCAATGCCAGGTTGTTAACGACAAAAGCCGCCGCGCTGGGGCTCAGCGAAATAACCGTGTTGTTTTCAGATGTATTCAGGTTAAAGCCGCCACCTACCATCCAATCGCCCTTTTCGGTTTGTGCCATGGCCGCAAAGCTCATGAACAGCATAGCCCCTGCAAGAATTGTTTTCTTCATAAACAGTTGTTTTAGGTACTAAAGATAACACCTGCACCCTATCCGGCGAGCAGGGGAAAAACTTCATATAGCGGGCTGAATAGATACACTTTGCCGGTCTTAACCTCCGTGCATTTAAACCGCTTGCGCAGCCTGGCATCCTTGCGAAATACGCGACCGTCTTCGGTTTTGAATTGCCCGTGCAGGGGAATTTCTTCCACCAGGCTCATCCCATTTTTTACTTTATCGTAGCGGCGCAATACCCGAAGAAGATCATCTTCGGCACAGGTGCTGGCTGCCGGGTTTTGCAGGGAGCGACGTAGTTCCGTTTCTATGTCCTGTGGAAAAACTTTGTGGGTGAGAAATTGTGCCAGCAGTTGAGCATAAATCTTTTTCCATTCCGAACCATGTGCCAGCACACGATTGCCATATTGCTCAAAAGTGAGCAGGTGTGCCAGCTCATGCAACAGGGTAATCAGAAATGCATACTTGTTTAAATTACCGTTTACGCTGATGCGGTGGTTCATAGCCTGGGTACGATGGCGATAATCGCCCAGGATCGATTTCCGTTCGCGGGCCACCGTCAGGTGTACCTGGTAGCGTCGCAGGTAATCCAGTACGGCTGCAAAAGTACCTTCTGGCAAATAGGCCTGAAGGGCATCCATCGGTGCTTCACGCTTTGTCATCTTTCGGTTTCTTCAATAGCTGCAGGAGGGCCCTCACCTCTAATACCGTGTACAACACATACATGCCGAGGCTGGCAATGATGGCCGGCTTATTCACCTTTTCGCGACTAACCACAACGATATAAACAAAAGCCAGCAGGGCGATCGCAAAAAACTTGATGATAAAGGAACCATATATCGCGCGCAGAAAAACATTGGGATTGCGGGCCTGCAGGCTTTTCCGGGTGATGACAAAGGAAAAAACCATGAGCAACACGAGAAAGGCATTCGCGATCACCAGCACATCGGTATTAAATCCTTTTTCGTGCAGCCAGTTTCTGCCAAATAGAAAAAACAGGCTGAGCAGGAAAAAAAGAATGAGCAGGTGGCGAAGAGGCCTGAGGTTCAGCTTGAGCATATGCGAAAATAGCGAATCAGGACAGAATCGCTTCCTTCTCCGCTTTGCCATTCAGCGCAGCGCTGCTACCGCTATCGGCCTGGGTTTCCCCCATATGGCACTGACCATTGAATACAGCAGATGGTTCAACCTGCAATTTGCCGGCATAAATATTCCCATTCACTGTGCAATCACCACGAAGCTGAAGAAGATCCTTGGCATGAATATTTCCACTCACTTTGCCAATAATATCGGCCTGGTTGCCTTTTATATCGCCTTCCACCACGCCATTGGCGCCAATAATGACTTTGGAAGCGCTGTGAATATTTCCGATGATGGTACCGTCGATACGCAGATCACTGTTGCTGCTGATATCACCTTTCACCGTGGTACCTGACCCGATGAGCGTGGTGCCATTGCCGGCATTTGATTTTTCGGTTTGCATGTCGGTTTTGTTTTTAAACATAGATATTTGGTTTTGCGAAATCTTCTGAAATCAGCGCTGACCCGGTTCCCTATTCTTCCATTTCATCCGGGGGCAGTTGTATCAAAGTAGTGTCGAGCGCCGCGGCATCACCCCGCAATACTTTCCGCACATTATCGATATAGGCTTCCTGAAACAGCACTTGCTTTTCCAGCGCATCGGCCTTGTATTTCAATTGCCTGTACTCTCTTCCCACCCGCAAATCGTCGTAACCCGGAATATAGTATTTCAGGGGGGTAAAAACGATCAATGCTACCGTCAGGCCCACCAATACCACAAAAATTGTGCACAAACCGATATAAACGCTCATGCGCGACAATTTAAAAGTAACCACTTCCTCGTAGGTATCATCGTTCATCACCACCAGCCGGTACCGGTTTCGCAGCCTCTTGAGGGTGGATGATTCATCCAGATTTGCCATGTTATGAATTTGTTGCGGCTAAAGGTAAGAAAATGCAGGTTCCCCAGCCCGCGTATAGAACTCCAAAACGGGGAAAAAAATTGCCCTAATTTTATACTAAAATATTTGAAATACAGTTATTAAGAACTTAGTTTGCGCCGCTTGAACCTATCTCTCAAAAATATCATTCCGGGCACGGTTTTGTTATTCCTGTGTATGCAACTCCCGGCACTGGGTCTGGCGCAGTATGGCTTCAGCTTTGAAATTGAAAAGCCCAAGGAATTTGAAAACCGCGTGCTGAAGTCGGAAAAACCCCAAAAAAAATTTACGGCACCGCGACGGTTTCTGCAAAATACCGTAACACATTACAATTATTTCTTTAATGCGAACCGCAAACTGAATGAGGTGCTTAGCCGTGCCAAAGACCAGTTTCGGGAAGATTACACCCAGCTTCTGCCCTTTTACAATTACAGCCTCGATGTAACCGCTGCCGACAGCGTGGAGCTCGACTCGGTCGCCTTCAAAGCGCAAACGGGTATTGTGTTGCATGATCTGCGCAACGACTGGGTAGATAATATGTACCTGCTGTGGGGAGCTTCCTACTACCTGCAAAAGCAGTTTGATTCGGCTTATTTGATGTTTCAATTCATCAATTACGCCTTTGCAACCAAAGAAGACGACGGCTATTACCTGACCATTGGCAGCGCGAGGGATGGCAATAGCCCTACCAGTATATCCACCAAAGAGAAAAAGGGCATGTTGCGAAGGGCCTTATCGGAGCCGCCGAGCCGCAACGATGCTTTTATCTGGCAAATACGTAATTACCTGGCGCAGGATCAATTCGCCGAAGCCTCCAGCCTGATCCAGGCCCTTCGGCAGGATTCCCTTTTCCCCAGCCGCCTGCGCAATGACCTGGAAGAGGTGCAGGCTTACTATTTCTACAAGCAACAAAACTGGGACAGCGCTGCCGTACATCTGGAACTGGCCCTGAGCAATGCCGGCAACCTGCAGGAAAGGGCCCGGTGGGAATACCTGCTTGGACAGCTCTACGAAGAAAGTAAAGCATTTGACAAGTCTGCTGTCTTCTACGACAAGGCTATCGGTCATAGCACCGATCCCATACTGGAAGTGTATGCAAGGCTGGCCCTGGTACGGGTAAACCGCGATGACCAGGAAAACAGCATCGACAAAAACCTGTCGACCCTCCTCAAAATGGCCCGTCGCGATAAATATGTCGATTATCGGGACATCATCTACTTTATGGCGGCGCAAATGGAACTGGAAAGGGGAAATTTCAACGGTGCTCTGCCATTGCTTGAAAAAAGTACCCGTTACACTTCGAATAATTCGCAGCAGCGGAATAAGGCCTTTTTGCAATTAGCGGAACTCTGTTTCGCACAACGACTTTACCGGCAATCGCTTCAATACTACGATAGCCTGCAACTCAACGACCGCAATCTGCCCAATAAAGAAAGCATCACCGCACGTAAATCTGTTCTTACCCGACTGGTGGCCGACCTGGACATCCTGCATCGCCAGGACAGTCTGCAAAAGCTGGCCGCACTCTCGGAAGAAGAAAGGATGGACTATGTGAAAAAGCTGTTGCGGCAAATCAGGCGCCAGCGGGGATTGAAGGAGGAAGCGGGAAGCAGCACGGGGAGAACCCGGGGAAATGAAGAGGCCGCCAGTTCCCTGTTTGGCGACGACCAAAAAGGCGAATGGTATTTTTATAACAGCGCCCTGCGACAAAAAGGCCTTGCCGACTTTAAAGGCCGATGGGGCAACCGGCCCAATACCGACAACTGGCGCCGAAGCGCTGCACAAAGATCCGGAAGTGTCGCGAACAATATTGCCGGCGTCGACAATAAAGGAGCAGTCGGCACTTTACCTGCCGAAGAAGAAATTACCTTTGAATCCCTCTACGCGAATATCCCGCTCAGCGAAGAAATGCGCAAGCAGAGTGATGACTCCGTGATGAATGCCCTGTTCAGGGCTGGTATCAGCTTTATCCAGGACCTGGAGGATTGTCAGTCGGGAATCGACAGCCTCGTGGCGCTGCAGGCCCGCTTTCCCAATTTCCCCAAAATGGATGAGGTGCTCTTCAACCTGTTTTATTGCTACCAGAAAACAGGGCAGGGCACGCGTGCCGCCGCCGTAAAAAAAATAATGTCGGAGGAATACAGCCATAGTAACCTCGCTGCCATCGTTACCACAGGTAAAGATCCGCAAGGCAAGAGCCGAAGGGATGAAGCCACCCGAACATATGAAGGCATCTACGACCGGTTTATTGAAGGGCAATTTGATGAAGCCATCCGGCAGAAGAAGAAAGCCGACAGCGTTTATGGCCGCAATTACTGGACGCCCCAGTTGCTTTATATCGAAGCCGTTTACTACATCAAACAAAAGGACGATAGTACGGCCCTGAAAGTGCTGGACAATATCATTCAGCAGTTTGACGGACAGCCGCTGGCGGATAAAGCAACGGTAATGCGCGACGTACTGAGCAGGCGCGCCGAAATTGAAGAAGAATTGCGCAACCTGGTTATCGTGATGCCGGAAGAAGACAGTACACAGTTGGTTCGTTCGGACACAAAACCCCGGTTGCCAGCAGCGAAACCGGCCTTGCCCGATACATTGCAGCAAAAAGCCATTGACTCCACACAGGTTGCCAAAGTGGAAACCCAACCGGAACCAAAGCTGGAAAAACCGCAAACTGCCCTTACCGACAGCAGTAGAATCAGGTCGCTGCGCGATACAGCCAACCAGGGTCGGAAACCTTCCGACGCCATCGGGAATCCGGTGGTTCGGGCTGACGCGGATGCCTATTTTTACGAAAACACGGTTCCGCATTACGTAGTTGTCGTACTCAACAAGGTTGATCCCATTTTTGTGAATGAGGCCAGAAATGCCTTCTTCCGGTACAACCGCAATACCTATTTTAATAAGCAGATGGAAGCCAGGTTGTCGGACCTTGACGGCGAAAACCGCCTGCTGCTGATAAGTCCCTTTGCCACGGCAGATGAGGCGCTTGATTATGTAGACAAGACCCGGCCGCGCACGGCCACCGAAATTCTGCCCTGGCTGAAAGGGGGTAAGTATAGTTTCCTGATCATTTCAGAAAGAAACCTGCAATTGCTGCAATCGAAAAAGAACCTGGTTGACTATCAGGGCTTTCTTAATCAGCAATTGCCAGGGCGATTTCCCTGATTTGCAACCCTTTTTCGATGGCGGGCATCCTGAATAGTATTAAGAAAAAATTTAAGCGCCGAAGCGGCGGGCGCAAAGTGGTTTTGTTAATTTCGGCCCGGTGATTGCAGCAAATTCCTGTTCCCAGCAACTATTACTATGAAAAAAGCGAAAAAGATCTTCTGGCGAGTGTTCCTTATTGGCTTCGCCTCTTTTTTTCTCCTGATTGTGCTCGCCAATCTGGGTGTTTTTGGCAAGATGCCTTCTCTTAAAGACCTGGAGAATCCCAGTATTCAGCAGGCTTCGGAAGTGTATGCCATTGATGGCACACTGATGGGGAAATATTATACCGAGCGGGGCAATCGCAGCAATGTAAAATTTCGTGATATCTCACCCAACGTGATCAATGCGCTTATTGCCACGGAAGATGAGCGCTTTCACGATCATTCGGGTATTGATACCCGTTCTACCCTGCGCGCCGTATTCACCATGGGCCGCGATGGTGGTGGCAGCACCATCACCCAGCAATTGGCAAAAGCACTGCTTGACCAGGGCAGTAAGAACTTTGCCGAACGATTGCTCGAGAAACTCAAGGAATGGATTATAGCGGTAAAGCTGGAGCGCAATTTCACCAAGGAAGAAATCATCACCCTATACCTGAACGCCGTTCCTTTCGGCGATAATGTGTACGGCATCCGCAATGCTTCACGTACCTTTTTCTCCAAAGAGCCCGACCGCCTCGAAGTGCAGGAAGCCGCCGTACTCATCGGTATGCTCAAGGGCAATTTCATTTACAATCCCCGGCGCAATCCCAAAGCCGCCATGGAACGTCGCAATGTGGTGCTGGGGCAAATGGTCGTGAATAAATACCTCGACGCGACCGTTGCCGAAAAATTGAAAAAGGAACCCATCCAGCTCAACTATCGGAAGATGGATGAAAATACCGGATATGCTCCCTATTTCCGGGAAATTCTTAAGGATGAAGTGCGCAGCGCACTGAAAAATATTGAAAAGCCTGACGGCAGCAATTACGATATCTATCGCGATGGTCTGAAAATCTATACCACCATCAACCCACGCATGCAGGAATATGCCGAAGAAGCCGTGGCCATGCAATTGCCCCTCCTTCAACGCAATCTCGACCGCATGCCCTATATCCGCAAGGGAACAGTATGGAAGGGACATGAAGACGTATTGACTAAGCAAATGCGTGCGAGCGACCGCTGGCGCAACCTGGCCAATGATGGCCTAAGCGACAAGGAGATCACCGCTACCTTCCACGAAAAGACCCCCATGAAAGTTTTTGCCTGGAATGCCCGGCGGGAAAAAGATACCGTGATGACACCCTATGATTCCATCAGGTATCACCGGCAAATGATTCAGACTTCCTTCATGGCGATGGATCCTGTAACGGGCGAAGTGCGCGCATGGGTAGGTGGCATTAATTTCAAGACTTATAAATTCGATCACGCCAATATCAATACCAAGCGGCAGGTGGGTTCCACCATCAAGCCCCTGTTGTATATGCAGGCTATGGAAGAGCGCGGGTTCAGACCCGAGACGGAAGTAGAAGACGTTCAGCAGGATTTTGGCAACCGTCAACTGGTGCCGGCTACTACCAAGTCGTGCAGTGGAAAAACGATGACGATGGCTTCGGCCCTGGCCTATTCAAAAAACTGTGCCACGGCCTATATAATGAAAGAAGTGGGGCCCAAGGCATTTGTGGATTTCCTTGGCAAACTCAATATTCCCACCAAGGTAGAACCCTACCCATCCATCGCTCTGGGTAGCTGCGATCTTTCTTTATTTGAAATGATGTGGGGCTATAGTGTATTTGCCGGAGGCGGCTTTACCACCAAGCCCTATTTTATCAATCGTATCGAAGACCGCAACGGCAACGTGATCATGCGCTTTGATTACGCGCTCAACCGTAAGGAAGCCATCAGTGAAGCCACGGCCTATAATATGACCCGCATGATGGAAGGTACAGTAACCATTGGTACGGCGGCAGGCCTCAAGTATCGGCTGGGGGCCGCTGAAATGGCTGGCAAAACCGGAACCACCAACGACAATGCCGATGCCTGGTATATGGGCTTTACCCCGCAATTGCTGGCTGGCGCCTGGATAGGTTGCGATGACCGCTTTATCCGCAACGAAAGCAGTGGGGGTTTTGGTGGCACGGCCGCCCGCCCCATTTGGGAAGCTTTTTTTGCGAAGGTTTATGCCGACAAAACCCTCGGTATTGACAAAAACGCGCGCTTTGTAAAACCATCCAACCTGGATAATGAAATAATCGGAGCCGACTTTATTCCCGAAGAACTGGAAATAGAGCCTACCGCACAGGGCGAAGACCAGGGTATAGGTACGGCAGATGACTACAATTATATTCCACCGGAATCAACCCCTGTTATTGAAGACGACAAGATGCCCGTGAAAAAAGACAGTTCCAAATCCGGCACAAGGGATGGCGATGCCAAACCTATTGGCGCGCCGGCAGAGGAGCCCAAAAAAAAGAAAGGATTTCTCCGCAAAATCTTTGGTAAAAAAGACAAGAACCAGTAATCACCCAGCATAGAATTGCATCCCCTGCAAAGGCCCCGCACTGCGGGGCCTTTGCAGTTCACCCCATTTTTTCGGCGTTTCACGGATATTCCCACCACACTTGGGGATGAATCCTTAGTTTCGGGATCTAAACCTACCAAAATGAAGAAAATTCTGACCATTGCCCTTTTGCTGGGAACTGTTAGCCTCTATGCGCAAACCGCAGAGGAAGTAGTAAAGGAATATACTGCCCGAATGGGTGGACTTGAAAAATTCAAATCCATCAAAACCGTCAAAATGAGCGGAACCGTTTCGGTACAGGGAATGGAACTCCCCATAACCATCCAGGTCATTAACGGGAAAGCCGTGCGCACCGATGTGGAGGTGATGGGTAGTTCGGTTATTAGCGCTTATAAAGATGGTAAAGGCTGGAAACAAAATGCCTTTGCCGGAGCTCCGGATCCTACTGATATGGAAGTAAAAGAACTGGAAGATATCGAGCCGCAGATTCACATCACCAATGCTCTCATGGATTACAAAGCTACTGGCGCAACGATAGCATTGTTGGGCAAGGAAACCGTGGATGGCAAAGAAGCCTTCAAAATACTTTGCACCCCTTCGTCCGGCAAGAGTCCCACTACCTACTACCTCAACAGTTCAGATTATACGATAATCAAAACGGTTACCCGCACCGAGTTGATGGGCAGTGAGGTGGAACTGGAAACCCATTTCAGCAACCTCCAGGAAGTGGATGGTCGCAAATTCTATATGGGCCGCCTGCAAAAAGCCGATGGCAACGAATTTCAGGATATCCAGTTCAAGACGATTGAGCTGAATGTACCCATCGATGAAAGCATTTTTACCAAGCCATAAAACCAGCGGTACAGAGTTCCTCAGTGGCGAAAAGTATACAAACCCGGGTTGAACAAATGTTCGATCCGGTTTTTTTATATCCAAATTCTCTACAGATTTAGTAGAACATTATCAATTGGGCGCATGGCGCTGCATGAGAAATGGTAATTTTGTGGTATTGTTCATTTTAACCGCCGCGATATGGATCCGCAGTTTTACCAGCAGGTATATGACCGACAAAAAGGGATAGAGCAGGTGCCACCCAACGAACGCATAGCGGCCTGGGCCGAGAATCTGCTTCGATTATTATACCCGGAGCGTTCGGATTATTTTCCGGCCTCCCCTGCCCTGTTGGCGCGGGATTTTGAAAAGCAGATGGCCGAATTGGTTTTTCTGTTTGAAGCTACCCGGGCCTGTGGCGATTGTGATCACCGGATGAAGGCACAGGTTTATTTTAACCAGCTCCCGAATATATACCGGGTACTCAATACGGATATCGCCTCCATTGTTGCGGGCGATCCTGCCGCCAACAGCGCTTTTGAAGTGATAAGGGCCTATCCTGGCTTTTATGCCATCGCTTTTTACCGGCTCGCCCATGCCTTGCACCAATTGCAGATACCCTTGCTTCCCCGAATCCTAACCGAACACGCGCATTCGCGTACAGGTATTGACATTCATCCCGCGGCCAAAATAGGGGCGCATTTTTTTATCGACCATGGTACCGGTATTGTAATTGGTGAAACCACCGAAATTGGCGACCATGTGAAGCTATACCAGGGAGTAACCCTTGGGGCGATGAGTGTGGATAAGAGCATGGCCTACACCAAGCGCCATCCCACGGTGGAAGACCACGTAATTATTTATTCCGGCGCCACCATCCTTGGAGGCGACACCGTGATCGGACATCATAGTATCGTGGGTGGAAATGTATGGCTCACGCGCAGCATACCTCCCTTTAGTACGGTGTACCACAAATCCGAAACCGAAGTAGTTGACCAGAATACGCCCGCCTGATATGTCGCAAATAATTGACCTTGTAGGAAAAACCCCGATGGTGGAAATCAGAAAGCTGAACCCCAACCGGCAGGTAAAAATCTTTGCCAAACTGGAGGGTAATAACCCCGGGGGAAGCGTAAAGGACCGACCCGCACTCAATATGATTCGTTCGGCGATTGAAAGAGGAGATATTAAACCCGGTGATCAGCTCATTGAGGCCACCAGTGGCAATACCGGTATTGCCCTGGCCATGATCGCAAGGCTTTACAACCTGGATATAGAACTGGTGATGCCGTCGACGTCAACACGCGAGCGCACTCTCACGATGGAAGCCTTTGGCGCTAAAGTAACCCTGCTCGAAAATATTGAAACCTGCCGCGACTATGCGGAAGCCAAAGCGGCCGCCGGTAGCCATTTTATCCTGAACCAGTTTGCCAATCCCGATAATTACCTGGCGCATTACAAAACCACGGGTCCGGAGATTTGGAACGACACGCAGGGGCAGGTCACACATTTTGTCAGCAGCATGGGCACCACCGGCACCATTATGGGTTGCTCCCGCTATCTGAAAGAGAAAAATAGCAGCCTGCAAATTGTGGGATGCCAGCCCACAGAAGACTCTTCCATTCCCGGCATCCGCCGATGGCCCAAAGAATACCTGCCTAAAATTTTTGAACCCGAAAGGGTGGACCGGATACTGGATGTATCGCAACAAGAAGCTACCCGTTATGCACGACTGCTTGCCCGGGAAGAAGGTATTTTCGCGGGCATGAGCAGCGGAGGAGCTGCATCCGCCGCCATACGGCTGGCACAGGAAATGGAAAGCGGCTTAATTGTGTTCATAGCCTGCGATCGGGGAGATCGGTATTTGAGTAGTGATTTGTTCGGATGAGGGAGTTTAGTTGTAAGTTTTAAGTTGTAAGTTTTAAGTTATAGGTTATTGGTTGTAAATAGTGCATTCAACTTACCCTCAACTTATAACCTAAAACTTACAACTTAAAACTTACAACTTAAAACTTACAACTCCGGAAACTCCGGCATTGCTTCCAACAACACCAGCTCCTTTCCTTCTTTTTTCCATCCCATGGTTTGTTGTCCATTGCTGATCAGCAGATACGATACCGGCAGGACCATCTGGTAGCGTAATACCTGTTGCAGGGTATCTTCCGTAAGTGAAACCGTAGGCGCTTTGCATTCCACCATCAGCCAGGGCTGGTGCGCGGGATCGTACACCAGAATATCAAAGCGTTTGGTCATTTCGCCCAGGTGTATCTGTTTTTCGAGGGCGATAAGGGTGGCGGGATAACCCTGCTGCCGGAGCAGGTAGTTCACAAAATTCTGTCGAACCCATTCCTCCGGTGTGAGCAGCAGCCAGCGGCGGCGAACCGGATCAAAGATCATCCTTCGACCGCCTCTTTCCTCCATACGAAAATCGGGTTCGGGAAACTGAATGTGGAGCATGCTTCAAAAGTAAATGATTAAATTGCGAATCAGAGAGCGAAGCAAAAGAAAGCAGGCTTTCGGAAAATGAGTATGAAATCGAAAGAAGAAATAGTAGAGAACTGGCTACCCCGCTATACGGGTGAAAAGCTGGAGAATTTTGGTAAGTATGTACTGCTGACCAATTTCAGTAATTATGTAAACCTGTTTGCCGCCTGGCACCAGGTACCCATTGTGGGAATCGGCCGACCTATGCAATGTGCCACGGCCGAGGATATCACCATCATCAATTTTGGTATGGGCAGCCCTACCGCAGCCACCATTATGGACCTGCTCACGGCAATAGAACCCCGGGCCGTCTTATTCCTCGGCAAATGCGGCGGACTAAAAAAACGCAACAAGATTGGCGACCTTATTCTGCCTATCGCCGCCATCAGGGGCGAGGGTACGTCGAACGATTATTTCCCGGCCGAAGTACCGGCCCTGCCCGCCTTCGCCCTGCAAAAAGCCGTATCCACTACCATTCGCGATTTTGGGGTGGATTATTGGACCGGTGTGGTGTACACCACCAACCGGCGCGTTTGGGAACACGATGAGTCGTTCAAGGAATATCTGCAAATGGTTAGGGCTTATGCCATTGATATGGAAACAGCCACCATTTTCTCCGTTGGCTTTTACAACAAAATCCCGACAGGGGCCCTATTGCTGGTGAGTGATCAACCCATGGTGCCCGAAGGAGTGAAAACGGAGGAAAGCGACAAAACGGTAACGGCACAATTCGTGGAAACCCATCTGCGCGTTGGGATTGAATCGCTGAAACAACTCATTAATGACGGACTTACGGTACGACACTTACGCTTTTAAACAATCCACATGAAATATTTCCTGACACTTACCGGCATCTTTCTGTTGACCATTTCCGCAGAACGTTGCGGCGGTAAAACAGAAACGGAGCCCACCCGCCTCAAAGGCAAATTAGCGATCAGGGCCCTTTGTATGAATTATACCATCAGCCTGGTGGAAGGCAAACTGGATTCATCGCTGCTGGAAGCGGAGTGGACGGATGAGAGCACTGGCAAGAAATACCAGAACGCTTTTGCCCTGGGCAGCCCCTGCAGTTTCCCCGATTCTATTCAGGAAGGTGATGAATTCTATTTTAGTATCGATAGCACTACACCGCAGGATTGCGCCGTATGTATGGCCTATTATCCCACTCCTGCCAAAAAACTGAAGATTAAGGTATTGCCCGATTGATGCATCCGCTACTGAGCATAGAAGAACTTTCCCTCGAATTTGTCAGCGGTACAGACAGGCACCTGGCGCTTGACAAGGTTTCCTTTGCCCTGAATGCGGGCGAAATCCTGGCACTGGTGGGCGAATCGGGATCAGGCAAATCGGTTACTTCGCTTTCCATCCTCCAGTTATTGTCTAAAACAACCAGTTTTTACAAAAATGGAAGTATCCGTTTTTGTGCTCCCGGTCAATCGCCTGTTGAAATGATTGGCCTGGCGCCGGACCGGCTCCAGAAAATTCGTGGTGCCGGTATCGCAATGGTATTTCAGGAACCCATGAGTTCGCTCAACCCGGTTATGCGTTGTGGTGACCAGGTTATGGAAGCCATTCGGATGCACCGGAAAGTAACCGCCAGGCAGGCGCGTGAAGAAGTGCTGCACTGGTTCGAAAAAGTGAAACTGCCGGATCCTCTCGGCTCATTTCAGAAATATCCCCATCAATTGAGCGGTGGGCAAAAGCAAAGGGTAATGATCGCTATGGCCATGTGTGGACATCCATCCCTGCTGATATGCGACGAACCCACTACCGCGCTCGATGTAACGGTGCAGAAAACCATCCTGGATCTGCTCAAAGATTTGCAGGCCGAAACCGGCATGGGTATCATCTTTATCACCCACGACTGGGGCGTGGTGGCCGAAATAGCCGACCGTGCTGTGGTTATGTACCGGGGTCGTATTGTAGAACAGGGCCAGGTGGCAGATCTGTTCCAAAATCCGGCTCACCCTTACACCAGGGGTTTGCTCGCCTGCCGGCCGGCACTCCACAGCCGGGGAAAGCGGCTTCCAACCGTGAGTGATTTCCTGGATAATAGTAGCCCTACAAGAGTAAGCGAGGCACAGAGCCCGGTCAGGGATAATACCATACCGGCACCCAGCCAGGTATTAATGGAAGTGAACAATCTCCGTGTTGATTATACCATCGGTCGCAACCTGCTCGGGAAGCCGACAAAGATTTTCCGGGCCATCGATGATTTGAGTTTTAATGTAATGTCGGGCGAAACATTAGGCCTCGTTGGTGAAAGCGGGTGTGGCAAAACCACGCTGGGCAGAACATTGCTGCGCCTTATCGATCCCAGCGCCGGAACCATAACCTATAAGGGTGAAAACCTCCTATTTCGTAGCGGGAAGGATATGCGTAATCTTCGCCGCCACCTGCAGATCATTTTCCAGGATCCTTTTTCTTCACTCAACCCCCGGCTACCCATTGGCCCGGCAATTGCCGAGCCATTGAAAGTGCATGGTATTCAATTAACCGCCAAGGCGCGAAAAGAAAAAGTAATAGCGTTGCTCGAAAAAGTAGGACTCAGCGGAGCGCATTATAACCGCTATCCGCATGAGTTCTCCGGAGGGCAGCGCCAGCGAATCGTGATTGCGCGTGCCCTTGGCCTCCAACCCGAATTCCTGGTATGTGATGAGTCTGTTTCTGCACTGGATGTAAGTGTGCAGGCGCAAATACTAAACCTGTTGAATGATCTGAAAGCAGAATATGGATTCACCATCATTTTCATTTCGCATGACCTATCCGTCATACGTTATCTCAGCGATCGCATCATGGTGATGCAAGCAGGACGAATTGTAGAATCGGGCCCATCAGATACCCTTTACCAGGCGCCTAAGTCACCCTATACCCAAAAACTGATTGACAGTATTCCTGGCAAAACTATTGCTCACCTGCCACGATACTGAATCAATAATAACTATTGCGGTAGGTTTCCTCATAAAATCGTTGGCCGCTATTCTGCTTTTTCACGTTTAGCTTTCGCAACTGCTTTTCCAATTGCGGCTTTATTGGTTCATCTTCCAGGAAACGGGTCTCCGATAAATCAGTCCATTGCGTGGATAGGTAAAGTCTGCGCCTTGAATAATACCCGAGCTTCTCCTCTGGTTTGGGCCAGAGGTATTGTTTCGCATCTTTTGGAACCAGGCCTACTGTGGCGATCTTCCAGCTATTGGGCTGTTGGCTATTGCCATATCGGAAGAAATATACGAACCCTTCTCTGCCTTCTCCCTTCGCCGGGAGGCGATCAATATACACCAGGGTATCCATATTGGAATAGCCGCCATTAGCCTTCAATTCACTACGGGCGAGCAGCTCGTGACTGTACCACCTGGCCGGAAACAGACTGAGCTTATCCGTGGCGTGTAATTTCGTATAGAGCCGGTACCGATAGCGGTCATCCCTGGCCAAAGCCTCCAGTATCGAATCGGGTACTACCATTCCCTCATCCAACAGCAGGCTGGTCAGGTCGTAGCGAAGAACCGGCGGACCGTCTTTCAGCATTTGGTTGATCAGATCCGGTACTGCCTCTTTCTCGCTCCTGAATGGAAGTAATAATTGCAGGTACGAAGGTATTTCTCCACTGTGGTCCTCATCCTCATTTTGATAAAAGCTGGAAAACATACCACCGCCTTCCTGCTCCTTCATGGCCTTTTCCATACTCCGGGTCCGGGCATCGGCCAGCAATTTCCGGTAAGCCATCCTCGCCTCGAGCATAAACTTACTGTAGTACATGCTGTACTCCTCAGGACTTAGCAGGCTGCTGTCGATCATTTCGCCCATCAACTTCATCAGGGGCCTGCGATACTCTTCAAGGTTCAATAGCGGCAATAAATCGGGCAATATCGTCTTCGACAACTGCAGGGAGTCGGAAAGTTCATCGAAGAATGAGCCATTCCGGCTGGCGGCAAAATATTCGTCCATTACACCCATACTCCGATACAGCTCCATCAGGCGGTTGAAGTTTTCGCCATAGTCGTTATTCGATCTTTCAATAATCGGCGGTTCGTTCATGACAATATCCCTGAACTGATGAAAGCCCTCCTTCGTCTCCTGGCGCAGCAAGGTTTCCAGCACGGCATTCTGCAACTCGAGCGTGTCGCCTGCAACATGATATATTTCCAACAGGGCCTTTGTTGCCTCTATCGTTCTTATCTCCGATAACTTACCAATGAACTCCTTTTTTACCTCGAGGTAACCCTTTTCCTTCCATTCAAGACTTTTAATGGCCGCAAGCCAATCCTTTAGATGCGCACTGTCGAGATCAAGATGATCAAGGCCGCTGATGGCCCGGCGACGATCAAGGCTGTCGCCACTGTAAAAGTCCTGGAGAAATAAAGCCACTTTGTCTTTTGCCCTTACCTGTTGTATCAGCGAATCGAGGGGACGAAAACTTTGGAAAAAATCAGTCAGAAACCGACTCCTGGGAGTCAGCGTATCAATCTGTGTGGAAATATTGTATTCAATACCTTCCCGGTACCAACGCTGATGCCATAGCAGGCGGCTGCTGCCGGTATCGCTCAACTGCCATTCGCGCACCTGGTATCCCGAAGGATCGCTCCAGGCAGTCGCTTTCCTAACGATCCAGGATGTATCATAACTCATACCCGGTACGCGGTGCTGCTTCTCTTCGTCCTCGATTGATACATAGGGGCTGAGTTTAGAGAATTCAACATAGATCTGCTCACCTGTTGAATCATGCCGGATGATGCGCGAACGGGTCAGCTCGTCCTTTGGATCAAACTTCCTCGCCTGTTCATCTACCTGCAACTGGATGATGGGCATTTGGGTAATCCCACTATCGAGTTCGGGATACACCGGGCTGTTGACGGCGAAGAAAAGCGAAGTATCGGTCCGTACTACAGAAGGCGGATAGTGCTTTGGCGCCAGGCTAAAGGATTGAAAAAAGCGATCCATCTGCTTATGCTGCTTATCGCCCCTCGCCAGCAAGGTGTAATAATGAGGCCCCTGTATAATAAAACGGGCGCGCAGATATTTACCAGTCTTGTCGCGATAGCTGGCTTCCAGTGCGGGATAGGATTGATACCCCAAATTTTTCCGTGTCAATCTTTTTTCAATAAAAGCGGATGCGGAAAAACTTTCTTCCATCAGTCCCAGGTCAAAACTGTCGACGGAGGCGAAATAGTGATTCGGCACATCCGTTCGAATTACCCTGTACTGGGTATTCGACTTGTTGTCCACAGCATCAAATATCCAGCTTCCATCATTACCGATAAAGGGTTTATGTGGCAGGGAAACAGCAAAACCGCCATAGGTGGGCGAATAATCCTGCCAGCCATCCGAAGCATAAGGCCTGATCTGTATACTGCCAAAAAACCGATCCGCCTCATCGCCATTCAATACATAATCGCCGGTGCCGCTCAATTTGAAAATCAGAACCTCGAAAGGAGTAACATAAATCTGGTATCGTTGCACATCACCCCTGCGTGTGCGATTGGTAATTTTGATGCCGGGGTATCCGTTATGGGTAAAATTTTCCTTGCTGATGATACGGCCCGGAATGTTTTCGTACAGTAAACTGTCTATCACCTGCTGAACCCTGTTGGTGGAATGGTTCCAAAGCCAGGCATTGGTGAGTATGCGCGTGAGCATGTAGTAGCTCCCATTGGCCATATCGGCAAACTGCCTTTGTCCATCGTTCTGGCCTTCCCCCATAGCAAAAAGGGTACCGGGCACGTCTACCTGGAAAAGACCATCTTCGGAATGCCATGTTGTAAACGACACAGGTACCCGCAGTTTCTCCACCAGCTTCTTGTGCTCGCTATCGCGCGAGCCCATTTTCACCGGGCGCAGTTGATACCCTCTCGCACGCAGTATTTCAATCACCCCTCTTTCGCCGGGGAGGTGCGCTGCACCCACGCCTACAAAGAGCGACAGCCCCCTGCGCAGAATAGAATCGATACCATTGGCCTGAATGTCATTACGCTGGTACAGGAACTTTTCATCAAAGGCCGCCGAAGTGCTGTTATAATGATTGATGCTGTCGAGCCAGTCGAGGTTACCCGTGCGGTACGACTCCTGCAGCCGGTCGCTGGAGAACCCGCTTTCACGGTCGTACATCCTCGGCTTTTTGTTCTTGTCGTTCGCCGCATCGAGGTAAGCTTCCGCCATCAGGCGCATGCTCTCGTCGTAGTTTTCAACTCCAGCCACTTTTTTACCCCAGCGCTTACCACATTGGTAGATGTACATATCGAGGTAAGTGTCTTCTTCAAAGTCGCTCGACATATTGCCATAGGATCTGTAAAGGAGACTATTAATAGCGGAGGGGTTGCTTTGCAGGGCTTCTTCAATGCGTTTTTCGTATTCAAAGAAGCGAAGGGTTTCTTCCCGGAGATAGCGCTGGGGCAGGGTCCGGCCCTGGTTGCCTTCCATATTTTCGGCCTCGCTCATCGCGCGGTTGTATTTCACCAGGTCTTCCTGCCAGGTTTCCGGATTGGTTTCGAGGGCCACCACATCGGCACCCTTGATACCCAGGTAAAAGGAATCGGCCAGGTGAAAAGCGACTTTACTGCTTACGTGCATGGTGCCAAACAGGTAGGAAGGCTTCTTAAGCCCATTGCCGGTAATCTCCCAAAGCAATCCCTGGTATTTCTTGTTTTTGATACGGGGTTCCTGCGCGGTGGCCATTGCAGGCAAAAGCAGACCCAGCCATAATATCCATCTCATATTGTCAAATAAAGTGGTTCGTTAAGTTGTTTGTCCGGCCTTTCAGAGCCGGATAACCGGTGGATGCCTGGCCGGGGAAAATTCCACAGAAATCGTTGGCTGCCAACCCCGACCAGGTCCATAATAACGGTAAAAAAGCGGAAAAATTCTACGGCTTTCGCGGTTTAAAAAATTAGGGGCACAAATCCCCGGAATTGCCTTAAATTTAGTACCTTTGCACGCTTTAAAAGCAGTCAGCATGACCAGGCCCGGTGCCGTAAGACCGGGGATTGGTACACACTCCTCAGGTATTGGCTACCCGGTTTGCGTCATGAGACCTTCATAAACAACCGCCTAATACACACATGAAGCTTTCACAATTCCGTTTCGACCTGCCCCTGAATCTTATTGCCCAACATCCTGCCAAACGCCGTGAAGATGCCCGTATGATGGTCGTGCACCGCCACACCGGCCAAATCGAAAATAAGCATTTTCGGGATATACTTGACTACTTTGACGACAAGGATGTATTTGTTGTCAACAACACCAAGGTATTCCCGGCCCGCATGTATGGCCGCAAGGAAAAAACCGGCGCCAAGATCGAAGTATTTCTACTGCGCGAACTGAATAGGCCCAACCGGCTTTGGGATGTGATCGTAGACCCGGCGCGCAAGATTCGCGTGGGTAATAAACTGTATTTTGGCGACCAGGAAGACCTGGTGGCGGAAGTAATTGACAACACTACCAGCCGGGGCCGTACCATTCGCTTTCTGTGGGAAGGTTCGGAAGAAGGATTTCGTGAACAATTGGAAAAGCTGGGAGAGACTCCCCTGCCCAAATACATCAAGCGTAAGCCCGACGAGGAAGACAAGGAGCGCTATCAAACCGTATATGCCAAGCATGAGGGCGCAGTGGCGGCCCCCACTGCCGGCCTGCACTTTAGCCGGGAGCTAATTAAACGTCTCGAAATCAAAGGTGTACGCTTTGCCGAAGTAACACTGCATACCGGCCTGGGTACCTTCCGCCCCATTGAAGTGGAAGACCTCAGCAAACATAAAATGGACGCGGAATACTACCGCATAGAAGATAACGCCTGCAAGATTGTGAACCGCGCCAAAGAATATGGCCATCGCATCTGCTCCGTAGGCACCACTACCATGCGCGCGCTCGAGTCGAGCTTTACCGCGCAAAAATTACTGAAACCTTCGGAAGGATGGACGAATATGTTTATCCACCCCCCTTACGATTTCAATATTGCCGATTCGCTGGTCACCAATTTCCATCTTCCCAAAACCAGCCTGCTGATCATGACCTGCGCCTTCGCGGGTTATGAACTCACCATGGAAGCGTATAAGAAAGCGATCAAGGACAAATACCGTTTCTTTAGTTATGGTGATGCATTGCTGGTGATATAGCGTTGAAAGTTTAAGGTTTAAGGTTTAAGGTTGAGTGGATACGGGTAAAGCTTTTCCATTCTATCTTTACAGTAATAGAATAACCCTTTAACCTTAAACCTTAAACCTTAAACCCTAAACTCCCAACGATTCAACAATTCAACAATTCAACTAATATGGCAGATATATTTGAACGTTTATTGAAGAATTATGGTCCAATCGGACAGCATCGCGAACGTGCGCATGGCTATTTTGCTTTTCCCAAGCTGGAGGGTGAAATTGGTAGTCGCATGAAGTTTCGTGGCAAGGACATGATCGTTTGGAGCCTCAACAATTACCTTGGACTGGCCAATCACCCTGAAGTGCGCGAAGCTGATGCCCGCGCGACACAGGATTTTGGACTGGCGCTGCCCATGGGTGCGCGCATGATGAGTGGCAACAGCAATTACCACGAGCAATTGGAAGCCGAACTGGCCGCCTTCGAAGGCAAGGAAGACGCCATCCTGGTCAACTTTGGATACCAGGGCATGGTGAGCCTGATCGATGTGCTTTGTGGCCGACATGATGTGATTGTGTACGATGCCGAAAGCCATGCCTGCATCATCGATGGCCTGCGTTTGCATCCCGGTCATCGCTACGTGTTCAAGCATAACGACGTGCAGGACTGCGAAAAGCAATTGCAGCGCGCCACCGCACTCATCGAGAAACAAAAAGCCGGCGGCATTCTCGTGATTACGGAAGGTGTATTTGGTATGGCAGGTGACCAGGGTAAGCTTAAGGAAATTGCCGCCTTAAAAGATAAGTATCAGTTTCGCCTGCTGGTGGATGATGCCCATGGCTTTGGTACCCTCGGAAAAACGGGTGCCGGCGCCGGCGAAGAGCAGGGAGTGCAGGATAAAATCGATCTGTATTTTTCCACTTTCGCCAAATCAATGGCTTCCATCGGCGCCTTTATCGCCGGTGACCGCCAGATCATCGACTATATCCGCTACAATATCCGCTCGCAAATATTCGCCAAAAGCTTGCCCATGCCCCTGGTTATAGGTAACCTGAAGCGGCTGGAACTGCTGCGTACCCAACCGGAACTCAAAGACAAGCTCTGGGAAAATGCCCTCAAACTCCAGAACGGATTAAAGGAACGTGGCTTCGATATCGGCAAAACCGATTCCGTGGTTACGCCCGTGTATATGAAAGGTGGTGTGGAAGAAGCAACCGCCATGGTCATGGACCTGCGCGAGAATTACCGTATTTTCTGCTCCATCGTGGTGTACCCCGTGATTCCCAAAGGACATATCATCTACCGTCTTATCCCCACGGCCGTCCATACCGACGAAGATATCCGTCAAACCCTGGAAGCCTTTTCGGCGACCAAGAAGAAACTCGATGCGGGCGAATACAAAGTGGAAGCGATTCCGGATATGGCGGAAGCGAGGTGAGTGTATCGATTAAGTTGTAAGTTTTAAGTTGTAAGTTTTAAGTTTAGAAAGGAAGTTTTTTTACTATACAAATTAAAAAGACCTATCAGAGGAGAACTGATAGGTCTTTTTTAATTATGTCCGTTTTGCAAAATGTAACAATGACCGGGTTATAGTTGGCCGGGGAAAAGATCAAGGGAAAAAATTATGCCCCCTTAAAAGTCCCAATAACTTACTACTTAAAACTTTCAACCTATTACCTAAAAAAAAGACCTCCCGAATAAAATCCGGGAGGGCCCTAATCAAAAACCATTAACCATTAAACCTTATCCTATGAAAATTCATGGGCAATATCGGTAATAAAGAATTAATTCAAAACTTTTTGCCAAAATTTTTTGGGTCAAGTGTCAAAAAAACACGATTTCTTGATGCATCTCAATGTCACAACGCTGATTTTTTTATAATGTGTTTTGTTTCAGGCTTGCGCAAACGTTTGCTTAAATTTATTGTTGTATCTGCATCAATCACCTGAATTTTGCCCTGACAATGGAACAAAAGAAAAAAATCGTGGTCGCCATTACCGGCGCCAGTGGCTCTATTTATGCCAAGACGATACTCGACAAACTGCAGCAGTTATCGGATCAATGGGAAGCGCTTGACATTATCATGACAGAAAATGCCCGCCAGGTTTGGGAAACCGAAATAGGCGATAAGGGTTTTGAGCATTATCCCTACCGGTATTTTCATACCCAGGATTTTCTGGCGCCATTCGCGTCGGGGTCTGGCGGTTACGATACCATGATCGTTATACCCTGTTCGATGGGGGTGATGGGCCGGATCGCATCAGGCATTTCCAATGACCTCATTACACGCGCCGCCGATGTGGCTTTGAAGGAAAGAAGAAAACTGATTTTGGTGGTTCGCGATACGCCTTACAACCTGGTGCATATCCGCAATATGGAAACGGTGACACTGGCTGGTGGCATCATTTGCCCGGCTACACCCTCCTTTTACAGTCTGCCCAAAACATTCGAAGAATTGGCCGCTACCGTTACCGACCGTGTGCTTGACCTGGCCGGATTCCGGATTAAAACCTATCGCTGGGGCAAATAAACCTGTTTACTCGGTTGCGGCCCGGTATATCACCTCAAGCAAACCGTTCTGTTTGGGATCGAGTGTGAGTTCCCAAAACATGATACCATCGAGTCCCTTGCTGATGGCATATTCTGTTTTGGCGCGGATGGAAATTTCATCATCATAAGTGATGAAAAGTTTTTCCTTTTCATTATAGGCATAAGGCGCTTTCGCTACCGGATCGCGGAAGAAACGAAAGCCCTTTTCAACCGTTACCTGTTGGGGAAAAGTACGATATGGCACAAAGCTCTTGAATTTTCCCTCTTTATAAAGTCCATTGTTGTCGGCAACAACCCCTTCCCAACTCCGTCCGTAAAAGGCGGCTCCAATAACCAGTTTGTTCAGGGGAAAACCAATACTGTCGAGCCAGGCGATGGCCTGGTGCGCCGATTCTACCTGTTCGCTGGTGGAATAAAGGGGGGTGTGGTGACCCGTACGGGTGCTGAATCCACTCACCAGGTCGTAACTCATCAGGTTGACCCGATCAATCAGGGGAGCCAGTTTGTTCCACTCCACCGCTTCTTCGAGGAACCGCGGAAAGCCACCGGCGGCAAAACTTATCTCCTGCTTTGGCCCCAGGGCATTGCGCAGTTCCTGAACGAGAGAGGTGAAATGGGGCCGGTCATCCGGCGACCAGGGATGATCCGGGTGGCCCGGAATGCCGGGATATTCCCAGTCGAGGTCAATACCATCGGTGCCAAAATAGTCGTTCAACTCCTTTACGGAGGCGGCAAACTCTTTCCGGGCATCGGCGCGGGCAAATGTTTCGGAACAGGGTTTGCATCCACCCCATCCGCCCAGCGACAACATTATTTTCAGTTGCGGATTCTGCTTTTTTAGTGCCACCAGCTTTTTGATGGTGGCCGTATCACGCGCATCATCCACATTGAGTCGGTTCCCTTTCAGGTGGCAAAAACTATAGATAATATGCGAGAGCTTTTCTACGGGATAACCGTCAATAGAGGTTTCATTACCCGAATAGTAGGCGATGATATTCAACGCAGGCTTTTGGGCGGATGCCTGGTTGAGCATGACAAAAATGAACAGCAGGGCCAAAAGAGTTCGAACCATAACCTTGTTTAGGCCTAAGGTAAGAAAATGTGATCAGTCTTTGCCGTTGAGCTTCCGGATCTTTTCCCGAACGGCTATGCCTGATGGCTTGAGATCCTGCTGCGTCCAGCCTCCTTCCGATGATGCTGTCGGCAACAAGACGGAGCAGGTTTCATCCTTATCGGAAACGGACCAGGTAACCCAACTGATCTTTTTGGATTCGGCCCAGTCGATCCAACGCTGCCATTCTTCATGGTCGAGTGGACCATCGCCGGTAGCTTCCATGCCCGCTGATTCCGAAATAAAAATCGGGATGCCCTTGCTAAGGGCATAATCGGCCCGGTCGCGCAGGGATTGCTTATGCGTGGCGGCATAATAATGAAGGCCGTACATGATATTGTCAAAGCCCTTCAAGGGGTCATCGGCCACAATATGCAGGTCCTGATCCCAGTGTGGCGAACCCACGAGGATGATATTATCCGGGTCAATGGCCCGGATGACATTGATGATTTCGATGGAATAGGCTTTTACCTCTTCCCAGGATTCATAATCGGGTTCATTGAAGATCTCGTAGATCACGTGTGGGTTCTTTCCATAGCGCGTAGCCATTTCGGTAAAAAAGGCTTTGGCTTCTTCGAGATTGATATTGTGGCTATGCCAGTCGATAATCACGTAGATATTTTCCCTGATAGCCGCATCTACCACCGTGGTAATTTTTTCTTTGGACCATTCCGGTTTCTTCAGATAGCTGTTTTCGCCGGGCTCAATTCCCAGTGCGGCGCGCACCACACTGATCCCCCAGTCGCGATGCAGCCAGCTCACAGCGCCAGCCGTATAGAAGCGGGGCCAAAAGCAATGCCAGCCAAAGCTCATACCCCGCAGCACAACCGGTTCCTGCTTTTCATTCACCAACTGCGTTCCTTTAACGGAAAGCATGCCATGGTCCTTCACCGGTTGGGCCTGCAATGCCATCGAAAGGCCAAAGCCCAATATCAGAGTGATCAAAAAACAACGCATGATTCGATCTTTTGTCCAATTTCCGTAAAATGTGAGAATAAACTTGAAATAGTTAAATATTAATCAGTAATTGCTAAAATCGTAGGATTGATTCCTATGTTATTGTTTCATTACATACTTAAGGCTCTTGACTAACCCCACCACCCGTTCCGGACTTTCTACTATTTGGGAAAACTATGGCGGCTATTCGCCGGTATCCATCTTTTTTTCGCAGATTGCCCCCGTCAGCGAAGGCGCCATTACATTGATCAATCAGCACACCCGGCCGGTAATGGTACCACGCGGCAAACTGATCCTGAAAAAAGGCAGTTCCGGTGATGAGCTTTACTTTATAGTGAAGGGAGTTGCCCGGGGCATGCTTATTGAAGATGGTCGTGAAATTACCACCTGGATCAATGAAGAAAATGAAGTGATCGGCACCATCCGCAATCTCGCCATTCGTCGGCCTTCGGAAGAAATGGTGCAGGCACTGGAAACCTGCGAACTGGTAGCCATTCCCTACGACCTGATAGAAAGGCTGTACCGTGAGTTTCCCGAAACCAATGTAGTGGGTCGCATCATTCTCGAAGAAAGCTATCGCGAAGCAGAAGAGCGGGCCTATATCGCACGCATACATGCTGCTGAGAAGCGGTATAAAAGACTGATGGAAACCCGCCCCAACCTCTGCAACCGGATTCCGCTAAAACATATTGCCTCATACCTGGGTATGACGCTGGAGACGTTGAGTAGAATCAGGAATAGGAGGAATTTTTGAGTTGTAAGTTGTAAGTTTTAAGTTCTAAGTTTTAAGGGAATTAGGTACTCAATAATAAAATACTTCAAGTCTCCTCACTTAAAACTTAAAACTTAGAACTTAAAACTTTAAAGCCCGCAAATCATCAATTTCCTTCCTTTCGTCAAGTCCGTTTGACATGCGCTGATCCGGCCATTAATTTCATGGTTGCCATTTCATTTATCATCAAAAAACTCAGCCATGAAAGTCAATCATCTCTCCGGAATCTTCCGTTTCAGCCTGTTGCTGCTCCTCCTGGGTGTAGGCCTACCTTCTTACCGTTCTGCCCGGGGTGGCGAAGGTTTTGAAGTGTACCTGAACCAAAAACTGATCCTGCAAAAATTTGGCAAGGAGCTGGCGCAGCCTGCTTTGCTGAAACTGGATCTATCGCAGGAGCAACAGCAGCTTCGGATCATTTACTATCATTGCGGGAAGAATGGCAAGAACAGGCAGATCACCCTTCGCGATGCATCGATGCAGGTGCAGCAGGTGTGGAAATTTGCCAATAGCAGCCAGGCCGCTTCGCCGATGGAACTGGATCTGGCCAAAGTGGCCGCTATAGCGCATGCCCATGCCAGCGGAAAATGGAGTCTGCATTACAGCGCCAGCGAACTGCCTGCGGAACGTCAACTGCTTGTGATTGAAATGAGTGCGGCCACTGCCCGGCGCTAGATTATACTTTTTCCGGGATCGGATCGTTATGGGTAGGTATCCATCATCCGATTCATGAAAAAGTTAACCTGTATCATTCTGCTGGCTCCCCTGACCGCCTTTTGCCA
This sequence comes from uncultured Citrobacter sp., assembly GCA_964395095.1. Classification (GTDB taxonomy): domain Bacteria; phylum Bacteroidota; class Bacteroidia; order Chitinophagales; family Chitinophagaceae; genus CAYMZZ01. The sequence continues at coordinate 96,638 of CAYMZZ010000010.1, forward strand.
GAATTTCCATTTTTCGGCCCGTGCTGGTATCAGCAGCTATAATGGCGACCTGAAAGCCCGGGCCGTTTCCCTTGCACAAAGCCGATTTATGGGATCCCTCGGTGTTCGCTACGATTTAAGCGAACATTTTGCGCTTCGATCTTACCTCAGCCTTGGCGGCCTCCGGGGCGACGATGCCAGGGGTACCGCAGCCATGCAGCAACGCAATCTCAGTTTCCGTTCCGGGATATTTGAATGGGAAGCGGGATTGCACTACAGCATCCTTAACCTGAATTACCACTGGTGGACGCCCTATGTCGCCGCCGGCATCGGCCTCTATCGCTTTAACCCTACGGCTGTTGATGCGAATGGCAATAAGGTGAAACTTCAACCCCTGGGCACAGAAGGACAGGGCGTGGTGGCTGGAGTGGACCCCTACAAACTCACGCAATTCAATATTCCACTGTCGGTTGGCGTGGAAAGAATGCTGAACGAAGATATGCGGGTGGGGTTTGAGCTGGGTTATCGCAAAACCTTTACCGACTATCTCGACGATGTTAGTGGCGTTTATGCTGATCAATCGGTATTACTTGCCTCCAAGGGGCCACAAAGCGTGGAAATGGCTTACCGGGGCGATGAAGTGGGCGCAGGCCCCTACCCCGCCGCCGGTGCTGTAAGAGGCAACAGTCAAAACAAAGATGGCTATTTCTTTATAGGCTTCAGTTTCACCTATCGTTTCTATTTTGACAAATACAAACAAATAGCGGGACTCCCCAGCTCAAAGAAAGGCAAGAAAGTGGGGTGCCCTGCCAATCGCTATTGACAGGAGCGTACATGGTAGCTTTACATTACAATAAATAAGAAGCAGACAGAATGCCAGGCAATCTATCGAAACAATTTCCAGTTGGCCAGCACGATCCCCGCGAATACGAGCAGCATACTCACCAGGTGAACCCAGCCAAAATGTTCGTTTAGGAACAAAGCCGCTTCCAGACTGCTGAAGACGGGGATCAGGTTACCAAACAACGCCGTGCGTCCCGCGCCCAGGTAGCGTATCGCCCTGTTCCAGCAAATAAAACTGATAACAGAAGTGCCCAGACCCAGGTACAGGATTACGCCCCATAAGGATGGATTCCAGCTTACCGGTGGATAATGCACGCGATCCCAAACCAGGAAAGGGATCAGCATAAGGGTACCCATCACAAAAATGACGACGAGGAAGGCTAAGGGTGGAATGCCGGCCGGCTTTCGCCTGGCAAGTGTATTATATATCGCAAAAGACAATGCTGCCAACAACACCCACCCATCGCCCCGGTTGAATGAAAGATGCAGTAATTGTGTGGGATTGCCCCTGGCCAGCAGGAAGAGCACTCCCAGCAGGCAGATAAATACCCCCACCACTTTAAAGCGATCCAGTTTCTCCTTTAAAAATATACGAGCCAGTATAATCGCCATCACGGGTGATGAGGTAGTGCCGATGAGGGCAAGATTAATGGCGGTACTGTAATGCGCACCAATATAGACCAGGGTATTGAACAAAGTGATACCCGCCAGGGCGGTCCAAAACAAATAGACCATTGACTTTCGAATGGCCGGCCAGCTTTCCCGGGTTTGTTTCCAACCAAGCGGGATGATAATAATAGTACCCGTAAGCCAGCGAAAAAATGCGAGGGTACCAGGCGGTATCTCTTCGATCACGCCCCGGGCCACCACAAAATTGCCAGACCAAACGATCACCGCCAACAAGGCGAGACCGATACCTATCCATATCTGTCGTTGAGGAGATTCAGCCATCATTGCGGCGCGAAGATAATAATAGCCATCAGGATCCATCGCATCTGTCGGGGAAACCAATCCCGATTATGACATGCGTCAGCCGCCTCACTAACGCGCATCATGAACACTTACCGTACAGTAACTAATTTTGCGCCATGAATTTTCCACTATACTATCAAACGCCCCGTGAAGCTTTATCCATTATCCAGCCCGGCAATCGGGTTTATGTACAGGGAAGCGCGCAAACACCGACCCTTTTCCTGAAAGCCCTGGCCGAAGAAGCCGGCCGCTTAAGGGATGTGGAACTGGTATCCATCACCGTTTATGGCGATGTGCAGCTAGACAAGCCCCAATACGAAGGCATCTTTCATTTCAACTCCCTTTTTGTATCGGCCTCGCTACGCCAGGCAGTGAAAGAAGGAAGGGCTGACTATGTGCCGGTATTCCTGAGTGAGATTCCGGAACTGTTCAAGCAAAATATACTTCCCATCGATGTGGCGCTCGTGCAGGTTTCGCCGCCCGACCATCATGGCTATTGTTCCCTGGGTATTTCGGTGGATATAGCCCGCTCGGCCGTGAATACCGCCAAATATGTAGTTGCCCTGGTGAATCCGCAGGTTCCCCGTACGCATGGCGATGGCCTCATCCACAGCAGTCGGTTTCATGCCGCCGTGTATGCGGATGAGCCTTTGTACGAAGCCAATTACGGCGAAAAAGTGACGGACACTGAAAGAAAGATCGCCGCGCATGTGGCTTCCCTGGTAGAAGACCGCAGCACCCTGCAAATGGGTATCGGTTCCATTCCCGACGCGGTGCTAAAGGCACTGGTTAACCACAAAGACCTGGGTGTGCATACGGAAATGTGCTCCGATGGCATCATCGACCTGGTGGAAAAAGATGTCATTAACAACAAGTTCAAGAAAATACACCCCTGCAAAACGGTTACAGCTTTCGCCCTGGGCACGAGAAGACTCTATGACTATATAGATGATAACCCGGCCTTCAATTTTCTGGATATCGATTATGTAAACGATCCCCATATTATCCGCCGCAACGATAAGATGGTCGCCATCAACAGCGCTATTGAAATTGACTTGACGGGGCAGGTTTGCGCCGACAGCATTGGCACTTATCAATATTCGGGCGTAGGTGGCCAAATGGACTTTATGCGTGGAGCGGCCCTCAGCGAAGGGGGTAAACCCATCATTGCCCTGCCTTCCCGCACGGCAAAAGGGATTGGGCGTATTGTGCCTTACCTGAAACAGGGTGCCGGCGTGGTGACTACCCGGGCGCATGTGCATTATGTAGTTACGGAATATGGCATCGCTTATTTATACGGAAAAAATCTTCGCCAGAGAGCCAAAGCGCTGATCGATATAGCTCACCCGGATGACCGGGAGCAGTTGGAAAGAGAATGCAGGGAGCGGTATGGGAAGTTGTGATACGTTTTACGTTGTACGTTTTACGTTTGGGGTTGTAAGTTTTAGGTTTTAGGTTTTAAGTGATTGAATGGGCATGGTGTTATGGAGCTAATAGTAATACTTTATGATTGATACTAGCTGCTAAGCCATGCTTTCGGGCCAGATGCTTTCAGTCCTTTGATCCTATAGTCGCGATCGTTGCGCTCTTTGCGGTAAAATCTATCAGTACATATAACAGCTCTACAGTCCGGAAGCTTTCTTACCGCCACGAATCCGCAACGATCGCAACGGAATGCGGTACCCAATATAACCTTAAACTTTAAACCTTAAACCTTAAACAAATCAACAAATAAACAAATCAACAAATCAACAAATAAAAAATTCACTCCTCCCTCGCCTGCTTCAAAAAATCCTTCAGTCCTTCCACAATCTTATCGGCTATTTCCTGCTGAAAGCTTTCCCGTAAAATCAGGTCTTCCTCTTCGGGGTTGCTGATAAAAAGCATTTCCACCAGTACGTTGGGGTATTCGGTGGGACTGTTGAGCATGAAATTGAAGCTCCCTGTATTGCCATAGTCTTTCAATCCCAGTTGCAGCATGCGCTTATAGATGGCATGGCTCAGGGGGCGGAATCCGGCATGTTTGTAAAAAGTACCGGTGCCTTTGGCATTCACCGGATCGCCCGATGAATTCAAATGCAGGCTGATCAATAAGTCGGGCAGGCTGTCGCGGTAAAGCAGAATCCTTTCTTTGTTGTCTACAAATTTTTCTGTGGTTCTTGTCATGAGTACCGTAGCGCCCTGCTGCTCCAGTGTTTTTCTGAGTTTTAGCGCCACCTGCAGGGCCATTTCCTTTTCGATGCTGCCGGCGGGTCCGCGTGCGCCGGTATTGCCGCCGCCATGGCCGGCATCCACGGCAATACGCAAACCACGCAACTGCAGGTTCTCCGGTTGGCGTCTCACCTTTATCACCAGTCGGTTCCCTTCGTAATAAACGTCATGACCCCAGTGCTGGCGATGCTTCAATTCCACAAATATTCGTAGCACTTCATCTTCAATTTGCTCATAGCGCACATTGGCGATTTCCTTTGTATTGTCGAGCTGCGTGATCCAATTCGTATTATTGGTAGCACCAAAAATATCCACTACAATCCGCGACGGGTTCAGTTCCTGAACCGATTGATAAGGGAGCCGGGCATCCAGCGCGATCTTTACATAATCGAACAAGGAGTCGCCATATACGCGCCAGCTACCGGTCAGCGAACGCGAGTCGGGTACACCTTTAGGCAGGAAACTCACCACATCATCAGGAATCCATGCCGACCGGTAGCGGGATAATTGTACCCGGTAAAGCCCATTCACTTTGCCGGTAATTTTCAGGGGAATCAGCGAATCGATATAACCGATCTTGGAGCCACCGAGGCGGTCCTCACCCAACCCATAGAGCAGATGCGCTAACCGACCTTTCGTAATCACTTTATCAGGCGCATCGGGGTTTAGGGATGTGTAGCGATAGGGCGTGCGTCGACTCACACTGGCGCCCGATGTATCGCGCAATCTTATTTGCAGGTACTCATTCGCCAGCTTTTGACCCTCCGGGAATACGTATGTGCCCTGGTAGATGCCGGGGATGGGGTTTTCGGGCGAAGTAGGCATTTCATACAGCAGCACGGTATCGTTGACCCATACTTCAGCGCCAGGCAGGGCTTTGACCCGAAAGAATAATTTATCGCCGGGGATCACCACCATATTGCCGGGAGGATCCACCGCAACGCTGGCAATCTCCATGGTTTTAACGGTATCCGGTGGCGACGCAGGCGTATAGCGAAACAATACCCGACGGTTAGCTACCGTACCCGCCGACCTGGCCTGCAGGTTAAAGGTATTTTGCCCCTGCTCCAGGTTGAGCTCTATGGCAAAACCTCCGGAACCGTACACTTTTACAGGTACTCCATTCATCGTTAGCTCGCAACCCTTACAGGTGCTGCCGGAGATGAACTGCCTGTTGCCGCGAACAACATTCGACTCCTGGCTGGGTTGCAGGAGACGGATAAAGGGCTTGCTTTGGGCCTGGCCCTCCAGCGCGGTAAGGATCAATAAACTGACAAAAAATAATTGGGTTTTCAGAAGCCTCTGCATGCCGTAAAGCTACCAAATTTAAAGTGGTTGCGCATGATTGGCCGGAGGCCCCTCATCAATTTAACGTACCGCTTACATGAGTGGCGAAGCCAGTCGGGCGAGTTTTTCTATCAGCACGCGGTAAAATCGTCGATTGGCCCATCTTTCCGGGTCAATTCGTTTCGCGTCGTCCAGGTCGCTATTAAACAAATCCCGCATCTGGCCTGCAAAGCGGGAATCATATACAAAGGCATTCACTTCAAAATTCAACTCAAAACTCCGGTGATCCATGTTGGCGGAGCCAACAACGGCGAGCATACCATCCGCCACCAGGGTCTTGGCATGCACAAAACCTTTGGTATAGAGGTATATCTCCACACCCGCCTGCATCAATTCCGAATAATAGGATCTGGCCGCCGCATTCACCAGTCGGCTATCCGATTTATCAGGCACCAGGAGCTTAACCTTTAAGCCGCTCAGCGCCGCAATCTTAATCGCCTCCAGCATACTTTCGCCCGGAATAAAATAGGGTGTGGTGATCAGTAATTCCCTCTCCGCCAGATAAACAGCCTGCAAAAGCGAATAAAGTATGGCTGGTTGATCGGAGTCGGGCCCGCTGGCTGCAATCTGCACCAGGGTATCTCCCTCCTCCTCCCTGGGCAAAGCGAACAGCATTTGCCGGGCTTCGATGGATTCACCTGTACAGAACTGCCAGTCGCACAAAAAAAGATACTGGAGGTAATATACGCCGGGACCATCGATGCGTAAATGATTATCGCGCCAGTAGTCACGCGTGCCGGGGCGGTTGTAGTATCGCTGGCTGATATTGATACCTCCCGTAAACGCTGTTTGTCCATCCACAATCAGGATCTTTCGGTGGTTGCGGTAATTGAGCCGGTTGGCGAGCACAATAAAATGGATGCGATGAAATGGATAAGCTTCCACACCCGCGGCACGAAGGCGCGGCACAATGGTCCGGCGAATGCGTCTGCTGCCAAAATCATCATAGATAAATCGCACTTTCACGCCGGCCTTTGCTCTTTCGATCAGGGCATCGGCCAGTTCATTGCCAATTTCGTCATCCTCATAAATGTAGTATTCCACGTGAATATGCTCACTGGCCTGGCGAACTGCTTCGAGCATTTCGGGAAATTTCTCTTCGCCATTCACCAGGAGCTTCACGCGGTTGTTTCGGGTGGGTTGACTGCGAAGATCACGGGCGAGCAGGGTTGCCAGTTCACGGTTTTTCCATAAAGACGCGGTACCTGTGCTGCCCGCTTTCAGCGTATAGGGCTCGATGGTGCTGCGGAGCTCATTCAAAATTCCTTCATCAACCAGCCATTTGCCATTGTACAATTTTCGTTTTCGATAATTGATACCAAAGGAAAAATAAAAGATCATGCCCACGAAGGGAAAGAAGATAGCGAAGAGCAGGTATGCCAGGGTTTTGGATGAACTGCGCGTATCATATATGATGCGCAGGCAAACCAGCAGCAGGATCGCCAGGTAGGTTAATTCCGCAATTAATAGCCAGTTCATGAATGATTGAAGATAAGCTAAAGCTGAATTATGTGCCGAAATCGGATTAGCCGTAATTTTGCTGGCGGTAGCCGGCAACAGTCTGGCACTTGTATTGCAAGGTTATGGATATGCAGCAATCTGAATTTAATATCGTCCTGCAAATCAAGACACCGGAGGGGTTTGAACCCTTCGGTAAATTTACCCTGGGCCGCAATAAAAAGCAGGCCGAATCCATTTTCCGGCAATTGAAGGGTAATAGTCAATGTAGCTTTAACGACATCCTGCAGATAGACCTGGTGGAATCGGGCGAAGGCCTGCCCCGGCAATTGGATATGCTGAGTTGCAGTTTAGCCGATATGGCCGAAAATTGCCGTGTGATCACTCGCGAATATTTCAAATACCGCTCATTGGAACCCTGAACATAATCAGGCACTGTACTTTAAAGGAAAATGCGCCACCAACGCGCATCCATCTCCCGGGCTTGAGAGGAATTTCACTTCGCCCTGAAAGAGTTCGAGCCGGCTGCGGATATTGCGCATACCGGTGCCTTCCCTCAACTGCGAAGGATCAAATCCTTTTCCATTATCCTTTACACGGATGCCGGCCCGGTCATCTTCGATCGACACCCGCACTTCAATCGTTGAGGCTTCGGCATACTTCATACAATTATTGATTTGTTCCTGCACAATACGATACAACATCAGTTTCTGCTCCGCATCCATGCGTTGATCCACTGCTTCGGGTACATCTACCAGGATTTTAATGGGCTTCACACGGGTAACATACGTAACCAGATGATTGATGGCCTCGCGCAGCGACTGCTCCTCGAATCGTGGGGGTTTCAGGTTGGCAGAAAGCGTCCTGATTTCCTGAACGCTTAGCTCCAACATTTCCTTGATCTTGTCGCCAACAACTTTCACTTCGGGCGAGTTGGTTGGCAATGTGCCGGCATAAAGACTGGCGACGCTCAGCACCTGGGCAATATTATCATGCAACTCTTCCGCCCAGCGATTTCTCTCCTTTTCTTCGGCATTGATGATGGAACGCGACAGCTCCGTCTTCTGCTGCAGTTGTTGCTGGTAATAACTGGCTTCCAGTTGGCGGAACTCCGTCAGGTCCTGGATGGCACCGATAACGCCGTATGCCGTTCCCCAGTCATCTTTCAGTATGTACACACTGTGCAGCACATGCCTGATCTCTCCGGTGATGCTGAGCGCCCGGTATTCTTCGCGCCAGTAATTAATTCCAGCTTTCATAGCCCCATCAAAGCGGCTCAACACAAGCTGCAGATCATCCGGATGTATATGGGTTTCCCAGAATTTTCGGGCATTGTAGATCAGCCCCGGATCTGTAATCCCCAATATCTGCCGCATGGTAGCATTGAATTGTACCCTGTCTTCCCGGATATTGTATTCATAAATCCCCTCCTTGGTAGCCGTTACCAACGCATCATTTTTTTTCTCCATAATGCGATACTCTTCCAGGGATCGGCTCATCTTGCCATAAAGGTTGCGGCTTAGAAAAAACAAAAACAAAGTGGAGACCAACACAAAGAAAATTCCCTTGTACTGCTCAATCGCCTGCAACCGGTTCGCGTCCCCCTGGCTAATCCTTTCCGCTAACTGACCGCTGAATATAATCCAAAGAACACCCAATACCAGGTAAGCCAGGCTAAGTCGTATGGCAACGGGAATTTTGGAAAGCACGGGAGGGAGATTTGTTGATTTGTTGATTCGTTGATTTGTTGATTTGTTGAATCGTTGATTTGTTGAAGCTTGTTCGCATAAGGCTCGAGGGAAGGTATCTTAATCGGAATCATTACGTCCTCAGTAGTAGACACCAGAGTTATATTCCCAAAACCCGCAACCTTCCACAAATCAACGATTCAACAAATAAACAAATCAACACTTCATATTACATCTTTTCTCCAACTTATCCAAACTCCACCGAAGTCATATTGAGGGAGCCGGCCACCAAAACATCATTAAAGAAGCCCGGTTCTTCATTTTTGGCCTGAAGGCCCAGGGTATAGATCAACGGATAATAGTGGTCGGGAGTGGGAACCGCGAGTTTGGCGGCAAGACCCTGCTCCTCGTAATGGATCAGGCTCCTATGATCGCGTTGTATGATTTTTTGCTTAAACCATTCGTGCATCTCCTCCGCCCAGTCGTAGCCAAAACCGGTTTGATCCATTTTGTCCCAGGCCAACATGCGGAGATTATGTACCATATTTCCGCTTCCGATGATCATAACGCCTTTTTCGCGCAGGCTGGCCAGTTCAGTCGCCAGTTGGTAGTGCCAGGCAGCCGGCTTTTGGAAGTCGATGCTGATTTGAAAAACAGGAATGCCTGCATCCGGATACATTTGCCGCAAAACTGACCAGGTGCCATGATCGAGGCCCCAGTCATGATCCAGTTCTATCGCGGCCGATTGCACAATGCGACGGGTTTCCTCCGCAAAAGCCGGTGCCCCGGGTGCGGGGTACTGCACGGCAAACAATTCCTCAGGAAATCCGCCGAAATCGTGAATCGTGCGAGGCTGGTCCATGGCCGTAACCCGGGTACCATTGGTTAACCAGTGCGCCGAAATTACCAGGATGGCGGCCGGGCGGTCCAGCTTCGCCGCACGGGCCGCCCATTCGGTACTAAAAGCATTGCTTTCAATACCATTCATGGGGGAGCCATGACCTACAAACAGCAAGGGAGCCCTTTCGCTCCTGCCAGGTAATGATGCCGCTAATTTTTCCAATCCTGTCAATGATGCCATAACAATATCCTCCCGGGCGTAGATTCCGTAGGCCCGTTTTCTGTAAAATTAAACTATCTATTGTTAAATCAATGTTTAAACATTGTTTAGGGCCGCCTACCCGCCCGCCGGCTTTCCGTGCGGGTTTTTAAGTTTTTGGCCATCGTAATTTTTCGAAAAAAAAAGAGTAGTTCTGATATTCTCTCAAAAGCAAAAATTATGTTGCTTTGCCCTTAAGATCGACGACCATGCAACTGATGATGTATATCGGAAATGACCTCATCGAAGCGGTTCCCATCAACCAGGAGCAGCTTCCCAAGCCGGGTTACCTGGGCAGTTTCAAACGGAATCTGAAACAGAAATACCGTGAACTGATTCAGCAGTACCCGGATCCGCCCGAATTTCTGGTCATTGAACCCCAGCATTCTGAGAAAAATTCCCGCTAACGTATATCGTTAAACGACAATCACCCGCCAAGGCGGGTGATTGTCGTTTAACGATATATGCCGGGATTGCTTACTGTAAGGCATTAATGCTTCGCTCTACAAATGCGGTCAGTTCGGCTCCTTTTAGCATTCCCTGGCTCAGCCTTGCCAGGTCAAACGCATGGCGGGCCATTTCTTTTTGCTGTTCGGCCGGCGTGGTGAGTAGCCGGTTTACCAGTTTATGATTGGCATTCACCGTCACCTTATAGGTATCGGGCATACTGCCATAAAAGTTCATTCCGCCACCCAGTTTGCTCATGTCTTTCATCCGGCGCATCCATTCTTCCATCGTAATGGTTACGGGAGCCGCATCTTCCGGAAGCGGGCTCAGTTCCACCTTCATGGCAGTATTGCCAATGGCCGATTCAAAAATTTCCTTTACCTGCTGTTGCTGCTCTTCCGACAGTGCGTGCCTGTTCTCTTCCTCCTTTTCGATCAACTTTTCCAACACATCGGCGTCCACTCTTTTCAGTTGAGTCTTCTCCAGTTTTCTTTCCAGTTCCGATATAAAATGCGTGTCAATTACCGCATCCATCTTCAGCACATCATAATTCTTTTTGAAAGCAGCCTGCAGGTAGGCATGCTGCAACTCGGGATCATGGCTATAGAGATAAATCAGGTTGCCGGATTTATCGGTTTGAAAATCTTTCACTTTCGCCTCATATTCCGCCAGGGTATAATGCTCGTTCCGGGTATTGGTGAGCAAAAGAAAATCCTTCGCCTTCTCATAGAATTTTTCTTCTGAAATGGCACCATATTTCACAAAGAGTCCAATATCGGCCCATTTTTCTTCATAGGCCTTCCGGTCCTTATTGAAAAGCTCGAGCAGCTTATCGGCCACTTTCCGCGAAATATAGCTATTGATTTTTTTCACGTTGCTATCCGCCTGCAGAAAGGAGCGGCTCACGTTGAGCGGAATATCCGGCGAGTCGATCACCCCATGTAGCAGCAATAAAAATTCTGGTACAATATCCTTCACCTCATCCGTAATAAAAACCTGCCTGCTGTAGAGACGAATCTTGTTTCGATTCATCTCAAAATCATTTTTCAACCTGGGAAAATAGAGTACACCCGTCAGGTTAAAAGGATAGTCTACATTCAGGTGTATCCAAAAAAGAGGTTCTTCGGCAAAGGGATATAATTCACGATAGAAGGCGAGATAATCCTCCTCCTTCAGTTCTGAAGGAGCTTTGACCCAGATTGGCTGGGTATTGTTGATGATATTGTCCATCTCCACGGTCTTATACCGGGGGTTACCTTCATCGTCCTGGCCATCTTCCACCGATTGGGGGCGGGTGCCAAACTGTATGGGTACCGGAAGGAATTTGGCGTATTTGTTCAGAATGCCTTCGATGCGGCTTTTCTCCAGGAACTCGGTAGAATCTTCATTGAGGTGCAGGATCACATCCGTACCTCTTTCTGTACGTGTACCCGCATTGATTTCAAACTCGGTACTGCCATCGCATGACCAATGGGCCGGTTCCGCGCCCTCCTGGTAAGAAAGGGTTTGTATTTCTACCCTTTCGGCCACCATAAATGCCGAATAGAAACCCAGGCCAAAACGACCGATGATTTCATTGGCATCCCTGGCCTCTTTGAATTTTTCCATGAATTCGGTGGCGCCCGAAAATGCCACCTGGTTGATATACTTCTTTATCTCATCGGCCGTCATCCCAATACCATTATCCGAAATGGTCAGTGTTTTTGCATCGGCATCCAACTGCACTTTCACCCGCAGCTCTTCCAGTTCTCCCTTATAATGACCCAGGGTGGCCAGCCGCTTCATCTTCTGGCTGGCATCCACGGCGTTGCTCACCAGTTCACGAAGGAAAATCTCGTGATCGGAATAGAGGAATTTCTTGATGATGGGAAAGATGTTCTCCGTATTAATGGAAATAGTGCCTTTTTCCTGTACCATAAACGATTGATTTCAGTTTAAGATTCGCACAGGTAAAGCAAGCCCCGTTCCAATTGGGCTTTGTTTGTCAGATTGACAGATTTCGGAGACTAAAGAATATCAGGACAGGGAATTCGCCCAGATCAGTTGGTTGCCACCCGGCTGGGTTTGCACGCAGGTAAAGAAATAGCTGGCGGTAAAGCCAGTGCGGCGGATGCGTCCCTTTTCTTCGAGCAGCATTCTGCCTTTTACATAAGCCTCGATGGAACTCAGTTCCATGGCTATACTGGCAAGGTCGCCGCTTTCTTCCCTTCCTGAAAAACTACGGTAAGCCAGCTTTTCGATGAGCTCGCGCGTTTGCGAAAAATGTTCCAGCGTAATGGAGATATGCATGATGTTGTTGCTTTAACAATGGTCCCGCTACCCGGGATTCCGATAGCTAAAGTACCACTGTTACCCCCTGCCGGTCAATAGAAGAGTCTGGGATTTGTATGTCGATAAATAACCATACGCCTGTAGTTGAACGACTACTTCTCCGGGGAAAACCGTGGAAAAAGAAAAATTGCAGTTATTTCTTTGGGAAAAGAAATAATCTATATTTGGTACGGGTATTTCCCAATAGCCCATTAACTTTCTAAACTAAAAACAAATGGCAACAAAAACTGCAAAAAAGAAAGCTGCCAAGAAGGCCGCCCCCAAAAAGAAAGTGGCCAAGAAGGCCGTAAAGAAAGCCGCTCCCAAGAAAGCCGCTAAGAAAAAATCTGCTCGCAAACCCTCAGCAGCATTCATGAAAGCCCTTACGCCCAGCGCAGCACTCGCGGCTGTAATTGGTAACAAGGCTGTTCCTCGTACTGAAGTAGTGAAAAAAATCTGGGCTTATATCAAGGCCAACAAACTTCAGGACAAAAACAATAAGCGCATGATCAACGCTGACGCTAAGCTGAAGCCTGTATTTGGTGGTAAAGCGCAAGTGTCTATGTTCGACATGGCCAAGCATCTTGCCAAGAACCTGAGTTAATTTTTTCTCCCGAAAATTTAAAAGGTACCTCATTGGTACCTTTTTTTTGTTTTACGAGGGAAAAAATGCTCTTTACGACATTACATTGAAGCGGCAGACATTAGCCAATTCATTAAACGGAGAACTTCCTTTATTGAATCACTGACCGCAGCTTTCCCCAAAGCTCATTATCAAAACTGGATAAGGCTAATTGCGAATTACCGGCCGACTCGCCCATTCGAATTATTACCAACCCTTTCGAAGGCACTACATATATCTTCTGATCATTTTTTCCCAGGGCCGCATACATGTCGGCCGGAGCATTGGGCACCAGGCTGCCTGAAAAATTAAACTGCAAACCCGGCAATTTGTAGCCGGATTTGCCATTGAGCCATGTAAGATACCCATACGATGGATTGAAAGCTTGAGAGCTATTGATCATTAAATCGAAGTATGTTTTATTCGACAACAGGCTTTGGCCATTCCAGTCGCCGCGGTTGAGCAAAAGCAGGCCGAAACGGGCCATACTCCGGGGGTCGCTGAACAACACATTATTGTATCCCAAACCCAGCCAAAGGCCCGACATACCCGTTCGGTTGCAGATTTTTTCCTGGAAATACTGTTGAAAACTTTTTCCTGTGGCGGCTTCCAGCACCTGCTCCAAAAGGGTATAGGGCGCGTTGTGGTAAGCCCAGCGGGTACCCGCATCGGCCCTGTATTGCAGACAGGCCGCGCTGGTACAATCACTATCGGGCTGGTAGGCATCGTCGAGACCGGTAGTCATGCTGAGTTGATGGCGCACTTTAATCAGGACTTCTTTATCGGCAGGCAGGGATGTCCACCCATTGCCCAAATAAACCCGGGTTGCTGCATCCAGGTTCAATATGCCTTCTCCCGCTGCAATTCCGGCCATAAGGGCAGTTACCGTTTTCCCCGCCGATGCCCAATACCAGGCACTGTCGCGGGTGAATGTTCCAAAATAATGCTCCAGCACTATTCTGCCATTCTTCAACACGATGAATGCTTTACTCTGCTTCTGATCGAGATAATCGATCAGGTCGGGTATGGCGCTGGTATTCCATTGCAGTTCGGCAGCCGTTACCGTTTCCCATTCAGCCGAATTGCCGGGTGGAAAATACATAGCCGGGGCTGTGGGATCAGGTGCGGCAGAATCGCCCTTTGAGCAGCCGGCCAGCAGCAAGGATGCGATCGAAAGGATAAGGCCATTAATTAGGGTTGTTCTTGTTCTCATAGACAGGATATTAACGGCCCTTCGACGGATTTATGCTGAATAAGTTTAATAAATTAACGGCCATTGCCTAAAAAAAAGCATCCGCCTTTCGGCGGATGCTTTTTTTTAGGCAGAAAAGAGTGATTAACCAGCCGCAAATTGCTTACGGATCACATTCAGTGCTCCGCCGGCTTTAAACCATTCTATCTGTTGTTCATTATAGGTATGATTTACCAGTACCTCGTCGCGGCTGCCATCGGCATGGTTCAGGACCACTGTAAGCGGTTTGCCGGGAGCGAAGCTGGTAAGACCCAGGATATCGATACTATCGTCTTCCAGCACTTTATCATAGTCTTCCTTATTGGCGAATGTCAGCGCCAGCATACCCTGTTTTTTCAGGTTGGTTTCGTGAATACGGGCAAAACTGCGGACGAGGATGGCGCGCACACCCAGGTGGCGGGGCTCCATGGCCGCATGCTCGCGCGATGAACCTTCACCATAGTTTTCATCGCCTACCACTACCGATCCAATACCAGCAGCCTTATAAGCTCTTTGTGTGGCAGGTACAGGTCCATATTCACCGCTCAACTGATTTTTGACACTATCGGTTTTTTCATTGAAATAATTGACGGCGCCAATCAGCATGTTGTTGCTGATATTATCCAGGTGACCACGGAATTTGAGCCAGGGTCCGGCCATCGAAATATGGTCGGTGGTGCATTTTCCTTTGGCCTTGATCAGCAATTTCAATCCCTTGAGATCAGTGCCTTCCCAGGCCGCGAAGGGAGAGAGTAATTGCAGGCGATTGCTGTCGGGGGCTACTACTACCTGCACCTTGCTGCCATCAACGGCGGGAGCCTGGTAACCGGCATCCTCTACCGCAAATCCTTTGGGAGGCAATTCATGACCACTGGGTTCCTTCAGCTTCACTTTCTCCCCTTTCGCGTTGGTGAGCTCATCTTGCAGCGGGTTGAAGGTGATGGTACCCGCAATAGCCATCGCCGTTACAATTTCCGGCGAAGCCACAAAGGCATGGGTGCTGGCCAGGCCATCATTACGCTTGGCAAAATTGCGGTTGAAGGAAGTGATGATGGTATTCTTACGGTTGGGGTCATCAATATGCCGGGCCCATTGTCCTATACAGGGACCGCAGGCATTGGCGAGGACCACGCCACCCACTTTTTCAAAGGTATTGATGAAACCATCGCGCTCGATGGTAAAGCGTACCTGCTCGCTACCGGGTGTGATGGTGAATTCCGATTGCGCTTTCAATCCTTTCGCCACCGCGTCTTCCACGATGGAAGCGCTGCGGCTGATATCTTCATACGATGAGTTGGTACAACTTCCAATCAGCGCCACTTCGAGTTTGGCGGGCCATCCGTTTTCCTTCACGGCCTCAGCCATTTTAGAAATGGGCGTCGCCAGGTCGGGAGTAAAGGGTCCATTTACGTAAGGCTCCAGGGTATCCAGATCTAATTCCAGTACCTGGTCATAATATTTAGCAGGGTCGGCATACACTTCCGGATCGGGGCGCAAATGCTCTTTGATGGCATCGGCCATGGAAGCCACTTCCTCGCGGCCTGTGGCTTTGAGATATTCACTCATTTTTTCGTCGTAGGCGAAAAGCGAACAGGTGGCGCCTATTTCCGCGCCCATATTGCAGACAGTACCTTTTCCGGTCGCGCTCATGGTATCGGCGCCGGGACCAAAATATTCAACGATAGCACCCGTGCCGCCCTTAACCGTAAGCTGGCCCGCCACCCACAGAATCACATCCTTGGCGCTGGTCCAGCCACTCATTTTCCCTGTGAGCTTTACGCCGATCAGTTTGGGCATTTTCAGTTCCCAGGGCAAACCCGCCATCACGTCCACTGCGTCGGCTCCACCCACACCAATGGCCACCATACCCAGTCCGCCGGCATTAGGTGTATGGCTATCGGTGCCAATCATCATTCCACCCGGAAAGGCATAGTTTTCGAGTACCACCTGGTGAATGATGCCTGCACCGGGCTTCCAGAAACCGATGCCATACTTATTGGAAATGGACGAGAGAAAATCATATACTTCGCGATTGGTTTCCATAGCCACCTGCAGGTCGGTAACCGCGCCCACTTTGGCCTGAATCAGGTGATCGCAATGCACGGTGCTGGGCACGGCCACTTTATCGCGGCCACAAGTGCTGAACTGGAGCAGGGCCATCTGTGCCGTGGCATCCTGCATGGCTACGCGGTCGGGTGCAAAATCCACATAATCTTTCCCTCGCGTATGTGCACTGGCGGGCAGGCTCCCATACAGGTGGGCATATAATATTTTTTCGGTAAGCGTGAGCGGTTTTCCAAGGAGCTGACGGGCGGCAGCTACTTTGGCAGGTAATTCCGCATAGGTTTTTCGAATGAGGTCTAAATCAAATACCATGTAGACGGTTTTTAATATGTGAAGGGAAAAGTGCCACGAAATTACAACAAAGCTTTGGCTTTCTGAAACCTGCAATAAACGGTGCTACGCCGCAGGCGCAACACCGTTTATTGCAGGTAAATAAAGAAATTACTAAATTAGCCTTATGAATCGCTTTAAAGACTTTGTGGAGTGGAATGCTTTTGGCGTATGTGCGGCCATTGGCAACCGCATGGGCATCGCCACCAGCCGGATTCGGCAATATTTTATGTACGCTTCCATCCTCACCATGGGCTCCCCCATCATCATCTATATGATCCTCGCCTTCTGGCGCAATATGCGCCGCTATATGTACGCGGCCAGAAGAAATCCCTGGTACTATTTGTGAGATTATTTGGGAATTTGTGGATTTGTCTCCGGTTTTTAACGTTTAAACATTGACTACTAATTGCTTACATGTCACCCGAATGCACAAGCTGAGTGGCTGCGTAGCTTTTGATGGCAACAAATCCACAAATACTCAAATACACCAATACTCAAATACACAAATCCCACAATCAACTCTCTCCCTCCTCCTTACCTTTGCTGCATGAAATCTTTCAACGTTCCCATTATCTATCGCAGTCCGCTGATTAGTGCCGTTAAGAAAAAAAGGCGTGAGCAGGACCGGATGAAAAAGGATTTCAGCCCCACCCTGCTCGATTTCGGAAGTTTGCAAATCTACCTGGCCCGCCATTTCGGTTTTTGCTATGGAGTGGAGAATGCGATCGAGATCGCTTTTCGGACCATCGACGAAAATCCCGGTCGCAGAATTTTTTTGTTGAGCGAAATGATCCATAATCCGCATGTGAACGCCGACCTGCTCGCGCGGGGTGTGCAGTTTCTGCAGGATACTTCGGGTAAAGAGCTGATTCCCCTCAATAGCCTCCAACCAGACGATATTGTGTTGATTCCTGCCTTTGGTACCACACTGGCCCTGGAAGCAAAGCTGCGCGGCATTGGCATACAGGTAGAGAACTACAATACCACCTGTCCCTTTGTAGAAAAAGTATGGAACCGCAGCGAAGCCATCGCGAAGAAAAACTACAGTATCATTATCCATGGTAAGCCCAGCCATGAGGAAACCCGCGCCACTTTTTCGCATGCCGCCGCCGATGCACCGGCTGTTGTGGTTCGCGACATGGAGCAGGCCCGTGAACTGGCCCGCTTTATTAAAGGGGAAAGGGATTATGCCGATTTCTACACTGCCTTTGCAGGGCAGTACAGCGAAGGATTTAACCCACAACGCGACCTGCAACGAATAGGCGTGGTAAACCAAACCACCATGCTGGCCAGCGATACACAGGCCATTGCCGATTACCTGAAGCAAACCATGATCCATCACTACGGCCTCAATGATGGCAATGTGGAAGAACGCTTTGCCGATACGCGCGATACCTTGTGTTATGCTACCAACGACAACCAGTCGGCCGTATTCGGCATGTTGCAAACCCCGGCCGACCTGGCCATTGTGGTAGGCGGCTACAACTCCTCCAACACTTCGCACCTGGTGGAGCTCTGCGAAGAGAAACTACCCACTTACTTTATCAGCAGCGAAGAGAAAATTATTTCAGCCCGGGAAATCCGGCACTTCAACCTGCATCAGCATCAGGAAATAACAACAACCGACTTTCTGCCCACCCATCGCCCGATCAAAGTACTGATCAGCAGCGGAGCCTCCTGCCCCGATGCACTGGTAGAAGCCGTGATTGGCAAACTGGTAAGTTTGGTTGAAGGAACGAAAGGATTAGAGGAAGTTGCGGCAGAATTCTAATGCGGGTTTAAAGTTTAGGGTTTAAAGTTTAGGGTTTAAGGTTTAAGGTTTGATAATAATTATCGCCATACCTTAAACCTTAAACCCTAAACTTTAAACCCAATACGTATTACGTAGAACGTATAACGTAAAACTTACTTATACAGCTTCTCATAATACTCATGCGCCATGCGGTTGCTTTCAAACTGAAACCGCACGTCCTGCATGCTATTCTTCATAATCTGACGCCAGGTAGGATAGTTGTCGTAATACAGGGGAAGTATTTCCTTTTCGAGGATTTCATACATTTTATCGAGGTCGTAATTGTCCTGTGCATGCACGGTCATGTTGGCGTAGTCGGCCTTGGGCACTACAAATCCGTTATGGCCATGATTAATGAATTCGGGGATCCAGCCATCGTCGGTTGAGAAATTGACTGCGCCATTCATGGATGCCGTCATACCGCTGGTGCCCGATGCTTCGCGGGGCACACGGGGATTATTGAGCCAGCAATCCGCCGCCTGCTTCAGTCTTTTCGAAAGCGTCAGCTCATAACCGATCAATACCGCCATATTCTTATAACGCTTGCTCAAATGCACCAGTTGGTTAAACTCGCTGATGGCGGGGTGATCCACCGGATAGGGCTTACCCGCCCAAATTACCTGCACGGGGTATTTGGGATTATTCAGCAGTGCTTCAAAGCGACGCTCATCGGAAGTAATGAGGCTGGCCCGCTTATAACCCGCAAAGCGACGTGCCCACACGATGGTGAAGACGTCGGGGTTGAATAGCTTGCCGGTTTGATCAGCCACTATTTCAAAGGCGCGGCGTTTCAGATATTTTTTGCGGTCATCAATGCCATAATCATCACCCGCTTCCCGAAAACGATAGAGTTGCTTATCGGCCCAGTAACGATAGTTCTGCGAATTGGTGATGGAAATTATCGGACACACACCTGTGTGCTTATTCCACATTTCGCGCGAAACCTCACCATGCAATTGCGATACTGCATTGGCCAGGTGCGCAAAACGCAAGGCTACCAGCGAATGATTGAAAGCATCGTCCTGCGTACCGGTGAGCTTGCGCACTTCTTCCACTGAGAGGCCACAGAAATAGCTCATCTTATGGCAGAGGTAGATATCATGTTTTTCGTTGCCGGCTTCTTCCGGCGTATGCGTTGTAAACACCAGCCGCTTCTTCACTTCGCCAATATTGCGATTGTATTTGCTATAGAGATAGAAGGCGGCCGATAAACCATGCGCTTCGTTGAGATGATAAAGCTCAGGATTGAAACCAAGTATATCCATCAGCTTGGCGCCACCAACGCCCAATAGGATAAACTGCGCCACCTTTGTCGCCACATTGGCGTCGTAAAGACGGTGAGTGATGGTTTGGGAAACATAATCATTCTCCGGCACATCGGTGCTCAGGAAAAAGAGCGGTGCGGTTTTAAAAGTCTCCGGATTCAGGTACCACACTTTCACCCATACCGGATGCTCGTGAACGGTTATCTGAAATTTGATGCCTGTATCTTCGAGAAAGCTATAATGTTTTTCATTCCAGGCCACGTCGAGCGTTTGGTCCTGGTTGCGTTCCTGATCGTAGTAACCATATTTCCAAAGAATGCCAATGCCCACCATGTTTTGCTGCAGCTCATACGCGCTGCGCATATGCGAACCCGCCAAAAAGCCCAGACCACCACTGTAGGTCTTGAGTGGTTGATGAATGGCAAACTCCATGGAGAAGTAGGCTACTTTTTTCGAATAGTTGGAGGCAACTGAATAGGGAACCTTAAAAGGGGTAAAACTCATATTGTGTGTTATTTACACGAAGGCGCAAGATAAACCTTAATCGGGAAACAGGTAATTGTTTTTCCCCCGCAATGGTTTGCAGGCAATCGTGGGTGGATTATCATTTTGTTTTTTTCGTACCGGTACGGGGCTTTGTTTCTTTTTTTCGGGGATAGGTTCCATCAAAACTGCAACGCAGTCCACGTCGTGAACCGCAGGGTTCGAGTTCCTTCACGGTAACGCTGCTGCTGGTAAAGGTAAACTGTAATGCGCAAGGTTCACCTGGTTCACGATATTCGGCCCGGTTGGGCCCTTTCATACTGGCTTCTCCACGAAGCTCGCCAATACATTCTCCTTTATTTTTTTCGAAATGAATAAAAAATTCCAGTCTCCCGGCCCTTCGGCCGTCGCGAAACGAAAAGATATTCGTTTTTCCGGTACCATAGTCGGCCGTGTACTTCATTTTTCGCGAAAGCGTATCAATGGGATTAATCAGCTCAGGCGCTTTCTCATCGAGCGGGTCGGTGAGAATGATGGTAAACTCGCGTGATGCTGTATTCAACACATACACATCGCGTCCTTCATCCACGGTTCCATTGGCATTGCGACGTACTGTATGCTTATTGATTTCCTCTTTTCGACTGATTTCCGAGTATTGCCGGGTGTTGGCAACGGCATCTGGTTCCAGAAAATGCGTGGCCGCCAGGAATTCATTCTTCCTGTCAAACGCCAGCAGCAGCACATTGCGCTTATTGCCAGCAACCGTCTTTACGAGCAGATAGGTTTCGCTGAGCGGCAACTTAGCCAGCGCATAGAAACGCGGTTTGGCTTTGGCCCCAAGCAGTTTATTGAGCACGGAATCAGGAACAAATTGTGTAAGCACTTCCCGGCTGATGCGCAGGCTGTCGAAGTCTTTTTTCAGCAGGAAAGTATCTTCCAGGTGCACCGGCGTCTTCCATTCTTCAAAAAAATCAATAAAATCTTCTATAGCCACCGGTTCCTCTCCAGACAGCGAGGGCTTCTTTTTGGAAGTGCATAGCAATCCCACGCTGCTGAAAAAAAGAATGGCGAGTAAGGAGATAGCACGCATAGCGGCATGATTAGGCGGACAAAATAAGGAAATTTTGAGTTGTAAGTTGTAAGTTTTAGGTAGTAAGTTTTGGATTGTAGTTACATTGCTATTGCTTAAGAGCGTTCAGGCCCTATGCAGCGTGCTAACTTAAAGATATTCGCTTCAATATCCCTCCCCATTAGCTCAACACCGAAAATACTTATTACTTAAAACTTACAACTTAAAACTTCCCCACCGCTTTTGAAATGTCACCTCATTTATTTAGGTTTGCCTAAAAATTTATTTAGCCGTGCTGAATTACTCTACCAGCGAAGAGAATTATATCAAGGCCATTTATCATTTGGAAGACGATGGCCCGGTAAATACCAATCAGCTTGCGGCGGAGTTGAAGACCCGGCCGGCTTCGGTTACGGACATGATGAAAAAGCTGCGCAGCAAGAAGCTCGTAAACTACCAGGCCTACAAGGGTTTTCGCCTTACGGCCGAAGGGAAAAAACTGGCCCTGCTCATTATTCGCCGGCATCGGCTTTGGGAGTTTTTCCTGGCGGAGAAATTACGTTTCAGTTGGGATGAAGTGCATGAAGTGGCCGAAGACCTGGAACACGTGAGTAGCCATAAACTGATCGACAAGCTGGATGAATACCTGGGCTTCCCAAGATTTGACCCGCATGGAGACCCCATTCCTGATGCACAGGGCCGAATTGAAACCAGCAAGCAGGTGTGCCTGACGGAATTGGCTACGGGAAAGTCGGGCATTGTATGTTATGTAAGCGATCAGAGCAGCGAAATGCTGGAGCTGCTGGGCCATAAAAATATTGGCATGGGCACCCGCATTGAAGTCAAAAAACGCTTTCAGTTTGACCAGTCGATGGAGATCAAAGTGAAACAACATACCGATACCATCAGCGAACAATTGGCAAAAAACATTTTTGTAAAAATCTAAGGACCTATATGCAGGCAATTGAAAAGTTCTTTATTGAAATTGGCCCCGTATATGCAGCCTTGTTGGCTACAACATTTACCTGGTTAGTAACGGCCCTCGGCGCTTCCTTTGTATTTTTCTTCAAAACCATGAACAGAGGTGTATTGGATCCCATGCTGGGCTTTACGGGTGGCGTAATGGTGGCGGCCAGTTTTTGGTCGCTGCTGAATCCGGCCATTGAGATCTCGGAGAAAATGTATCCCGACATGAAATGGATGCCTGCTGCCGTGGGCTTTTTCCTGGGAGCCATGTTTATTTATGTACTGGATCGCTTTACTCCTCACCTGCACATTAATTTCGGCATCTCGGAAACGGAGGGCGTAAAGACCAAACTGCATCGTACTACCTTATTGATCCTCGCCATCACCTTGCATAATATTCCCGAAGGGTTGGCCGTGGGTGTTCTTTTTGGCGCTGCCGCGCTGGGCATGGAAGATGCATCGGTAACGGGCGCCATTGCCCTGGCCCTTGGCATCGGTATTCAGAATTTTCCCGAAGGCATCGCGGTGGCCATGCCCCTGCGCAGGCATGGTGTTTCGCGACGAAAAAGTTTCTGGTATGGACAGCTCTCCGCAATTGTGGAACCGGTAGCTGGCGTCATTGGCGCGGTGGCGGTAATCTATATGCAACCGGTATTGCCCTTTGCCCTCGCTTTTGCCGCAGGCGCCATGATCTTTGTTGTAGTGGAAGAGGTGATTCCCGAAACCCAACGCGACAAATACACCGACAGATCCGTTTTAGGATTCATTGGCGGTTTCCTGGTAATGATGATCCTCGATGTGGCTTTAGGCGCCTGATTTATTGTTCTTTCTTCCGTTGCTCCGCAACAGATGCTTGAAGCGGCTAAAGGTTTCCGGTTTTATATTGAGATAAGACGCCAGGTATTTCTGTGGTACGCGCTGCATCAGTTCCGGGTTCTTCATCACAAAATTCAGGAAGCGCTCACGGGGCGTCATCTTGATCATTTGCATCTGCCAGTTGTCTTTGATCACCATGGTATGGGTAACTACCAGCCGCCCCAGGTGCTCCATTTTTTTTGATCGGGCATATACTTCTTCCAAATCGTCGTGCTCAATACTAATGACGGTGGAAGGCTCAATGGTTTCCACAAAATATTCGGATGGCTTGCGGCTGTGAAAGGATTCCTGGCTCAGGATAATATGGCCTTCCGTGGAAATCTGCGTATTGATTTCGTGGCTGCCTTTCTTGTAATATTTGCGGATCAACCCCCTTACAATAAAATTGAAGTGGTTCTCTACCTCCCCTGCTTTTACCAACATTTCCCTTTTGCCAAAACGACGCACCCTTATTACAGGAAGCAGGGTTTTGGCAAATTCCTCATCCGTAACATTCACAAATTTTCGGATATACTCCAGGAATGGTCGGGTGCTATCCATATTATGATTTCTAAGCATAAGTTAGGAAATATTGAGTCAAATCAAGAATTAAATTTTTGGGTAGCAGAATACCAGGCGGTAAGCGGTTGAACGAAAACCGGCAAAAACCGGGAGATATTGTAGATTTGCCATCCTTTGACCAACTTTTCAAATAAAACCAACTCAATTATGGCCCAAAAGATCAAAGTTGCCAATCCCGTAGTGGAATTGGATGGCGATGAAATGACCCGCATCATTTGGAAATTCATTAAAGACAAACTGATACTGCCCTACCTGGAACTGGATATCAAATACTTTGATCTGGGTATCGAATACCGCGACCAAACCAATGACCAGGTGACGGTGGATGCCGCCAACGCTATCCGCGAATATGGCGTAGGCATCAAATGCGCGACCATCACACCCGACGAAGCCCGCGTGAAGGAATTTAACCTGAAACAGATGTGGAAGAGTCCCAACGGAACGATCCGCAATATTCTCGATGGCACCGTGTTTCGTGAGCCCATCGTGATCAGCAATATTCCCCGCCTGGTGACCAACTGGACCGCGCCCATTATCGTGGGACGCCATGCTTTCGGCGATCAGTACCGCGCTACCGATGCGGTGATCAAAGGAAAAGGCCGGCTGACCATGACTTTTACACCGGAAGATGGTGGTGAGGCGCAAACTTTTGAAGTATATAACTTCAAGGGCGATGGCGTAGCACTCACCATGTACAATACCGATGAGAGCATACGCGGCTTTGCGCGCAGTTGTTTCAATATGGCACTGGGCAAAGGCTGGCCCCTGTACCTTTCTACCAAGAATACCATCCTGAAAAAATATGATGGCCGCTTCAAGGATATTTTTGAGGAGATCTATCAAAACGAATTCAAAGCCAAATTTGACGCCGCCGGCATCGTTTATGAGCACCGCCTCATCGATGATATGGTAGCCAGCGCCCTCAAGTGGAATGGCAATTTTGTATGGGCCTGTAAAAACTATGATGGTGATGTGCAAAGTGATACCGTTGCCCAGGGTTTTGGCTCTCTCGGCCTGATGACCTCTGTGCTCATAACCCCCGATGGCAAGACCATGGAGGCGGAAGCCGCGCACGGTACCGTTACCCGTCACTATCGCGATCACCAACAGGGCAAGCCTACCAGCACCAATCCCATCGCTTCCATTTTCGCGTGGACAAGAGGTCTTGCATTCCGCGGCAAGCTCGATGGCAACCAGCCCCTGATCGATTTCTGCGAAGCGTTGGAAGCTGTTTGTATAGAAACCGTGGAAGAGGGCAAAATGACCAAGGACCTGGCGGTATGTATCCATGGCAATAAAGTAAAGCATGGCGAACACTTCCTTTACACAGAAGAATTTCTCGAAGCGATTGACCTGAATTTGAAGAAGAAAATGAAGTGAATTAGTTGATTTGTTGATTTGTTTATTCGTTGATTCGTGATATAATGAAGAAGAACAAAAACTCCGCCACCCAACAAATCAACAAATAAACAAATCAACAAATCATCAACAGTGCTTCCCGATCCCACCTTCCAATTGCGCGACGCTGATGAGCGGGATGTTGCGCTGATACAGGAGCTGACGGCGAAAGTATGGCCGCAGACCTATGCTTCCATTCTTAGTCCCGAGCAAATCCGTTATATGCTCGAGATGTCGTATTCAACAGCGGCCCTGGAAAAGCAGATGCGCGAAGGTCACCAGTTTTATATTGCCTTGCGTGGGCAGGAGCCCATTGGATTTGCTTCAGTAAGCGAAACCCAACCCGGCCATTTTAAACTGCATAAGATTTACCTGCTCCCATCCGAACAGGGCAAAGGAACCGGGCGACAGATGCTGGAAACCATCTTTCAACTGATTCGCTCGCGGGGAGGAACCCTGCTCGAACTGAATGTGAACCGCTACAACAAGGCCCGGCAGTTTTATGAAAAGCTCGGTTTTGCCGTAATCAGGGAAGAAGATATTGATATCGGCGGAGGCTTCCTGATGAATGATTTTGTGATGGCGCGATCAATTTGAAGCTGGCGCGGGAAAACAGGGCAGGTACTCCAATGGATCAGCCGGCGTTTCAAAATCGAAAAGCAGAATTTCCAATTTAGCGCCGGGCTTCAGCTTCCCGATCGGGTCCCCTTTCTTCACCCTTTGCTGGGGTCTTACCAGGGGTTCATGGATACCCGATAACCAAAACCAGAAATCTTCGTAGTTGAAAACTATTTCATAGCTGCCATCGGTCTCCCTTTGCACCGCCGTTATCACGGCGTCGGCCGTTGATTTCACAAGACTGTCCGCGGTACTGCTGATAATGAGTTTGAGGTCCTGTGATCCATAAAGCTTCAGGGCCACGCTATCGACATGCGCCCTTGCCTCGCGTAGCGGACAGGCAAAACGCGGCGATCCCCCTTCGCCATTACCCGTTTGGGCTTTTGTAGAGAGGGGAAAAAGTACAATGCTGCAAACGACAACGATTGCAGGGACGAGGGTACGTTTCATAAGGGATTAATTGCGGTTAATGCTGAGTTTACGCGCCATTTCCGCGCTCATGCCTTCGGCGCTGATGCCATAGCCGCTCACCAGCACGCCCTTCTCCCCATCCTTACCTTCGATAGCATACACGATCGACGCATCGCCGGGGTCGGTATTGCCCTCAAAGCGATACACTTCCACAATCTCAAAATCATCAATATCGAAGCGGGTGCCCTGGCAGATCAGGCAGTTCTCCGCCAGGTTAAAATCGAGCGAATAACCCCGGGAACGGAGCCCGTTGGTAGCGGCAGAGAGGGTATCGTAGGAATACATAATTGCGGCATTTTGGTTAAAGAAAGATAAGCGGTTGACGATCAAAGACTCCAATCGAATCACCTGCCTCGTGCAGGCGATTCCAATTTAGGATAAAATACAGATAAACCGTACCTTTGCCGCCGAAAAATAAACTATTTCAAATGGCAACAACTACCCAATCGATTGACTTTTCACTCCCTTATAAAGTGGCCGATATATCCCTGGCTGAATGGGGCCGCAAGGAAATCCGACTCGCCGAAGCAGAAATGCCCGGACTGATGGCTATTCGTGCTGAATATGGCCCATCTCAACCTCTTAAAGGTGCCCGTGTTGCAGGCTGTCTGCACATGACCATTCAAACCGCCGTGTTGATTGAAACCCTGGTAGCCCTGGGCGCGGAAGTAAAGTGGAGCTCCTGCAATATCTTCAGCACACAGGACCATGCCGCAGCCGCCATCGCCGCCGCCGGTATCGGTGTATTTGCCTGGAAGGGACAGTCGGTGGAAGAAGCGGATTGGTGTATTGAGCAAACACTGTTTTTTGGTGGTAAAGACCGCCCCCTCAATATGATTCTCGATGATGGAGGCGACCTCACCAATATGGTGCTCGATAAATATCCCGAGCTGGTGCAGCATGTGAAAGGCATTTCGGAAGAAACAACCACCGGTGTACACCGCCTCTATGAGCGCGTGGCGAAAGGAACATTGCCCATGCCCGCTATCAACGTGAACGATTCCGTTACCAAATCGAAATTCGACAACAAATATGGCTGCAAGGAATCGCTGGTAGATGCGATTCGCCGCGCTACGGATGTGATGCTGGCTGGTAAGGTAGCAGTAGTAGGTGGTTATGGTGATGTGGGTAAGGGCTCTGCCGCTTCACTCGCGGGTGCCGGTTGCCGTGTAATCGTTACAGAAATTGATCCCATTTGCGCCCTGCAGGCCGCTATGGACGGATTCGAGGTAAAGAAAATGGTGGACGCCGTTAAGGAAGCCGATATAGTGGTAACCGCTTCCGGTTGTCGCGACCTGATCACCGGCACGCATTTCAAACTGATGAAAGACAAAGCCATCGTTTGTAATATCGGACACTTCGATATCGAAATCGACATCGCCTGGCTCAATGAGAATTATGGCCATACCAAAGATACCATCAAGCCCCAGGTGGATATTTATAATGTAGAAGGAAAAGACATCATCATCCTGGCCGAAGGCCGCCTCGTTAACCTGGGATGCGCCACCGGCCACCCCTCCTTTGTGATGAGTAACTCCTTCAGTAACCAAACCCTGGCACAGATTGAGCTGTGGGCTAACCACCAGAATTACGAGAACAAAGTATATGTGCTGCCCAAACACCTGGATGAGAAAGTAGCACGCCTGCACCTCGGTAAGATTGGCGTGGAACTGGATGAACTGACGCCAGCACAAGCGGAATATTTGGGCATTACCAAAGAAGGGCCGTTTAAGCCGGAACATTATAGGTATTGAGGAGAAGTTGTAAGTTTTAAGTTATAAGTTTTAAGTTATAAGGACTTTCGCTTGGTATTTAATAGTTTTAATTTAGTCTGTCGCACCAGGTAGCGCTATTTGGAATTGTGGTATGCTAGCATTATCCTTATAACTTAAAACTTATAACTTAAAACTTACAACGTATAACTTACAACTTATAACTCCCTCACTGCTTCTTCCTATAGCTCCCCACCGCCCATCCATTGAGTGCTATGGCGAAGCCAAGCATGGATAATAAATGTGATTGTATATCGCTAAGGCTGCTACCCTTTATCACTACCATTCGCATCACCTCAATAAAATAACTTACGGGGTTGAGGCGAACCAGCGTCTTTGCCCAATCGGGCATACTGTCTACTGAAGTATAGAGCCCTCCGAGCAAAATAAATAGCATCATCAGGAAAAAAGAAATCAGCATGGCCTGCTGCTGGGTATGTGTATAGTTCGATACGAGTAATCCCAGCCCCAGGATGGCCAACAGGTAAACGGCAGCAAAACAGTAGATCGTCAATAAGTTTCCCACCGGCTGAATGCCATAGACCAGGCGGGCGATCAATAGGCCGATGCTGAGAATAACCAGCCCGAGTACCCAGAACGGAATTAGTTTGGCAAGGATGAACTCATGTTTCTTCACCGGCGTCACATTGATTTGCTCGATGGTACCCACTTCTTTTTCTTTCACGATATTCAGTGCTGCGAGAAAGGTACCCACCATCGTTACGAGAATGACCAGGATGCCGGGTACCATAAAGAGCTGGTAATTCAGATAAGGATTAAACCAGTTGGAGGAATGAATTTCCACTTGATCCTTTCCCAGGGCCGAGGGACCCAGCCATTCTATGCGTATTTGCTGGTTATACTCTTCCAGTATTCGCCGCAAATAGGCGATGCCCAGGTTGCCCTTCACGCCATTGATGGCGTTTGCTGCCAGATAAACCGGGGCATGGTTCTCCCTTTGAAGGTTCTCTTCAAAATGAGCCGGAATATTGACGAGAATATCACCCTGGTCCATTTCCATCGCATGCAATGCATCTGCATAATTCGACACAACGGCAGAAAGCTGAAAATAGCGGCTGGCCTCCAGCTTGTATTGCAGTTGCCGCGACAGGCTCCCATGATCCTGATCGACCCAGATGATGCGGATTCCTTTCACCTCATAATCCGCCGCAAGTGGTAGAATAATGAGTTGCAGTGCGGGCATCACAAAGATGATCCGCAGGATGGCCGGATCACGGAAGATCTGCCGGAATTCCTTCTGCAATAAAAATTTCAGTACACGCATATTACTCTATTTGTGCCGACCCCTCAGGTCAGCCTTATCCTAAACTTTTTGACGGCCAGCAAAAGCAGCACAAGGGTCATTCCCAGCAGTATCAGGGTTTCTTTCCACACGGCATTCCAGCCGGCGCCCTTTATCATGATATCGCTCACGATCTGGTAAAACCATTTCGCGGGCACCAGGTTGGAGATGATTTGCAGGACGAAGGGCATGTTCTCCACCGGAAACATGAATCCGCTCAACATGATTGTTGGCAACAACATTCCGGTCAGCGACACAAACATCGCCATCTGTTGCGTGGCGGTGCTCGACGAAATCAACAGGCCCAGGGCCAGGCAGGTAAGAATAAAAAGGATGCTTTCGCCCAGCAGCAACAACAGGCTTCCTCTGATGGGCACATCCAGCACGAGGGTGCTGAGCAGGAGGATACTGGTCACATTAACCAGTGATAGCAGCAGATATGGAACTGCCTTGGCGGTAACGATACCAAAGGGCCTTACCGGCGATACCAGCATGATCTCCATGGTTCCCATCTCTTTTTCGCGCACCACGGTTATGGCCGTCATCATGGTGCACACGAGCATTAGCACCATCGCCATCACGCCCGGTACAAAACTGTAGGCCCCTTTCAATTGCGGATTATACAGCATCCGGACCTCCGGCTCAATCCGAAACGGCCTTTCATCGCTTTCGATATGGCTCGCCTGGAAATCACGAATGATGGAGCTGGCGTAGTTCACAACGGTTGTAGCCAGGTTCGGATCGGATGCATCGGCCAGCAATTGCACCCGGGTATGCCCGGCATGCCGGATATCCTGGCCAAAACCAGGAGGGATAATCAGCACCATTCGAACAGATCCTTTTCGAAAAGCCTCCGGTATATCCCGGGATGATTGCAGAAAATCCTGTATTTCAAAATACCGGCTGGCATCCATCCGCTGCTGCAATTGCAGGGAAGCCGCATCGCCCGCCTCATTGAGGATAGCAATACGCGTATTCTTCACTTCATTGGTTAATGCGAACCCAAAGATGATGATCTGTACCACCGGCATTCCCAACAGAATCATCAGGGTACGTCGGTCGCGGAGAATATGGTAGAATTCCTTTTTTACAAATGCCAGAAATGTGCGCATGTATCAGAATTTAATGTTGATGGGTAGCCCTTCCTCTCACCAGCTTTACAAATACTTCATCCATGCTGGAGGCCGCAAAGGATTGCTTCAGACCCGATGGCGTATCAAGCGCCGCAATTTTACCATCCACCATAATGGATACACGGTGGCAATATTCCGCTTCATCCATATAATGGGTGGTTACAAAAACGGTTATACCCGATTCCGCTGCGGCATAGATCATGTTCCAGAACTCCCTGCGCGTAACCGGATCCACGCCACCCGTGGGCTCATCCAGAAATACTATCTCCGGATCATGAAATATGGCGACCGAGAACGCAAGCTTCTGCTTCCAGCCGAGGGGCAGCGATTTCACCAAAAGATTGGCTTCCTTTTCCAGGTGCAATTGCTGAAGCAACAGCGCTGTTTTTTCGCGTATAAACTGGTTAGTCATTCCATAAATTCCAGCGTAGAGACGGATATTTTCCCGTACAGTCAGGTCTTCATAGAGCGAGAATTTCTGGCTCATATAACCAATCCTGCGTTTTATTTTTTCGCTTTCCCGAAAAAGGTCATAGCCCGCCACCCATCCTTTTCCGGAACTGGGTTTCGACAGGCCTGTCAGCATCCGCATCGCCGTCGTCTTGCCGGCGCCATTCGCGCCGAGAAAGCCGAAGATTTCGCCCCTGCCCACTTCGAAGCTGATATTGTTTACGGCAACAAAGTTGCCAAATCGCTTGCTTAAGCCCTCCACTTCAATCACCGTATTTTTCATTCTATTCATTTTTCATCCAGTAAATAAAGCAGTCTTCTATATTGGCCTCCGTTTCCTCCCACTCTGCCAGTGCGGCTTCCTGCTCCAGTCGCTGCAGCAGGTTTCCGGTTTGATCCCGACGCACCACCACATGATGCCATTCTCCAAAAGGATAGATATCCATCACCTCATCCCAGGCGGCGAGTTGCCGGAGCAACCCGAGCATGTGTGCGGAACGAACGGCGAAAAGGGCATGAGGAAACTTTTGAACGATAGCGGCGGGAGTATCCGTTTGCAGTATCCGTCCTTCCTGTATCAGGCCTATTCGGTCGCACTGGCTGGCTTCATCCATATAGGGGGTTGACACCAGTATCGTGATGCCCTGCCGCTTCAGCGCTTGCAGCATTTCCCAAAACTCACGTCGCGATACCGCATCCACGCCCGTGGTAGGTTCATCCAGAAACAACACGCTGGGACGATGAATCAGCGCGCAGGAAAGGGCTAGCTTCTGTTTCATCCCCCCCGAAAGCTTTCCGGCCCGGCGGTTGCTAAAAGGTTCTATCTGGCTATAGATATCCTTTACCAGGTGATAATTTTCCTGGATGGCGGTATTGAATATTGTCGCGAAAAACACCAGGTTCTCGGCCACCGTCAGGTCAGGATAAAGAGAGAACTTTCCCGGCATATAGCCCACCCGCTTACGGATAGTTGCGTAGTCTTTCACCACATCCAGCCCTTCTACGCTTGCTTCACCCGCATCCGGCAGCAGCAAACTGGTGAGTATGCGCATCAGGCTGGTTTTACCTGCGCCATCGGGTCCTATCAGTCCAAATATTTCGCCCGCCTTCACATCAAAGCTGATTCCACGCAATGCCGCGACGCTTTTGTTACCCTTACCATAAGATTTGCCAATATCCCTCACGGAAATGGCGGCTGCCGGTGGTTCAGAAATTGTTGTTGCATATAACATTGTACTTAATTTTTCAGACCCTGAAAACTCATTTCTGCATACATGCCCAGTTTAAGCGTGCCATCGTTGGGTACCCGCACTTTGATGGCATATACCAGGTTGGCCCTTTCATCGCGCGTCTGAATGGTTTTGGGCGTGAATTCCGCTTTGTCGGAAATCCATTGCAGGGTGCCTCGCAATTCCCGATAGCCCTTATCGCCATCATCCATCCAAACCCTTACCGGCTCACCCAGTTTGGCCTGGCCAAGCTGGTCGCCGGAAATATAGGCGCGCAAGATTAGGTGCGAGAGATCGGCAATTTTGTAGAGCGGCTTACCGGCTATGGCCATTTCACCCACCTCGGCATATTTCGCAATCACTGTTCCCGATACCGGGTTCAGCACCCTGGCCCGGTTCAGTTGATCCGTCAATTGATCCACGCGTTTGGATAGAGGCTGCTGTTCGCTCAGCACCGCGCGGTTCTGTGTGGCCACCAGGTCCTTTTGTACCTTTATCTGCTGTGCCGTCACTTTCATCTCCTGCTGCAATTGCGCTATCTGGGCCTTCATATCGTCAACCTGCTTACCGGTGGCCGCATCTTTGGCAAATAGATTCTGAAGCCGGCGAAATTCCTGCTCCAGGTAATCCAGGCGCGTTTGTTGTACCGCCCTTTGTTGCAGCAGCAGATCCACTTGTGGTTGAACCTGGCTGGTCTTATCCGAAAGCGCATCCAGGCTCGCCACCACCTGCTCGCGTTGCAGGGCAATATTGGCCGCGTCAAGAATGGCCACGACGGAGTCGGCCGGTAGGAGCTGGCCTTCCTCCACATTCAACTCCAGAATTTTGCCGCTCATTTCCGGAGATACCAATACTTCCACGGCCTCAAAATTTCCGGTTGCGTCGAAAGTATGATTATCATTGTTGCAGGAAGCAACAACAATCAGCAGCAAGAATGACATGATTCCTTTATACATAAATTATCGATTATGATTTCCTGAAATAATTTGAAAGTTGATCCGGGCCTGCAGCCATTGTACTTCGTGCAGGAGCAGCGCCTGCCGGGCCTGATCCTCCGCGTTAATCTCGCGCAGGTAATCATTGGCCGTGATTACACCACTTTCCAATTGTGCCGAGGCAGCTTTTGTGATAGACTCCCGCAGGGCAACGATTTCCTTATCACGTTCCATCAGCTTTTCCATTTTGGATAGTACCGACTCTTCCTGTAACAGTCGAGCCGAAGTTCTTTGCCGGAAAAGATCTTCCTGTACATCCATTCGGTGGCGCAGGGTTTCCTGTTGCTTCCGCTCCCGGCGCAAAGTGTAAAAACTGTTCAACGACCATTGCAACCGGATACCACCGGTATAATAAAGCGCAAACTCATTCTTCAACATATTCAAGCCGGGTCGCCCATAACCACCCTGCGCAAACAACTGCAACCTGGGAAGGCTGC
Source organism: uncultured Citrobacter sp. (assembly GCA_964395095.1). Lineage (GTDB taxonomy): Bacteria > Bacteroidota > Bacteroidia > Chitinophagales > Chitinophagaceae > CAYMZZ01. Next base: position 130,060 of record CAYMZZ010000010.1, read on the forward strand.
GTGCCGTCAATAGTTGCTCCTGGCTTCGCGACAACTGACGCTGCTGTTGAAATAATTTCAATTCAGGCCTGGCTAATTCTTTTTGCCTGTCTCCTGTTGCTGACTCCGGGATGAACACCGTGCTGGTATCCAGCTTACGTCCCAGGTAGAGCGACAAAATATCCACAAGAGCTCCCCGCGAACTGTGCAGATCCAGCAGACGTTGATCCGCTTTCAGCCATTCGGCCTTCAATACGTCGTAGTTGGAGCGCAACACCAGGCCCTGCTCCACCTGGGCCTGCACTTTTTGCATACCGGTTTCAATGTCCAGCATCACCAGGCGTGCCTGCTTCTGCTGGGCATCGAGCAGCAGAATCGCCAAATAGTACTGGCTCATTTTTTCACGCAATTGCTGCAACTCCACTTCCACACCCAGCTCGGCGGCGAGCGCCTCCTCCTGCTGAAGTCGCTTTTGGCTTCTGCTTACCCCTCCATCATAGATCAATTGGCTAATGTCGGCAACAGCACGATATTGATCCTGCGATGGCGGCTCCAGGCTAAATCCAGGTAAACTGATGGGCACACGGGTCACATCCGACTGATAACTGGCCTGGGCGTTCAGTTGCACCTGGGGAAGCCACCCGGTTTTCAAATTGGCGATGGCCAGTTGCTCCTGCTGGCGAATCCATTGCCTGTCGCGCATAGCGGGATAGTAGCGGCTGGCTTCGGCCATCACACTGTCGAGTGTGAGCCTTTCCTGCGCTCGCGTTGCTAGAGGCATCATCGCGAAAGCGATAGCGGCTGCCTGTAAAATCTTCCTCATAAAATCACATTTAACCATTTGGTTAATTATTGTTCAAAAAAAAGGGCTAGGCCCTGATAGCGTCGATAATAAAGCGCGACAACTCCTGTTTACGTTGCTCCATGAAAGCCGCAAACTGCTTTTTGTCCATCCCTATCATGTACTGAATCATGGGTCGGCCCACAAAGGGAAAAACCACCAGCGAAATCATATTCACCAGCAGGCTGGCCGGATCAATTGGTTTAATTCGACCTGCCGCCACTTCTTCCTGAATCTGTTTCAATAAGGGTGCGGGGTTGGGTTTGGAGTGATTGGGCCAGAGTTTTTTCAGAAACCGCTCGGGGTCGCGGTTAATTTCATTCAACACGAAAATGGGCAGGTACGGATTTTCCATCACCACCGTAATATATGCTTCCACAAAATTCTCAATCTTTTGTAAAAGGGGAATTTCGGACTGAAATACGGCGTTCATTCGTGGAAAAATCTGCTGTGCCGCATCCAGAAAAATCTTTTCAAACAGAAGTTCCTTATTGCGGAAATAATAATGCAACAGGGCTTTGTTGATCCCCGCTTCTTCGGCAATATCCTGCATACGTGCCCCCATCATACCGTCGCGCACAAATACCTTCCGCGCCGCATCAAGGATGATCTCTTCCGTACCTCTGTCTTTTTGTTTGGCCATTATTTCAATTTAACTATATAGTTTAACCAAATGGTTAACAAAAGTAGATAGCTTTTATGAACCCGCCAAAAAAATTATTGCGTTTTTTGCCGGGTTCATGAAAGGTTTGTGCTGTGTCCGATGAAAACCGGCTGCCTATTCGGCCCAGCTCATAACATAATCAGGGTTTTCAATCTCGAGGGCCTGCCGGGTCAGCATTAGTGGGTGGAAGGTATCCACCATAACGGCCAGTTCCTTTGTTTCCCTGGCGCCAATACTTTTAGCCACGGCGCCCGGGTGAGGCCCATGCGGAATACCGGCTGGGTGCAGGGTGATCATCCCTCGGGTTACGTGTTTGCGGCTCATAAAATCGCCATCTACATAATACAATACTTCATCGCTGTCGATGTTGCTGTGATTATAGGGCGCGGGAATGGCCTGGGGATGGTAATCATAGAGCCGGGGGCAGAAGGAGCAAACCACAAAATTGTGCGCTTCAAAGGTTTGATGAACGGGTGGCGGCTGATGCACACGGCCGGTGATGGGTTCAAAATCATGAATGGAAAAGGCGAAGGGATAGCAACAACCATCCCAGCCAATCACATCAAAGGGATGCGTTCCGTAATGGAGGCCGTAGAGGACGCCTTTCTTTTTCGCACGAATCAGGAAATCGCCTTTCTCATCAAAGGTCTGCAAGTCTTCCGGTCCGCGAATATCCCGTTCACAGTAGGGCGAATGCTCCAGTAACTGTCCGTATTTGCTTTGGTATCTTTTGGGATAGCGAAGCGGACTGAAAGATTCCACTATAAAGAGTCGGTTACTGGTTGTAGTAAACGACAATTGATAGATGGTGCCTCTGGGTATCACCAGGTAATCGCCATAGCCAAAGCGCAGGTTGCCATACTGGGTATGAAGAACGCCTTCACCCTCATGCACAAAAATCATTTCATCGGCGTCGGCATTTTTGTAGAAATAATCCTGCATGCTTTGCCGGGGCGCTGCCAGCACAATATGGCAGTCGTTGTTGACCAGCACGGGCACACGGCTTTCCAGGTAATCGTCCTTGGGTTGAATATTGAATCCTTCGAAACTGCGGTGTTTCAGCATTTTCTCTTCCGCAATGCGGGGAGCCGCATCTACCTGGGGTTCTGTTTTGATGATTTGCGTGGGAGGGTGCACGTGATAAAGCAGGGAATAATCATTGCTAAATCCTTCGGTAGAGAATAATTGCTCCGAATAAAGTTCACCATCGGGCCGGCGAAACTGGGTATGACGTTTATGCGGAATTTTTCCGCGCTGAATATAATGAGGCATGGGAGGAGTTGAGGGTTTAAAGTTGAAAGTTTAAGACGAATTTTTTTAAAAAAATTTCGCCTGGAAATAAACATATTCTTAGCGCAACTAAGAATAGAATTCGCTCGCAGATGAGACGGTACTATTACTTTTTCTCTTCGGCCAGGGTGGCCACGAGGAAATAATATTTCCAGCGTCGCTTATCGATCCAATAGGTGAAGTTGCGATAGTATGGCATAGCGGAGTGAAGTTACGGCTTTTCCGGTTTTTCGGTCATTGGGCAAATAATTGTACCTTAATCTTGCTATTGGGAAGGGATCCATCCACCCATTTTCCGATCATTCACTAACTCACCGATTATGAACAGACGCACCCTGATCCGCCAGGCCGCGCTCGCCAGTGCCGCTTTTGCCTTTAGCCGCGAGAGTTTTGCCCGGATGGCTTATCCGGCTTCATTATCGCCCACAACAACAGGCATCATCAAGCTGAGTTCGAATGAAAATCCGCATGGCCCCTCCCCTGCGGCGCGTAAGGCAATGATGGAAGCGGTAGCTTCCTGCAATCGCTATCCCTGGGAGCAAACCGGCGTATTAAAAGATAAGATTGGTCGCCATTTTGGTCTCAGTGCCGATCATGTAATGATTGGTGCGGGTTCTTCGGAATTGCTGGGTGTGGCTTCCACCTGGGCGGCCCTGCAAAAAGGCAATGCCGTAGCGCCCGATCCTACTTTCCGGCTTTGGATGCCGGCCGCAAAAAGACTGGGAATCGATATCCGCCTGGTGCCGCTGGATGCTAAAAAAGTGACGGACCTGCAAGGGCTGAAAGATAAAGCCGATGCGCAAACCCGGATGATCTATATCTGTAACCCGGCCAATCCCACCGGCACCATCGTGCCGGCCAGTGATCTGGCGGCCTTTATACGAATGGTGCCCGGCAATTGTATGATCCTGCTCGATGAAGCCTATACGGAGTTTTGCGATGAGCCCAGTATGGCGAAGATGGTGAATGACCACCCCAACCTGGTAGTGGCCAAAACATTTTCGAAAATATACGGACTGGCAGGTACCCGCATCGGCTATGCGCTGGCGCATCCTGATACCATTCGCGAATTGAACGCCCTGCAGCCCTGGGCTAATGCCGGTGCGGGAGCGGTATCCCTGGCAGGCGCTAATGCCAGCCTGGGTGATGTGGCATTCATTGCCCATTGCCGAAAAGAAAATGAAACAGCCCGGCAAATCCTCTACAATACCCTGCAAAAAGCCGGCATGCCCTATATTCCTTCACATACCAGCTTTGTCTATTTCGATGCAAAACCCTTTGGCAAAGATTTTCGTGCCACACTCGAAAAGCAAAACATTATCGGCGCCCGCAGCTTTGAAAACAACAGCAGCTGGCTAAGGCTGAGTATTGGAACGAGAGAAGAAATGAAGAAAGTGCAGGAAGCGGTAGAGCAATAAGGGTTGATTTGTTGATTTGTTTATTCGTTGATTTGTTGACCTGCTGTCGGCAGGCAGGTTGGCGCAATACCTGCATAATTCCTCAAAAACAACAGCAAGCTACACTCAACTTAAAACTTACTACTTACAACTCAAAACTCACGTACTACGTCCCTCACATTCCCGGAAACCATCCCCTGTTTTCGCCAATAATTTCGCGGAAAGGCCAGGGAATAGAAATAAGGATCAGCAGCAGGGCTACAACAAATAGCCAGAATGCCTGCTTGTATTTGCTGGCATCGGGAATGGGCTTTTTGGCGCGGCCATAAGCAAGTGTGATCAGTATAATGGAGATGATCATGAGCACAGGATGCTCTACCCAGAAGAAACGAAAGAATTTATCCGACATCACGGAAACACCTTCCGGCAAACTGGTCTTCAGCATGCCATAGCGACCTGCGAGCCACTGATACACGCCAATCACCAGCATAACATGCGAAGCAATCAACGTAAAGAGCCAGATCTTGCGATCGCCCGGGCTAAAGGCTTTGCCCTGCTTCCATCCGCTATAAGCTTTTGCAATCGACAAAAGCAGCAGAATAAGGATGACCCAACGCAAGAGATTGTGCAGATGCAGCATTCCGGTTTCCATGTTGATCCTGATTTTGGTTGAGGCCAAATCTACGGTAGGAAAATGGCAAAGGCAAATAATACTGGGATTTCCTTGATTGCCTCGATTACCTTGATGGCCATGAATGCCTCGATTGTCCTGATGACCCTGATTAGAGGGCCGGATTGATGGACGGATTCGAAGATTTTAATGTCATTCTTCCACTATAATTTATCATAACCACGAAACACGACAACACAACACGTTTCGAATCAAACAAATCAAATCTATTCCTTTAATCCATGCAATCAAGGCAATCATGGTAATCAGGAAAATCCTAGTCCCAGTTGGCGATGAATACATTGGTTTCCCTTGTACCCCCATTATTCCTGTTGCTGGAAAAAACAAGCTTCTTTCCATCGGGTGAGAACAGCGGGAATGCATCAAAACCCTTGTCGCGGCTCACTTTTTCCAATCCCGTTCCATCTTCGTTGATGGTGTACATATTAAAGGGAAAGCCCCGGGGATACTCATGGTTGGAGGCAAATATGATTTTCTTGCTATCGGGCATATAGGTGGGCGCCCAATTGGCCTGTCCAAGACTGGTTACCTGCTTTTGGTTATTTCCATCCGCGTCGGCAATCCACACTTCCATTTTCGTGGGTGCCACCATGCCTTCTGCCAGCAGCTCTTTGTATTCTTTCAACTCTTCCTCGGTATCGGGTCTGGAAGCACGCCATACCAGTTTGGTTCCATCGGGACTAAACCAGGCGCCGCCGTCGTAACCAACCGCCGTGGTAATGCGCTTCTCTTCGCCGGTTTCGAGGTCCATAATATACAGTTCTATATCTCCGTCCTTTGTGCTGGTGTACACCATTTTCTTACCGTCGGGCGAAAGCGTGGCTTCGGCGTCATAACCGGGTGAGTTGGTAAGTTGCTTTACGATATTGCCATTGAGGTCGGCCATGAAAATATCATAACTGCCGTACAAGGGCCAGATGTATTTGTTGCCGTACTTCGCGCGATCGGGTACCGGGGGACAATCGGCCGAACCCAGGTGCGTGGATGCATAGATTACGTGCTGCCCGTCTTTGGTGAAAAATGCGCAGGTAGTGCGTCCCTTACCGGTGCTCACCATTTTATACTCAAATTTTTCTCCGGCCTTCTCCGGTACTTTACCTACAAAAATCTGGTCACAGGGTATCCCTTCACTGGCATGAGCCCGCTGGAAAACGAGGTATTTTCCATCATAGCTCCAGTAAGCTTCCGCGTTATCACCGCCAAATGTCAATTGCTGTATATTGCTCAGGTGTGTTTCCTCCGGATAAAGCAGGGTATCCTGCGCAGCATTGGCCGGCTGCCCCTTATCCGCACCCGCGTCATTACTATTACAAGCTGTCAGCAACACTATTAAGATGGGCATCAGCAAAGCCGGAAGGAACATACGTTTTTTCATGTATTGTCGTTTAAAAGCGGATGCAAAGGTATTTTTGAACTTTGGTCGATTTGTCAGGGAACTGTCATACATCCCTTTTTCGCTTAGTTTTGACGCATGAAATGGTTTTTTTCTTTTTTCCTGATCTTTTTAATGGCTTGCGGCAATGAGGAGCCGGTGAGTCCTTATGCCGAGTTGCTGGAAAATCCCCCCTATTCGGGCATAAGTGACAGTATCGGCAACGACCCGGACAACAGTGAGCTTTATTTCCGCAGAGCCGTTCTGCTCAATAATAACCAGCAAAGCCTCCCGGCCCTGGCCGATTTCAACAAGGCCTGGTCGCTCGACAAACAGGAACGCTATGCCCTGGGCATTGGCAATATCTGGCTCACCAGTAACCCCGATTCGGCCGCGGCTTTTGTGGAGCAGGCGCTCGACATATTGCCCGAAAGTCCTTTTCTGCCGCTATTGCTGGCCCGTGCTTACGAAGGGGCCGGAAAATTGGACAGGGCCATCGAAGTATGCGACAGCATTCTCCTGTCGGATCCCAACCAGGTGAATGCGCTCGTCTTAAAAGCGGAGATTTTGCAGGAAAAAAATGATCGCCCGGCGGCGGTAAAGGCGCTGGAAAGAGCCTATGCCCTGTTACCCGATAACCGCAAACTGGCCGAAGAGCTCGCATACGAATATGCGGAAACGAAAAATCCAAAAGCGCTTTCGCTGGCCGATTCTCTGATTCAAAAGGACTCGTTGAAGCAATTCGCCTCTCCCTTTTATATCAAGGGAAATTATTACGCGAATATCCGCAACAACAGTGAAGCCATTCGCTGGTACGATGCCACTATTCAACGCGATCATCGCTACCTGAATGCCTATATCGAAAAAGGAAAAATTTTCTTCAACAGCAACCAGTTTGAAAAAGCGCTTCCTGTATTTCAACTGGCCAATACCATCGCGCCCGGTTTTCCGGATGCCTGGTACTGGATCGCGCGATGCCAGGAAAAAATGGGACAGAAAGCGGAAGCCAAACTGAATTATCAAAAAGCATATTCGCTGGACCAGACTTTTCTGCAGGCCAGGGAAGCAGCAGATAGTTTGTAAATCGTTCGAAGATTTGGATATCCAAAGGAAAACCGGCTGGCTTAGTGGCAAAATGGCTAATTTGCACAGCAGGAAAAAACCAAAAATCAAAACTGAATGCCCCTGATCGCCCCTTCTTTTTTATCCGCCAATTTCCTGCAGTTGGAAAAGGAATGTGAGCGCATGAACCAAAGCGAAGCCGACTGGATCCACCTCGATATCATGGACGGCCGCTTTGTTCCCAATATCACTTTTGGCCCCATGATCGTGGAATTTATACGAAAGGCCACCCATAAGGTTTGCGACGTACACCTGATGATAGAAGAGCCCGGCAACTACGCGGAACAGTTCCGTAATGCCGGCGCCGACAACCTCTCTGTTCATATAGAAGCCTGCCCGCATCTGCATCGCAATATTCAACAAATCAAAAGCCTGGGTATGAAGGCCGGTGTGGCCATCAATCCGCATACGCCCGTTTCCATGCTGGCGGATGTGCTGGGCGATATTGACCTGGTATGCATGATGAGTGTGAACCCCGGCTTTGGCGGACAGCAATTCATACCCCGTACACTCGACCGTATACGTGAGCTCCGGAACATGATCGATGAGCGCAACCTGAATGTGCTGATAGAAATTGACGGCGGCGTTACCGTTGACAATGCGGCGCAGATCGTGCAGGCAGGTGCCCATGTGCTGGTTGCCGGCAACAGCATCTTCCGCGCGCAGGACCCGATTAAAACCATCGCTCAGCTCAAGTCTATCCAATCTTAGTCCCCATGACCTGGCGCCCATTCCTGATAATGCCCGCTTTTTTGTTGCTGCCGGTTTTGCTATGGGCGCAGAAAAACAGCGCCACCGTATCGGGTGTGGTGGTGGATGAAGAGGAAAACCCGCTTCCCGGCGTATCGGTACTGATCCTGGGCCGGCAGAGCGGCATCAGCACCAACGATTCGGGCTATTTCCGGCTTAGTGTACCGGCCGATCGCGCCTTTGGCATTGAGTTCTCCTTTACCGGTTATCGTTCAGAACAACGGAACTTCCTGCTCAGCGATGGCGAGTCGGAAACGGTTCGGATACGTATGATGCGGGGAGAAAAGCTGCTGGGCGAAGTGGTGGTGCGCGATCAGCGCGACCGTCGCGAAACAGGGCTTATCCGGCTCAATCCCAAATCGGTGATCAACCTGCCATCGGTAACCACCGGGGTAGAAAGCCTGATCAAGGTATTTGTCGGCTCCAACAACGAGCTCACCTCACAGTATTCCGTACGCGGAGGCAGCTACGACGAGAACCTGATTTATGTAAACGATTTTGAAGTATTCCGCCCTTACCTGGTGCGTAATGGCCAGCAGGAAGGGCTGAGCTTTATTAACCCCGAACTGGTAAGCAATATCAATTTTTACAATGGCGGCTTCCAGGCCCGCTATGGAGATAAGATGAGTAGTGTGCTCGATATACAGTATCGCCAGCCCCGTCGATTTGGGGGTAGCGCTTATGTGGGTTTGTTGGAACAGGGTTTGCATTTGGAAGGCGCATCCTCCGATCAGCGCCTGGGCTTTTTAATCGGCGCACGTAACCGTAGCAACCGCAACCTGCTCAGCCGCCAGGAAACGCAGGGTAATTATGTGCCTGCTTCATCCGATATCCAGGGCCTGATGAACTACCGGCTCAACGACCGCTGGCGAATGGAACTGTTTGGCAATTACAGTCGTTCGCGCTTTTCGCTGAATCCGGAGTTCAGCCAGCTTACTTCCTCCGTTTATTCCCCTTATTTCACCGCCAACCTGGGTTTGGATATTTATTTTGCCGGCCAGGAAAGAGATGAGTACCAAACCAATATGCTGGGCCTGTCGATCATCAACCAGGTGCATGACAAATTGCGGCTAAAATGGATGGCCAGCCGCTTTGAAAATGATGAGCAGGAAAATATCGATATCCAGGGCGCCTACCTTTTTGGCGATCGTGAATTTGATAAATCCAATCCGGCATTTGGCCTGATCGTAAACCCGCTGGGGGCCGGCGTCTTTCATCAATATGCCCGCAATACCCTCAATATTCAAAACTGGAACCTCGCCCATCGAGGTTATCTCGATAAAGAACGACATCATATCCAGTGGGGGCTTTCGTACGACCGGACCATTATCCGCGACAAATTATACGAATGGGAATTCCAGGATTCGGCCGGCTACAATATTCCGTTCAATCCCGATATGCTGCAGTTGAGCAAACTGATTCGATCCAATGCCGACCTGAACGTTGATAAATTTTCTGCATTTGTGCAGGACAACTGGCGCCTGGGCGATTCTGCCCGTCGCATCACCCTCTCATCCGGACTGAGAGTACATTACAATACGCTCAATGAGCAATGGCTGGTTTCGCCCCGTTTAACAGCAAGCTGGCAACCCAACTGGAGAAGGGATATCATATTTCGCGCCGCCCTGGGAGCTTATCACCAGCCATCATTTTATCGCGAAATCAGGCGATATGATGGAACCATTAACGAGCAAATAAAAGCGCAGCAAAGTGCGCAGGCCGTATTGGGATTCGATTATAGTTTCACCGGCTTTGGCCGACCCATGCGATGGACGACCGAAGCCTATTATAAGCAAATGTGGGACGTAATTCCCTACGACATCGATAATGTGCGCATGCGCTACTATGGTGAGAATAATGCCAAAGCCTATGCGATGGGGCTGGAGATGCGCCTGCATGGTGAGCTCGTGAAAGACGCGGAAAGCTGGATAAGTCTTGGCCTGATGCACACAAGAGAAGACATTAAGGGAGATACCTACCAGGAATATACGCTCGACGACTTCAATCAGCCTATCGACAGCATGACGGTAGAGAAAGGTTGGGTAAGAAGACCCACTGACCGGCGTATCAGTTTTGGAATGTTCTTCCAGGATTACCTGGCTACGAATAAAAACCTGAAGATGTATCTCAACCTGCTTTATGGCAGCAATCTTCCCTACAATATTCCCAACAATGTGAAGTACAGGAATGGGCTGGAGATACCCAGCTATATCCGGGTTGATATTGGCTTTAGCGCTTTGCTGCTCGATAGCGATAAGAGCCGCCGTCGCAGCCGTAGTCCCTTTCTTGGCTTCGACAATATCTGGGCCAGCCTCGAAGTATTCAACCTGATTGATCGCGACAATACCATATCGTATTTACTCATCAAAGACTTCTCCAACACCACTTATACCATGCCGCAAAGGCTTACGCCCCGTTTGCTCAATTTCAAGATTGTGGGAAGATGGTAATAACACGCATACACTTATTTCCTTTTATCCAAAACTTTAACCATTCCTATTTGTTTTCACATCTGTGAATAAGTAACTTTAGGAAGGTATAGTTCAACTAACCTATATTTGAAAAGAGAGGGTAAGGCTTCTGTACCATTCAGAAGACGCTACGAATCCCGGTCGCTACCCTCCGCCGGTTTGTGTAAGCATTAAACTAATCCGAATTGACTGAAACGATTATCAACCTCGAGACAGTTAACCCCATTGAGTTCTTCGGCGTTAATAATGGCAAATTAGACATCCTCAAAAAAAAGTTCCCCTTACTGAAGATTCTGTCGCGCGGCACCCAGATTAAATTAAGTGGCTCACCGGAGCAAATTGAAAATGCCCGGGAAAAAATTGAGCTGATTGTGTCGTACCTGGAAAGGAACGGCCACATGAGCGAAAATTATTTTGAGCAGGTATTGGGTGGCGACGATGCGGAAACCGTAGATCATTTTGTGGAACGTAATCCCAACGAAGTGTTGGTATTTGGTCCCAATGGTAAATCGGTAAGGGCCCGCACGGCCAATCAGAAGAAGCTCGTGGAAGTAGCTGAGCGCAACGATATCGTATTTGCCATAGGACCGGCCGGTACAGGTAAAACCTATACAGCGGTGGCATTGGCCGTACGTGCGCTGAAAAACAAACAGGTAAAAAAGATCATCCTTACGCGTCCTGCCGTGGAAGCCGGCGAAAGCCTGGGCTTTTTGCCGGGCGACCTGAAGGAGAAGATTGATCCCTATCTGCGTCCTCTTTACGATGCGTTGGATGATATGATTCCCGCCGACAAGCTGGGCTATTATATGACCACACGCACCATCGAGATCGCGCCACTGGCCTATATGCGGGGACGTACACTCGACAATGCCTTTATTATTCTCGATGAGGCGCAGAACTCAACCGATTTGCAATTGAAGATGTTTCTCACCCGCATAGGCGCCAACGCCAAAGCCATTATTACGGGCGATATGACCCAGGTGGATCTCCCCCGCAATCAGAAGAGCGGGCTGGCCACCGCCGTGCGCATACTCCGCAATATCGACGGCATTGCGCATATAGAACTGGATGAGGAAGATGTGGTCAGGCACCGGCTGGTGAAGCATATCCTGAGGGCCTATACCCGGGAGCATGAAAAGGATCATCCGGAAGAAGCCGGCAAACCCATTGCCATTAGCAAAAGGGAAAAACCCAAGGAATAAAGCGCATAAGATTTAGTACTTTGCAGGAATGAAACAGTACCTCTCTCTTTCATTCCTGCTTTTTTTTGCCTGGGCCTGCAAAAATGACGACAAGCTGGACAAGCAGGCGGAAAATGATATTGATGCCGCCCGCAGCTTTATTCAATGCGCACTCAATGGCGATTTTGAAAAAGCCAAAAACTACATGCTGCAGGATTCATTGAACCTGGAAGACCTGCAAACGGCCATACGACTCAATCAACGGCTTACGCCGGATGAAAAGAAAAAATACCGCGAAGCCAGTATCCGCATTCATGAACGACGTGCCCTGAACGACAGTGCCAGCATCATCAGTTATTCCAATAGCTACCGGCAACGGAAGGATTCTCTTTTGCTGGTTAAGGTGGATGATCGCTGGCTGGTGGATTTCAAGTATATTTTCCATCACAAAACAGATAGCCTGCCATGATGCAAGCCCTGATTTGGGTAGGGTTGGGAGGTGCTATCGGATCCGCGGGTCGTTTCCTCTGCCACCGAATGATAAGCCAGTGGATACCGCATGCGTTTCCCTTCGGAACCTTTGCCGTAAACATCATCGGTTGCTTCCTCATCGGGCTGATCTTTTCGTGGAATGAGCGAGGCGAAGGATTCTCAGAAAATACCCGCCTGTTCCTGATGACAGGCATTTGCGGGGGCTTCACCACTTTTTCAGCCTTTACCCTGGAAAGCATGGGACTACTCCGCGACAACAAATGGGGGCTCTTTTTGGCCTATGTAGCCGGTTCGGTGCTGCTGGGATTAGTAGCAACGATGGTGGGTTTAAAGTTTAAAGTTTAAAGTTTAAGGTTTAAGGTTTAAAGGATTTGGAAATTTGAGGATTTGGGGATTTGGGGATTTGTATTTCGAATCATTTAAAATAAGAATTATTCCATACCTCAACTATTAAACCCTAAACCTTAAACTTTAAACAAAAAACAACGTACAACCTAAAACGTATAACGTATAACATTATGCTTACAGTACACCATCCCTGGCACGGTGTTGATCCTGGTGAAGGCGCTCCTGCCCGCGTAAATGCCCTGATTGAAATTCCCCAGGGCTCACGTGCCAAATATGAAGTAGATAAAGATAGTGGATTGCTCAGGCTCGACAGGGTGATCTACTCTTCTTTCCACTACCCGGTAAACTATGGTTTTATTCCGCAAACACTGGGTGAGGACAATGACCCGTTGGATATACTGGTCCTCTGCTCCCAATCCATACATCCGCTTTGCCTGCTGGATGCCAATGTGATCGGGAATATGCAGATGATCGACAGTGGGCAGATGGACGATAAGATCATTGCCGTGGCCGCCAAAGATCCTTCGGTTAATCACTATACAAGCATTGAAGACCTGCCCCAGCATTTTCTGCTTGAGTTGCGTAATTTCTTTGAACAGTATAAGGTGCTGGAAAATAAAAAAGTGGCGATTGATAATTTCCAGGACAAGGCTACGGCCTGTGAAATTATCAATGATGCGATACGGAACTACCGGGAGCAATTCTCGAAATAATTTATGAAACGGCAAGAACCATTATCTATGACAAGTACATTGCTGATCACCCTCCTGCTGATCGGTTTATCTGCCGGCGTATTGTCGGGTCTCGTTGGTGTCGGTGGCGGCATTATCCTGGTGCCCGCATTGGTTTTCTTCCTGCATTATACGCAACACCAGGCACAGGGCACTTCGCTCGGTGTACTCACATTCCCGGTGGTGATCCTCGGTTTTCTGCACTATTATCATTCCTCGAAGGATGGTGCCGCTCCTATCGATATGAAGGTGATTGGCGTGCTGGCCATCAGTTTTTTTGCTGGCAGTTATTTTGGGAGCGCATTGGCGCTGAAAATCAACCAGGAAATGTTAAAAAAAATATTTGCGATCATTTTGTTGTTTTCTGCGTTTAAATTGCTGGCCTGGGACCAGGCCCTGTTGCGTTGGATAAAAAACCTTTTCTGATATGATTCGATGGCTACTGCTATTGCTGGCAATCTCCGTTTGGCAACCATCCACCACGATGGGGCAACAGCAGTTGCTCGATTTCACGGAGCTTTATTATCGCACCAACCCTTTTACTACCAGTATGCGGGGCTTTTTGGAAAAAATCACTTTCGACCCGCAGATTCTGGATAAGAAAATTCAACGACGTACACGCGACCAACTCTATAGCTTTTCGGGCAGGTACAGTAAATACAATAAATTTTTCTTTCGGGCCGATAGCGTGAAAGTGATCCTGATGGAATTACCGGTACCCTTTGCGGATGACCTGCAAAAACAGGATACCATCCTGCTCTACCAGATCAGCGCTTATGCGCCCGTCGGCGAAAAGGGGAAAAAAGATGTGGTGAAGGAATGGGAAAAGATCAAAAGAGTGTGGGCCAAAAAATTCTTTGACCAGGACCAGGAAGATGTTGTGAAAGACAATGTCACCACCGGACAGTACCTGCACCTGTTTCTGCCATTATTCACCTTAAGCCCGCTGACCGTGGGTTGGACCACCGTTTCGGGTCCCGACAGGGCGGTGTTGACGATCACCCTTCGGCTGAAGCAGGACCAGGATTATTTAACCCTGCCAGGTTCGCTTAATGACTCGCAGTGAGTGGGTCCTTTTGCCCGTTTCCGAATGAATAATCCCTTTCTTATCGATCGTATCGATCCTTACACGACCAGCCGCATGAATGATTTGCTCGGGTGAAAGCAGGATACCCACGTGCACAATTTCATCCTTATCATCAAAAAAAGCGAGGTCTCCCGTTTGCGCATGACGCAGCTTATCCACCGTTTTTCCCTCCTGCGCCTGCTGCCAGGCATCTCTTGGCAGGTCGAATCCCAGCATGCGGAATACGATTTGTACAAATCCACTGCAATCCACCCCCATCATGGTGCGGCCACCCCAGCAATAGGGTGCGTTGAGCCACGACAAGGCGATGGCACGCAAAGCATCGGCACTATATTCTTCAGCGGGTCTTTTTATAACCTGCCCCTCCCATTGATAACTGATAGAACCCAGCCTGCCCTCCTTACCACTTAATTGCGGCAGATAAGAAGCAGCCGGAATCCACATCGGTTGCCCATCCAGAAGGATCCGGTTAAACGCATCGGCCGCCAGGAACTCCACCGGCCGGCGCGCCTCTTCCTCCCCCACTTGTTCCAGCATATGGCCGGTAAGCCAGCCCTCATACTGATCATGCAGTCCGCAAACCTTAAACCAGTTTCCCTTCTTTTCCTTGAGTATCCTTACAGGTTCCCCAAACAATAACTGGTTGACCATTTCGGCCTGGTGTCGCGCTTTGCGACGAACGGGCGCCGCAGGCACCCTGATAAAGGCATAAGCCATGCAAAAAATTTTTCGAAATTATTTAAACTAAGGCGAAATCTTTGTTATGAAATTGTATCATTCTGGCATCTAAGCTATGTCCATCCGAATCAAAATAGCTATTTTCATTGGCGATCGTGGATAAATACAAACAGAAAACTGACCAGGAACTGCTGGACCATTACCGGACCGACGGCAATACCGAATGGCTGGGCATACTGCTGCAACGCTATACGCTGCTGCTTTTCGGTGTTTGCATGAAGTATTTGAAAGATGAGGACGAGGCCAAGGACGCGGTGCAGCAGATATTCCTGAAAGTGATACAGGAATTGGGCAAGTATGAAGTCACGTTTTTTAAGTCGTGGTTATACATGGTGAGCAAGAATTTTTGCCTGATGCGGCTGCGCGAAAAACAAAGGATCCAGTCGGGTGCGCTGAATGAAGAATTGATTGCCACGCCTCAGGAGGAAACCGATATCCGGCAACTGGAGCAGAACGACCATACCCTGGAACTGCTGCAACAGGGGCTAAAGGAACTCAATAGCGAGCAACAACAATGTGTAACTTTGTTTTACCTGGAAAAGAAAAGCTACCAGGAAATAAGTGATCAAACCGGTTATAACTTTATGCAGGTGAAAAGTTATATCCAAAACGGCAAAAGAAACCTGCGCATTTGGGTGGAGAAAAAACTGAAAGAAGCCAATTCGCCATAGGCCATGCAGGAAAAGCTGAAAGACATACTATCCCATCTTTCCCAGGAAATAGACCAGGAAACGCTGTTGCAATACCTGCAGGGCCAGCTTACGCCTGAAAAAAAGCACGAACTGGAGAAGCAACTGGTTGATAATCCTTTTGCCAGCGATGCCCTCGAAGGTTTGAGCCAGGTTCGCGATAAGCGGCATATTCAATTTATGATTGAAATGCTGAACCGCGATCTCAAAAAGAAAACCGAAAAGCGAAAAAAAAGAAGGGAGAAACTGCGGATACCCGATCAATCGCCGCTCCTTATCGCCATCATCATTTTCCTGCTGCTGATCGTCATCAGCTTTATCATCATTTACCGCATGCGCGGCTGAGGCAACTAATAGTTTTGCTTCCCTTCCAAAGCGCGCCATTCCTCAAATACGGCTTTTGCCTCCGGCATGGCTATTTGGATGAAGGGAATCCTTCTCTCCGCGGGAGCCCTGTTGAGCTCTTCATAAATAAACGCATCATCAAACTGAATGGCCGCAGCATCTTTATGGGTGTTGGCAAAAACAACACGACGCGGCCTGGCCCAATAGATGGCACCCAGGCACATGGGACAGGGTTCGCAACTGGCATAGATATCACAATCATCCAACTGCCAGCTTTGCAGCCGGCCGCAGGCATCGCGTATGGCCACCACCTCGGCATGCGCTGTAGGGTCGTTGGTGGAGGTCACCCGGTTATATCCCTCGCCCACTACCTGCCCATCCCTTACAATTACACACCCAAAAGGGCCGCCCTGACCTTCATGCATCCCCTTGCGCGATAGCTCAATGGCCATCCGCAAAAAGCGATGATCCCGCGCCTGATCTGTTTCCATAATTGAAAAATTGACTGATTTCTGTGGATAAATCCGGGTTTATGCACCGGTTATACACGATCTGTATCTACAATATGAACTTACCATTAAATTTAAGTTAAGTTACCAGATTCTGAAGCATTGGATGTACCTTTTTCGCCCGGTTAAGGGTATAAATTTCATCATTATGAAATGGGAAAAACTCACTTCCTCTATTGGCCATTCCGCCTATGCTTTATGGAACAACGGCCGTAAACTGGTTACGCTGGTATTTAACCCGAGTTCCAATGCCGCGCGCATCGAAAGTGATGCGGAGCGCCGGGTATTCCTGATTCGCAAGGAAGGATTCTTGAAGAACCGTACGGTTTTGCGTAACGAATATGGTGTGCGGATTGGTTGCGCCGGTTTTGAGAACAACCGAAATTTCATTGAGCTCGACAATCAGCGTTTTTTCTACGAACTCTCCAATTCCCATGCGTCGCCCTCCCTGGCCATTTATAGCGAGCAGCAGCAGGATGAACCCCTGGCCATTTGTGAACTGGACGGTCAGGAGAAAAACTGGATCAAAGAATTGAAAGCGCATAAGCCCTCTGGTACACAAACCCAGTACAGCCTTTTAATGGCTTTATGCTGGTACCTGTTGCCCCTGGTAAAAGATGAAAGGGTGAGTCTGCATTTAGCCTGATCCCTTATTCCGGTAGCTGTCGCCAGCATTCAGCCGCAAATTCTTCCAGCGAAGGATCTCTTGCGCCCATCAGAAGCAACACACAGTTGTCCGTCAGGTGAGGTATTAGTTGCTCCATCAGGTCGCGACGATTGGCCACAAAGTATGCATGTGCATTTTTCTCCTTCAGATCACTGATCAGGTCGCCGGCACTGATATCTTTCTGAGCTGTTCCTCCTGCATAAAAAATTTCACTCATCCAGATTTCATCATCCGGCCGCAAAGCCGCACTAATCTCTTCCACAAAATCATTCCGAAGAAATTTGGTGGGACCATAGCCATGGGGTTGAAACCACGCGATCAATTTGGGCGCAATGGGCTGACAGGCCCGGATAGCCGCCGCACATTTTACGGGATTATGCGCAAAATCATCAATCAACCACACTCCCCGCTTCCGGCCAAGCAGTTGATTACGGCGATAGATACCTTCATAGGACGATAAGGCGCCGGCAGCTTGCGCAGGCGACACGCCCGCATAAGCAGCCGCGGCCGTGGCAGCCAGGGCATTTTCCATATTATGCGCCCCCAGCAGGGGTATGTCGAATGCAACATCATTCACCTTAAACCGTATGCGCATGCCCTCCTGTGTAAAATCAGCGGCTTCGTATCCCGCACCGGAGCCCTTTAGTCCAAAATCCTTTTTTGGATCCGTTGATAGAGAAGCCGCCAACGGATGCGACCGGTTCACTATAAATTGATTTGCGTTACGCTGGAACTGGCCAAATACATCCATCAGCACATCCAGTTCCTTATGGTCGCGATCCACATTGAGCAATACGCCCAGTTCCGGTTTATACTGCACGATTGATCCATCACTCTCATCGGCCTCAATCACCAGCCATTCCGATTTACCCGTCCAGGCATTGCCAATCAGGCCATTCCTGATCAGCCTTACCAGTCCCGCTCCGCTAATGATGCCCGCATCCACACCTGCTGCCTGCAGGATATCGAAGAGCATGGCGCTGCAGGTACTCTTGCCACTGGTGCCACCAATCGCGATCGTTTTTCTGCTCGCCGCAATCAGGGCCAGCATTTCGGCGCGGTGAATGATGGGTAGATTCATCGATTTCGCCTGCTGCACTTCAGGCACCGTGTCTTCCACGGCGGTGCTGACCACCACCAGGTCGGTATGCGCATCAATGCCCCCGCCATTCTGGGCAAAGCAGCGGATGCCGGCATGTTCCAGCTTTTCCTTTATGCTATTGTGCTCACCTTCCCTGAAAAAACGATCGCTTCCGGCCACCTGCTTGCCCAGGCCTTGCAGGTATTGCGCAATCGCGCTCATCCCCGCTCCGGCCACGCCAATAAAGAAGGGCCGTTGAAATGAATCAATGGATGAAATCATACTGCAATTAAAGCAATTTCCCTCAACACACAATTCAGGCGGCGCTTGCGGCAGCCTGTCGCCACGGAATGCAGTTGATGCATTCCTGCCTTTCTTTTGGCGCATGCCTCCACTAATATTGCTTCCACAAAACCTTATCCCAATCAATCATTATGAAATTACATCAGGAAATTTCCGGCAACCAATTGGGTAGTCTGCAAAGCCTTGCCGGACGTCGTATTCTTTTCGCCAACTTTCCCGGCGATGGACATTTTAATCCCCTAACCGGCTTAGCCGTGCATCTGAAATGGCTGGGCTGCGATGTGCGCTGGTATACCAGCACCCAATATGAAAGCAAAATAAAGGAGTTGGGCATTCCATTTTATCCGCTCAAAAAAGCCATGGACATTACACAATTCCAGGAACTGTTTCCGGAGCGGGAAAAAATCAAGAGCCCCATCAGCAAGCTCAACTTCGATATCATCAACGTATTTGTGTTAAGAGGCGAAGAATATTATGCGGATATACAGGATATCCATGCAGAATTTCCATTTGATGTGATGATCGCCGATTGCGCGTTTACGGGCATTCCCTTCGTTTCGGATAAAATGCAGATACCGGTAATGGCCGTAGGAGTAATGCCGCTGACGGAAACTTCGCGCGACCTCGCCCCTCCGGGATTGGGCATTACGCCCGACTATTCCTGGCTGGGTCAAAGAAAGCATTCCCTTCAGCGGTTCCTCGCCAGCAATATCCTTTTCAGAAAACCCAATAAGATAATGCGCGAAGTAATGAACAGGCATGGAATTGACCACATGAACCTGGGCATATTCGACATTATCATAAAGAAATCGAAAATCTTCCTGCAAAGCGGCACACCCGGCTTTGAGTATTTCCGCAGTGATATCGGTACCAATATCCGCTTCGTGGGAGCCCTGCTTCCCTTTCGCCGTCGACAAACACAGGCCGGTTGGCACGATGTACGCCTGAATCAATATGAAAAGATCGTTATTGCCACCCAGGGAACGGTAGAAAAAGATGTGGAAAAACTTTTGGTGCCCAGCCTGGAGGCTTTGAAGAACTCCGATACATTACTGATCGTCACAACCGGCGGTAGCCAGACAGAAGAATTGCGGAAGCGCTTTCCGTACAATAATATCATTATCGAAGACTTTATTGCTTTCTCCGACATCATGCCTTATGCGGACGCTTATATTACCAATGGTGGATATGGCGGGGTGATGCTGGGGATCGAGTACCAGTTGCCCCTGGTGGTGGCCGGCGTACATGAAGGTAAGAATGAAATCAATGCCCGGATTGGCTATTTCAAGCTGGGCGTCAACCTTAAAACAGAAAAACCAAAACCGCAGCAGATTCTGAAAGCGGTGAAGACGGTACTGAACGACAAACAATACAGGGAAAATGTGAAGCGTCTGCAGAAAGAATTTACGCAGTATGATCCTGCCGCGCTATGTGCTACCCATTTGAAAGAACTACTCGATAAAGCACCGGCACCATTGAAGACGCTAAATACCGGCAGGAAGCAGGCGGCATTGTCGTAAACGTCAATAGCCCAATTTGGATCGGTCTTCTTTGGCTGACCGCAGCATTTCGCCATAACCCATGCGGCGGGCCAGTGCGTTCACGGCCATGGCAATTCGTTTTACGCGGGTTTCCACCGTTTTGGCTTCATCAATCCATTTGCTGAAGTAGCGTTGATGTGATCCCGGCAGCGACTGGAAAAAGGTTGCTGCCGTGGGTTCATCGGCCAGGCATTCGAGAAATTGCTGGTTAAAGACAAAGGCGGAGCTGTCTTCCTGTAATTGCAGCTTTACCATGGCTCCTTCTCGCTTCGCCAGCGATTTTCGGAGGCTGGCATTCAGGGGCAATATAAAATCACCCCCACCCATGGGCAGCAGGGCCAGACCCTGCACCACCACTTTATCCAGTTTTCCCTTTACCCTAAATGATTTTCGGCTACCGGGTTTCATCTTCTCCGCCATCTCTGCGGGAATGGCAATATATGTCCAACCCGATTTTTCGCCCTTTTCGGAAAACTTTTCGATAGCAGCGGTAAAGGAGATGGAAGACATGGGGGAGCGATTTGGGGATTTGGGGATTTGGGGATTTTAATTGGCTGCAGGTTTTGAATGCCTGGTTTTCTTTTGTTGTTGATGGCAAACCCTAACTTTATTTTGGCTTTTTTTCATTAAATCATTCATTCTTGTTTTTTCATTTTCTCTTAATCTCCCCCTATCTCCCCAGCCCTTCGGCCTGGGCTAATATATTTCGCCCCTTCGGGGCTTTTTCGGGTTCGTACTCATTGGAGAAAATTGCGTTTTAGAACTCACGATTCAAGCCTCACTACTCACGATCCTCACGCCTCACGTCTCCCTCATCACACTTGCGCTACCCGAAACGGATGCACTTCAATTTTTGTCCAGACTCCCTTCAGCATATAGGGTTCTGCATCCATCCAGGCTTTAAGGTCGGATTCGTTGTTGAATTCAACCAGCATCATGGAGCCCCGCATTTGTCCCTGCTGGTCGAGCATGGCCCCGCCGATAATGAAATGTCCTTTTTCCTTAAGTGCCCGGGCGCCGGCGAGGTGGTCGGGGCGGGTAGCCATTCGTCGTTCAGAAGCGCCGGCATCGTCGGCATCCCAGGCGTAGATCAGGTATTGCATGCGTTGGTTGTTTGGGCAAAAATAGGAAGTAGAAAGTAGGGAGTGGGAAGTAGGGAGTAGAAAATAGGGAAAAGGAAATATTGCTTTGGTGCGGTTATTTTACACAACTAACTATTATCTACTATCTAATGCCAACTACCTAATACCCACTATCCACTCCCTACTGCCTACTTTCTACTCCCTACTCCCCACTCCCTAACAGAAACTTAACAGCAATTATCTCCCAACAATTCCTTATCTTTGCGCCGTCAATTTGAGATGTATAGCATCTTTGTAAGTGAACGATTTATTCTGCTACGCAATTCTGCTAATAGTTAGTCTTCTTTACTTTGCTTTTTCTCAAGTATTTATTTTTTTATCATTTAACATTAGAAATGAACATTTACGTTTCAAATCTGAGCTTCAACGTACAGGATGAAGACTTAAGAGAATTTTTTGCGGAATATGGAGAAGTATCTTCCGCTAAAGTAATTACCGACAAATTCACTAACCGTAGCCGTGGCTTTGGTTTTGTGGAGATGCCTGATCAGGAAGCCGCCCAGAAAGCCATTAATGAGCTGGATGGTGGCCTCGTGGAAGGTCGCGCCATTAAAGTAATGGAAGCGAAGCCCCGCGAAGAAAGGAGCAACAGCAACAGCAATGGCAGCCGCCCTTCATTTTCGCGCAACCGCTGGTAATTCCTTATCAGTAATGCAAAAGAAAATGCCTTCCCATGGGAAGGCATTTTCTTTTAATTTGAACCCTTATTGCGGTATCAGGCACGTTGCTTTGCAGCCGGCTTTCTTTTCGCCTTCTTCAGCGCCAGCTCAATAGCTGCACTCAGGTTGGCGAATGTGGGCCTTCCGGTAAATCGTTCACCATTGATAAAGAATGCGGGCACATCCTTTACGCCCAGATCAATGCCTTCTTTCAGGTCATCCTGGATCTGCCAGCCATACACGCCGTTTACCAGGTCGTCCAGAAATTTCTTATTCTTTACGCCTGCTTCCTTACTATGCAGTTTGAGACTGGTAGTGCCGAGATTGCGGCGATTGCTGAACAGTACATTGTGCATCTCCCAGAATTTGCCTTCCTGGGCTGCAGCCACGGCGGCCTCACCGGCCTTCATGGCACGCTGGTGCACCATGGTAAGGGGGAAGTGCCGGAAATTGAATTTCATTTTTCCTTCGTATTCCTCCAGCAATTGTTTTACCACTTCGTTTGCCTTTGCGCACTCTTCGCTTTCGTATTCACCAAACTCCATCAGTGTTACGGGGGCGTCCTTTGTGCCTACAAAAATGTCGCGGGGTTCAATGATCTCTTCGACCTCTTTTTTGAATGCCATATGAATTATCTCCTTTTTGACTTTTCGCCTTTTCTATGGGCTACGCATCGTCGGTTATATAACAACAAGCCAGCCTCTTGGTTTAAGGCTGGTATGGCGTTAGTGCTTCAGGGCGGATGAAGGTAGGGTTTTTTCCCTGCCCACAGTGTCACAATTGTCTAAAATTCCGTGAAAGTCAATAGCAGCCTGATAGTCAAAGCCTTACTTTTTCAGCCAGCCAAAAGCCTTGGGTATGCGGCAAGAATTGATCATAATTGATTGACTTTAAACATGCTATAGAAAAAATCCCCGGCATTGCCGTACAGAATTTCTCCAAAACCTGGCTTTTTTGCTCTGTCGGCCCGGCTTAGCTTTGTGGTATCAAATGGCGATTCTGCCTCCTGGTTTCACTGCTAACCGGCCCCAAAAGGGAAAGCCTCACCAAACACTGCTCCGGTTCTTGCCCGATTGCCCCATTCCGAAAAGACAATAATAAACCCATTATACAAAGCGGTAAATGGCCTTTGGCCGGCTTACCAACCCCAAAATTTTATAACAAGCATTAAAAAGTAAGATCATGAAAAACGTACTCATCAACATCCGCATCGCTGCAATCGCCCTGGTTACCCTGTTTACTGTTGCCCTGAGCAATCAGGCTATGGCCAACAATGAAAAGAACCCTTCTGGCGTAGAAATCAAATTCATCGGCAACCACAAAAATCAACCGGTTCTGGAAATCAACTTCAACAATCCCGCTGAAGTAGAATACACCATCGAAGTGGTTGACGAATACAACGTACTTCTTTACAAAGATGTTGTAAAAGCCAACGCAGGTGCCAAGCGCTTTTTGCTGAATACCGAAGAGCTGGGTAATGTAGGTCTGCGATTTGAAATCACTGGTAAAAAATCCAACAAAACCACCGTGTACGAAATAAACCGTAACGCTCGCGTGGTAGAAGACCTGGTGGTAAACCAAGTGAAATAAGCGCATTGCATTCTTTGCGAAACAAAAAAAAGAACGGCCCCCGGGGCCGTTCTTTTTTTATCTCCGAAAGCTTTCGCCAATAAATTTCAGCGCATCTACAATTCCGGTTCGCCAATAGGTCCAGTTGTGCGCGCCATCCCTAACCCTGAACTCGTGTGGCACGCGCTTTTTCACGAGCGAGATATGTGCATCGCAATTACCCTCAATCAGGAAATCATCATCGCCACAATCGATCCAGTAGCGCACTTTGCTCAGTTCGGCTGTCGACTTTGTCTTTATCAGCTCGTGAATGGAATTGGCATACCAGCTTTTGGTCAGTCGGTCGCGGCCTTTCAGGTTCAGGCCATAAGCAGCTCCCAGCGGCATATTCCAACCTTCGTTGGGCATTTGCACGATGGAGCTGTCGCTGAAAAAAGCGGCGCTCAAAGGAGCTGCGGCCACAAACTTATCGGGGTGCTTGAGGGCATAGAGCATGCTTCCATAGCCACCCATCGATAAACCCGCGATACCCCGAAATGCCTTTTCCGCCCGCACACGATAGGACTTTTCGATGTGTGGGATCAGTTCGTTGAAGAAGAAATCCTCATACCGTAATTTGCCGTCAAAAGAATTCACATAAAAACTGGAGTCGGCATCCGGCATCACAATGATCATGGGCGGAATGGTTCCCTCCGCGATGGCCGCATTCGCATAACGATCCACTTCCCCAAACTGCAACCAGGCCCGATGGTCATCCGTATACCCATGCAGCAGGTACACCACGGGATAGGGACGTTGCGACTCCTCATAATCCGGGGGCAGGTAAATGGAATAGTGAACCGCTTTGCCCAGGATTGCACTATTCACGGTTAAGGACTCACGAACAATGCCCTGGCGGGCTGTGCTGTGGAAGCTGAGCGTGAAAAGAAAAATGAGTGTAAAAATGGATTGTTTCATGGTAAGTTGTTAGTTGTAGGTTTTAAGTAGTAAGTACCAGGTGGCAGGTTTTCAAGCGATTTTGGGACACTTCAAATTCGAAATAGAATTAGAATTAGTATGTTGCAGGATTTATACAAAAGCCCTTTACTTAGGATCCTCTTTTTTGTTTTTTATAACAATTTTATACCACATTAAATCTTACCTATACAATAAACTTACAACTTAATACTTAAAACTTACGACTTAAAACTTACCACTCCCACGCTCATCCTTCTGCATGAACCAAAACCACTTCTTACTCATATTCTGCCTGTCACTGGGCTGCTTTTCCCAGGCCCGGCAATACCAGGTGAGCGGGTATGTGCGCAATGCCCTGCTCGAGCCGTTACCGCTCGCTTCGGTACAGCTAAAAGGTAGCCGCACGGGCGCCGTTGCCGATGAGAAGGGTTTCTATCAAATAGAGCTGAGCGAAGGAAGTTATGAGTTGGTAGTCAGCATGACGGGGTATCAGTCGCGGGTTATTGCTATTGTTGTGAGCAACAATCTTACGCAGGATATTATTCTGGAGACAGACGCCAAAGACCTTTCCGAGATCAGGGTGAAAGGAAAAATGCGCGACCGTTCGGAGGAGTATATCCGTCAGGTAATCCGTCACAAAGATAAAATCCTGGCCGCCTCTTCGCGCTTTAGTTGCGAAGTGTATATCCGCGCCAGCCAGTCGGCTCCCCCTCCCCTGCCCCGGAAAAAGCAGAAGGATAGTGTAGCCGTTGCCGACAGCAGCCTGCTCGCGCTGAAACAAATGGCGATGGCGGAAATTACAATACGTTATCAGCAGGCGGATGAAAAGCGCTATAAGGAAGAACGTACCGGTGTAAGCAAGAGAGGCAATCCGGAAAGCCTGTTTCATCTTTCCCTCACCGAAGCTAATCTTAACCTCTACCAAAACCTCTTGCGTGCCCGAACCTTATCAGAAACCCCCTTTATTTCGCCCATTAGTTGGAGCGGACTGGAGGCCTACCGTTTCAAACTATTGCGTACCGATTGGGAAAAGGGACGCAAGGTATATACCATCGGCATACGCCCCCGCAAGTTGAGCAATGCCGTAATTGCCGGCGTGGTGCTGATTGCCGATAGCAGTTGGACCATCCTCGAATCACGATTCCGTCTCCCCTCCTATCACCTGCCCGAATACGACGAAATGGAAGTGATACAGAAATACAGTGAACCGGAGCCGGGGATATCGGTGCTTACATCGCAACAATTCCTCTATTACGCCAAACAAAAAAGAGGAGTATTGTCGGGAACAACAGTGGTTGAATACCGCAATTACGATTTCGACCCGGAATTTCCGGCCAACTATTTCGGTGTGGAAAAAGGGGCTACCAGCGCCGAAGCTTATGAACGTGATAGCAGCTACTGGAACCAGGTGCGTACCGTTCCCCTGAGTAAGCGGGAACTGCAATATATCCGCTTTGCCGACAGTGTGCGAAGGGTGCAAACCAGCCAACCCTATTTAGATAGTATTGACCGGGAAACCAATAGCACCAGCTTTAAAAAAATTGCCTTTGCCGGCCAAACCCTGTACAATCGCGATAAGGGCCGGACCTGGAAATTTCCGGCTGCGGTACAACTGGTAGAGCTGTTTCAGTTTGGCGGTGCTCGCCTTGGCTTTCCGCTTTGGTACGATAAGCAGTATGGGGACCGAAAAAACCTAAACTTATTCACCCACCTGAGTTACGGATTCCGCAATCGCGATGTGAATGGCATTATACGCCTTCGGCGAATGTATAATCCCTTCAACCGCGGTTTTTTCCAGGTAGAGCTGGGTCGGTCATTTGCCTATGTATTTCCCGGCGATGCCTGGATCAATATGATCAGTCGCAGCAATCTCTTTCTCAACAATGCGATTTCCCTGCAACACGGGCATGAGCTCAGCAATGGTCTCTTCCTGACCGGCAAAACGGAATTTGCCCTGCGTCGCTCCGTGGCGGGCTATAAAACAAATGACCGCATCGACAGCCTGCTGGGGGATATTATTGAAAATAACCAGGCAGTAGAATTTGAACCCTATAATGCTTTCTATGCCAGTTTACGACTCGCCTATACGCCTGCGCAACCCTATATCCGCGAACCACTCGAAAAAATTATCCTGCCGGCCAAATGGCCCACTTTTTATGTGGAATGGCGAAAGGGAATTCCGGGGATCGGGCAAAGCGTGGTGGATTTTGACTATGTAGAAGCCGGCATGCAGCAGGAAATCCGCCTGGGCATCCTGGGCAATAGCCGATACACGGTGAAAACCGGTAGCTTTCTGTCGCAAAAAGACCTGCGGCTGGTTGACTATAAATTCCAGCGAAGAGGAGATCCGCTATTTTTTATGAATCCCGACGAGGCATTTCAATCGCTTGATTCCAGTTTCCCGGTCTTCAAGCGGTTTTACGAAGGTCATTATGTGCATGAGTTCAATGGCGCCTTGATCAACAAGATTCCCTTGTTGCGTAAACTGCAGCTCCGCGAAGTGGCAGGCGCCGGTTTCCTGATTGCGCCAGAGCGAAAGCTCCGTTATGGTGAACTCTTCGCCGGCATCGAAAGGGTGTTTCAGGCCCCCATCAATCCGCTCATCCGGTTCAAGCTCGGTTTTTATATAAGCGCCTCAGCCGCCAATCAGTTTTCGAACCCCGTTCAATTCAAAATCGGCATCACTACCTGGGACAAAATCAGGAATCGCTGGTTCTAGTACTACATTTAGCCGACTTCGTCGGCTAAATGTAGGTATATACAATATCATAATATGTAAGTAGCGTTTCTTCATTTTGTTAGCCGAAATTTTGTGTGTTTTTTATAGAAAAAAAATCGCACAAATATTCTATGATTCACGGTTGCTGCATAGTTTTGCACCCATAATTACCAGCCCGGATGTTGCGAAAGAAGACTTATATTTTTATAGCCCTGATTTTTCTGCTAGCCTTTGCGGGAAAGTCAATGGGTTGGTCGCTTTCGCAGATATTTCATTCTTCCATTCAAACAGAACTGATGGCAGAGCTGGAAACTGAACAGGAAAATCGCCTGACCGAATCATCGCCCCTGGAGGAAGTATTCGAAAGCGGCCATTCCCTGCAGTATTTTATTCAGCGTCCCGCACCGACATCTACTTTGCATAGCTTTGCAGGCGATCTGCCTGTTGTTTTTATCGACAAGAACACGCCTCCGCCCAACTCGCTGTAATCCTGAATATTTTCAGGCAATTTTCATTTTAGTTCCGTACAGTAAACGCATGTATTACCGTACAACATCACACCACAATCATTCAAACTCTTTTACCCTAAATTGTAATAATTATGAATACCCCAATTAAGTTCATCCGATTCTTTGTACTGGCCCTTATCAGCATGGGATTTGCCTGGAAAGCGGAAGCCCAGCAATTGACCGATGCGGCCATCAAGACCAACATCAACCCCATCGAAAATCCGTTGAAGCTGGTACGCTCGCTACAGCCGCTTTCATTTGAATACAATACCAGCCAGTACCGCCATCTGAAGCTGCCTACCGGTACCCGCTATGGCTTTATTGCGGAAGACTTTCAGCGTGTGATGCCCGGCCTGGTGTATAACAAGCCTTATACTTATATGGCTGGTAAAAACTCTACCAGAAACGCGAGCATCAAGGGCATCGATATGGAAAGCCTGATACCTGTACTGATTGCTTCCATCAAGGAGCAGCAGGCGCAGATCGATCAGTTGAAGGCGGAGATAGAACTGTTGAAAAATAAATAAGTCCTTCTTTCCCCCTAAAAAGCGCGGCCCATCGGCCGCGTTTTTTTTATCTTTCCGTTTCAAATTCATCCTACCAGTATGTCGATCGAAAACAAGTTGCAGGAAATGGGCCTGAGCCTGCCCATATTGCCCGGCTCAAAGGGAATTTACAAAAGCTGTTTGCGTGTAGGCAACCATATTTATGTATCGGGGCATGTGTCTATCAATACCGATGGCTCCTTTATTAAGGGAAAACTCGGCAAAGACCTGAGCGATGAAGAAGGCTATGCGGCTGCCCGCCAGTGCGGCCTGGCTATGCTCAGCTCCCTGAAGAAGTTTCTGGGTGACCTGGACAAAGTAAACGGAGTAGTGAAGTTATTGGGTATGGTAAACGCGGTTCCCGAGTATGAGCAGCACCCGGTCATCATCAATGGCTGCAGCGAGCTTTTCAGGAATCTTTGGGGCGAAGACGGAGTGGGTGTGCGTAGTGCCGTGGGTATGGGTTCCCTGCCCGGCAATGTGGCTGTGGAAGTGGAAGGAATTTTTTCGATAAAAGATTAACACCCCGCGCATGCATGAGATGTATCGTATCGCCAATGCGGAAAATATCGATAGCCCATCCCTGCTTGTTTTTCCCGACATCGTCAAAAAAAACATAGCGGCCGCGATTGCGGTAGTGGGAGATCCTGCGCGATTGCGCCCGCACGTGAAAACGCACAAGAGCCCCGATGTAACGCGCCTGATGCTCGAGGCCGGAATCCGCCAGTTCAAGTGCGCCACCGTGGCCGAAGCAGAAATGCTGGCCCTGGCCGGGGCGGATGATGTATTGGTTGCCTTTCCGCTTCAGGGTCCCAGAATCAACCGCTTTTTGCAGTTGATGAAGACATATCCCCAAACCCGCTTCTCCTGCCTGATCGACCATGCGCGCGGTGCAGAAGCCCTTTCAGCCGCACTGGAGCAGGCCGGTCTCAGCGCCGGTGTTTATCTCGACCTGAATACCGGTATGAACCGCACCGGCATGGAACCTGGCGAGGCCGCTCTTGCCCTCTATGCTCAACTTTCGGCCAATCCCCGCTTTACGGTTAAGGGGCTGCATGCTTATGATGGGCATATTCGATATACCGATCTTACAGAAAGAACAAGAGCCTGCGAAGAAGCTTTTGCCAAAGTAAGTGAGTTAAAGGCGGCGGCACAGGCGAAAGGCTTTGTGGTGGAGCAAATAATTGCCGGTGGATCGCCGAGCTTCCCCGTACATGCGCGATTTCCCGACCGCATTTGCAGCCCCGGCACTTTTGTATACTGGGACCAGGGTTATGCCAGCCTCTTTCCCGACCAACCCTTTCAATGCGCCGCCATCCTGCTCACCCGCTTTGTGTCGAACCCCACCAGGGGCATCTGGTGCCTCGACCTGGGCCATAAGTCGGTGGCGGCCGAAAGTCCTCTCGACAGGCGCGTATTCTTTCCCGACCTGCCGGGCTGGACTTTTGTTTCCCAAAGCGAAGAACACCTGGTACTGAAAGCACCCGAAGGAAAAGAAGATTCGGTAAATACAGGAGATGTTGTTTACGGCATTCCCTGGCATATTTGTCCAACCGTAGCACTGTATGAAAGAATGATTTGCATAGATAAGGGAGAAGTAGCGGGGGAATGGATGAATGTGGCGAGAGACAGGAAGCTGGGGATTTGAGAATTTGGGAATTTGGCTATTTTATTATTTGTTGAAGACTTTGCTGGCAGGTGGGATTATTTAAAGTTTAAGGTTTAGGGTTTAATGTTTAAGGTTCTGCTAATTGCTTTTGATTCGCAGTAGCGAATAGAACTCATTTCAGGAAGTTTTACCGCAACGAGCGCTACGAATCCGCAAAGAACGCGACGATAGCTTCACAGAACAAGACGATAGCTTCACAGCACAAAAGGTATTGCTAGTTGGAACCAACCAACAATTCATATATCGGCATCGATTTTTGATTATCATCCTATCGTCGCGTTCTTTGCGGATTCGTAGCGTTCGTTGCGGTAAATTCGCTACACGTACGTAATGATATATCAAAAAACAAAAACCACTACCCCCTTAATAATCTTTAAACCTTAAACCCTAAACCTTAAACTCCACGTAATACGTACAACGTACTCAAAATCTACTCCATCTTTTCCGCAAAAAAGAAAACTCCTGCTGCCGGGCCGAATCTCTACATTTGACCTTCTCCTCCTCCTGAAAACGGAACCCGCCCCCTCGAACCCGGTTTTTATTTTCATTATTTTCTTAATCCTCAAATCTTCCACTATGCGTATTGCATTATTTGTGGCCGCATTCAGCAGCCTGTTCTTTTTTGCCTGCAAGGAAAAAGCCGAACAACCGGCCGAAGAAACCAGTCAGCCCACCGTAAAAGCTCCCATGGAATTGCTCGATTCCACACATAACAGGGGCATTCAGGCTTCATTTGATGCCTTCTCCAAAAAAGATATCGACGCTTTCACCGCCGAAATGGATGACAATATCATGTATCTATGGTCGGGTGGCGACAGCCTGGTGGGAAAGCAGGCCGTAAAGGATTATTATGCCGGCCGCTTCAATTTGATAGACAACATCAGCTTCAGCAACCATATATTCATGCCGGTGATGGCGAATGTAGCGCCGGCAGCCGGTGTGCCTACGGGCAAATGGGTATTGCATTGGGCCCAGGCCGATGTAAAGTATAATAATGGCAAAAGCCTGCGGTTCTGGATGCACCAAACCAATCACTATAATGCCGCCGGTAAAATTGATTATATAGACCAGTATATTGACCGCGCACCGATTATGGCAGCGACGAAAGGAATGTGATTTTTGAGTTTAGGGTTTAGAGTTTAAGGTTTAATGCCTCAACCTTAAACTTTAAACTCTAAACTTTCAACTCTCCCTCTGTCCTGCCGGCTTCTCTCACTTTCAACAGTCCGGCTTCGGTGATGCGAATGATCAATGTGTCTTTTTGTTCCAGAATGACGAGGGATTCTTTTTGCAGCTCCTGGAGATTATCCTGTATGATGGACCAATCCTGGAGCTGACGAAGAATGAGCTCCCGGGGCCGGCAATTATAGTATTCCGGCTGCGGATCTTCCTTTACGATTTCATAGATGGTGTGAAGTAGCTGGTAGTGGGCTTGCATTACTCTAAAATATCGGAAAATATTATTCCTCACTAATATATTTTATCAACACCCCGTATGAATAAGTTTCCGGATCACCGGCCCTTCCCTAACGGGGAACGGCTAAAATTAAGCCGCTCCATGGGTTAAAAATATACCCGAAAATGGTATAGGCCCCTGCCCGCCACGGGCTATCTTTAGGTATGCTCGTGCTGCTCAATATCTTCTATACGATCCTGCACCTGGCCCTGGTGGGCTTCAATTTAACGGGTTGGATCTGGACCCGGACCCGGAAATGGCATTTGATTTCCCTGCTGCTCACCGCCGCCTCCTGGGTAGTACTGGGCATCTGGTATGGATGGGGCTATTGCCCGCTAACCGACTGGCATTGGGATGTAAAGACTAAACTCGGCGAAACCGGGCTTCCGAATTCTTTTGTAAAATATTATCTCGACAAAATCTTCAGCGCTGATATTCCGGCAAAAATTGTGGATCGTATTACCTTATTCAGCCTCATTGGCGCATTGGTAGCATCGGTGTATGTGAATTTTTTTCTTCGAAAAAAAGTGAGGGGCGGAAGGGTTTAGGGTTTAAGGTTTAGGGTTTAGGGTTTAGGGTTTAAGCTGAGAGATGCTATTCTTGATGTCGAAGTACGATTTATGTGCTATAGAGATATCGTCGCGTTCTTTGCGCCTTCGTTGCGCTCTTTGCGGTAAGACTCTATTGCACTTTGAAAATGTTGACAACCCGGAAATTTAACCGCAACGGACCCGCCAAGGCGAGGCAAGCGCAAAGTATTCGCAACGAACGCTAGACCAAACCTTAAACTTTAAACCCTAAACCTTAAAACAAACAACCGAATCAACAAATTCCCAAATTTCACCCCGCTTTCCTGATCCTCAATATTCGCAACACCGGTATTTCCGATGCAGCGAGGCCGCAGGTTATTTTTTCATCCAGTACCTTATAACAAATTTTCACATCCAGGTCTGTTTTTTGAAATGGAGTGGGAATGGAAACGGGCGAATAGTAATTGCCATTCAGGTAAATCAACCAACCACAGCCATCAGCGGCGGGAGGACCTGTATACATAATACGGGCAACGGCATCACCGTCGCCCGTACATATATAGTCATCTGATTTATTCTTACAGGATAAAATCCCCAACAGAAAAAGGACCAGTAACCATCGCATAAGGCATGTTTACTATCCTGACCACGCTGCAAGCTGCAACGTTGCATCCCCGCTACTGGTACTGAATGTACACGGGTTGGGGCTTCAGCGCCAGCACTTCTTGCGGCGTCAGCAGGCGGCTATTATTTTTGGTATCGTTCTTATAAAAAATCTTGAACCCGGTAAACTCCACCGGCTCGCGGTAGATAAACTGCTTGTAGGTACTGTATTTCAACGAAGGGGCACCCCAGCCGTCCATATCCATTACAATCTGCACTTCGGGGCGGGTTTTAATGTTTTTGTAATTCGTTACCATATTGCGGGTAAAGCGGTGTATTACCAGCACCTTGGGAGGCAGGTTATGTTCCCGCACCAGTTTGGCCAGGTATTCCGTAGTATAGTTGATGTCGGCCGCATCAAAACTGCCGATCACTTTGCCCGGCGCCTGTCCACCCTTCATCGAAAATTCCGGATCGATTCCCAAATGCACATTGGGCATTTTGAGGTACTCTACCAATTGCGGAACTTCTTCCTGCAATGTGCTATGACCCACCTGGATGTCGACAAAAACAAGGGCATCTATGCGTTTGGCCATATTCAGCACTGAGTCGATCTGGTGAAAGGGCATGCGCAGGCGGTATTTATTGCCTTTACCGGGCGATTGCTGCGCCGTAACGGCGATATAATGCAGGGCGGGCACCACTTCCAGCACCGAATCGGCGGCCTGCCAGGCCGCTACTTCCTCCTGCAGCTTCTGCAACATCTGATCGGGAGGCAGTTCACCCAGGATTCCCATCTGCTTTGAATACAGATTGCCATAATAAGCCAGTATCCGCTTATGCGGCAGCAGGGCGCCATCCAATGGGTATTCGGTCTTCACGGGCCAAAGGCCAGATGTATCGCCGTTGGTTACATGCTGCAGCTTACGGTCAAACTCCTCCTTCCAGTTATAGGCCGGTGGCTTTAGAATACTGTCTTCCTTCACCAGCTCGGTGTCGGATGGAGCTGCTGAACTGGATTTACCGGAGGAACCTAAAAATTTGAAGCCTGCGAAAGCCGATGCGGCCAGCAGGAGTACGATGATCACATAGCGCGTGCGCACAGGATGGGATTTAGTGATAGAAGGGGAAATGGTACCAGTGGTGTTCATAGGACCCGTTTTAGTTTTTCGTTGGATTTGCTTTCTAACGTAAAGCTATGGTAAAAAAGTATCTCAGAGGCGCGGTCAGAAAGAATAAAGCCTGCCGGGATGTACAAAGGAAAAATACGCCCGGAAATTCCGGGCGTATCTAGTGGTTTTGCCTTACTGAATCAGGGGAATCGCCGGGGAGGAAACCAGCTCCACCTCAAATAGCTGAATAAAGCGGACCAGTTTCATGAACAATAACCCAAAGCAAAACAGGAGCGACAACAACAGGGTTAGCCGAACGGCAAATGCCAGCGGACGATCACTGGCGATCATGGGCATCAGGTTATTCATAAGCGCGGATTTGGTGAATCAAAACAGCCGGGGCTGCATTACGCTTTATAGAATGGGAAAACTATGCCAGAGCCCCCCGGTCAAAGGGGTTTACGTAGATTATATTTTCCAGAATCGGGGTATTACGGAACCGGCAGGAAACTCTTCCATCGGCATCAGGCAGGGGAAATTCCGTGGCCGAGCATGCGAAATTTCATGAGGTCGGCAATGCCTTTGGCCCGCTTCCAGGCCAGGCTGGCCCGGGGCCCTTCAAAATGCCCGTCCAGGGTTTCTTTGAAAAGATGCAGCCAGCGCTCAAAGAATTCGGCTCGAAAGGGCGATTGCCGGTGAAGCTGGTAGTGGATATCCATGGCATTGCGGCGATAGCTGCCCGTATCGAGCAAAATGCTTTCCCAAAAATCCACAATCAAAGGGATATGATGTTCCCAGTTGGTTTTGGCAACATCATTGAAAATAAAACCAATCAATTCATCCTTCTTCACTTTTTCATAAAAAGCGCGCATCAACTGTTCTATATCGGCTCTTGATTCTATATCCATCATTTGCAGTGTAAGTCTTCCAATCTGCGAAAATCTGCGGGAAACATTCTGCAATCTGAACCTGCTTAAAGTGAAGAAGCATTTCCCGCAGATTTGCGCAGATTTTTTCGCTGATCTTCGCAGATAATACGCAAACGAAGTTAAGTAATCAGTTCTTACAGTCCTGTGGCAGCTTGGGAGATCAGGGAGATTTTACCGCAACGAGCGCAAAGAATTCTCAACGAACGCGAAGATCTGTTTAGAGAGCAATATTCGTTGAATAAGCACAGGTCTCATATTCTACAATAATTTCGTTGCGAACTTTGCGAATTCTTTGCGCTCGTTGCGGTAAAACTTTCCGAATTGCCATCAACCCGCACAGTCACAACCACCCCCGCTCGCCGGGAATAATTTCAAACCATTAAAGTGGAAATTTGCACAGTATATAATACTATCAACAAATACCCAAATTCTCAAATCACCGAATTAGCTTTACGATCATCCACTCAATCCACCTCATCCTCCTCTCCAGTTTTTTTTGTTTTTTTTGAAACAAGGAAGGCGATTGATAATAGAGCAGGGCGAGCTTCACCTGCCGCTTACGCCACTGGCGAAGCAGGGAAAAACCGAGGTGGCGGCTAAGGCCAGCAGTCATGATATGCATCCATTGCAGGATGGGATGATGCTGCCTCGCATAGTGATAGAATGCCCTATAAGTTGGCCAGAGCCCTTTTTCGTAGTCGAGAAAGGCCGGATAATATTTTTGAATTTCTTCCAGACTGAATGCCTCCGTCAGCGACCGCCATATATCGCCATTGATATGCGCGTTGGCACCCAGCAGGCAGTATTGCAGGGGACTAAGCGATTCCTTTTCAAAATAAGTTCTCCAATGCCTGGGATAATGTTCGGCTTCGCCATTGCCATAAACCGCCTGAAAAAAGTGCCCGGCAAAGCGCCACTCCAGCCGCCGGATAAATTGCCGGGTCGCTTCATCATGGCCTGCAAAAAAACGGATGGCTTCGATAGTAGTAGCCCGGTAGAGTGCGGCAAAATGCCTCACTTCTCCCGGATGGGTAGCCAATAGCTCCAGTTTGCCCAGGAGCAAATGTGCCGAAACCGGAATACCGGTATCGGAAAAATGTGCATGAAAACATTCCGTGAATGGAAGGGTGGCCGCAGGCATACTGAGGTAGCTGGTTCTGGCCCAAAATAGGCAATATCAGCTCCAAATAAATACCCACTGGCACGGGTTTGGGGAGTTTAGAGTTGAGGGTTTAAGGTTTAGAGTTTAAGGTTTAGGGTTTAAAGTTGAGGGTTTAAGGTTTAGGGTTTAAGGTTTAGGGTTTATTGTTTATAGTTTATAGTTAAGGCTACAATACGGTAGTTTGGGGTATAAAAGTTCTTAGGTACAACTCTGCCAAGCTCTAAAAGAAGGAGACACTTTTTTTTACAGATTTTGTTCTTATACCAATTTTCAATTCTTTACTTCCACCTATTTATTTAAACCCTAAACCTTAAACCCTAAACCTTAAACCCTCAACTTTAAACCCTAAATCACTTTCGCCGCATCATTCCTAAACACTACCATGTTGTCAAAAACATCCACCAGTACCGGTTGGGTTTTGTCTACATCGCCGGCCAGGATGCGCTTGCTCAATTGGTTCACTATTTCTTTCTGGATCAGGCGCTTCAATGGTCGGGCGCCAAACTGCGGATCAAAACCCTGTTCCGACAGAAAATCGATCGCATAATCGCTGAAACGAAGATCTATACCCGATTGTGCAACCATCTTTTTCAACTGCTGCAACTGTATCTGCACAATGCCACGGATCTCCTTGCGCAACAGCGGCTGGAACATGATGATCTCATCTACCCGGTTCAGAAACTCAGGACGAATGGTCTGCCGCAGCAGGTTCATCACTTCCACCCTTGCTTTTTCGGTAGTTTCTTCCACATTGCTTTCTTCCACGCCTTCAAAGGCATCCATGATCAGGTGTGAGCCGATATTGCTCGTCATGATAATGATGGTATTCTTAAAATTCACTACCCGGCCCTTGTTATCGGTGAGGCGCCCATCATCCAGCACCTGCAACAGCACGTTCCACACATCGGGGTGTGCTTTTTCTATTTCATCGAGCAACACCACGCTATAGGGTTTGCGACGCACGGCTTCCGTTAACTGGCCACCTTCTTCATAGCCCACATAGCCCGGAGGCGCGCCCACCAGGCGGCTCACGGTATGCTTTTCCTGGTATTCACTCATGTCGATTCGGGTCATCATCGACTCATCATCAAACAGGTATTCGGCCAGGGCCTTGGCCAGTTCGGTTTTACCCACCCCGGTAGTGCCCAGGAAGATAAAGGAGCCAATGGGTTTGCGTGGATCCTGCAAGCCTGCCCGGCTGCGACGGATAGCATCAGCCACCGCGGTGATGGCTTCTTCCTGTCCCACCACACGCTGATGCAGGTGATCTTCGAGATGCAATAGTTTTTCACGCTCACTCTGCATCATGCGGGTCACCGGTATGCCTGTGGCTTTGGCCACGCTTTCGGCGATGTCTTCAGCATCCACTTCTTCTTTCAGCAAGCGCTTTTCCGAAGAAGTCGCTAATTGGCGGGTCAGCTCTTCGGCCAGCTTTTCCTGCTCCTGAATTTTGCCATAGCGTATCTCCGCTACCTTTCCATAGTCGCCTTCCCGCTCCGCACGCTCGGCCTGCATTTTCAGGTTCTCAATTTCGGCCTTGGCCGATTGTATTTTTTCCACCACATCTTTTTCTTCCTTCCACTTGGCTTTGAGGGTATCCCGCTCCACGGCCAGGTTGGCCAGCTCGGTATTGAGCAGTTTCAACTTGGCCTCATCATTTTCCCGCTTGATGGCTTCCCGCTCAATTTCCAGTTGACGGATCTGCCGCTCAAGGGTATCGAGCTCTTCCGGCATGGAGTTCATTTCAAGACGCAGCTTGGCCGCGCTCTCATCAATCAAATCAATCGCTTTATCGGGCAGGAAACGATCGGTGATATAGCGATTCGATAATTCCACGGCGGCAATGATGGCTTCATCCTTGATGCGCACATGGTGGTGTGTTTCATAACGATCCTTCAATCCGCGCAGGATGGAGATGGCATCTTCCACACTCGGTTCTTCAATCAGCACTTTCTGGAAGCGCCGTTCCAGCGCCTTATCTTTTTCAAAATATTTCTGGTACTCATTCAGGGTGGTGGCCCCTACGGCACGCAACTCACCCCTTGCCAGCGCCGGCTTCAGGATATTGGCGGCATCCATCGCCCCTTCTCCCCCACCCGCACCCACGAGGGTGTGAATCTCGTCGATGAAGAGGATAATGCCCCCATCGCTGGCTCCCACTTCCTTCACCACCGCTTTCAATCTTTCTTCAAATTCTCCCTTGTATTTGGCACCGGCAATCAGCAGGCCCATATCGAGGGCATAAATGATTTTGCTCTTCAGGTTTTCGGGCACATCGCCATTCACAATCCGGTGTGCGATGCCTTCGGCAATGGCCGTTTTACCCACACCGGGTTCACCCACCAGGATGGGGTTGTTCTTGGTGCGGCGTGAAAGAATATGCAGGGTACGACGAATTTCTTCATCGCGGCCAATTACCGGATCCAGCTTACCCTGGCGGGCCAGCTCATTGAGGTTCTTTGCATATTTGTTCAGGGCATTGTATTCCTGGCTCTGGGTTTGGGAGGTCACGGTTTCGCCTTTGCGTAAATCGCGAATGGCGGCGATCAAACCTTTCTCACTCAGGCCGGCATTTTTCAGCAGCTTGGCCGTGTTGTCGTTGCCCTGTACCAGCGCGAGCAGTAAATGTTCGGGTGTAATGAATTCATCGCTGAACGATTTCAGCGCGGCACCCGCACGCAGCACCACATTGTTGGCTTCGCGGCTGATTTGCTGAGCCGGATCCCCAGAGGTAGTGGGCAACTGTGCCATCAGTTCCTCCAGCTTGGTATCGAGTAGATTGAGGGTTACATTATTCTTCTTCAACAGATAATCCACCGGCGAATCTTCCTGCTCCAGCAATGCCTTCAGGATATGCTCGGTTTCTATATTGGCATGGCGGGCATTAAAAGCCACCTGCTGTGCCTGCTGAAAAGCCTCAGCCGCCTTGATGGTGAAATTTCCGAGGTTCATATTTTTTGCTTTATTTTTAAGACTTATTGTTTACGCCGGCCCATGCGGGTATTCGGCATTGGTTGTAAATTCATGTATTGCCCGCAAAACCTAATCCAAGCCGGTAAATCCGAAACTATGTCACGAAAAATTCAAAAAATCTGCCTGAAATTCAGTTCTATAGCCGCTTTCCTGCTATTGTTGCAGCCCTTGCAGGCGCAGCAGGACTGGTCGGAACTGGATGCCTTCCTCGAATCGAAGAAAAAAGAGTTGGGTAAGGACTTTGTCGTAGCCGCCTGGAAGATGAATGATACCCTGGTGTATAAGAAAGAAATGGGGACGTTCAACAGCCGCACCCAGGCGCCAGTATCGGGATTAAGTCATTTGCTGACGACGGCACTGGTGTTGGTGCTGGTGGATGAAGGCAAGCTATCGCTGGATGATAAAGTGAGTACTTACCTGCCCGAGTTTGCGCGCTATGGCAAAAATTATATAACGCTGCGCACCTGTCTCTCACATACCACCGGTATTGCCGATAAGGGAAAATTTTTGAGCAAAGTGTTTCAACCCTTCCCTTCCGGCTCGCTGGAAGAGGAAGCCAATTCCTATGCGAAAAAAGAAATAAGGGCCAATCCTACCGAAGACTTCTGGTTTGGCAACCTGGGTATCAATATTGCCGGCCGGGTGATAGAGGTAGTGATGAAGAAAAGATTTGATATCCTGGCCAAGCAAAAACTCTTCACGCCCTTAACCATGCGTCGCAGCACTTTCAGCACTATCGATGGCAGCCCCGTGAGCCCCGCCGGCTCTGCCATGACCACGGCAGAAGACCTCACCAGGTTTCTGGCCATGCTGATGAATAAGGGATCCTATGGCGGCAAGCAGATATTGAGTGAAGAATCTGTAACCGAACTGCTGCGCGTGCATGCCGCCAAAGACATCATGAAGTCGACCCCCGATATCATGGCTTCCTTTAACTATGCGCTCGGTGCCTGGGCGCTGAAGGAGCAGGAAGGCCAGGCCACGGCCATTGCCTGCCCCGGCTGGGGAGGCGCCTTTCTGCTGGCCGACTGGGAAAAAGGTTATGGATTCTTTGTGCTGCCCAAGGAAAAACTGAAGGAAGAAGAAACCTCGCTTTACCTGGCTATAAGTGCTTTGATGGAGGGGCAATTTTGATGGCCAAGGGATCTTCATATTTATCAAAAAGCTGCTTCTGACTTACCCAGAATAACTACCAAGGCAGTCTGCAATGAAATATGTTTCTCTGATACTACTTTTGGTCATGCAGGCCTGTTACACCAATAAGACTTGCGAGCCACTATACATAGGAGACTACAAAATTGATATAAATTATATCAGCCACCCGGCATGCCTGGCAATAGTGAAACAATATCGCTGGGACACGGTCAGGTTAACATCAGATGAAGGAGGAAAGTATTTCTTTCAGACCAACGATCCAAGGCTGCAAGCTTGTGAAGGGGAATGGTGGGTAAGCTCAGCAAATATAGATGGAGATTGTATTGGGCACATTAGGCAAAAGAATCATGATGGCGATGTGTCAAAACCCCCTTTTTATATTTCAATAGAAATAGAAGGCGAAGCTTATACTCTTCCATTTCGAAAAGTCAATAGTTCAGGCGATTTTGTGAATCAGGGACTGCCATGAGAAACACCCGGATGTAAATGAAAGCGCATCGAATCATATCAGTACTACTTGTGTCAATGCTATTCGCAGCTTGTCAGCAAAGCAAAGTAAATCCAAATGATCAATCACCCAGCATAGAATATTCGGATAAAATATGTGTTGCTGACTTTGCTGGTTTTATACAACAAAATACAGCCAGCGTTTTGTCAGATTCTTTTCTCGGAGGCCTGCGATTGATATATAGTTCCCTGCCTAAAGACACTGTGTTGAAGCTAACAAGTGAGATTGAGACAACTCTCCAACGTGCGCATTCTTCATGGCTGGTTGGTTTACCTTCGGGAGATTCCGCAACTCTGACTATACAGTACTGGAAAGGAGTGGATACCTCAACCGTGCTGGACGATAATCTGCATCCCTATAGCGAATTTGAGAAAGAATCTCAGGCAGCTTTTTTTAAGGTCGGGGATATTTATTGCAGTGTTTTTATCAGGTCTGAAATTAATTTAAACAGGTTGTACTTAAGCCATTTGGAAAACAGGCTACTCCACAATTACATTGCATTATTGCATAAATAAGAAGATGGATATCGCACGGTAGCCATTCTATATGCAGACAAATGAGATGAGGCTCATTGATATCAGATTCCCAAACCTAAGGACAAAGGCAGGCAAAAGCAATGCAGGAATCAACGTCCAGAAATTGCAGAACCTCTGCCGATGGGCTGTAAAATAATCGGAACTTCAAGGGTGGAATTAGCAGGTAGAATACCATGAACCCCAATGAAAATATTAAGCCTTTCCTTGACCCTGAACTTTCAACTATGTCTACTCATACCAGGATCGGAATAGTTTTAAAGCGCAGACTGCCCAGGAAGCAGCCGACCACGCTGCCTATTACGGGAAATTAAGCTGGAGAGAAAGATTACGGGTTGCGGCATATCTGAATAGCGTCGCTTACAATTATCCTGAAAATGAGCCACCAGGATTTGGTAAATCCAAATTTAAAGCCGGACCAGGAAAAGCATAATGGGCAATATATTTAATGGAGATTTCAGGGATTTCCTGGCAGCGGGCCAAAAGAAGAGGTGAGATACATTCTTGTCGGGGATTTTCCGCTATCCTACACATTCAAGAATCATGGCATAAAATTCTGCTCCTCACTTGAACTTGCAACGCCGAGACGCAAATCAACCGCTATATTTCTGATCCCTATATTAACTTAGCCTGCGGCAAACATCCGCACCAGTTTAAAGTCCCCATTGCCTTGCTGAATAAAATCCAGAACAAGTGATGATTCAGACTCTAATTCACCTTTCTCATTGTACTCTCTGGTTGTAAAAAACATTTGGTTATTAACAGAATCCACTGATATATCACCAGAAAATGAATGGACTAACCATTCATTTGCAAGTACGACTTCAAGCCTCCTGGCTAAATCTTTTTTATTTGTAATCTTGCTATTGTCCATTTCGTCGCCGACGCTTATCTCAAAAGGAAAATTACAATGCAATACCACTTCAGGTATATTTTTCTTTCTCAACAGATCTACAATTTCTGCCATCGTTTTTGGGGCATAAGGCTTAGACACACAAGAAAACATTATTACGAAAAATAGTAGGGCATATTTCATATTTTACAACTTAACCAGAACCGATTGGCAACTTTCGTACTTATTAATTCTAAACTGAATTGTCAATATACTTTAAATCAGAATTTGACACTCCTGCTTCAAAAATCAGAAAGCGCAGCGGATCGACAATGAATGGGAAATTATATGGAACGACAATTATCTTAAAACCATTTTGCCAAACTAAACTACTATACCAATACCAGCCCCTAAATTTCATAGCATCCAGCCATGATCCAAATTCCCACAAACCCGGGTCGCCACGTATTGCAGCCTCATCTCTCGACTTAACGCTATGTAAAAACCATGCCGGCAATACTTCAACCCATTTCTCATCCCCAGGCCAAACTTCCTCGTCATATAAAGCAATACATCGAATTACATCGACAATCTTTTCCAATTTCTGCTGAGGATTATCGGTAATTACCGAAAAGGAACAATATCCAAACCCTGGCAACTCACCATAGATATTGTTCTGTAGGTTGTCAACTTCAGCGTCAAACATTACATTATGCCTTTAATACTACCATTTCATTTACAAGAACCCTTCGAAAGATGAGAACGCAACTTCATTGAGGGGAACAGAATGAAATTTTGGCCCAACCAGAAATGGTGCCAGCAAAGCAA
This sequence comes from uncultured Citrobacter sp., assembly GCA_964395095.1. GTDB lineage: Bacteria > Bacteroidota > Bacteroidia > Chitinophagales > Chitinophagaceae > CAYMZZ01. The sequence continues at coordinate 172,739 of CAYMZZ010000010.1, forward strand.
ACTGCATCGAACTACTGACTAAACCCATTTTTCTCGCGAATTCAAAATTGTCGACGGCCGTATCCCAAAAGAAAACATCTCCAACATCAAAATTGATGATTACCCCAACATATCTGAATTGTCTCGATTTCGTAGTGAAGTATTCCGTAAAGTAGACAGTGTTCGAATCTATTGCCCATTGCAGCATTTTCATATGAGAAAAGGCCAACCTTTCAAACACTTCGGAACTCAATAATCCACTAAGTTCATATAAATAAGAATTCTTGTGTTGGTAAAGAATTTGCCCAAGGGAGTTTTTAAAGCAGAATCTTGCTCCAAATCCTCCCTTGTTAAGCTCCTCGGTTTTGGCAATTTCGCATAGATATAAACCCGAAACCGAATATTCTAATTTCCCTTTTGTCAAAACGTCTGGCTTAAAATGAAAATATATGCTAAATATCTAAATTGGTATGAAAGTCCCGTATATCCCGATTGGCATCTATAAATTCATACTTCTTACAATCTTCGCCATTTCCCGGTAGTCATCCGCGATATCTTTGAATTTTACTCCATCGAGCAGTTGTTGATCATACCAGCCGGCATCAAACCATGCTAACTCCGTCTTCTGAATTTGCCCTTGCTTTTTCAGCCAATATTCAACCAGACATAAGGAAATCTCAACGGCGCCAATATGAACATTTCTTTCTTCATTTCGGTGCTCAAATAAATACTCCGATAGCCGTAAACGTAGCCTTTCTGTAATTTTCTCAATTTGACGCATGGTCAACTGAATTATGATTGCTTACTATATAAGGATTCCTTCCGACCCATTCCCACCCCCAACAAAATAGTCCGCCAAAGGCGGACTATTCATTAAAACGCTTTTTTCTGCTCCCCGCTGTCTGCCTCTTTCACCAGCACCACACGGCTGCGGTCGGCTTTATACACGGCTTCCTGGAACTCGGCCAGGTCTTTGAATTTTTCGGCCGGGAAGCGGCCGTCTTTGGAGACGATCTTGCGGATATATTTCAGCTTGTTCTCTTCCACTTTTACTTCGCTGTAATAGGAGCCAAAGTCGCTATTGATCTCCGTGGGGCGCGGCATCGACTCGGCACGGAAACCGGCGGGTAATTCGATACTAATGGTATCTATATCGGTATAAGCCGCACGCAGATCCACCGGGTACTTGCGCACACTGTCGACCGACAGCTTGCGTCCATCGCGGGTCATGATATTGGGCAGGATAAACAGACGCTTGCCGGTTACGCTTGCATAATTGCGCACTGCTATCTTCAGTTCCTCCTCCACTTCGGGAAGCCTCTTTTTATGCTGGCGATATTTGAAATCCACCACCTCATAGGTGGGGAAGCTCAACTCCTCATCGAGGTATTCCTTCACTTTATCGCTGCTCAGCCGATCGATCAGGCTTTTTACCCTTTCGTGCTGCGTGCCGGTGTAGCGGGTATGCACATCGAGCATTAAAGAACCCGTTTCATCCAGTTTGGCCGCGATGCTGCGAATTTGCAGGTTGTCGTCGGCGCCATAGTAAGGTGTCTTCACCAGTTTGCCGCCATTTTCGTCTACCAGCAGGGCGTGGCGATTGCCGGTAAAATTGCCCAGGTAGCCAGTCGACTCAAACTGGTCGGTACATTCCAGCCAGATGGTGTCGCGGGCAACCGGTACACAAAGAATCACGTGGTTAAACTGGGAGGAAGGAAAATCGGTAAAAATATCCTCGCGGTAGGCCCCTGCCCCGATGGTGGCATACAGGCTGGGAATGCCCGCTTCCTTGAGCAGGGCATACATATAATTGGTGAGCGCCTTACAATCGCCATATTTCTTTTCGGCCACATATTTGGCGTCGAAGGGCTGCCAGCCTCCGATGCCCAGTTGAATGCTGATATAGCGGGTATTGGCCTGCAGGAACTCATAGAGCTTTTTCACTTTTTCGTGAGGATCACTGACCCCTGCGGTAAGATCGCGTACCTGCTGTTTCACATTATCCGGCAGCACATCACGCCCCTGCTTGAGGGCATAGATAAACTTGCCCAGGTCCTGCCAGGTGGCCATATTGCCCTTGTATTGCTGCATTTCAAATTCCGTGGGGCCAAATAATACCAACGGCGCTATCTGCCGCAAACCGGGCGAATAAGCCTCACGAACCACGGCTTTCAGATTCTTGACCTCCCAGGTATGCGATTTTGTGCCTTTGTTGCTGGCAACAACAGGCTCACCCGAAAACTGATAGGCTTTATGCCGAAAAATATAATCCTCCGGACAAGTAAATGTGTAGCTGCTTTGCTGCACGGCCAGGAACTCGCGCGACTGGGGAAACCATTCGGGATAAAACATGGTGCCATCGTAGCGAATTTCCACCTCATACTCCACGGTATAGGGATAATCGCGGTAGTAAAAATCATGGACCTTCATCCGGTTATCGTCCATCAGGCTGATATCATCCACACCCGAACGATCCTGGATATCCTTATTCTTCACTTTCTTGATCGCCTTGCCACTGGCATCGTAGAGCGTACCGGATATATCGCGGATCTGGAAGAACTTGTCGTAATAAACAACCAGGTTGCTATACCGATCACCGGCTTCGTTGAGGATGGTGAGCGCATATTTATGTCGGAAAATGGCTTCCCCGGGTTTTTTGAGAATGAACTCCTTTTGCTCCGAACGCTTCACGCTATTGGCATTTTTCAACAGCTCTTTCGGGATCAGCAACACCGAGTATCCAATATCGTTGGCCATGCCCGTCAGGGGGCACAACATACAAAGTATGATTGCCCAGGCGAAGGCGCGGCGCTTAATCATTGTTACACACATAGTAATAGGTTTAAGCTTTCTTCTTGAATACGATCTGTTCTCCCTGCTTCTGCACCACCATCGCGAAGAATTCGCGAAGCATTTCATACTCTTCCGGCATAAAATAAGTGCGCGACAAACGCAGGCGGCAGCGCATGGAAATGACGCCATTGCTGTTGCTGATCAGGTATTCAAAAAAGCCGTCGTCGTTTTCATTCAGTTTCATCCGAACCTGCTTGGGCATTTCTTCCACTTCAAAGCCCTTGGGCACATCCATGCGCAACAGGTAGGTTTCGTCGATGGTATAGGGCATTTCAACCGGATAATACCGATTGGCCGCCTTAAAGGGATTTTCCTTCCAGGCCTCCGTCATCATGGGGTTGAAATACATGATATCCTCCTCGGTTTCCGGCATCTCAAACTGGTATTCCAGTTTTACGGGCATATCGAGCAGGTCCATGGAATCCACTTTCGGTTCCTTGATCTGCACTTCCGACAAAAACCCTTTCTGCAGCTCGGCCACATAACCGGGCAAACCCGCATCTTTGATCTTGCGCCGCAGGTTATAGGATTCAAAATAGCCGGGTGTTTTTTGCATACTTCCCATTATTCCACCCTTGTCGTTATTGATCATCAGCACCGAAGTGATTTTTCTTTCGAGCAAAGAATCGGCGGTGAAGTTGATGGCCGTGGCCATGGGATCTACCACACGGGCATGCCCGTTGTAACATTCGGGACTCAGCCGTCCAAAGCCCATTTGCGCATTACTCGCATCGAGGTAATACACGCGATTGTCGATAATAACCTGGCTGATGGTATAGTTAAACCGATCAATAAGCGGATAGAGTGAATACGTATATCCATTTGATTTGGTACTGAGAATCACCGGATCGGCCTGAATATTGGCATAGCGCATCATGGCGGTCAGCAGCAGGTTGAGTTCGCCCACCGTACCCTTTTTGGTTTTACCCACATTCCTGATATTATCATTGGCATAGAGGCCCGCGCGGCTGGTACAGGTGAAATTTTTCTGCACGTAGCGATAGATCTTATAGGCAATCTCGAGCTGGCTGCCACCCGATTTAATAATAGGATCAATCATGTCGCCAATCCAGCCATTATTCTTGCTGAGGTCGGCGCCAAAGTATTCTGCCTCCATCAGTCGCTTGGTCAACTGTTGCCAGGTACCCATTACATTTCGGTAAGTGAGCGGATCCTTATATTCCGATAACTGGAATTCGATCTTGGAAATATGGTTATCCAGGGAGGAAGTGAAGCTTTCCTCTTTCAACACGGGCACATCCTTCATTACCCAACGGAAGCTCGTAACCGCATCCGTCCACTTGTAATGTTCCGATGCGCCGGCCCCATTGCTGGCGGAAATGGAAAAATAATCGGAACCATCTTTCGATTCCTTGATATGTGGCGCAATATAGCCCTGCATCAGGGTCACATAGGTAATGAAGCGGGGAATGCGCACATTGTATTCGCTCCAAAGCCGGGGATAGCTGCCCTGAAATGTCCAGGGTTGCAGATTGAAGAGAAAATCCGACTTCACGACATATTCATATTCAATAATGGAACCTTCTTTTACGTCGGGAAAAGTGAATTTCCGAAGCACCCTGTTGCGGTCCAGCTTATCCTTAAACACACCTTTCTTGCTATCGAGTTTGGTCTCCACCACTTTGCCATTCTCGAGATTATAAGTATAGGCTTTCAATTTTACCAATTCTTCCTCGTCCTCCCCATTGGAGTAGAGGGGAATGGTAATATTGCTTACATCGAATGCCGACTTATTCAGTATATGAATACGCTTGAAGTGGACAAATTCCCAGGAAAACCAGCCCTTGGTATTACCCACGATACGGGTATCACCTACATCGGCGATGATGACAGCGCCCGCGGAGCTGTCGATACTATATACCTTTTTGAAATCGTCGGCTTTAACCGAACCAAATTTTACCGGAACTTTGTCCTGCGCCTTTGCTGCAATAGCAGCAAAGCAAAGCAGGATCAGCAAATAAACATGTGAACGCATGAGAGGTGGATGAATTTAAGCGTGAGTGGATAGTGGTTTAGTGCTTAACCTGAGACACTTAGATGATCAGATTCAACAAACAAGTTTAGAAAAAAAATCCAATTTTTGGAAACTAAAGCGGATATTTCGCAGCGATACGAGCTAAATCATTCATTATCATGTCGAAACCCATCGCAAATACCGATATTGTGAAAAACATGGCGCGCGATTTGGGCTTCGAATTCTGTGGTATTGCCGCCGCCAAGCCCCTCGACGAGGATGCTCGTCGACTGGAAGAATGGTTGGCCAGGGGTTATCAGGGCAGCATGTCGTATATGGAACGGCATTTTGATCTTCGCGTAAATCCGCAGAAACTGGTACCCGGCGCCAAATCGGTGATCACCCTGTTGAAGAACTATTATCCTGCACAACAACAGGAGCCGGAAGCGCCCCGCATTGCGAAGTATGCTTATGGAAAAGATTATCACGAAGTGATCCGCGAAAAGTTGAATGCCTTCCTGGCGGCCCTGAAGCAAAGCATCGGCGATATTGAAGGGCGGGGTTTTGTGGACTCCGCTCCCGTACTGGAACGAAGCTGGGCACAGCAAAGTGGATTGGGCTGGATTGGCCGCAACGGCAACCTGATTACGAAGGAGGCGGGATCCTTCTATTTTATCGCTACCCTCATTACCGATCTGGACCTTGTGCCCGATGATCCCTTCGCCAAAGATTATTGCGGCACCTGCCGACGCTGTATTGATGCCTGCCCTACGGATGCCATCCTCGAAGACAAAGTAATTGATGGCAGCCGCTGTATTTCCTATTTCACTATCGAATTAAAGGAGGCTTTAATTCCGGAGCCTTACCAAAACCAACTGGAGGGCTGGGCCTTTGGCTGCGATACCTGCCAGGATGTATGCCCCTGGAACCGGTTTAGCCAACCGCATAAGGAGCCGGCTTTTCAGCCCCTGCCTGAAATTCTAAACCTCAGCCGAAATGAATGGATGGAAATGACGGAAGAAAATTTCCGGAGAATTTTTAAGGAATCACCGTTGAAGAGAACGAAGTGGAAGGGAATGATGCGGAACCTGGGAGGAGAAAATTTGAAGATTTGGTGATTCGGTTATTTGGGGAAAGTTTTGGGTTTAGGGTTTAAGGTTTAGGGTTTAGGGTTTAAGAAAAAAATCTGCGCAAATCTGCGGGAAATACCTCTGCACTTTAAACAGATTCAAAGTTCAGGAGAGTTTCCCGCAGATTTGCGCGGATTTTTTAACGCAGATTTTCGCAGATGCTATCCCTTAACTACTTCCAACTCCCCACTTACAACTTACAACTTACTACTTACTACTTACTACTTACCACTCACTACTCACTACCACAACAGTCTCGCCCTCAGACCTCCGTATAACAAATACTGCCTGTTGTCGTACACGCTATTGGTAAGAGGTGTTAATTGCATTCTCACTTCAGGGCCAATTGACCAGCGGGGTCCTTTACGCGATCCCAGCTCAATGCTGAAGGCACTGGTGGCCGACAACTGGAAGCGTTGGAGCACGGTCCGGTCTTTATAATAAATGCCGCTAAAGGCCGTATCGTACACGAGTGCATCGCTGCCCATCATGTAAGAGGGCGCGGCGCCCAGCTCCCAATAGATGGGAGTTTTGCGTCCACGATTGAGTTGTACATCCATCGCAATCGGCAATTCCACAAAATGATATCGATTGGTATAGGATCGATTGTTGCGGCCTTCATACACCGTACGGGTGGTCACCGTTTGAGACGCAAAATTGGTAATCACCACGGTGGTATCTTTTCGTTTACCCACATCAATTCGTTCCGATTGATAGCTATAGCGCAGGCCGCCACGCAGATTCAATCGCCTGGTAAGCGGCAATTTTGCCGTCAATCCCACGCTAAAAGCCGCACCCGGCTGGCTTTGAGAAGGAAAATTGCGGATAATGGCCAACGTCGCATTCGGGCCCATGGATACCGGGCTACCCACATATAGATCCATGGCCTGCTGGCCTTTGAAAACCCCCGGCAATGCCTGATCCCTTCGCTGCGCAATACCCGCTGAAAATTCAAAACCCCAACTGAGTTTTTTACGCGGGATATCGGCAGACTTGCTTTCGACAATATGAATACCCTTCCCGTTAATTTCATGCAACTGGTCTTCCAGGGCCACCGGCTCTTGCTGATGCATCGCAGCAACCTGATCGATAATTGGTTCCTTTATATTATCTCCAGCGAAAGCTATTGTCGTTTGCGGCAATGAGCTGGGGCTTTGGTTGTTATTCTCTCCCGATGTCTTTGCGCGATCCGTTATTTGCCGGTTAACCTTATCCGTTGCCGGTCCATCGGCAGTTTGCCTGTTGCGGTTCGGTTGGCTGCGCCCTGTATTTTGTTTTTGGGTAACAGATTTATTGATCAATTCAGCAGGACCGGCAACTGATTCCCTGCTGTACGGATCGGTTGGCAGGTTAGCGGCCTTGCTACCGGGTTCGGTGATGGCGGAGGCGGAAGACTGCTGCTGCAAGCCCTGGTTATTCCCATTTGGAAGCCGGTCTGTCAGGTTGGCCGGTACTTCGCCGGTACCCGTTTCAGATTGTTCCCGGGATGATGCAGGATTGTTCTTAACAACATCGTCAGCGCTGTCATTTTGAGCCACTGGTTCTTTACCGCCTGCCCATTGACTGAAATGGGGCCAGCCGATGGCGGTAGTAGCCAGGATGAGGGCTGCGATGGTAAAATAGGCCAGCCTTCTTCTTTTCCGGCGTTTGCGTATATGGGCCGATACCTGTTGCCATACCGGTGCGGTGGGCTGGAAACGCAGCTCATCCAAACGCTCGCGTACCTGTTTTTCAAAATTATTTTCCTGCATAGAGTGGCTTTTTCTTTTCCTCGGAATATTTATCTATCCAGGTGATGAGGAGATTACGGGCGCGTGCGTACTGCGAACGGGAAGTGCCATCACTGATGCCGAGCATTTCACCTATTTCCACGTGGGTGAATCCCTCCACGGCATGCAGGTTAAAAATAACCTGGTAGCCCTGGGGCAGTTGACGGATCAGGTCGGCCAGTTCACGGGCCTGGATCCGCATAGCCGGATCTTCTTCCGCCACGGGATGCAGGTATTCTTCGGTAAAGTACATCTGCTCCTGGTACCGCCGGTTCCGCTTCAGGTAGTTCAGGGCCGTATTCACCATGATCCGGCGAATCCAGGCACCCAACTCACCCTCGTGCTTAAACTGCGACAGGTGCTGAAATACTCTGATAAAACCTTCCTGCAACACATCTTCCGCATCGCGCATGGACCGGGTATAACGGTAACAAACGCCCAGCATGGGTGGGGCATACTGGTCGTACAGCATCTGCTGTGCCTGGGCTTTCCCTTTCAGGCAGTCTTTTACCAATTTATATTGATCCATTCCGATATGTATGCGTGACAATGGGGAGAGGGGAAACGTTGCAGGGAAGTTAAAAGTTATAAGTTATAAGTTTTAAGTGTGGGTATAGAGTGGTATGACCATAAACAGTCGCTGTTTTCTTCACTCCGAATGCTCTGAAAAAAATCGGTATGTTTTACAGGTACTCCACTTACAACTCAATACTTATAACTTATAACTTAAAACTTAAAACTCCAATCATCCATCAATCTTGAATTCCACCTTCCTATCGCCCCAGAGGATCGTTACTTTTCCGTCTTTGGCTATGGAATAGGTGAGTTTTTCCGAAGCTGGGCTGGCTTTTCCTTTTTTGGCTTTTACGCGCAGGGCATCTTCGCTTTGCTTGTAATTGTAGGCTCCCCACTGCTTATGCTCTTTATTGAAGATAAGGGTCCATTCGTTTTCGTCTTCGATCAGGAAAAAGGCGTATTTGCCCGCCGGTAATGGCTGGCCCTGTACACGCACATCCTTGTTGATTTCAAAAGTGGTAGCCTCGTTGGCACCCGCACGCCAGATCTTACCTTGCATTGGCTCCAGGTCCTTACCAATGGTGCGACCTTTCACGGAGGGTTGGCCATAGTTGATAGTCAATTCTGTACCGCTGCTCAGGGTTTCTTTTACCGTTACGGCCGGGCTGGCTTTGCCGCCATTGTTTTGTCCGCAGGCGATGAGGCTGCCTGTAAGGGCTATCGCCATAAATAATACTGCTTTCATCCGTTTCATGGTTTAGGTTAACAAAATAGGATTTCGAAAAGCAGTCAAAGTTACGATCCCAGGGGCAGAGTGCCTGGCTCAATGGGATGACTGGTTCTGGTAAATGGACTGCCGGAGCCGCATCAGGCCCTGCTCCAGGCGGGGACCGTAGGATTTTTCGATAAGAAGACCGCCGAATTTTTCCCAGGGGAGCCAGCCCATACGGAAATCCATATACCATTGCAGGGTGCTGCTATCGCTGCCGGCATGGGTAATCATCTGAAAGCCACTCAACAGCTTTTTCCCATCTACCCCCTTCATTTCGGCCACCCATTCCGCGCTATCCCGGCGGATCCAGCTCACCGTTATTTCATTCAATACCATTTTATCGGGCCATTGGCCCGCGCTGCCTTCGTAGCGGATTCCGCTATGGTCCACTGAATCGAGAAAAGGGTTCCATTCCGTCCAGCGGCGCATATCGCCCAGCGGTGCCAGCATATCCTGCGCGGAGGCTTTTATATTCATGGCGCGGGAAACCCTCACTTTGGATGGGAAGAACAGGGAAATAAGAAAAATGAGCAGGAACAGTACCAAAAAGCTGCCTATGAGCAGGCGTAACCACTGAATGATGCGCATGGGCGCGAAGATAAGACAAATAGGGGCAGCCCTTTATTCCCACTTGATCACCCGCACCAGGATGATATAGGTTATGGCCGTCCAGATGCCCAGTATCCCGATCTGCTCCCAGCAATCCCATATATGCAGCCCTTCAAATGAAATCTTGCGCATGCCATCATTGAACTGCGTGAGCGGAAGAAAGTAGCAGATTTCCTGCAACCAGGGCGGAAAAACATTGATGGAGAAAAATGTTCCCGACAACAACATCTGCGGAAAACCATAGAGGTTAATCAGCAAAGGAATGGCCGCATCCGATTTCACAACGCTGCTAAAAATGAGCCCCACGCCCATCAGCAGAAAGAGCATGATTACCGAAAACAGGACCATCTCCAGAAAGGTGATGAATCCCCGCTGCAGGGTGAAGTCGAGAAAATAATGACCGAAAAGAATCAACACAATCACGTTCAGCAACTGAAAGGCGAGGCGGCTGATGCCAATGCCTACCAGCACATTGATGCGGCGCACCGGTGAAGCATAAAAACGCTTCAGCACCAACTGTTCGCGGAGCGTAAAAAAGGTGAAAGCCACTCCAAAAAGGGTGGCAAACAAGATGGAAAAACCTACCTGTCCCGGCAGAATGAAATCGATTTGCCTGTATTTTTTGCCTTCGGTAATCACCGGATCATCGAGGTGAATTCTTTCTATCCGGTTGGGATTTTTCTCCGCTTCGTAGCGGAGCTTGAGATAATCCAGCTCATGCAGCAGGATGGGGAGGGTATTGCCACTGGCCGAGCTGCTGCGCACCGTAACCCGGTACTCTGGCCCCTTTTGGGAGGTGTCGGTTTTATATATTCCCAGTATGGCGGTAAGTTGCCCCTTGTTGAGTTCGGCATCCATTTTCTCCGTGGCCTCATAATAGCGAAGCTTCACGGCCGGATGATCTTTCAGGGCGCCAAAAAACAGATTGGCCGTATCCGCATCCCGCTCCATGGCCACGGTAAATGAAGCGCCGCGGCCGCTGCCAAAAGCACCAAAAATCAAAATGAAAATAATAGGAAAGAGCAGGCTGAAAAAGACCGAGGCCGGCTGTCCCAGAATGGCTTTAAAACTCGCCCTGATGATGGCCCAGGTGGCTTTGAACTGGCTATGGGATTGTGGCATTCCGGTTGATAGGGTGGCGCCTGCCTTTTAAGTTAGTTTTGCTGTTTACTAGTATAGAGCTGCCATTGTCCGCAACAACAAGCGCCAGCGCTTACATGGCGGCCAACTGCACTTTCTGCTGCAGTTCCAGTACATTCTCCCGGAAGATGGAATCGGTATCCATCAGGTCCTTTACTGTTTGGCAGGAGTGGATCACGGTAGTATGATCGCGGCCGCCGAAATGTTCGCCAATGGTTTTCAGCGAATTTTTGGTAAAGGCTTTGGCGAGGTACATGGTGATCTGGCGGGCCTGAACGATTTCGCGCTTTCTTGTCTTTTGCAACAACTTATCGTACGACACGTCGAAGTACTCGCATACCATACGCTGAATGGTATCGATGGTGATCTCCTTGCTGGAAGACTTCACAAAATTGCGGAGTACTTTTTTCGCCAAATCGAGGTCTATTTCCCTACGGTTAAGCGAAGATTGTGCCAACAGTGATATCAACGCGCCTTCCAGTTCCCGAACATTACTATTGATATTATAAGCTATATACTTCACCACTTCACGGGGCATTTCGAGGCCATCGTTCTTCATCTTCTTTTCCAGGATATCGATACGGGTATCGTAATCCGGAATCTGCAGGTCGGCGCTAAGGCCCCAGCGAAAACGGCTCAGCAATCGTTCCTGCACACCATCCAGGTCTTTAGGAGATTTGTCGGAGGTGAGCACCAATTGCTTATGCGACTGGTGCAGGTGATTGAATATGGCAAAGAAGGCATCCTGCGATTTTTCAGCCTTGGCAAAAAACTGTACATCATCGATGATCAATACATCAATCAACTGATAGAAATGGATAAAATCGTTGATGGCATTGTTGCGGCTATGATCCATGAACTGGTTGATGAATTTCTCCGAGCTCACGTAAAGCACCACTTTATTGGGATGCAGTCTTTTCACTTCATTACCTATAGCCTGGGCCAGGTGGGTCTTACCAAGACCCACACCTCCATAAATAACGAGGGGATTGAATGAATTGGCACCCGGTTTTTCCGCCACCGTTTTGCCGGCACGCCTGGCCACCCGGTTGCAGTCGCCTTCAATAAAGGCATCGAACGTATAGGTATGATTCAACTGCGGATCAATCTGCATCTTTTTCAAACCCGGAATCACAAAGGGATTCTTGACGGGATTGTTTATGATGAGCGGAAAGTCCATTTCGTTGTTTGAAAAAGTTTTATACCCCTGTCCCCGTACATCCATGGTGAGCGGCTTACTCTTGTTGTTTCCACTATCCACCATGATGCGGTATTCCAACCGGGCCTCTTTTCCCAGTTCTCTCTTCAAAGTCTTTGCCAATAAATTTACGTAATGCTCCTCGAGGTATTCAAAAAAGAACTGGCTGGGCACCTGTATCACCAAAACATTGTTTTTGATGGATACGGGTTTGATAGGTTCAAACCATGTTTTGAAATGCTGCCACTCAACAATATCCTTGATGATCTTTAAGCAATTGGACCAGACTTTTTCAGCGTTCTTCTCCATCAGTTAGGAAGCAGTTTATATATAGCGTAAATTATATTCCTCTGAAAAAATGTCCTCAATAATTCTTCACACAATGTCAATAAAAAAATTTGGACAGGACGGCGAATATCATCAAATGTTCAATCAAAAAAAAATTTTTATTCCTCCAAAATTTTACTTCTCCCCGGAAAAAAATATTTGCCATTTTCTGGTTGATCCAGGGCAAATTTTTTTTCCGCCTACGGAAAAAAAAGTATATGGATTCCGCCCTCCAAAGCCGGAAGCCGATCCCACTTCGTTTCCAAAAAGTTATCCGAATAAAAAGGAAGAATGAGCCCTGAAATAAAAAATCCATTGTAAAAAAACGCAGGAGATTTAAGCAGTTCCAGGTGATTTTACAAGGGATTGGAGAAGCAGGGTCAAGGTATAAATAAATTGTTTATGCCGCAAGAAAAATTCTGAAAGGCTTATCTTCCCGCCGCTATTTTTTTCTTTTCAGGATAAATACCTGCCATGCAAAAAAAATTGGTGCTTCGTGCGCTACCATCCGAAGCCGCTAACGAACAATTGATCAAAGAGCTGATTGCTTCCCATGAAGCAAGGCCTTTGGAGGATATAACGGGATTTCAAATCCTGAAAAGATCGATTGATGCCCGGGGCAGACAGCCTGTTATGCAACTTACCCTGCAAGTTGCATTCAACGAAATTTTTCAGCCGATTGCCAAACCGGTATATTATTTCCAGGATGTGTCGCAGTCGCCCCATCGTGTATTGATTGCCGGCGCCGGTCCTGCCGGGATCTTTGCGGCCCTGAAATTACTGGAAGCCGGAATTAAGCCGGTGATCCTCGAAAGAGGCCGCGATGTAAGGGCCCGCCGCCGCGACCTGGCCGTGATTACCCGTGAAGGACATGTGAACCCCGAAAGCAATTACTGTTTTGGAGAAGGCGGTGCCGGTACCTATAGTGATGGTAAACTATATACCCGTAGTTCGAAGCGGGGTGATGTGCAAAGAATTCTCCAACTCTTTATCCAATTCGGTGCATCGGAAGCAATTGCCATCGATGCCCACCCCCATATTGGCACCAATAAGCTCCCCCATATTATTACGGCTATGCGGCAACAGATACTGGATGCCGGAGGGGAGATTCATTTTCAGAAAAAAATAACCGACCTGCTGATCCGCGAGGGGGAGGTAAAAGAAGTGATTTGTGCCGATGGGGATCGATTCCCTTGTGAAAGACTGATCCTGGCCACCGGCCATTCGGCCCGTGATATATTTATTATGCTGCAAAATCGGGGATTGCAACTGGAGTCCAAGCCCTTTGCCCTGGGGGTTCGTATTGAGCATCCGCAAACCATCATTGATGCGGCCCAGTACCATTGTGACCTGCGCGACCCCTATTTGCCGCCGGCTTCCTATAGCCTGGTGCAACAGGTGGCCGATAAAGGTGTGTTTTCCTTTTGTATGTGCCCGGGTGGCATTATTGCCCCGGCTTCCACCAGCGATGGGGAACTGGTGGTAAACGGATGGAGCCCTTCCAAAAGAAATAATCCCTTTGCCAATAGCGGCACGGTGGTGACGGTAGACCATGCTGATGCCCTTCGTTATCTTCGCGCGCAGGGAATGAAACAGGCAGATGAAAAGGACCCTTTGCTGCTGATGCGCTTTCAGCAAAGAGTGGAAGAAAAAGCCTGGCAATCCGGAGGCGGCCGACTGGTAGCGCCGGCGCAACGTATGGTCGATTTTGTGGGACGAAAAACTTCTTCCTCCCTACCCGACTGTTCCTATTTACCCGGAATTAATAGCACAGCTTTGAACGAAATACTTCCCGATTTTGTAGATAAGGCACTGCGTGCGGCTTTGCCCTTGTTTGGAAAAAAAATGAAGGGCTATTATACCAACGAAGCCGTGTTGCTGGCAACCGAATCGCGCACCAGTTCACCCGTTCGCATACCCCGCACAGCGGGCCTGCATCACCCACAGGTAACCAATCTGTATCCCTGTGCCGAAGGGGCCGGCTATGCCGGCGGAATCGTAAGTGCCGCGATGGATGGAGAAAGAATTGCGGAGCAGTTGATCACCGAAATACTGCGCTGAGTAGCGCCCCCATGCAGTTTACGCCGCTATTTGAACGGTTTACCGAATAATCCGCCCCATTTTTTGTGAAAAGCTATTTTTGTCCCTCAAACCATCACTATGCCGATACTGGAACTCCGTAATCTGAAAAAAAGTTTTGCAACGCAAAAAGCCGTGGATGATATCAGCCTCAGCATTGAACCCGGACAGATCTTTGGACTGCTGGGGCCCAATGGTGCCGGCAAAACCACCCTCATCCGAATGATCACGGGCATATTTTATCCCGATTCGGGCGAAATCTATCTCGATGGAAAAAGATTTGACCCCGTGAAGGATATTGGCAAAATCGGCTATATGCCCGAAGAACGGGGTTTATATAAGAAGATGAAGATCGGCGAGCAGGCCCTGTACCTGGCCCAACTGAAGGGGCTGAAGAAAATGGATGCCGAACGTAAAATCAAGGAATGGTTTACCCGCTTTGATATGGATAGCTGGTGGAACAAGAAAGTGGAAGACCTTTCCAAGGGCATGAGCCAGAAGTTACAGTTTGTAACGACCATCCTGCATGAGCCCAAACTGATCATCCTCGATGAACCCTTCAGTGGTCTTGACCCGGTGAACGCCAACCTGATCAAGGATGAGATCTACAACCTGGCGCAGAAAGGCGCAACCATCATATTCAGTACCCACCGTATGGAGCAGGTGGAAGAGATTTGCGATCATATAGCGCTGGTGAACAAGGGACAAAAAATTCTGGATGGAACCGTGCGGCAGGTGAAGCATGATTTTAAGGAACACCTGTACCGGGTGGAATTTGATAACCAACTGCTGGCCGAGCACCTGGCCATTCATTTGTTTGAAGTAGTGCAGAAGGGCGAGCAGCAAGTGGTGATAAAGATGGATCCCGGCTATACCAATAATGATGTGTTGCAATACTTTATCGGAAAGGGATTAAAGATTGCCGCCTTCAATGAAATTCTGCCTTCGCTGAATGATATTTTCATCAGGCTGGTAGAAGGTACACCCGCAGCGCGGCAGTTTACCGCCTGATGTCGAAAAAAACAAGACCTTAAAAACCTATTCCTTCGTTCTCCTACAATCGCCAAAACATGAATAAGACATTCCTCATCATCAAGCGTGAATACCTGACCCGGGTACGCAAGCGTACTTTTATCATCGGCACTTTGCTGTTTCCGCTGCTTTACCTGGGTTTGATTTTTGGAACGGGCTATATAGCGGCCAAATCCGAAACCCGGCTCAATATCGCGATCATCGACTCATCGGGTTATTTCGACAAGGGCATGCTGGAGCGGGAAAACCTGCGCGACAGCAGCACCACACTTACCCTGCTGGGCGACCATCCCGATACCCTGCGCAACCGCTTTAAGGAATGGGGGTATGATGGGTTTGTGGTGATACCCGCCGGACTGAATTGGGAAAAAGGCGCGCCGGAAGGATTGCCGATTTATACCAGCCGCACTTTTGGTATTGAAGGGGTGGCTCCGGTGAAGAATAAATTAAATGCGATCTGGAGCAATATCAAAAATGAGAAACTGGGAATAGACGAAAGCAAGAAAGCCATCATGCAGGGCAGCCAGATCAATCTGAAACCCCGCGACCTGAATGAAGTATCGGCCGATTCGGGTACGGCCACCGGTATCGGGTATGTGGCCGGTTTCCTGATCTATTTTATCCTGCTCATTTATGGCTCGCAGGTAATGCTGGGTGTAATGGAAGAAAAGACCAACCGGATAGCTGAAGTAGTGGTGTCGTCGGTGAAACCCTTCCAGCTTATGTTGGGAAAGATAGTTGGTATCGGCATGGTCGCGCTTACGCAGTTTATACTCTGGATACTTTTTGTATTTATCATCTATAATGTGACCAAATCCTCAGCCGGTAGCAACGATACCATGGCTTCCATGGTCGGTGGAGTGCAGCAAATGTTCACGAGCATCAACCTGCCCCTGATCCTGTTCTGCTTTGGCTTTTACCTGCTGGGTGGTTTCTTCTTCTATTCCTCCCTGTATGCGGCCATTGGCAGCGCGGTAAATGAAGGAGTACAGGAAGTGCAATCGCTCAGCTTCCCCATCACCATGCTGGTGATCATATCGCTGGCCATGATGTCGGCAGCCATGAAAGATCCCACCGGGCCCATCGCGGTTTGGGGTAGCATTATCCCCTTCAGTTCCCCCATCATTATGATGGCGCGTATCCCCTTTGGCGTACCCGGCACGGTACCCTGGTGGCAACTGGGTGTGTCGATGGCCAGCCTGATCGGTGGCTTTATGCTCACTACCTGGTTTGCCGGCAAAATTTATCGCACGGGTATCCTGATGTATGGCAAAAAGCCAAGCTGGAAAGAAATGCTGAAATGGGCGTTTAGGAAAAATTGATATACTAAAGCAGGAAACGCACGGAAGCCAGTTCCTGTCCAATTTGCTGAACACCTTTCAATATTCTTTTTGTTTGGCTGGCGGATGGTTTCTTGTTTCCCTTAATATATTGGGCTAATAGACTTTGGTTCATCCCAATGCGTTCAGATAATGCTTTAGCATTTATTACTTTGTAGAATTCGAAGAATTGTGGGAGATCCAAAATTATTTGTAGGTCCTTTTCGGTGACAATTTTACCATCTTTTTCAAAATAGAGATTTAGGGCTTCAAGAATATTTCCCTTTAGCTCCTGCAATGAACTGCCGGTTGTATATACGGCATACTTTTCGGCATAAGCAGAATAACCCGTTTTCGTTTTTTCAACTATCATTTCAATTTTCATAATAGAACTCATTATTTTATACCAGCTTCCTTCTTAATTTTCTTTTCAAGGCCTTTACCTACTTCATGGCTTCCATGAAAGGGACAAACTATTTGTCCCTTCTTTATTGGATGTTCCATTATTATGTGGCTCCCATTTTGCCTTACAATAATCCAACCATCTCTTTTCAATAACCTCACCAACTCACTCGATTTCATCACCAAAGGTAATAAATATATTACTTGGCGACAAAGTACAACATTCCAGGCAGCCCCTTCCGGGTGTCAGACTGCTCCTCAATCCACCTTTTTTAACAGAACCCCCTCCAGCATTAGCTGGAGGGGGTTCTGTTAAAAAAGCGATAAAGGATTTTTTTTTGTAACATAATACGAAGCCAATCGTATATTTGATACGAAATCATTCGTGAATAACAATAATCAAAACCAGAAGTCATGAAAAAAACCTTGTTGACCCCTGCCCGCCTCCTGGTAGTAGCGGTAGTTGCCGGTCTTAGCCTCGCCCTTATTTCCTGGGATTACCGCCAGGATTCGCGCTACGAACAAAACGATGAAAGGCAGGACACCATTCCTTCCAAAAAGAAAAAAGATGGCAAAGTGCGCGACCTGGATGAGGCCATCGCCAAACTGGACCGGGTAGACCTGGACCTGGAAATGGAAAAAGCTTTGAAACAGGCAGCCGAAGCACTGAAGCAGGTGGATATGGCCCGCATACAGGCGGAAATAGAAAAAAGTCTGAAAGAGATTGATCTCGACAAGATCAGGCTTGAAACGGAAGCCAGCCTGTCGAAAGTGGACATGAAAAAAATAGAAGCCGAGATAAAGGAAGCCATGAAAGAGGCCGAGGCGGATATGAAGAAAGCCCGTGAGGAAATGGACAAGGCATTCAAGGAAATAGATATGGAAAAACTCCAGCGTGAGATGAAAGAGTCACTCGAAAAAGTGAACTGGGATGAAATGCGCAAGGAACTGGAAGAAGCCAAAAAAGTAGATTTCAGGGAAGTGGAGGCAGAACTGCGCAAAGCCCAGGTGGAACTTGAAAAAATGGGGCCCGAGCTGAAGAAGAACATGGAAGATGCGAGGCGCGAACTGGAAAAAGCCAAAGCTGATCTCGCACTCTACAAAGAATTGGTGGATGGCCTGCATAGCGATGGCCTGATCAACAAGGAGGGCAACTATACCATTGAACATAAAGATGGCGAGTTGAAAGCAAACGGGAAAAAAGTATCGGATGCTGTATACAACAAGTACCGTCAGTTGCTTACAAAGAAAAAACAATTCCGCCTCGAGAAATCGGAGGACGGACTCAACATAGACCGCGATGATGATTGAGCGGATTGAAGTGTAGCCCTGAAATAGAGAAAGGCCACCCTGGGGTGGCCTTTCTCTATTTCAGGTATGGATGGGAAGGCCTGCGGCTGTTGAAGCTTTGGGCCTCGCGGGTAATTATTTTTTTGGAGCTGTATCCCGGAACTATTCGTTCCAGGTTGTGATTTGCCACTAAATCTCAACCTTTCTGTGCTACAAGGTAAAGGTATTCATCGCCCAGTTGCCAGGGTCTTTTACGGGGAGTGCTAAAGGCATCGGTCAACTGCATACCGGCCTGGTTCATCATCTGCTCCATCTCTGCGATGGAGAAGATATAATCGGTATCGTTTTTTTCTTCGGTGGTTCCGTCGGGAGCGATGACGGTATGGCGGGTTTCCACGCGCGTGGGTTGCAACAGGTATTCGTTATCGAGCAGGTACTTGAACTCCCTGATCTGGTACCATTCTTTTTCCTTGAATTTTTTCGCGATGATTTCGGTGATCATCCAGGTATTGAGCATAAAGCGTCCACCCGGTTCCAGGGCATTGGCCACCATCCGAAAAAAGGCCAGGGTCTGCTCACGATCCAGCACAGAAATGCTGTTGCCCATGCAGGATACCGCGGCATACTGATGGCGGGGTCTGAATTCCTCCACAGAAGCCAGCTCGGCTTCCAGGGGCAGGCCCTCCGCATGTGTGCGAATCTCCTCTATATAGGCAGCGGCATTATCAATAGCCGTAACAGCAACCCCTTTACGGGCCAGTCCCAATGCATGGCGGCCATAACCACACATACAGTCGAGCAGGCGCTTTCCCGGCTCCAGGGCAAGGGTATCCATCATCAGATCCAGTTCCAGTTGTGTAAGGGCTTCCGGTACAATGCGACGCCACAGCTCTTTGTACACACCGTCGAATAAGCTGGAGGACATAAGTTATTCTTATTTACATTTACCTGAAATGGTAGCGGCTGTTGTTTTCAACAACAGCCGCTACCATTTCAGTTTACTCAAGAATTTTATTGCGCATCGCGTACATCACCAAGCCGGCGATGGTTTTGGCACCCACTTTCTGCTTCATATTCTGCCGGATGGTTTCAATGGTGCGGGGGCTGAGGAATACTTCCTTCGAAATTTCCTCGGTGGTCTTGTCTTCGGCAATCAGGCGCAGGATTCGCACTTCCTTTTCAGAAAGCTTAACGGGATTGGGATAAAACTGTCGCACTGTTTTTTTGTGTTGCAGCTTGAGCAATACGGCTTTGTTGACCAGTTCGTTGAAATAGAAATCATCGTTCATGCAGGTGAGGATGGCCTGGTAGATCTCTTCGGGGTCGGTGGTTTTGGTGAGATAGGCGTTGGCCCCCATTTCCATCATCCTGGTGATCATTTCCTGGTCGTCGTACATGGTAAGTACTATGATCTTGACCGCTTCGTATTCCTTACGGATCATACTGATGGCGTTGATACCGTCTACTTCCGGCATCCGGATATCCATCAGGATCACATCGGGCACTTTCAACTGGAGTTTGTGCATCAGGTCCTTTCCGTCTTCGGCTTCCCAGAGAATTTTCAGGTATTCCTTGTCTTTAAGCGCCATCCGGATGCCATCGCGGAATATCTTATGGTCGTCCGCAATAGCCACTTTGATCTGCTGCATGCTCATGAGTAGTTAGGTTTTAGCCATCTCCTTTACGGAGAAACATGGTGATTTTCCGATGCCAAATGTAGTTTTTTTTGGGCGTCTTATTTTATTCAGCCTCAAACTTTTTGGTTATTGCCAAAGCAATTAAAGCTTTTGCACATAATGAAAAAACCGGCAAATAACCCGCCAATAAATGGGCATGAATCGTAATAATTCGAAAAGCTCTTATGGGAAGCTTACGAGTCACTCCGTAATTTCCTTTATGAAAAACTAAGCAATAATGCTCTTGCAGGGGCCTGGGTGGCAGTCTATATTTGTTTCAAGTTGATTGACGAGGATGAGCCCCTCTTACATCCAATATCCGAAGCCCCGCCAAACGGGGGAAACCGTCCATAACATGATTTCCATTATCCCTTGAAGAACCGTCAGCGAAATCCAATGTCAATCAACTTTCTTTTCTTTTTCTAAGCATTTCCACTTATCCACATCTGTGCATAACTGTAGTTTTCCGGTCGAAAAACTGGGAGATTTCCTATTTTGTGTTCCGTAATTTTACGTACTTTTACACGGATTATTACCCTTTTTTGAATCGTTATTATACCTGGTAAATCTCCTGAAATGCAGTACTGCACTACATTTCAGCGGATTACAAGGATTGAATCAGGGTTTACCCCCACTGGTATTACCCCCCGGAATGCGCAATTTTTACGTAAGAATCGATTCAAGAACACAAAAACGTTACTGTTATGAAAAGGTTAGGCAAAAGGCAAATCGACTGGGATTCAATCCTCACGGTAGAAGAATGGTTTAATAAATAAGAGCCATTTCTTTCAAATCTTTAATTGGTTTTCTATATTTGGGCAAAATCCAAAGTCATAGAAAACCTTTTTTCATATATATCCGGCTACGCTGACTTCCTGCCCATCACATTATTCCTGCTGCTCATTTTTAAATTGCACTCGGAAAAAGGATTATGGATTATAATTTCCTATTGTGTAGCTTCCGTTTTGGGCGATTTTATTGTTACTTCCATCGATGATCCTTCCAACAAGGTCAATATTTATTACAACAGTTTCTGGACACTATTTGAATACCTCGCCTTTACGGCGTTTTTGTATATCAGTATCAGGAAGAAGACTGTACGCCGCATCATGTTGCTCCTTTCTGTATTTTTTATTGCTTTTCAGATCATTTATTTCTTCAATTCCAAACACAGCAGAATCGATTCCATACCCGTAGGTATTGAAACTTTGCTGATCCTCGGCTATTCGTTTTACCTTTTGTTTGAAATGACCAATACGATCAAGGATACTTTTATCAATTACAATTATCGTTTCTGGATTGTGTTGGGCATGATGATCTATTTGTCCGGATCCTTTTTCATTTATCTGTATGCCAACCAACTGGCACCTGGTGAAGGCCGCAAGTATGGGATCCTGATCGACTTTTTTTATATCCTGAAGAATATTTTCTTTGCGGTGGCGATTATAATGTGTTACCGCGCGCCTAAACCCAAATTACCACCATCGTCCATTCCCTTTTTGGATTTGGACACCCGATAAACTAAACAAGCCCCTAACCCACTATGTTCTTCCTGCAAGCCACCAATCAATCCGGCGTTTCCTCCGTGCTCTTTATCGGCACGATGGGGATGTTGGTGCTTACGGTAGGTCTTGTCATGTTCATTATCTTTCACCAGCGCAAAGTAAGCCGTTATCAGCGTACCCTGCAGAAGATGGAAGAAGAGCAGCAAAAGATCCTCCTCACCGCTTCCATCAAATTGCAGGAAGAAGAAAGGCAGCGCCTGGCCGCCGACCTGCACGATGATGCCGGCCCCTTATTGGCTACCGCCCGCCTTTACCTCAACGAAAACCTGGTCAACCAGGATAAGGCTACACAGTTGCAGTCGATCTTTCAGGCCCGGCAGATCATCGATGATACCATACAACTGGTACGTAATATCAGCCATAGCCTGATGCCACCCACGCTGAAGAATTTTGGCCTGGAATCTGCTGTTAACGACCTGTTTCAAAAAATCAGCGGTTCCGGTACCATGAACGCGAGCAGCCGCTTTCACGATTACCGCGAAAGGCTGAAGCAGGAAAAAGAACTGGTGGTATTCCGCATTGTTCAGGAACTGGTGAATAATATTCTGAAGCATAGCAGCTCCAGCTTTATTCACCTTACACAGAATGTGCATGGCGATAAATTTTACCTGCGCATTCACCACGACGGTCGCGGACTGGTGCAGGCAGATTTCGACAAACTCAACAAAAGTAATATCGGCCTGGGCCTGAAGAATATCAGCAGCCGCTTACGCGTGGTACAGGGCAGTATCTATTTTGAGAAGGATATTTCGCAAACGTATTATAAGGTTACTATCGAGTTGCCCAAGGACGATCCGTACCAGTAGTTGAGCATTATTCGCTAATTTTACCCTTTTTTTGGATACTATGGGAATCATTAAGGTAGCTATTGCTGACGATCATAAGATTTTTAGAAAAGGCGTAATCCTCTCCCTTCGTCCGTTCACCAATATCAAATTTGTGCAGGAAGCGGAGAATGGTGAAGAATTACTGAATGGCCTTACCGAATCGGATCCCGATGTGGTGCTGATGGACCTTCGTATGCCCGGCAAGGACGGGATAGAATCCACCAAGGTCATTAGCAAGCAATACCCCAATATCAAGGTATTGGTGCTGAGTATGTACGAAGACGAGCGCTTTGTGTATCACCTGATGGAAAACGGCGCAAATGGCTACCTGCTGAAAAATGCGGAGCCGCAGGAAATACGCCGGGCCATCATGGAAGTATTTGAAAAAGGCTATTACCTCAACAATTTTGTAAACAGGATACTCCTGAAGAAATCCCATTCGCGCCAAAAAGTGGTGCCCTCCCTCAATAACGAAATCACGCTTTCAGACAAGGAAAGAGATGTACTCCGTTTTATCTGCATGGAATTTACCGCCCAGGAAATTGCCCAGAAAATGGAGATCAGCCCCCGCACCGTGGAAGCCATTAAAGACAGGTTGATGGAAAGGTTTGGCAGCAAGAATACGGCAGGGCTGGTGTTTTTTGCCGTGAAGAATAATTTGATTGATTAGGGAAGTTAAAAGTTGTAAGTACTAAGTTGTAAGTTTTGTGACTCAAAATTGGTCGACAATTTTTATACTGATTTCCGGAGTGATAAATGTTATTGTGTTCTATCTATTAATAGCTGAAAATAACTGCTGAATACGATTTTCCTTACACCAAAAACTTACTACTTAGAACTTACAACTTAAAACGCCACTACGTTCACTTCATCCGGCACTACCAACTTCCCCGCCGTCTTCGCTTTTATTTCTTCCACCGACACACCGGGGGCTCTTTCGCGCAGCAGAAATCCTCCTTCGGGCAATACATCGAGCACGGCCAGATCCGTTACAATCTTTTTCACGCAGCGGAGCCCGGTGAGGGGCAGCGTGCAGGAGGGCAACAATTTGCTTTCGCCTTTGGGGTTGGTATGCATCATGGCCACAATGATATTGCGGGCGCTGGCTACCAGGTCCATGGCGCCTCCCATGCCCTTTACCATTTTGCCGGGTATCTTCCAATTGGCGATATCGCCCTGCTCGCTCACTTCCATGGCTCCCAGCACCGTAAGGTCTACTTTGCCGGCACGGATCATCCCAAAGCTCATGGCCGAGTCAAAAAAGGAGGAACCCGGCACGGTGGTGATGGTTTGCTTGCCGGCATTAATCAGATCAGCATCCTCCTTCCCCGCTTCGGGAAAGGGGCCCATACCCAGCAACCCGTTCTCACTTTGCAAGACCACATGGATGCCCTCCGGAATATAGTTCGCCACCAGGGTGGGAATACCAATTCCAAGGTTCACATAAAAACCATCTTTCAGCTCCATCGCAATGCGCTGCGCAATTTGTTCTTTTGATAATGCCATGAAGGAAGAATTTGTTGATTTGTTGATTTGTCGATTTGTTGATTTGTTAAAGGGTTGACACTTTTTACAGTAGTCATTTTTCTGCGCTCATCTGCGGAAAAATCTGTGAAAATCTGCGGGAAAACTTTCCTGAAAGCTTAAGTTGTTTAAAGTGCTGAAGTATTTCCCGCAGATTTTCGCAGATTTTTCTCAAACCAGTTTTCATTTCAAAGATTCCCAAATACTACTCAGGGCATGACACATGACACTCACTACTCACGTCTCACGACTCACGACTCACGCTTCTCACTTACCACTTAAAACTTAAAACTTACAACTTACAACTTATTACTTACTACTTCCCCGCACCGTCCTCTGCTCTATCCTCTTCTCATAATCTTTTCCCTGAAAAATTCTATGCACATAAATGCCGGGTGTGTGAATCATATCCGGATCCAGTTGGCCGGCGGGTACCAGTTCTTCCACCTCGGCGATGGTTATTTTTCCCGCCATGGCCATCAGGGGGTTGAAATTGCGGGCGGTGGCACGATATACAAGGTTGCCCTCGGTATCACCCTTCCAGGCCTTCACCAGGGCGAAATCCGCTTCAAAAGCCGCTTCCATCAGGTAATCCTTACCGTGGAAATTGCGCAGCTCCTTGCCCTGTGCCACTTCGGTACCCACTCCCGCCGGTGTAAATACCGCCGGCATGCCATAACCAGCAGCCAGGCATCGTGTGGCCAGTGTGCCTTGCGGTATCAATTCCACTTCCAGTTCCCCACTCAGCAACTGCCTTTCAAACTCCGCATTCTCGCCTACATAGGAAGCGATCATTTTCTTCACCTGCCGCTGCTGAAGCATGAGCCCAATGCCAAAATCATCCACACCGGCATTGTTCGATATGCAGGTCAGTTTCTTTACAGCTTTTTTTACCAGGGCCGCAATACAGTTCTCCGGAATACCACAAAGACCGAATCCGCCCAACAAGAGCACCGATCCGTCGTTGATGTCGTGAATAGCATCTGCTGCCTGCTGATATACCTTTCGCATGTAGCCACAATTTTTGGGTGTTATTTAATTTGTTACAAAGCCCCTGAGCGCCAACTGCCTGCACGAAGCTGCCTTACTGTGCCTGCAGGTTCCTTTGCTTGCGCCGCTTATTGAGCATGGCCGTATCAATGGTCAATACTTTGTCGGCGCCGGCTTCGGTACGGGTTGCCGGGCTGGTATTGACTTCCAGGGCCGGCTTTTCCTGTTGACCAAATGTATCTACAGGCGCTTTGGCCGAATCTACCGCCAGCATATCTGCATTATCCTCATAAACCGCGAGGGAATCAAAGATTTTTTTCATGAGCCGGGGATGCTGCTTGTAGTATTCATAGCTGCGAATAAAATCTTCCCGGCTAATTTGGTGCAGCTCATACACTTTATCGTACCAGCGGCGGCTTTCCTGCACGTTGTTGTGAAAGGTATCGCGAAACAATACGAAGCCGTTCAAGAATTCACCGGCCCGGATCATATCCCAGAGCACGGTTTCCATTTTCTCCGGTTCCATCACATCGCGCGGTACCTGCCGGTCGGAACAAGCTATTAGGCCGAGCATCAGCGCCATTACGAAAAGCAATATCCTCATTTCAACTCCTTGTTATAGGTATTGGCATTGTTAATATCCACACGTGCCAGCAAATCTCGTGCGCGGGTACGCAAGTCCGCATTGGCTTTGCTGAAAACCCGTACCAGTTCATTGCTTTTTCCCTGGAAGAAAAACTGCAGAATCATGGAGTTGGGATTTTCCTTATTGATATTATTCAGAAAATTCAGGCAATTGATTATACCAGACCGGCCCTCTTCCTCATTGTCGTGAAAAACATCCATGCCGGTACGGTAATAGGCATATACCGCGTCGTGGATCTGGGCAAAGCGATTATTGTTCAGGTTTTCGGCCAGCCAGTAGCGGTTGCGCAAGCTCTCAAAGGACTTCCAGCCCGTAATATCGCGGCTCTCCGGCGCATTGTTGACGATACTCCAGGCTTTTTGAAAATAAGGATCGCCTCCCCGCAGCGAAAAGGAAGCATAATCAAATCCCAGGATGAGATTGACATAATAGGCCAGTATGGCCGGCAGGTTGGCGGCGGCGGGGTCATTGCCCTGTACCCGGTTTTCGTTGAACTCGATGGGTTGAAATTCCTGGTAGCGGAATACTACATCATTGTCGATATAATTGATGATGGGCGAATCGTAGCTACTGTTATAAATGGGTCGTGCCGCCTGCACGGTAAGCCGGCCGCGAAACACATTATCGCCCAGGTCCTGTTCTATATTCAGCAAAAAGTTGCAGCGGATTTTTTCATTGGGCAAAAATTCATCACGGGTCCATTTGCGATTGTTGATAAAATTGGTGAGCGTGGTTTGCAGGGTTTGAAATACGTTCTTATTCACCTCCGTGCTGATGCGGCTGGTGATAACGGTAAAACGCGCCTGTATCTCCTGCGCATGGCTGATGCCCGAAACAGCCAGGAGAAAAATGAAAATCAGTTTACGCATAATATTTTTCGATAAGGGTATCAATGATGTCTTTAGCTACCTGGTCTTTGGGCTTTGTGTCAAAGGCAAGAACCTGCCCATCGCGATGCAGGATGCTGATGCGGTTGGTATCAACGGCAAAGCCCGCGCCGGGGTCGTTGAGCGAATTTAGCACGATCATATCGGCGTTCTTCTTCTCCAGTTTCGCTTTCGCGTTGGCCAGCTCATTCTCTGTTTCCAACGCGAAACCTACCAGCACCTGGTCTTTTCTTTTCCACTTGCCAAGGGTCAAGAGTATATCTGTCGTACGCTTCAGTTCCAATTGCAGGCCATCAGCATTCTTCTTGATTTTCTGTGCGGCTTTTTCCACCGGCGTATAATCGGCTACGGCGGCCGCCATAATGGCCAGGTCCATCTTGTCAAAAACGTTTTGGCAGGCCTCCAGCATTTCATAGGCCGATGTCACCCGCTGCAGATGCAGCCCCGTTTCGTCAAATGCCGCGCTACCGGGGCCGAGCACCAGGGTCACTTCCGCCCCACGGGCCTGTAATTCCTTAGCCAGGGCAATGCCCATTTTGCCGGAGGAATGATTGCCTATAAAACGAACGGGATCAATGGCTTCGTATGTGGGACCGGCGGTTACCAGGGCCTTACGACCCTTAAGTTCGCTGGCCGAAACAAAATGATCCTGCATCCATTGCAGGATCGAATGGGGTTCGGCCATGCGGCCGTCGCCATAAAGGCCACTGGCCAGCTCGCCCTGGTCTACTGGTAGTATCCTATGGCCATGGGAAGCGATTTTCCGTAGATTCTCACGCGTGGCCGGGTGCTTCCACATGTCTTCATCCATCGCGGGGGCTATCCACACCGGGCAGGTGGCAGAAAGATAGGAAGCCAGCAGGAGGTTGTCGCAAACAGCATTTGCCATTTTCGCGATGCTGTTGCAACTAGCCGGGGCTATCAGCATCAGGTCGGCCCAGCGGCCCAGCATTACATGATTGGCCCAGCTCTGCTCATCAAATAACTCCGAAAGTACGGGCTCTTTGCTCAGGGTCGACAGGGTGAGTGGCGACACAAAGTCGCGGGCCGCGGGTGTAAGGATCACTTTCACCAGGGCCCCCTCTTTTATCAGCAGGCGTAGCAGCAATATGGACTTGTAGGCGGCAATACTTCCCGTAATGCCCAGCACGATTTTTTTGCCCTTCAGCATAGCTGTCCAAAAATACCATTTAATTGATGAAGGCGTATACAAAAACGAAAAGCGACCGGTGTACCGGTCGCCTGATGCGTTGATGCTGCTGAAAGGAAATTAATCGAAAAGCTGGTCTTCGCCCTTGCGGAAATAGACCTTGTCTTCCATAAACTCCTGGGTAGCCAGCAGGGCGGGGTTGGGCATGCGCTCGTAGGCACGCGATATCTCGATCTGCTCCTTGTTCTCGTGGATCTCTTCGAGACTGTCGGTGTGGCTGGCGAATTCATCCAGTTTGTTGTGGAGTTCTTCTTTCAGGGAAATATTGATCTGGTTGGCGCGCTTGGCGATCACGGCAATCGACTCATAGAGATTGCCGGTGCGTTTGCGTAAGTCTTCCAGACTTTTGGTTTCCACATTGTTGGTGATGCCAGCACTAAGCTGCCGTCTTAGCTTGCTCATTCCGTATATTTTTAATATTCGTTTGCGATAATTCGCGAAAATTGTCCACTTCAGCCGCCAGTTTGCTCTCCGGGAACCGGTCTTTGAACTCCTGGCACTGATCAATTACTTCTTCAAAACGTTCGATCTTTTTTTCATCGATGCTCATTTCCGCAAAGCGGTAATAGGAGCGAATGATCATGATCTTATACTCGTCTGCACGGTCGGAATCGGGATAGCCGTTGAGCAGGGAACTGAAGGCCACACCGGCGGCCCGAAACTGCCCCATATCGTAATACAACTGAGCGCTCTTGAAATCTTTTAGCTCCATCTTGCTCCGCAACTCATCAATGATCTCCTGCGCCTGGGCATTCCTTTCTGAACCCGGATGCGTATTGATAAATACCTGCATCATCCCGATAGCCTTGATGGTATTGGTTTGATCCAGTTCCGCCTTGGGCGACTGCTTGAAAAAGCAATAGGCCCGCATATAATCCACCTCTTCGGCATAAGGACTATTGGGGAAAATCTCCATAAAGGTCTTAAAGAGATTTTCCGCGTTCAGGTAATCCTTTTGATAATAAGCGCAGTACGAATATTTATAATAGATATCCTGAAACTCCGGCCGGGCCTTGTAAAAAGGCATCACATCTTCGTACAAAATCTGCGCCTTATTATACTTTTTCTCCACATAATGCTTCTCAGCCATGCGCAATTTGTACTCTGGATCAGGGCTTTTCAGAATCTTATTGATACTTTTTCCGCCGCAGGCAGACAATACCAGTAAGACCAGGAAAAAGGGTATAAAACGCATAAAGGTGTGCAAAGTTAATGGTTTAGGGCAAAACTTAGGGAAAAAACTTCAAAAGCCAAGGGAGGGAAGATAAAGTATTGTGAAATGTTTTACGTTTTACGTATTACGTTATACGTGTTAGGGTTTAGGGTTTAAAGTTTAATGTTTAAGGTTTAAAGTTTAGTGCTGATTGGAGAAAAAAATCTGCGAAAATCAGCGCAGATAGATGATTTCGGTAAAAGCGTCAGGCTTTTATCAGGACCTGACAGGATTGAAACCTTAAACCTTAAACCTTAAACCCTAAACCCTAAACCCTAAACCCTAAACCCTAAACCCTAAACCCTAAACCCTAAACAAAAAAAACCCGGCCAAAAGGCCGGGTTTTTTTATCGTAGCAAAAAGATTATTTCTTACGCAGGTTGGGGTGCGGGGGAGCAACGGTATTGGGTCCGTCTTCTCCTTCGTTGGCACCACGCAGGTCAACTGTGTTGCAATCGCCACCTTCGTTACCGTAGTTGAAGATGAAGCGGTCGGCGCTTACACCTTGCTCTTCTACCAGGTAAGAGATCACTTTATTTACATGATCCCAGCTCAGTTGCTGCTCTTTCTTGTTGCTGGAGCAGTAACCTACTACCACTACGCGGCACTCAGGATTGTTGCGCATGCGGCTGGCCACAGTAGCCAGTACTGCTTTCGCGTCATCTGTCAGCGCATTGCTGTTGTTGCGGAAAGTAACGCTGGGCAGAGGACCAAGTTTCAGTGCGCAATCATTATTGTCTTTGATGAGACCTTCGAAGCATGACTCATCCGGGCAGGGGCACTTACCAACACCGTCGGCGTCAACAGGCTGACACTGCGTAGGAGTAATCAGTTCTTTGTCTTTGTAATCAGGTACACCATCACCATCCGTATCGCGGCTCACACCACGGGTGTCAACAGGCGCGCCAGCGGGCGTTTGCTCCAGGTCGAACTGGTCGGTTACACCATCGCCATCGCTGTCGTCAAGCACGGGCTTGGGCAGCTTCATCAGGCGGGGGTTGCGGATTTCGCTGTAAGCGTAATCCAGGGGGTTCAGCCACCAGAGGGGCTCAACTGACTTGGCACCCAGGTTATAGTTGATACCAACAGAAAGGAAGTTGTAAGAATCATAGTCGGGAGACAGTGCGGCGTTGCCACCGGGATGCTCCTGCCACTGCTGACCATCGAGCAGATCATCTTTCACGATAGTGATACGATCTTCAATAGCCAGGTTGAAACGGTTGCTGAGTTTGAAAGCCATACCCAGACCTACAGTTCCGGAAGGCTTGAACGTGCGGCCAAACAGCTTGGGACGACGGTCGCCATGGTTTTGCGCATCGGTTTCGTATTCGCCATCCAAAAGGTCTTTGATCGCATTACGTGTGTCTTTGCGATCCTTGTAAATTCCCTGGGGAATGCTGGCAAAATTGTAAGGGTTGCCGTTGCCATCCAGGATATCCAGCTTGGTGTCGTAGATAGTACCACCGATACCGGCGATAGCATAAACATTGAAACCCGTCTTGGCCTTGTGGAAACGTACGTTGTTGAGCGTGATGATACCTTGCAGAGACAGGTCCTGAACATTCGACTTATAGTTCAGGAAAACCGCGTCACCACCTGCATAGGGATCTACGTATCCGGCTGTCATCCAGGGCGTGTTCTTGTTGATGTTTTCAGTCTTGCGCCATGCCAAACCTTTACCCGTACCGTTCATATACTCCAAACGCATGGAGAATACATATCCGAAAGCTTTTCTAACATGCAGGCCCCATCCCAATGTAGGGAATACGGCAGGCACGTCGCCACTAATGGTGAAAGCGCCAAGTTTAGCACCAATTTCCCACTGATTGCGGGGTTTGGCGGGGAAGTTATAAGTCCCATTCAGGAACTCGGTATGCTGAGGCATCCGCTTCGGAGTAACTACAGAAGAATCTGAAGGATCATAACTGCCACCCGTTTTCACCTGGGCTAAGCCGTATGATGCCATCAGGCAGAAAAAACCTGCCAATAACATGTACTTTTTGCTTACCATAACTGAGGATTAAGATTTGACGAAAAACATTGTCCTAATAATTGGCAAAAATAGGCTTTGCGCCATAAATACCAAATTTTTGTGAAATTTATTCGTCCATATTGCTGTTATTTTTCAATTACTTAGTCGAAAAATGATGCGATTTTGATGCTTTGGCGGGCAATCCGTTTTTGCGGCGTAAATTGCCGCCTTTATGAAGCTCCCCGTCCATCTAATTGAGCAGGAATTAAAGGAATTCGAGTCCCGATTCAGGGAGGCTGCGCGCAGTCAAACACCCCTGCTTGATCGCATTATGCGCTTCATTGTCAAGCGAAAAGGCAAGCAGCTCCGTCCCATGTTCGTGTTGCTTTCAGCAAGACTTTTTGGTCCGATTACCGATCCCAGTTACCGGGCCGCCTCGCTGGTGGAGTTGCTGCATACGGCTACCCTGGTGCACGATGATGTGGTGGACGACAGCATGGAGCGCCGGGGATTTTTTTCCGCCTATGCCTTGTGGAAGGCCAAGGCCAATGTATTAATTGGCGACTACCTCCTGGCCAAGGGCCTCCTGCTTTCACTCGACCATAATGATTACCGGATCCTGCATATTCTCTCCGATGCCGTACGCAAAATGAGCGAAGGCGAGTTGCTGCAACTGGAAAAATCCCGCTCGCTCAACCTGCAGGAAGACGTTTACTTCGAAATCATCCGTAACAAAACGGCTTCCCTGCTCGCTTCGGCCTGCGCAGCCGGCGCCTGGTCCTCGTCAAATAACGACGAAATCACCGAAAAAATGCGCCTGTTTGGGGAAAAAGCCGGTATTGCTTTCCAGATAAAAGACGACCTTTTCGATTATTCCAGCGACAACGTGGGTAAGCCCACCGGAAACGATATCAAAGAAAAAAAGCTGACCCTGCCACTGATCTATACCTTAAATGCGGTAGACCGGAGCAGTAAACGACAATTGATCAATGTTGTTAAACACAACAACAAAGACCGGAAAAAAGTGGATTGGGTGATAGAACAGGTAAAACAGACGGGCGGTATAGACTATGCCACGCAACGCATGAATGAATACAAAGAGGAAGCGATCAGCATTCTTCACCAGTTTCCGGAAAATGAAATTCGCCAGGGGCTGGAAGACCTGGTGCGCTACGTAACTGAGAGAAAATATTAGAACGCGGATCGATTGCGGGTCGTTACAGGTAGTGGATTCGCAGTATCCCTTATTCTGAAAATCCAGTGAACTTATGATGCAGAAGAGATGGCGTGTATTGAGCGCAGATAATGAGAAGACCCGGATATTGCAGACGGCATTGGGTATAAATCCCATTCTATGCCAAATACTGGTGCAGCGGGGGATAGATACTTACGATAAAGCCTTCCAGTTTTTCCGGCCCTCCCTTTCCCAGTTGCATGATCCCTGGCTCATGAAGGATATGCAAAAAGCGGTGCAGCGTATTACCGGGGCCATGGATTCGGGGGAAAAAATTCTGGTCTATGGGGATTATGATGTAGACGGCACCACGGCCGTCGCTTCCTTTTATTCCTTTCTCCGTCGAATTTATCCCAATGTCGATTTTTATATCCCGCATCGCTATCGCGAAGGATATGGTGTAAGCAAGGCAGGCATTGATTTTGCGAGGTCGGAAGGATTCAGCCTGATCGTGTCGCTCGATTGCGGCATCAAATCCTATGACCTCATCAGCTATGCCGCCGAACTGGGGATTGATTTTGTGGTTTGTGATCACCACCTGCCCGATGAAAAATTACCACCGGCCGTCGCAATCCTGAATGCCAAACAGGCCGATTGCCCCTATCCCTACAAGGAACTCTGCGGTTGCGGCGTAGGGCTCAAACTAATGATGGCCCTGGCGCAGCGATTGTCGCTGGCTGAAGAAAGCTGGGAGCCATACCTCGACCTTGTCGCCACCGCCATCGCCGCGGATATTGTACCCATAACAGGAGAAAACAGAACACTCGCGTTTTTGGGTTTGCAGAAAGCCAACAAAAATCCCAACCATGGCATACAGGCTTTGGGACAATTGAGTGGCATTCGTCCGCCTTATCATATCCACAACCTGGTATTCATGATAGCGCCCCGTGTGAATGCGGCCGGCCGAATGGACGACGCCAGCAAGGCTGTCCGGCTTTTCATAGCCGAAAGCGCCGAAGAAGCGATGGGCTTTGCGGAGCAACTGCACCAGGACAATAGCGATCGCAAGGAAGCGGATGCCACTATCACCCAGGAAGCGCTGGATATGCTGCGCGAGCGAAAAGATTGGCAGTCCTGCAAATCAACCGTCCTCTTTCAACCCCATTGGCACAAGGGTGTGGTGGGCATTGTGGCATCACGCGTGATAGAACAATATTACCGGCCCACGATTGTATTAACGCAATCGGGTGAATATGCGGCGGGTAGTGCACGCAGTGTACCCGGCTTTAATTTATATGAAGCCATTCATGCCTGTCGTGAACACCTGCTGGGTTATGGGGGTCATTTCGCTGCGGCGGGCATGACGCTGGACCTTGACCAGGTGGATGCCTTTCGCGAAAAATTTGAATCCGTTGTTGCCGCCAGCATCGACCCGGAGCTGCTGATTCCGGAAGTGGTGATTGATGCGGAGGTTCGCTTTACCGACCTGAGCTGGAAATTCTTTGATATCCTGAACCAGATGGAGCCCTTTGGCCCCGAAAATGATCGGCCCACCCTGCTGGTACGAGGCGTAAGGGATACCGGTTATTCACGCGTTCTGAAAGAGCAGCACCTGAAAGTTTCGTTGCGGCAGGATCAGTTGGTCTTTACCGGCATTGGCTTTGGCATGAAGGATTATTTTGCCCTGTTGGCGGGTCAGCAGCCAGTTGATGTAGCTTTCAAGTTGGAAATCAATGAGTGGAATGGGCAGAAGAGCCTGCAATTACGCCTTGTCGACATCAAACCCGCTGCTGCGGCAAAAGCCCAATAAAATAGCCGCTTTTAGCTTTTTTCTCCTATCTTTGCCGCCCCAAATCTGTATTCGCAGATTTTCCACGCGCCCCGGCGGGTGGAATCCACTGGGCCAAATCGAATTTTTTAACCGTTCCTCGTTTGTTGAAAATCAACAAAAAGGACAAAAAAAGAGGTAAATGAACAACTACGAATTGATGGTGATTTTTACCCCTGTACTCAGCGATGACGATTTTAAGGCTGCGCAGAAGAAATATGCGGCCCTCGTTATCGAAGCGGGAGGAACCGTGATAGCGGAGAATCCCTGGGGTCTGAAATCACTGGCGTATCCCATCCAGAAAAAAACTACAGGCTTGTACTGGGTTCTGGAGTACACTGCGCCATCCGACTTCAATGAGAAGCTGAAGATCCAGCTTCTGCGCGACGAAAGCGTACTTCGTCATCTGTGCACTAAACTCGATAAATACGCCGTCGAGTACAATGCTAAAAAGAGAAGTGGTGTAAAAACAGATAACGAAAATGCAGTGGAGGCTTAAGTTATGGCGAAGAATGAAATTAAATACCTGACGGCGATAAAGACCGACAAGCGTGTCAAAAAATTCTGCCGTTTCAAGAAATACGGTATTCGCTACATCGATTACAAGGATGTGGAATTCCTGAAAAAGTTTCTGAATGAGCAGGGCAAACTTTTGCCCCGCCGTCTTTCGGGAAACAGCCTGAAATACCAGCGCAAAGTTTCTGATGCCGTGAAAAAAGCACGCCAGATGGCTTTGTTGCCTTATGTTACTGATCTTTTAAAATAAGCTCCACTCACCCTAATCCGCCAGTTGGCGGAGACAGTCCTCCAAACGGAGGCCTGGGAAGCGGTAAGTGAAAAAAAAGAAAATCATGGAAGTAATCTTGATCAAAGATGTAGATAACCTGGGTGGCGTAAACGAGGTGGTGAAAGTAAAAAACGGCTATGCCCGTAATTACCTTTTGCCAAGCAAACTGGCGGTTGAATACAACCCCAGCAATCGTGCCCAACTGGAGGAGCGCCTGAAGATTGCCCGCAAGAAAGAAGCGGCTATGCTGGCGGAAATCAATAGCGTAATCGCCAAACTGAAAGAAGCCCCCCTGAAAGTGGGTGCCAAAACAGGTACCAGCGGCAAAATCTTCGGAAGCATCACCGCCCTGCAAATCAGCCGTGCCATCCGCGAACAGCGTGGTTATGAAATTGACCGTCGCAAGATCAGCATTGTGGATGAGGTGAAAGAACTGGGAACCTTCAAAGCCAGTATCGACTTTGGCGGCGGACACCAGACAGAAGTTGAATTTGAAGTGGTAGCTGAGTAAGCAACCTGAAACGCCAATAATTTAAAGCCCCGGACCAACCGGGGCTTTTTCGTGCTTCGCCCTTTATAACTGGCTTATTATCAGCGAAAGAAAAGGATTTATCGCTTTCCTCGATATAGGTACCATAAAAATTTGTCAATCTCAACAAAAAAAGTCTAATTTCGTATTGTTTTGGTGTCTCTTACAGTTTCGCAAGTCCTGAACGTTTCGAAAAACCGTAAAATGTTCATTGGTTACTGGGTACTGTTAACACTGTTATTATTAAATTACTCAACATGAACATTTACGTTGGAAACCTTAGCTGGAACCTGAAAGATCAGGACCTGCAAAATCTTTTCGCTACACATGGCGAAGTATCATCTGCAAAGATCGTTTTGGACAAATTCACTAACCGTAGCAAAGGCTTTGGCTTTGTAGAAATGCCTAATGACGATCAGGCCCAGTCTGCAATCGCAGCCCTGAATGGCAGTGAAGTTGACGGTCGCAACATCGTGGTAAACGAAAGTCGTCCCAAGCCTGAAGGCAGCGGTGGCGGCGGCGGTGGCTTCAAGAAAAGAAGCTTCGGCGGCGGCGGTGGCGGCGGCTTTAAGAAAGGCGGCGGCTTTAACAAAGGCGGCGGCGGCGGCGGTTATCGCGACCGTGGTGGATACAGCAATGATTATTAATCGAACTGTTGATACGAAAAAAAATCCCGGATTTCATCCGGGATTTTTTTTGAGTTTTAAGTTCTAAGTGATAAGTTTTAAGTATAATAATAGGTAACGTTTGATTTGCAATGACCTACTTACATAAAAACTTTAGATTTTCCCTTGAGGCAAAAACCTATAACTTAAACCCTATAACTTAAAACTTATCACTTAAAACTGAGTACTCATGATCTCTATCATCATTCCCGCCCTCAACGAATCAGCCACTATCGAAAGCGTAATCCGCTTTTGCCAGTTAGATCCGCAGGTTACGGAAATAATTGTGGTGGATGATAAATCGGAAGACGATACCGTGGAGCGGGCCCGCCAGGCCGGTGCGCGCGTTTTGGTGAGCCAAACAAGAGGCAAGGGCATTTCGATGAAAGAAGGGATTGAAGCAGCAACCAATGAGATCGTCTTATTCCTCGATGCGGATATTGACCCTTATCCGGACGGGTGTATAGCTAAGCTGGCTGGTCCCCTGCGGGAGGATAAGGCTGATTTTGTGAAAGGCGCTTTTGCCCGCAATGCGGGGCGTGTAACCGAACTGGTGGCGAAACCCCTGCTCACCATACTTTTTCCGGGCCTCTCCCATTTTTCACAACCCCTCAGCGGCATGATCGCCGGAAAGAAATCGTTTTTTCAACGCATCGAATTCTTCAACGACTATGGCGTGGATATCGGCATTCTCATCGATATGTACCTGATGAGGGCCCGCGTGGAAGAGGTGAACATTGGCTATATCGAAAACAAAAGCAAGCCCTGGGAATCGCTGGGCAAGATGAGCCGCGAAGTATCGCGTGCGATACTAAGCCGTGCACAGCGCCAACATAATAACGAACTCACGGAAGAAAGCGTCAACTCCATCGTGGCCATTCAGCGCGAAATGACCAATGTGATCCACGAAAACCTGGCCGACTACCACAAGATGATCGTGCTCGATATGGATAATACCATCCTCACAGATCGTTTCATCAATGTTTGTGCCGACAAGTTTGGATTCCGTGCCAAGCTCGATGAACTTCGTTTCAACGAATCGGACCCTATCATCCTGACAAAAAGAATAGGCCTGCTGCTCAAGAGCCGTACCATGGACGAATTGCTGAGTGTAATCAGCAGTATGGGCATGGCAGAAAAGGTGAAGGAAGTGGTAGCGGTTTGCAAAGACAAGGGCTACCTGGTGGGTATCATCAGCCATAGCTATACCCTGATCACCAATTATGTAAAGCAGCAGATAGGCGCGGACTTCTCTGTGGCCCATCAGTTGGAGTTCTTTGAAGGAAGGGCCACGGGCGAAGTGAGCCTGCCCTCCTATTTCTTTGGGTCACCCGAAAGCTTTTGCGGCCATTCCTTTTGCAAAACCAACGCATTACAGCATGTTTGCGATCGTTATAGCGTGAAAATGAAGAATGTAATTGCGGTAGGTGACAGCCGCGACGACCGCTGCATGGTTGCCTATGCCGGCAAAGGCATCGCATTTTGTACACAGGATGAGATACTGGAAAAAATTGCCGACAAAAGCATACGCGAAAGAAACTTTCTCCCCTTACTTGATATGGCATGAGATTTTCGTAAATTACCCTTGCGAACATCCTGTTGTATATCCCAAAAATTCAGCCTATGCCAACCCGCCTTTACAATATTCTTGTGCCGGTTGACTTCAGGACCAGGAATCGCTGGGCTCTGAGTAAAGCCGTAGAATTGTCCAATACGCTTGGCTGCCATATTCACCTCGTGCATATCCGCGGAAAACGCAGCCGCATTTTCAGTCCACATATACGCCAGGAGATGGCTTTTCGAAAGCTGGCGCAGCTACGCGACGAATACCAGCAACAACTTTGCGGTACCAGCCGCATCGAAATAAGCGTGCTGAGCGGAAGTCGTTTACGACAACTGCATGACTATATCCGGCAATATGAAATGGACCTGGTAGTGACCGGTTTGTCGCACTTCAACCTCATTCATCGTATCGCCTCCTCGGTATCCATCAGTCGCCTGGCGCATCGCAGCAATGTACCAGTGCTGGCAGTACGATCGAGCGGGCTCGTATGTCATTACAAGAAAATCGTTTTGCCCCTTACGGGCGAATTACCCATCCGGCAAATCCGTTTTGCCGCTTTGCTGGGAAGGGCTTTCCGATCCACGATCTATTTTGTGTCGCTGCGCCAGCATGCCGACGGAAAGGATAAGCATCTATTATCGGAAGCACTCGAAGTAGTGCAAAGCATTTCTACCGTTCCGGTTCAATCATTTTTGCTCGAAGGCAAGAACCTGGCCAAGAGTACACTCGAGTTCAGCCGCAGGATCAATGCGGACCTGATCATGGTAAATCCGGTAAAAGACCTTCGTATGCCCGGCTGGTGGAGCCAGCTTACCAACCGATTGCTTTCATACGCGTCGAGGATACCAGTGCTTACGTTTAGTTAATTTGTAGATTTGAGGATTTGAATATTTGAGAATTTGTTTGTCTTTTCAGGCTTAATCGTTTGATCAACAAACAAATTCTCAAATATTCAAATTCACAAATACGCCATTCAACGATTCAACGCCTCCACCAACACCTGCCCTGCTCCATGATAGCTATGGTATTCTCCATTATACATGGCATCGGCGCTAACGGGGCCCATATGGAAGCGGCCAGGCGATACGGCCCTTACCGCATAGTAGAAGGTTTGTTTATTCTGCCAGGCATCGGCAAAGAAATGGATGCGGTCGTCGCGCACATCCAGGGCAGTGGGCGTGCTGGCATCCTTGATCCAGTCCATTCCCGGAATTTCTTTGGTGCGTGGATTCTCTATTTCAAATCCGGCAGGCAGCAGGTCGGTGATCACCACATTGTCGATGCGGGTACTGAAAGTACGCTCGAGGGTAATGCCCACTATAATCAGGTCGTTTTGCCGGAAGCGATTCCCGCTGATGCGGTTGCCGTTTCGGTCATAGAACTGGCGACGCACTTTCAGGTAACTGTCTTCTTCTACAAATCCACCGGTAGCGCTGATGCCTTCGGCATTCCAGTAGTAGTAAAGGGGGCCATTGCCTTTTACGACAATATCCACATTGGTTCCCTTCAAGTCTGCTGCTCCACCCTTCCAGCTTCCTTTATCGGCGCTTGCGATCTTCTTGCCGTTTACGCTGATTTCGGCGGTGGCCGTGCTCTGGCTAGCCGAACGGGCGTGCTTACCCACGGCCAGGAAGGCAAAAGCCCTTTCCTGCGTACTCAGCCATTGGCGTCCCTTTAGTTTTTCGCTTACATGGCGAATCATGATGGGTACCTGCTTATTACCCGGATCCACCTCCAAAAGGGCATTGAGGGCAACGGCCTCATCGCGCAGGTCCGAGTAAAAACTACCCCCGGTTTGCGCCACCGACACTTCTCCCTGGAATGCCGCCGGCAACATCTCCGCAAATGAACGACGGTCGCCGGCTACCGCATAAGCTGCCGACAACAGATAGCGACTATCGAGTGCCAGAATCTCCGAATTCGATTTGTAATAGTTCATAGCCGACACATTGCTGCGATTGGCGAGCGCCAGCACATAGAGGCTGTAAGCCACTTCTTTCGGGGCAATCTTGCGGTTCTGATCGCGGTTATAGAAATAATTGATCAGCTCCCGGTTCTTCAGGCGATTGTTCAAATAGCCCAACAGGGTTTCGAGCAGGCTATTGTCTACATCAAAACCTGCCTTCTTCGCTTCCAGCAGGAAATGCGCCGCATATACGGAGGTCCACCAATGTGCTTCACCCATTCCATCCCATAGGGTTAAACCGCCGGTGTATAACTGGCGCATTTTTATTTTACGGATGGCTTCCATGATATTGGCATTGGCATGCTGCTTCTGATTTTGATGAAGACCCATCAAATCGGCCAGGTCGCCAAAATAAAGTTGCGGAAAAGCAGCGGAGATCGTCTGCTCCGTGCACCCGTAGGGATACTGCACCAGGTAGCGCAACTGCTCGCCCAGTTCAAGAGCCGGGGAACGACTGATGACCAGGTTATAATCCGTGGTGCCTTCCATAAAGTCCTGTGTGTTGATCTGCACTTTGCCCGACTGTCCACCAGCCAATACCCCACTGCCCGATCTTTTTTGCAGCGTGGAAGCCGGCCGCACACCCAGTTCGATGGATTCCTCAAATTTCTCACCCAAACCGCTTACCTGCACTTTCACTTTTCCAATTCCCAGTTTCGATGCGGCCCTCAATTCAA
Organism: uncultured Citrobacter sp.; assembly: GCA_964395095.1. GTDB lineage: Bacteria > Bacteroidota > Bacteroidia > Chitinophagales > Chitinophagaceae > CAYMZZ01. Next base: position 212,829 of record CAYMZZ010000010.1, read on the forward strand.
AAACAGCCCTTCCCTCACTCTTCGCGTTTACTGCTACTTCCTGTTTATTGGATCCAATTACCTGGAGCGGTCCCTCAATTTGCAGGGAAGCCGTCAGGTTACTATTGCCATTGGTGGTATTGCTTAGGGTGATTGGCACCAGCACCGTATCGCCCGGGCTCAGGAATCGCGGCAATGCCGTGCTGATCACTATAGGATCGGCCACCGTCATGGTTTTATCTGCTGCGCCAAAGCTTTGTCCCCTGGCCGCCACGGCCATCAGGCGCAACTCACCACTGAAGGCGGGAATATCCAGTTCAAATTCTGCTACACCACTACTGTTAGCTTTCCGCAAACCACTCCAGTAGCTAACCAGGTTCACGCGCTTGGCAGGCATGGGGTTCACGCGTTTGGTCATATCCATTTCGCCATCACCACCGGTGCTGCTCAGGCGGGCCCGCACTTCGGCAAAGAGTAAGGGATAGAGATCAAAAGCTGTTACTTCCAGCGCTTTTTTCTGATAGAAAAATCCGTACGGATCGGGCGAAGCGAATCCGCTTACCTGCAAAATGCCATTGTCGACAGCGGCAAGCGACACCATGCTGCCCGGAGCGGCCTTTACGGTCACTTTCTGTTTGGTTCGGGAGCGCGTATCCTTGGCTGAAACGATTTCGAGCGGAATGCGGCGGCTCTTTTCTTCCACTTTTATATTCCGGAAACCATGTGCTACCGTAAGCGGAATATCAGAAATATCGTGGGGTTTGATCAGGGTGGCGGTGATATATACGTTTGGAACATGCAGGCCGCTCAGCGGCAATTCCATACTCGCGGTGCGGTTCACCACATCCAGGTAATGATAGGATAGTACCCGGTCGGTTTCCAGCGTTACCAGCAGTTTTCCGTTGAAGGGTGCATTAAACAGTGCCTTTACCATATCCCCACTCAGGTAGGCATCCTTATCGAGCTTAATGTCTACCTGCCCTTCGGTATTCACTTCAAAAGAATTGTTCTCGCCACCCCAGGATCCATAACTATAAAACTTGCGCGATACATAGGTAGTGGCACCGGGCTTATACACGCGGATTTCATAGTCGCCCGGGGAACGGGGGATAAAGGAGAATTTTGTGTTGTTGCCTACGTCAACCTGCGCTTCCTGGAGCAGTTTCTCCTGCTTCTGTGATTCATAGCGGAAATAGCTGCCCGATTTAGCCAATACGGTGCGGTATTCGTGCTTGATCACTTCTACCCGTGCTTTGGCGTTTACGGCATTGCCCTGTTGATTCACGGCCACAATACCGAACTGCAGTTTCTGATTCAGGGGAAAATAGTAGGACCAGTCGTGCTGTAGTCCATAGAACACATCCTGTGTATAGATATCCGCCGTACTCACCCGGCTAACCGGCCGGCCGGTTTCGTCAAATACGGTTGTATAAAAGCTTGCCTGCAGGCGACCCATATTTTTGTAGAGCTCGGGCACAGGATAGTTGATGGTCAGCTTTCCCTCCGCATCGGTTTTGTATTCCCTTACCTCTCTGTCGGAAAGGGAATACTGATTCGCCAGCGAAAAATCATATCCTTCAAATTTGGCCGGTTGAAAATTACGGTGCCGTACCTGGATCTCCGTTTCCACATTCCGGTTAGCGGCAGGGGGACCAAAAAAGTTCATGGCTTCCAGGTCGAGACGGGCCGTTTCGCCAGGCTTATAAGCATCCTTATCCAGCACGGTATTAACCCGGATACGATCGGGCACAAATTCTTCCACCGAAAAATTCTGGGTAGCCAGCAGCACATCATTAGCGCTATAAAGCTCCAGGGTATAGGAGCCGGTGATGGCCGCGGGTGACAGTGCTACGGAAGCTTCCGCAGCCCCTTCCTCATTGAGCGTTTTGCGGATATTGGTGAGCTCCCTGCCGTTGGGCAGCAGCATCTTCAGTTTTACAGGCAGGGTTCCGGGCGATTTCCATTCGCGGTTGCGGAGAATGAAGGCGAAATTAATTTTTTCGCCGGGTCGGTAGATATCTCTTTCCGGATAGATAAATGCATCCATGCCGGAAATATTGGTTCGCTTGCCACCCACATCAAAGCGCGAGGTATTGACACGGGTTTGCTGAAAGGGCAGGTAATTGAAATCGTCGGCCGTACGGGCAATCACCATTGCCGGACGAAATCCCGCGTACTCAGGCCGGGCATAAGACACTTCCGCCACTCCCTGCGCATTGGTTGATGCTGTTCCCAACAACTGGTTATTATTGCCATATACCAGCACATTCACCCCGGCAACGGCGGTGGCGTGTTTGATGCTGTTGATAAAAACGGTCATCTGCTCCTTGCCCTGTCGGGCGATCAGCCCCAGGTCGGAAATGGAGATAAAGCGGCTGTCGCGGATCCAATAATCCTCTGCGGAACGAACACTCACGTGATAAACACCCTTGAAATCGGGCAGGCGGTCTTCCATTTCAGCGAGATTCAGCAATCGGCCACCCGCACTTTGTGGCAGGGAGCGTGTATCGATCTCCTTCTCGTAAATCACATCGCCCAGCATCAGGTCGCTATAATCGCTGTACCCACCCTCATCATAATAGCCTTCATCGTAACCATAATTATCACGCGGATAATAACCATAGCGTTGCGCTACAAGCAAATTGTTCTCATATATTTTGGAGATGATGAGTTTTACCCTGGGCACATTGGTAATCTTTACTTCCAGTTGCCGGCCGCCCTGGCGCGACAGGTAAACCGCTCTTGAGTTGGTAAAATTGATATCCGCCTGCAGTTGACCAAAAGTGAGTGCCGACTGGAACTCTTCACGCAGGGTTCCACCCAATTTGCCGCGGAGCCCTTTTTTCAGGATCAGGCTGTATCCTTTATCGGCGCTAAACTGATTACTGCGGATGTTCAATCCGGTTTCCACCAGTTCAACCGAGAATTTCACCGCAGGATCCAGTTGCACAAACGAGCTCACCGATTCCTGCGCCAGTTGTTGACTGGTATATATATGTATGATGCCTTCTTCGCCATTATGCTCGGCTTCGGTGCGCATCACCTGCACTACATAAGGCGAAGGTATCACCAGGTTGCTCCGGATTTCCTCCTCCGTTCCATTTGTGCCATCGGCGGGTTTCAGGCCGCTGGCAAATTGCAACTGCACCGGCAGGTCGCGATCCTCGGCTTTGATGCCTGTTAGCCGCAACGACACCTGGTTATCCACTCCGGTACTTAGCAGGCTATAGTCCAAAGCCTTTCCTTCCGAACTCAACGATAATTTCTCCTTAATATCATCTGGTTTTACCCGATAGTTGAAGAGCAATTCAATTTGTGGCGAAGCACTGGTACCTGTTTCACCTACCCACATGGTTTGGGCATTGTCGAGCCGCAGGTCGGGTGTATGAAAGGCAATGCCATCGGCGGATTCCACCTTGTCGTGGCTGCTATAGCGCAGCACTTCGCTGGTAATGGAAGCGGAATAGCTGGTGGCGGGTTTCAGGGGTTGCGCCGGCGAGAAAACCAATTGATCAGGACTTTCCCAGCGAAAGCGACCGGGAATGGCCGGACTGAAGTTTACATACTCCGTGGAATCCCATCGGTTGAGTAGCGAATCCGCAATCATGGGTTGATTAAAGCGGAATACCAGGTTGCCCAGCAGGGGCACTTCCTCTTTGGCATTGGTGTAGCTGAGGGCCACTTTGCTTTGATTACAGGCGATAAGGCCAACAACAGCGGTGGCAAGGAATGAGACGAGAATTCTGGTGCGCATAAGGCTATGGTTAAGGTAGTGCAAATGAAATGAGAAGATAAAGAAAATCGGGAATTCGCGTTCCGATTACTTATCTAAAGGCGCATTACGCTTTTCAAGCGTTGCATGTATCGTTCATTTTTTTAAGAATGATGGAACGGCGCATTTCCATCGCCAAATTTAGGTTCGGAGCAACGCTTTCTTTTTATCTTGCATCCAAACCTTATCAATTCAACGGACTTGCGCATTCCCCGAATCAACTGGAAAAAGATGTTCAAGAGGCTGGCCATCGTCCTGGTCAGCCTGCTACTCTTATTTTTTCTATTCAACTGGTTCTTTCCCCTGCCCGATCGTATCGCCTATTCCACCGTCATTACCGACCGCGAGGGGCGCATCATGCATGCTTATCTTACTCCCGATGACAAATGGCGATTGAAAACGGAACTCGACGAGATTTCGCCCCTGTTACGCAAAACGATTATCGCCAAGGAAGACCAGCATTTCTATCGCCATCCCGGTGTAAATCCCCTTGCGGTGGCCCGTGCTCTTTGGAACAATATGGTGAAGGGGCGGCGTACATCAGGTGCCAGCACCATTACCATGCAGGTGGCCCGCGCGCTGGAGCGCCGGCCGCGTACCCTGGGCAATAAGCTGGTGGAAATGTTCCGGGCCTTTCAACTGGAATGGAAGTACAGCAAGGATGAAATTCTACAGCTTTACCTGAACCTGGTTCCCTATGGAGGTAATATTGAAGGGGTGAAAAGCGCGGCTTTTCTCTATTTCAACAAGGCGCCGGATCACCTTTCGCTGGCCGAGATCACCGCCCTGAGCATTATACCCAACCGGCCCTCCTCGCTGGTGATCGGGCGCCACAACGACCGCATTGTGGAATCACGCAATCAATGGTTGCAGTATTTCCGCAAAGAAGGTCTCTTTACCGAGAAGGAAATCAGCGACGCCCTGCTTGAACCACTCAATGCTCAAAGGGGGCGGATGCCAAAACTGGCACCACATATCTCCCAAAAATTGCGACAAAGCGGCGCCGGCAATATACCCAGTACCATCGACCTGAATATGCAACTGAAAGCGGAGAAGATGGTGGAAGACTATATCCGCGTGCAACGCATGCGCAATATCCATAATGCCGCTGTTATTGTGATCGACAACAGCAGCATGCAGGTACTCAGCTATGTAGGGTCGGCCAGTTTTTCCGATACCACCGACGACGGGCAGGTGAATGGCGCCAATGCCATCCGACAGCCCGGCAGCACCCTAAAACCCCTGATCTATGGATTGGGGTTCGAAGAAGGCCTCTTTACACCTGCTACCGTAATGACGGATGTGCCGGTTAACTATAGTGGCTATTCGCCCGAGAACTACGACCGGCAATATACCGGTTACAGTACCGTATCGTATGCCCTGGCGCATAGCCTCAACATACCCGCGGTAAAAGGATTGAATAGCCTGGGTACGGAAAAATTACTGGATAAACTGGTAGTCGCTGGATTTAGGCAGGTGGAAAAAGACCGGCGCAAGCTGGGCCTGTCGGTGGCCCTGGGCGGCTGCGGCACCAGCCTCGAAGAACTGGCCGGGCTCTACAGCGTTTTCGCCCATGCCGGTATTTACCAGGCACCGGTGTACAGAATGGATCAGTCTGAAAACACCAGCAGGCGGATTATGAGCGAGGCTTCGGCTTATATGATTCATGAAACGCTTTCCAAAATCAATCGTCCCGATTTTCCCCTGAACTGGACGGCTACGGAACGCATGCCGAAAATTGCCTGGAAAACCGGTACCAGCTATGGACGTCGCGACGCCTGGAGTATTGGTTACAATAAGAAGTATACAATTGCCGTATGGGTGGGTAATTTTTCAGGAGTGGGTGCGCCGGACCTTAGTGGCGCCCAAATTGCCACGCCGCTCTTATTCCGGCTCTTCAATACGATCGATTACGATAGCGATGAAGCCTGGTTTAGCCAGCCCGCCGAATGTCAATTGCGCAAAGTGTGCAGCGAAACGGGCCTGGTTCCAGGACCCATGTGCGAGAACCAGGTTACCGATTATTTTATTCCCCTGGTTTCCTCCACCCAACAGTGCAACCGCCAGCAGGATATAAAGACGGATGCCAGGGAGCTTATCTCCTATTGCATGCAATGCGCGCCATCAAGCGGTTACAAAAAGAAAAACTATACCATCATTGAGCCCGAAATGCAGGCCTGGATGGATGAACGGAATATTCCTTATGTAAAGATTCCGCCGCATAACCCGGAATGCGAAAAAGTATTCAAGGGAAATGGCCCCGTTATACAATCACCCCTGGCCGGTAATGAATACTTCATCAGCCGCGACAACCCCGAACCCCTCCTGCTGGAAGCCAAACTGGGAAATGATGTGAACCGCATTTACTGGTATATCAACGATCAGTTTTACAAAAGCGCCGCTCCCGGCGAAAAGCAATTCTTCCTTCCCAACGAGGGGCGGGTAAAGATTTCGTGTACCGATGATAAGGGCCGGAACCGGAATATCTTCATCACGGTCAAAAAGGTTAATCTCTGAAACGTATTGCTGTAAGCAACAAGATTAAAATTACTTCCAAAGCATGCTGCTATTTTCCGTGCAAAGGTCCGGCTAAAGCTGACCCGCTACTTCTTCCCCGCTGTTGATGGCGCCTTCCATAAACCCCTGCCACTCGGCCAGGTGTTCGCCGGCAAAATGGCAATGGATATGCGGACGTTTCAGCACGGGCATGAGCCCAAACCATTGTCCCTTGCCATAAAGGGCGTAGGCTCCATGTGAAAACTCATCATTACCCCAATAATAGTTCACCTGCTTCTCTATTTTATCCTTTACCGAACCAAAAGCAAGGGAGAGAGTATCACTCACCTGCTGCGCACGCCATGGCTCCGGCTGATTGGCAACCACCGCCGCTTTTTCGCCAATGGTATAAGAAATCAATACGCCCTTGGGGGAAGACTGGTTCTTCGTGGCGTGGTAAAAATAATGGGGCGACTGATCGGTGACCATATCAAAATCCTCCTGGCGCCAGAATCGCTCCCGAAACAGGATGGGGTTTTTATTGATTCTTGCATATTGCAGTGCATTGATGGCCGCCAGGTATTTGCTATCCAGTCCCGGTTCCCAGTTGATCTTTGCCAGGGCATAGGTGGGCAAGGTGCAGATGATCTTATCGGCCGTAAACGACTTTCCGTTGTCGCATACAACAATTGCTTTCCCTTTACGTTCCTGGCGCACCCGGATTACCCGGTGACCAGTAAGAATATTGGCTTTGCCAACCGCATCGGCAAGGGCCTCCGGCAGGCGGCTATTGCCTCCTTCAATCTTGTAGTCCATTTCGTTTTTGGGGCTGCTCTCTGCGTATTCGGCCAGGGCGGCAAATGCCGATACATGGCGAATGCTTTCTCCAAAATCGGTACTATCGAGCAATTCACGAAGATCAAGGTCGCGGCCAGTGCAACCATTATTAACCAGGAATCGCCACCAGTCCATACGATCGAGGCGCTCCTTATCATCCTGCGAGAACTGCGGATAGTCTGCGATTATCTTTTCGAATTTTTTTTGCCATTCGTCGCTATAGTTCCATTGCTGATTGGCAAAATAGCTGCCTTTGTAGATCAGGTGAGTATCGAACTGGTTGTTGAGCAGCTTTAGTTTGAACTCATCGCAGAGTTCCCGCAAGCGGGCATGTGAATCCCCTACCCATTCGGCGCCGAGCTCAATTACCAGTTTTTCCTTTTCATCCATGGTATAAGAAAAAACCCGGCCACCCATCCGGCGGCGGGCTTCCAGCACGGTCACATTCCATCCCTTTTTGCGCATAGCATTGGCGGCCGACAAACCGGCCAGTCCAGCGCCCAATATCAGCACAGATTTGTTTCTGGCAATAGAAAAAGTAGCCATTGCCGTTTCCGACAAGGCGATGGCACCTGCAGCAAGGGCGGAATTGCGAATGAAATGACGACGATGCATGGGGAGAGAAATTTGTTGATTTGTTGATTCGTTGGCCTGCCTGCCGGCAGCTTATCCTTACCCAGATTTTTGTTTTAAAATTTCATATAA
>CAYMZZ010000011.1:0-217125 GCA_964395095.1 uncultured Citrobacter sp.
CAGGGGTGGGTCAACATGCAAGAATCCTGGGTCAACATGGCAAGAATCTACAATATAATTAAATATGCTCGACCACGGATTTGCATCCTTTGGGCTGTAAATTGAATCCGAGAGCCAATAACAAAAAGATCGAACCCTTCACATTTTGCCTGAAGGAGAGCGGGTGAAAGTCTCGTACTGTGTCCCAACCAACACGTTTAATTCTTTGTATTTCCGTATGATTGCCGTTAGAAAGTTCTGGAATGATTTTCACTTTACTCATCCTTCTTTTTTGGCTTTTCAATCCGTAAAGCAGACTTCGCATTTAACGGACTCACCACTTTCTTGCCTGTTTTACTCTCCAATTCCTTTAATGCTACTTTGGCGACATTACCACCTTGATTGGCTATCTTTTTGCTTTCCTCAAAATTTTTCGGGTTGACCGCCTGAGAAATATCTTTAGTGGAAGCTTCGGCAAGCATATTCAAAATGAGCTCTGTATTGGTCATATTATCCCGAAGGTTTTCTTTTTTCAACCTCTTCAGAACCTTATATTCTTTAGTTGTTTTGCCAGACCATGTTTTGGTAATGATATCCGTTAGAGTTGCAAACTGTTGTCCTTCATTTAAGCCTCTCCTTCTCCATTCATCAGTTAGTTCCTTTCGGATCTCTATGCTTTTCAGACGTTGGTTGATCCAGCTCTCCGAATAGCCCAACTTCAAATACTGCTCCAATGCTCTGTCTATGCTAAGTTCAGGATCCTGCATTTCGTCCAATCGTTCGCGCGCCACTTCTGCCAACCAAAGCTTGAACGGCTCCGCTTTCGGGGATGGGATGGATTGTATTAATCGCAACAATTGCTCCGTGTCGGCAACATCAGTCTTATAGTATTTGCCGTCGGAAGACTGCATTTTCAGTTGTCCGATTTTATCGGACAACTCGCTTCCTTCTTTTTTGAGTTTTGCCTTTAGGTCACTCCAATATTTGCGGGGCCTATCCGTATTCGTCAGTACCTCTATAACGTCCGTGATAGATACATACCACTTTTCTAATTCTTCATCCCAAATGGTGCGCACTTGCTTTTCTTCAAATAGCTGTATGGCTTCTTTTTTACTCATATGCCTTGGCAAAAGAATTGATAATTGGGCGGGGTAATAATTTCCCCATAAAAGTAAACCTGAAATCTTCGAAGAGAACTAATAAGCTCAATTTCTTCTTTTACAGCATTAAAGTTAAACATTTGTCCCTTTCTAAACCGAACTGCCTTGGGGGAACTTAACCTTTATCTATAGTCGATTACGCATAAATTCTATCTTAGAAGAATGACAATCGTCCAATTTGATTATTCCTCAAAGTCTGGAGCGCAACCTAAGGTTTTTCGATAAGGATGTATGTATTCCCAAAACGCTTTACCGGCACTAGAAATATAATTCAGTGAATAATTAAACTTTGTACTGGATCCGACTTGATAGATATATTCTTTACATTCATAAGTATACTTCCTCTTAAAACAAACAATAGCGAAGTATTTTGTTTCAAAGCCAACTATAATTTCGTAGAATGTAACCTTGGAAATTGCTTCACTATTGTAACTAGTATATGTTGTCCCGTAGCTTGCCGATTTAACGTACTTCATTATTTCTTCGCATGTTTGAGAATTTGCACTGATTGCCCAAAATGCGATGAATGTGAAAGCTAAATACTTTTTCATACTACTATAAAGTTGGTTTTCTGAGGGAAAACAATAACAGGCATCGAAAAATCAATACATTGAATATTCCCAGAATTTTAGTTGAGAAAAGATGACATAACAAATATAAATATCATGATTATCTGAACGAAACTAAAAAGTTCACGCTTCAACAATAACACACAGTACCCACTCATTTCAGTAACGCTTGCTCAAAACTTGAGGCATCATACCTGCTATAGAGTATCTCCCCTTTGCCGTCAACAGCATCAAAATACAAATCTTTCCGAATACTCCAAATTCCGGTTACCCGTAAACCAGGCCTCAAAACGCTCGCCGATCTACCGGCCGGGCCAGGATCGTAGCCGCTTCGGCATCTTCGTACTGGCGGATCAGCCGGGCGAGCTGCTTTTCGAGGCGGCGGCGGGTTTTTTGGTAGCGCTTATCGTGGATAACGTTGTTGTTTTCGGCAGGGTCGCGCTGCAGGTCGTAGAGCTCCCAGCCCTCCACTTTTTCATAGAAGCGGATCAGCTTATAGTGGCCCGTGCTGATGCCGAAATGGGGGCTCACGGCATGTTCACCATTTTCGTAGTAATGGTAATACATGGCTTTGCGCCCCTTTTTGCGGGGTTTTTTTAATTGGGGCAGCATGCTGCGGCCCTGCATATCGGCCGGGGGGCGGATGCCGGCGATATCGAGCAGGGTGGGGCCAATATCGAGATTCATCACCAATTGCTCATTCACCGTGCCGGGCTTTACCTGGGCGGGATAGCGAACCACCAGCGGGGTGCGGAAGGATTCTTCGTACATAAATCGCTTATCGAACCAGCCATGCTCGCCCAGGTAAAAGCCCTGGTCGCTGATATAGATCACGATGGTATTTTGGGCCAGGCCATGCTGGTCCAGGTAATCGAGGGCGCGGCCGATATTGCGGTCGAGCGAGGCGGCGGTGGCCAGGTAGTCGCGCATATAGCGCTGGTATTTCCATTCAATGAGGGCGCGGCCCTGCGGGTTTTGTTGTTGCAGGTCGGCATAAATGGGCCGGTAATAGTCGAGCATGGCCTGCTGCTGGGCGGGGTTCATGCGTTTAAAAAATCCGAACTCCAGCATTTTTTCCCCGGTCTCATACATCTTCAAATCATAATCCATCCGCAGGGTTTTGTCGATGGTCATATCCTGCAGCAGGGCGGCGGGCCGGCCGCTATAGTTGTCGTAAAAGTTATCGGGCAGGGGAAAGCTCACCGAATCGAAGCGGCGCAGGTCGGGGATATCGGGCATCCAGGTACGGTGGGTATTCTTATGGCCGATCACGAGGCAAAAGGGCTGGCTGGTATCGCGGCGGTTGAGCCATTGCTCGGCTTCATCCTGCACCAGGTTGGTTACATAACCCTCCTGCCGCTCGCGGCCACCGTCCATGGTGAGGAAATCGGGGTTGTAATAGCTGCCCTGCCCCGGCAAAATCTTCCAGTAATGAAAACCCTGTGGCTCCGAACCGAGGTGCCATTTGCCGATCCAGGCGGTTTGGTAACCCGCGGCGGAGAGCTCTTTGATAAAAGTATTCTGGGTACTGTCGAAGCGGTTGTTCACATTGTCGCGAAAGCCATTCTGATGGCTGTACTTGCCCGTGAGGATCACCGCGCGGCTGGGCCCGCAGATGGAATTGGTAACATAGGCCCGATCGAAACGCATACCCTCCCGCGCAATGCGATCGATGGCGGGGGTCTGCATCAGCTTGCTGCCATAAGCGCTGATGGCCTGGTAAGCATGGTCGTCGGAAACGATCAGCAGTATATTAGGTCTTTTTTCTGTTTTTCTATTTGTCTGCGCAGGCGCAGCCAAATAGAAAAACAGAAAAAAGGTGAGCGCAGCAGCATGCGAAAGGGTAAAAAAACAAATACCCTTAAAATGCACAAATAACCGAATGTTTCTCTCTTCCATTTCAATGAAAATACTGAAATTGGCAAAAACAGCATCGCATGCCTGAAATACTTTACTGGATCATCGCTTTCCTGGCGGGTGGATTATTGGGTTGGTTACTGGCGCGGATGGGAAGGGATAAAGACTTTGTGCCGCGATCGCAGGCGGAGCTACTGCAGCAGGAGCTCTCGCAAAGCCGGCAGGAGCTGGCCGCCACGCGCACGCGGGCGGAGCAATGGGAACAGCGGGTGCAGGAACTGCTGGCGGAGGGCCGGCAACTCACGGCGCTCCTGCGCGAAAGCGAAGGAAGCCTGCAACGTACCCGCGAGGAAAACCGGCAGATCCATATCCGCCTGCAGGAGCAACAGCAAAGCCTGGAGCAGGTGGGCAAAAAATTTGAATCGGAATTCCAGGTGCTGGCACAGCGTATTCTCGACGAAAAAACCAAACTCTTTACCCAAAGCCAGGAGAGCAACCTGGGGCAATTGCTGAATCCCCTGCGCGATCAGCTCAAAACCTTCAAGGAAGAATTTGAAAGCCGCTATAAGCACGAATCGAACGAACGCATTTCGCTTCGCGAGCAGATCCGGCACATGCTCGACCTGAACCAGACCCTTTCCGCACAGGCCGAGAACCTGACCCGCGCACTCACCAACAACGTGAAAAGCCAGGGCGACTGGGGCGAGAGTATTTTGGAAAGCATTTTGCAATACGCGGGTCTGCAAAAAGACCTGCATTATTTTGTGCAGGAGAGTTCGCAAAACGAAGCCGGTGATACCATTCGCCCGGATGTGATCATCAAATATCCCGATGGAAGGGCCCTTGTTGTAGACAGCAAGGTATCGCTGCTGCACTACACGCGCCTGATAGCGGCCGGCGATGAGGCCGAACGCAAGACCCAGGAAGCCCTGCTGCTGCAATCCTTCCGGCAGCATGCGGATGGATTGAGCCGGAAAAATTACCAGTCGGTAGCCGATGCGCTGGATTTTGTGCTGATGTTTGTGCCCGTGGAATCGGCCTATATCCAGGCCATGCAGGCCGATACTACCCTATGGCAGTTTGCCTACCAAAAAAGAGTATTGCTGATCAGCCCCACCAACCTCGTGCCGGCGATGAAGCTGGTGGCGGATCTTTGGCAGCGCGATGGAATCAGTCGCCATGCCACGGCCATTGCTGAAAGGGCCGGTAAGCTCTACGACAAGCTGGTGGGTTTTGTCGACAATTTCGACCGCGTGGGCAGCCAGTTGGAAAAAGCCAGCGAAACCTGGCGCGATGCGCAGAAGCAATTGGTGCAGGGCCGTGGCAACCTGATCAGCCAGGCCGAAAAAATGCGGGAGATGCATATCAAGACGCAGAAGAAATTGCCGGGGAATTATACGGAGCAGATGGAGGAAGAAGACGAGGAAAATTTGTGAATTTGGGGGATTTGAGAATTTGTGAACTTGCCTACCGGCAGGCAGGTTTCGGGAATTAGGGATATTTGGTTTTTTATTTCATAAACTAAACGGTTTTCCTTCTTTTATCATTTCCCGGCGGATGCCATCCAGTATATCCGATAAATAAAGGATTCCCGTGGGCTTCATACCCGGCTCCGGGGCAAGGAATGATTCTTCAAATCCGGCACTTTCATACTGGTTATTTCCTGCCGTTTCAGGTATACCGTTATGCTCTTTCACCAGCGCCATCTGCTCGTAGTAGCATTCGGTGGATTTAATGGCTGCATAATGAATCACGTTGGAAATATTGGCGCCACTTAGCTCATACTTCTTAACCAGATCCGGTATAAATACATTTTCAGCCCTGCCATTTCCAACAGCGGCATTTGGCCGGTTCAGTTGGCACCTGATGCCTTTGGGAATTGATTTTTGCCAAATTAGTGAGCGGTGCTCTTCGTCCGGGAAAGGAAAACGCAGCATCGAATTGAATCGGCGTATAAATGAATCATCAATATTGCTACGCATATTCGTGGCCATGATCACCAATCCGTTATAATCTTCTATACGCTGGAGCAGGTAAGACACTTCCTGATTGGCATATTTATCATGTGCATCCCTGATGCTGGTTCTCTTGCCAAAAATGGCATCCGCTTCATCAAAAAAGAGTATCCATCCTTTGTCTTCGGCACGGGCAAATAGCTGTTCCAGGTTTTTTTCCGTCTCCCCTATGTATTTGGAAACAACCATTGACAGATCAATACGAAACACTGGCCGGCCGGTAATATTTCCGAGCAAAGCGGCGGTAAGGGTCTTGCCCGTTCCGGGCGGTCCGTAAAACAGTGTGCGGTATCCTTTCTTCCAGCGCTTTCTTATTCCCATCCGCGAGGTCAGGTCTTCCTGATACCAGAGCCAACTTAATAGCATGCTTATTTGCTCTTCCAGTTCGGGGTTGATCACTAAATCATCCCAGCCCAGCTCGGTTTCCAGTTTCCTGGCCGGGAAGCTTGTGCTGAACTCAGGTGGTATTGCCTCTCCGAAAATCATTCTGTCGAGGCAATCCTGCGACAAAATAAGCTTCCCCCCCATCAATGGTTCGCCTTTGCCCAATTCTTCGAGCCAGAGTATTTTTTTTCGGGAAAAGGCCTGATCGGAATGAAATAATTTCTGCACCTGAATTCTCCGGTCGAAATTGTGGCCAGCCAGCATAAAAAAAACAGTCTCCCCTGTGGGATAGTACCCTCTGAAATCACGGCCGCGCACAAAACCCAGTTGGGGATATTCGCCAGGCTTTTGCAAGTGCTTGAGTATAACCTCATCGTAGTAATGAGGATATACATGTGGTACAAGCGCCATTATCAAAACCCATTTCTCATCATTACTGATCGAAACATTGGCGGTAAGACTTTTTTCATACTTCTTTCTTTCCATGTTCCTGATCGCCGCTCTATGAAACCTGCTGCCGGCAAACCCAACTGATGCCTGACCATCCGACTCCTCCTTAACCCTATCCAAAAAACCATCTGCCATAACCGACTCAAAAAGACGTTGGTTGATTTCTGCAACAAACCTGGAATAATTTTCCGATAAACTGTAGCCACAATCACGCCAGTCTGGCACCACGGGCACCACTACTTCCCGGTGGTCATTGTTAGCAAGCCGATTCAGGCGCTGGGAGAGAAATGTCGTTAACAACATTATGATCGGCTCGTCGGCCGGAAATATGTTGGGATCTTGCTCATTGGATTGCATACTCGTATTTTTTATTGCCTGAAATGGGATGGCTTCCTCCTTTACTGATTCCGGATTCTCACTTTTCTGTACAGGTGTTTGCGAAGGATACGGTTCAGTAGTGCTACCGGATTGCCGGTTATGCCTGGCTCGCTTATACCTGCCAAAAAATGCGCTGAGTCGCTTAAAGCACATGGTTGCTATTATTCATTATGTTGACCTGTCGGCTTATCCTTCTTCTCTTCCTCTTCTTCTATCACCTCATCCCTTTGTGGTGTCGAAGGATTTGTATGGATACCGCTATCCTGCATTTTGTTATCGGAAGAATCTTTTTCGCCTGTTTGCTGAACTACATGGGTGAGTTCATGTGCCAAAAGCAATTTTCCCGCTACGCTTTTCGTGTCAAATTTTCCCTGGTTGAAATAAATATCATTGCCATGGGTAAATGCCTGCGCCTGTAGTTCCTGGCTTATTTCAGCAGATTCACTATTGTCATGTATCCTTACTTCCCTGAAATCAAACCCAAAAGCTTTGTTCATATCCTTCAGTATATTGACGGGCAATGTTTCCCCCTTTCCGGCGCCTGTCTCAATTTCATTCGATAATGCCGGTGAAACGAGCGACTCCCCAGCGCTATTTTTTTGTTCTTCCGGCAATAGTTCAGCTTTTTTCTGCAGGCTACCTAATCCACCCAATTCGTCTTTTTCCTCCCGCTCCTTTTTCTTTTGTACTTTCTTTTCTTTTTCTTCCCCAGTTTTGTTCGCTGGCTTTTCCTGTATCTCTTTGTCTTTTCGCATGCGGGCATCATTGGTGCCCAGTTTCTCATCTTCAGCCGCTGTGGGCACCCGTTGTATTCCTGTAATTGTATCCGTGGCCGCGATAGGTTTCCGGGAGGTTTTGTTCACCACTGCATCCGCAACGGCGTCGGCCTCCTTTTCGTGTTGATCGCCGGGCTCATTTACATTCAGTTTTGTTTGAAAAAATGAATTCGTTTCGTGTTCATTTGCGGCCTCATGCTGCTTGCTGAAAAAAGCATCTTTATTTCCCTCATCATGGCTATGCGGATTGCGCTGGCGATGAACCCTGGAAGAATATGACATGGTTGATGATTTTATTTTAATGCAATATTGTTTGCGGTGCTGAAATGGCCATCCCGGTATCAGTCAGAGCTGTCAGCGTTTCTATTAATTCAACGGCAAGATCATTGTAATCCGCTGCACCCGCAGAATGGGGAGCATAGGTGAATATATCCTCTCCCCTTTTTTGTGCCATGGCCAACCTGATATCGGTATGGATAAATGTCCTGAACAATTTTTGTGGATGGCTTCTTTCGAGCCATACTTTTATTTCCCGGTTCATTTTTTTGCGGGGGCTGAAGCGGGTAAGCAGGAAACCCAGCACTTCCACGGGCAGATCCAGCATTTCCTTCATCGACTGCAGCAGGCTGAGAAAGCTCTCCACTCCTTTTTGGGGAAGAAACTCACCCTGCAAAGGAATCAGCACATAATCACTCGCTACCAATGCATTTACGGTGAGCATACCAAAAGAGGGCGGGCAGTCGAGGAAGATAAAATCATATAGCCCCTGAATCGCAGGCAGCATCCTGTTGCGTAGTGTGTATTCCCTTGCAAATTTGCTGACCAGTTCCAGCTCGGCATTCGCCAGTTCAATAGAAGAAGGAACCAGGTGCAGGCCCGATCCTGTTTGCCGGATGGCAGCAGCGAGATCGCTTTTCTGTCCACTAATCTCTTTTTTATATTCTGTATAAAAATTGGGTATGGTTTCTTCCTCCAACCCAAGCGAACAGGTAAGGTTGCATTGTGGGTCAGAATCTATCAACAGTACCGAATAGCCTAAACGCCTGAGCGCAGCGGCCAGGTTTAGCGTGGTGGTGGTTTTTGCCGTGCCTCCTTTGAGGGTCGCGATAGATATAACGGGCATAGATATAGGGTTTAACTGTTTTAATTTATGATTATGGATCACGGGGCACGAAAAACTTCACGAGCTGTTCTTTCCCCTTCGTAACTGGTCACTTCAACAATCAGGTCGGACAGGGGGTTGTTGGGTTCCTTCACGATTAGTGTCACTTCCTGTGTACCGATCCTATACGTTATGCTATCCAGAAAATCCCCTGTTTCCATTATACCCATCTTATCCTTTACCGCTTTTCCTGTGCCATCTACCAGGTTCATTGTTTTTTTCTTAACGATGATGGATATCTTCGAATTAGTATGTGCTCCAGCCATACTTAGTATCTCTTCTATTCCGTCTTTTTGCATATAATGATTTACCCAGTGGGGTCCATACAAAATTCCATAGGGACTTTCATGACCGATGATTGGTCCGCTGGCATGCAGGCGTTCAAAACCTCCGGGCCCTGTGGGAAGATTGGCCTGGCCGGGAGATAGTACCCATCCCTGCAGGTCTTTTCTAACGGTTGTTTGACCCAGGTCCGTTGTGATCTCTACCGTATCGACATCTATTTTCCTGACCACGCCAATTGTACCACCAGCGTCTTTGTAAGCCAGCGCTGTTCCGATTGGAGGGTCATGCCTTAGCAGTGGGTCTTTGTATTCCAATATCTTGCTTACATTGATTTTAAAATCCCTGTTTACTGTAAGCACTTCTGTTAACTGGCGGATTTCTGCCTCCATTACCGGAGTGGTAAATCCGCTATTTGCGGCCATTCTGGATTCAATTTCATTGAGCCGTGCAGCGAGTTCGCCGTTTTGACTAAGCTCTTTTTCAAAGTAAGCACCCAATTGCTGGCAGGGGCTGCTGCATTTATACAATTTACCATTTGGGGTGGCAAACAACTTACCGTTTCCTGGTCCCAAATCAATCCTGGTAACACCCTGGGCGCTGTCCAACGTTTCTTCCATACCCTTTTCAACACGCAGTGCCGCTTCATCGGCCCTTTTTTCAGCCTGCCTGATTCCATTGAATTTGGCAAGTTTAGCCTCATCCTTTATTTGCGTTCGCACAAATGCTTCCGTCGCTTCTTCCAATGCTCTGCCGGGAGGAATATTTTTAAGGGCCGTTTTGGCCGCTTTGAAAATTTCTTTAGCTTCTCCAATATCGGCTACAGCCGCAACTATGCTGAAGAACACGCCGACCATCGATGGTTCTTCATGTGCCAATGAAGCAGCTAAATCGAAATCGGTATTGGACATGGCCGACTGCAGGTTAAACTCTTTAACGACCCCATATATTTCTTGCATTTCCAGCGCCACGGAACCTACGCGCGCGGCAATGACCAGGGCTGCAGCCGGTCCGCTCAGGCTGCCAAAAGATGCAATGGCCAGCCCGATACCTACCACGAGCTTGAATGTTTCCCAGAATTCCTTATCCTCCCGCTCTTTGATGATCCTTGCCTCAATAACATAATCATAAAAAGAATTTTGCGTGATCATCAACTTCAGTTTAGCCAAAGGAATGATCTCCTGCAATTCCCATATACTAATATCATCACCCAACTCCGCTTTCACTTTCCGGATATTCTTCAGTTTACTGATCATATCTCCGATCATGGCCATACTGGTTGCCGATCCGCCTTCGCTGAGGGTTTCGAGGCCGGAAGTATCCCCCCTTGATGCGGCCGATCCCAGGCCCGGGTACATGGCTTCGAGTTTCTTTCTTGCGGTATTATACTCGATTTGTTTTTGCTTTTGAATTTCCAATTTCCTGGCTGCATCTGCTTTCTGATTTGCCACATACACATAGGCGGCTGAGTTCAATTCATCAGAGGCTATATCCGTGTCACTAATAAATTTTGCTCCTATTTCCGTCGCCAGTTTGGCCCAATTAAGATGGTCCGATACAATAGATTCGCTAATTTCATCCAGCTCCCGTTTGATCGTAAGCAATTCTTTTGCCGCCAAAGCAGTGCCCTTTACTTCAAACTCATTAGCAGGCTGATGCATGGCTGCAATTGCGTGGTAGTTGCCAAACATTCCCATTGCTCCATTGTTTTCCAAAGCTGCCTCCGGAATGGTAACTCCCAATCTTGCTGCTTCTGATCGAATCTTCTTTTCACTTGCATTCAGGATGGTTGTTGTTACCTCTACCATGGTACTGGCAAACATTCCCAGCATTTCATTTTCTTCCCGGGCAATCACACCCCACTGGTACAGGATCTGTTCACTTAACCATATCGGATCCACTCCCGGAGGACAGTCTCCGTTTTTTACATCTTCTGCCAATTGCTTTATGAAAAAGTCGCGGTATATAAGATCTGCCAATCCACTACTTCTATTATAGTAGTAATGCTCTTTCCATCGTTCAATAAGCTGGTAACGTATTCCCAAAGGATCAGTTGCCATTTCTTTGCCTGATTTCGGGTTCTTTTCCACTCCTGCTTCTGCCATGGTCCAGTAACTGGGTCTTCCTCCGATTAAGCTAAGGTGGAAATGCAGTACCCTCAGGTTGGTTTCTAAACGGAGTTTATAAATGTCACGTAGCCTGATCAATCCAAATACCATAGAATCGACGGGCCTGGCCGTTACTTTATTCTTTTCCGTAAACGCATCAATTGCTCCAGATGTATAAAGTATATTTTCTATAGTATAGATGTATTGCAATGTTTCATTCTCATCCAGACCGGTTATGAATTCCTCATCCGGTGAAAGTCGTTCGCCAAACAGTTTGAATGGCAGGTCTGTCGCCACTTTATACTTCAGTTCTTCTTTTAACTGAAGTATATAGGCCCTTGCTTCCGCCTTTTGATGTTCAAAAGCATACATCTTCAGCCAATCATTAGCCTGCTCCAAATCTTCAAATACGGCTGCAAAATCAAGCGCAGAGTAGTCTCTCGATGAATAGAGTCCTTCCGGGCGATACTCCTGGTTTTGCTTAACAGATATTGCCAAAGAAACCTGTAATTCCAGTTTCACCAGGTTCCAAAAGTTGATATCCAAATTGAGTTCAAAGATGAGATGGGGTTTGGTTTGGAGGTCTTTGATTATGGCTTGAGCGAGATATAATTCGGCTATTGACAATGCTGTGCCCGGCCTCAATTGTCCTGACGAGCCGGCAGACAATATCTCATTCACTTTATTCCTGAGGGCCGTGGTTACACCCTTGAACATGGGGTAGTCAGGTTGATCCGGTCCGGGAGTTGATGTAAAACCGGAATAGGCTTCCATCAGTTCATAATAAGCCCAGGTACTATAGTCCGGTTCAACAGGAACCTGGGAAGTATTAGCAGCAGTTGTATCCATTGTTGACACCGGTTCGGATACCGTTGCAGTTGGCGTTGTAATGGCCGGTACAGGCGTGGCCGGAACCATTGCAGGTGTTGCGGGTGTTTCTGGTTTAGTAGTAGCGATAGTTGAAGGGCTGTCATCAACCGGTTGCCTTTGCAGGGCCGGGCTGTCCACCCTACCATTTTCCTGTTGCACTACATGCGCCAGTTCATGCGCCAGCAGGTGTTTTCCTTCCGCGCTTTCAACGTCATACTCGCCCCTGTTGAAATAAATATCCTGGCCATGTGTAAATGCTTTTGCATTCAATTCATCACTGAGCGCAGCCGCATTGGCATCCCGGTGGATGTTGACATCCGACAGATCGGCGCCCATTGCCGCACCTATTTCCTGCTGTGTTTTGGCCGACAAGGGCTCTCCTTTACCCGCAGAAGATTCAATAGTAGAGGCTACATGGGGTGTTACAACAGGCGTGGATCCGGGTATGCCCTGGCGCTGTAGCTGGGCCGCTTCTTCGTTCTCACTTTCAAAGATGGGTTTGCGCTGAACCGATGTACCCTGTTGACTGGATTGCGACCTGAGTTCTTCCCGCAACAATGGCGTCGCCGTTTTATCGTAAAAGCTGTACCAATGCCGCTCGTATTCATCCACTACTGCCAGTTTACTCGCCAGGGATGCTTTGGAGTTGAGCAGTTCATTCTTCATTTTGTCAAACGCTTCTGATGACACGCCCATGATGGAGAATCGTACTGTTTTTCGGATAAACTCATTTAACTCCGCATTCTTTCCCCTGAACTTATTTTCCACATCACGTGCATGCGCAAAAACGTCATGGCTCACATTCCCTGCAAGACGAGTGCGAACATCCTGGTTAATGCCTTGCTGTATCCGCTGCCGTACGAGATCTTCTTCAGCCGGTTTTTGCTTTTGATTATCGTTGAAAACGCCCTCCATCAGCTCTTTGCCTTTGGCAGCGCTAAACTCCGGCTTTTGCACCTGTATCTGCTCCAGCGATGGCAGCATGAGTTTCCCTTTTTCATCAAATTTTACAGGCACCGTTATTTTGAATCCACCCAGGTTGCTCAGGTCGATGGAGCCTTCGGCCAATTGTTTTCTCCATTCCCAGATATTGACTTTTGAGAAGAAGAGATCGAGGTATACATCAATAACACCATTCAAACTAAATTTGGCTTTCGGTTTTACGTTGATCTCGGCATCGAGGCTTTTTAATACGAGTCCTTTGTCTAAACTGAATTCAGTCTTCAGCTCTGCACCAATATTCCCGGTTATCTCCAGACCCGCAAAACCACTTACTCCACCCGATACCACCAATGCGATTGCCTGTGCACCAATCTTCGCCGAAATTTCCATACCTACACCAGCGGTTGCTGTTGAATTGGCTTTCACATTCATGCCAAGTGTGGCCTGGTCCAGTTTGGTGATATCTGTTTCGGGTAGTGTAACATCACCAGAGATGGTCAATGGAGTCCAATCAAAATAAAATTTTACGCCACCGCCGATTTCGAGGAAGATGGAGACCATCGGTACGCCGACAATGGGAATTTTGAGAGAAGGGAAGCCGACTGTTTTCTCTTTTTTGAATGGATCCATCAATGGGGTGGGTACCAGGGTGGCCACACCGGATATAAATAATTCACCAGTGGGTTTTACCAGGGCTTTGAACTTACCCGTGACCTTATTTTCGATAAGCGTAACGGTAATTTCCCCCGTTCCATACATCACCAGCTTATCAGCTTTAGTCTGTTGCAGTACTCCATCCACTACAGCGGCATTGGTGACACCGATCAACACTTTCACCTCCACACGGCCTTTCTTGTATTTGAAGTCGGCTGCCGCTTTGAACACATCCGTTTTACTATCGTAGGAAATAGTGAATTGCGCATCCAGCTCCTTCGGCATTTTGGGAATATCCGGAGCAGCGGTGCCACCCAGGGTTAGATTGAAGTCATCGTTTTCTTTATTTACCCCAATGGTCAGGCTGCCGCCTTTGATGCCGGGCATTTTTTTGAGTTTCGCATCGCCTTTTACGCTGAAGTTGCCATTGCTGTCAATCGTTGCATCCAGCGTTACGTCGTCAATACCGGGAACATCCAATTTTGCCTTACCTTTTGCCGTAATCTTTTCCTCTGCATATTTTACCGTAAGGTTGGCAGTTTCAATTCCTTTGAAGTTGCCTTTTTTAACGATAAGCTCACCACCTAAAGTCCATTTCCTGTCTTTGTATGTAAAACTGATATTGGATCCCTCAAACTTCTTACTCTCAAACTCGAATTTGCCGGCTACAGCAAAACCGGATGTACCGGCCAAAGCGCTTAATTTGCCTTTTCCAAGTTTGTTGATACCAAACTCGAGTTCACCACCCACCGCTAAACCTTCGTTTGAACTGGCCCTTAGAAATAAAGAACTATAACTAACATTAAAAGGTTTGGGAAAACTTACTATATCATTAATGCCTGCCTGGATGATAAAGTTTGAATCCGACAGTTCAAAACTAATCTCCACATTATTATCCTTCAGGAAGGGGACATCCGTATCAACAAAACCATTTACCCGCAGGCCCAATCCTGGCGTAAGTTCCAGTTCAGAAAATTTAATCGGGCTCAGGTCTTTTACTCCTACAAAATCCCGCATACGGGCAGCCAGAGCCATACTGTTGGTAATAAAAATATGTGGCTGCTGATCTTCGTTCTCGATTTTAATCTTCTTATTTGATTTCACCAATACATCTTTGCCGCCATTGATGATCGGATCGAGATAGATGGAGGTAATCTTAGGATCACCTTCAGTTATAAGATAGAAACGACCAACTGTATTTCCATTCGGGCTATAAGGCAAGAGATAGCCTGCACGGTCCTTATTTGTCCGAAGTAAGAAGTGCCCCTTCGGAATTTCCGCTTTTTGCAGATGGAAAAACTCGGTTTTATAAGGTGTATTGACGCCGCTTTTTGCAATAATATTTGACAATGAAATGATTGACCCGGTTGGCGTTTGTATTTGCGAAGAGAAATCATCGAAGATGACGATGTATTTCTTATTTTTCCTCGCTTTTGAAGGCTCCAGCCCGTCCAGTTCAGGCAACTCCGTTTTGTAATTAGCGAAAATGATTCGCATACGGTCATTGATAGCCGTACTTACTGCATTACCCAGGCGAAGGTTACTTTGCTTATCCAGCAAAAGAAGATTGTCAATATGATCTGCATCCTTTCCAAGAATTTGCCAGTCGATAGCATGTTCCACCTGGTGAATGACAGCGTTTCCACCTTTATCCCAGAAAGGCACGGCTATTTCATTGATAAGTTGTTCTTTGCTGCCAATTATTTTTGCATTGGGGTTTTTCTTCAGGGTCAGCATCATCAGCGGTTCGTCGGGATTCACACCAGTGTCTTTAATCAAATCTTTCATAAATGCCTCTACATAGGGCCTGGACTTTTCTTTCCATATATCTTTCTGTTTTGTTTCCCTTTTCCCTTTGGGAGCTGTGATATTTGTGCCCAAATTATATACACTGGCGTATTGTTTCAATGGGAATGAAGTAAGATGTATCTCGATACTTGTTCCTGCCTGTTTGGCGAAGCCCTCCGCTGTTTTAACGGGTTTTGCCGGAGCTTCATCTTTTTTGTGTATGGAATCGGATGAACGGCCAGCCCCACCCTGCTGTAAAGTGTGTGTCAGTTCGTGTGCCAGCAAATGTTTGCCCGCTTTGTCCGCTGTCGAATATTTTCCCTCGCCGAAATAAATATCGTTGCCATGTGTGAATGCTTGTGCATTCAATTCTTTATTCATTGCTGCGGCCTGCTGCCCGGTATGTACTCTTACCTCACTAAAGTCTCTTCCAAAAGCTGAACTCATGGATGCATTGGTGTCAGGAGAAAGTGGTGATCCTCCGCCTCTGCTGGCGCTCAGTCCCGCCACCACGGATGCCGGCGCCGGCGCCGCTGCGCCATCGCTCTTGCGCTGCAATTTTTTCTCCTCTTTCTCGCAATGATCACATTTCATTTGCAGCGCCTCCTCTTCAGGTTCCGCATTACTTTCAAAAGCTGGCTTAGGTTGAAGACTGTTGCCCTTCTTTTCTATTTCCTTATCCTGCTGCTTTTCTTCCTCCTCACATTCCGCACATTTCGTTTGCACTAGTGGTGTAACGGATGGCCTGGTCTGTACCGACGACAAGTGCCCCGGAATCGCCGGAGTGCTGTTTGTATTCTGCACTACCGTGTCGGCCACACGATCGGCTTCTCTCTCATACTTATCATCAGAAGGGCCAACCGTTAGTTTCGTTTGAACAGCGCTATTGTCTGCACAACCGGTGAAAAACGCCTCTTCTGTCTGACCCGCAAAATCATCCGTTGCTCCTTTAGAAAAAAAAGGAGTATGCGGCGCAGTGCTGGCAGCCGATGATTTATGTTCTGCGGTCTTCATATTTTATCTCCATTCCACTTTCAGTATCCTTGGCATCCATGGTAATTTGATCGTGCCGATACCCCAGGGAAGGTGATCGAGTAATACATCTACCGTGTTTGATTCCACCTGCAGTCGCAGGTCATCATCTTTGCAGATGAGCTTACCATTACGGGCCAGGAATTGCTCTGCCAATCCTTCCCTGGAAGTATTTTTCAATATGGTCCACTCTGCTATCACTGCTTCCAACAAACCCGCTGCTATTTCCTTATCATCCTGTGTAACAGAAATGCCGGGTTCGATCGGATCATTAACCGGGTAACCGCACAGTATTTTATGTATCACCAGTTCATGTTCCTGCGGATCGCAGTTACCGGCAACCATCCAGTACAATAAAACCATGGCTTTTTGTTGTGAAAGGCGGTTGGTGAACTGAACTCCATTCCACAGGGACGTATACTGAAAGAAGCGTTGCAGAAAAGGATGCAGCAATACCAGACCTGCATGACCGATAAATAATCCTTCCCCTGGCAGCAACGGCTTTTCCAATTTTTCTACAGACGATGCGGGCTGCTCCTGCTTTGGTGTTTCAATCAGGCTTCTTTTCTTCATCTCAGCAACAAGCACCTGCTTATACCTTTTTAACTCGTTACGATTTGCTATCTTATCCTGGAGTTGTTGCAAATCGGTCATTGTTAGCGAAGCGAATACCGCTTTTTCAATCACTTCTTCTTCCGCACTGTTGCTGTTGCCTGCTGCCCACAATAATACCTGAGCCCAGGTCTTCCGGCCATTTTCCTGCACCGAAGAAATATTCTTTGTTGCTTTCCTTTCCAGGAGATGATGAATTCCACTGATAATCTTTACCAGCCGGGTCTGTTTGCGGGTAGTTAGCACTTCCACCAAATGTGCCAGAAAAGCCGGGGCATGTACCCTTACGATCCTGCTTACTGCCCTGGGATTCTCCCTGATTAGCTGGCGAAGACTTTCAATAGCTTTACTGTCGCTGGCAAATCCTTCCAACACATGATTGAACCAGGCAGTGTCGGTTTCAATGGCATTCCAGGGCAGGTACCCCCTTTCCATGTAATAGATCCATTGCTGCGAAACGGCTATTCCCGTATCCACAGGCAGATGCCTTGTCTGCTCCAGTTGCAAATTGTCTTTCAATTCTCTTTCCAACTTCGCCATCAACAGTTTTGCCCAGTCTTCCTTCTGAATATCTTTCATGGTCAGGTCACCCAGGTCCAGTTCCAGCCTGTCAAGGCTGATCATCCTGTCTGCCGGAGCTATCTTATCAAATGTTTTCTCCAGCACGGGCAGGATAGATGAATAAAAAAAATGACTCAGGCTTTGTTGCAGGCCGAAAGCCTCATCGGTTGAGTTCGTAACCAGGTCCAGCACTTGCGTTTTGATCACATGCCGCATATATTCATTTAAAAAGTTGAAGAATCAGCTCGGGGTTCGCACAGGGATTGGCGGAAAAAATTATCTGTTCTTGCCAGGTATTGTACTCGGGCATCATCTTTTGTTCCTTCAGGCTCACAAATATTTTGCGTATATTCTTCAAATTTCTTTCGATATCATTATTGAGAATCGAACGATCGAGGAAATACCAAGTGGATAACCTTATAAGCTGCCGCTGGAATTTGATTGGTAGCTTGCTTTTCTTTTCTCCTTTCTTGAGGCCTTCCTGCTTTTGCGTAACTATATCCACCATTTCCTGGTATTCCGAAATAGTGGGAATTGATTCATGAAGGAAGCTATAAACGCGGGCGGCCACCGTACTATTTGAATCGTTTGCTATTATCCTCGCTTCTTCCCGATAAGCAGCAAATCTTTCATCGATCGATCTTTCCACTTCAAGCTCTGCTAACTGTTGTGCCGATAATCCTGGCTTTGGCTTTCTGGAAATCGCTTTTGCATATCTGTTGGGAGGAGGACAAACGGGTTGCCAGCAATACAGGCGATTCAGCGTATTTACGTAATGATTGGCGTCTTTTTCGTTTGCTGCTACAAATCCACAGGGGTCAGGTATTACCCCCGTTTCCTCGCATGGGTTGCAATCTTTGCCATCAAAACAATGCCAGGGTACATTATCGTGACCAAAGAGGAATCTGATCAAATCACAAGGAGGATTGCCGCCATCACATACCCGCTTGCCAGCCAACCATCTTGTCCAGTTACGGTAAAGTGATTCAAATCGGCAAAGATCCTGCGGCGAAACCCATAATATTCGCAGCATTATATGGGCAGGCATTTCGCGGTAAAGAACCTGCTCTACCAGTTCACGGTTTTCCTTTTTACGGAATCGCTCGGGCCATGCGGGTAACAAAGCGGTCGCAATAAAAGAATAGGGATCTTCGCCGGGAACAAAACAATACTTATTCGGATCGCCACACTCATTTTGCTCACAAGGATCCTCGCCTGGCACCACCCATTCGAAAGCGCATTTCTTTTCGTCGTTGCAAGGGTTGATCACACAATCGCAGTCCTTTCCTTTTTCCGCACAATGGGGCCTCAGGAGAATATGCTCCACCAAATGCAGCCCTTCGTCATTCACCAGTTGCCTGGCCCGTTCCACGGCATGGCACAACATGCCAGGATGCGTGTAACATTGGGGGTTGAAGGCTACAATATCATTGCAGCAGGGCAAAGCCTCGCGTCTATTAGTCTGACCGCGCAAATTAGCTTCCCCGGATACCGCTCGCTGCTGGTGCCTGCCTTGTGCTCCAGGAAACTGTTCCCGATGATTCGCACAGTCGCAAAAAAAGCGGATGCCAAATGGCCCACATTCGCAATCAAATACAGGCAGGTAATGCTCGCTTTTGGCAAGGCATTTCATCACCTTATAAAAGTAGTCCAGGGCTTCCTTACAGGAGTCAAAGCAACATTCGCTTACCCATGACACGCAACAACACTCACAGTCATCGCTGTCGTGTTTCCCTTTTTGTTTATCTGGATATTCTCCCATGGCATCAAAATCATGCTCGCAAAAACCGGGAAGCCTGATCTCAACAAAGTATTTGGTGGGATTGCCGGGTATGTCCAGTTTTTTTTTCAGCACCGGGTAATAATAGATCACGAAATCAACCGCTTTCTTTTCTGAAGCATTGAGGGCACTGTATCGCCGAACTGATTCATCGGGGATGTCGGCGGCAGACTGTTCAAAACTCATGCGAATGATATCACGGATATCCTCATGTGTGGTGCAGGGAGTTTTATCCTGCTTGTTTTCGTGAATCACCAATTTCTCCAGCTTATCGGTTATACTCTCCCACATCGGTTGGGTGGCGATCTGCATTTCAACCTGCCACTTTTTTGCCAACTGAATCAGCCTGGCCATCGCCCTGTCCCGTTTTTCCGCTGTATCATAGGTACAGGGGTGTATCAATCCCATATTGCCGCAGGCTACATTGAAGGTATAGCAACAATCGTCTTTTCGCTGGTAGGTAGTAAATGCATTTTTAGACTGTGCACTGCGGATAAACTTCTGCACACCTTCCTCACCCCAGGCTTCCACACTTGACGGGAAACGCCGGCTGCTTACAGCCAGTATCTCCCGCAAGTAGAGCACCCATTCACAAGAGTTATCGCACTCACGCTGGGTAATGTGATAGTTACCCCTATATTGTAATAGAATAAGGAAAAATTTAAATCCCTTCAACGCATCCGCAGGCGATTCAAATAATTGTGCACTGATCCATTGTCCCTGCCCTCCCAGATTATCTTTACGGATAAAATAATAATACTCCTTTTCTTTATGGGCGTCGGAACAATCTTTGTCGTTGGGTTCAGGCAGGGTTTCACAAGGAAAATATTGTTTGAATAAAGGGGCAGATTTACGGATCGTTCTTACGGGATAGCTATTCGCTAATGAGCTAAGTTCCTTGCGGGCTGCGTCCACATTGTACGAAAATCGCCGCATGGTTTCATCCGGTATGAATACCAGCGATTGTTCATCGGTACAACCTGTTGTTTGATGCAGGAACTTTTCCTGGAAGCTGATCAACTTTCCAAAGTTATTTTCGTCCGAAGCCAGGGTTAGTATATTGGCATACTCTTTCGTAAAAGCCGCCTGTGCTTCTTGTTCCGATGTATAGCCGCGAACGCTTTCAAACAAAACAAGGTTGTCGGTGGATCTTCTTATTTGATAGTGATACCATTTTGTTCGGTTACGGCCTTCTTTCCGTTCATGTAGGATGGACGTACCCCCATAACAGATTTCCAGCCGGTCGTCATTTGAAGAAAAGATCCGATGAATATCCTTTACCTGCTTCATCCGCTTCTTCTCCTCTGTAAAGTCGCCTTCCAACTTGAACCAGGCATGAAAACCATCTTTTTTAACCAGCCTGTACGCATAATCACCCTCTGCACTAACCGGATCTGGCTTAACCATCTTATCTGTTTGCGGCGATCCTTCCTGCAGGGCTATCTCATTCAGCACCCGCTTCAATGCAATGAGAGCTTCCGCCTGCTTTTTGAGTTCATCCGGATCTTCAACCTTTTCATTGGCAATATAAGTCGCGACCAGGCGGTCATTTTCCCGAATTTCCAACTCGCCGCCTTTGCCCCTTTCGATCCGGTATGCCGGGGGTAAGGCTACTATCTGAACAGCTTCATTATACGCTTCGTCGAAAGTGGGATATTCCCGGGCACTGCGAAACCTAAAGTCGCCGGCATCCTCCCACCCCAGCCAGAGTGTATATTGAAACATGTCTTCAATGCTGGAGTAATGCAGCAGGTACAACTTTTTACTAAAATAGTCTGCCAGCCTGTCCATTTCCCGCTCTGCTTCATCCGATGTAAGCTGTTCCACTTTGTTCGTTGCGATAATCTTTCCTTCATGCTTTAGTTGGATATAAAATTCGTTTCCACTCCCTTCGCTTTTAACATAATTGGAACGATCGCAAAGCAAAAAAAGCAGCCTTACGCGCTCTTCTTCCTGTACGGATTCGTTTCCAAACTCTTTTTCTGAGATAAATAGGAAAGTCTTATCGGCATCGCGTACTACGTATTGGTTGATCTCCCTGTCGTCCCTTACGTCTACCAAATTGGTATGGGTTTGCAACCCATTCATATCGAAGAAGAGATTAACCCGATCTGGGTTGGGAACAAACTGTGAAGGCCTTGACCCCTCCTCTGGTTTCTCTGCAATCCAGGTGTCCATATCCGCCAGGTCCCTTAACAGGTCGCTTGATACGTTTAATTCCCTTTCGCGGGTTATAATGGGGTCCCTGCGATGCCAGCGGTTCCCATTCGTTTGTTGCAGCATTAACTCATGACGGAACTGGCTGGGCAGAATATCTTCCCTTATTGCTGTGGGGGAAGCAAGTCGTACCATCTGCCTGGCCATTTTTTTAGCCTCCTGCTCACTGAACTTGCCGGGATTGCTAAAAATGGAGCCAGCCGCTTTAACTCGGAGCTGATATAAATCTTCCTCTCCAGTTTCCGTAAGGTAATAGTTCTTTTCTTCCTTCATCGATTCCAGCAACACTTTGACAATTTCCTTTGCTTCATCCACGCTTTCAAAACTTTGGTCACTGGCAAACAGGGTTTTCCCATGCCAGTTAATATGTACAACCGATTGCTGCTCGTATTGTATTACTTCGAAGTGACAGAGGTTATTATTGCCGATCCCATTAATACCGAGGTAAGCCGCAAATCGCTTTTCCAAACCGGAAATATTGTAATTATTCCAACCGTTATGCTGGTAATCATATCCCTTACCTCTTGTACTGCTTACATCAGGATAAACAGCCAGGAAATCCTGTTTATATTTACTATTATTCCGCTTCAACTGCTGATCATCCAGGAATGGATACGACAGGAGTGCGTAATCAGTGAAGGATTCAGCGAATCTTGCCAGCAGATGATCCAGGAAGTTGTTCCTGCGTTGCAGGTATAGCTGCTCGTTCTCTGTGATCGATTGCAGGTAATCCCAGTAGTTATTGGATGTAACAGCTACGTGAAAAGAAAATTTTCCCGTTTTATCGATAGTATAAGTGCGGTAGCTTTTTTCGATAGCCAGTTGGAATTGTAAAGAACCTGCAGCCCGTTTCGCATCCGATTTCTCCTTATATTGTTCCTTACCCACTAATACAAAATCAAGTGAAGTGGTAACGAGATAGAAAATCCAGCAACCATTACGGCCTTCCAGCACATACTCTGTGTAATGATTGCTGACAAAATCCTCCCGCAACTGGTGCACGGCATCATCCCGGTCTGAGCGACAGAGAAAATCGTATGGAGGCAAGTCCTGCAATAAATTACAGGTATCCATTCTTCCTTCGTGGATAAGGCTCTCCAGTTTCGTTCTATTCACCGGGTAAGCAAGGCTGCTTCCTGTGTCGGATGCTTCGGTATCGAAAGCCAATAGTTTCGCGAAATTGGGTGAGGCCTCAAACCGGTTGATAAAATAAGTATGTGCGGCATCTTTCCCTTTGCCGTCGAGCGAGAATAAAGAGCGAAGGTTTTTCAACTGGCTCAGGTAGCCCGACAGCAGTACATCAAAGAAAAGAAGATACCCTTTTAGCTGAAGCGCCTGTGCCTTTCTTGCATCAGAGGCAGATTCGGGTAAACTTCCGTCTGCTATCCCATATACTTTTGGAAAATCATTCTCGAGTTGCAAATAATCACCGAGGTCATTCAGGTAGGTACCATATGGTATGGGCGCATCCAAGTAAGGAGAATTGCCCGGTAAAATTCTTTTGTTGCTGCTGGTAAGGGTAAGGCGAACCAGGTCGTTATGCCTGGATGGATCGAATTGCAGGTCGCTTCCGTTGCGGGTAAAGCGAAACCCGGAACATTTCGGGCTGAATCGGGGAACATGATTTTCCCATAACCGGAATATCCAGGATGATAGATCTTTATCTGAACAAATGCTGCCATCGCAATTCCGCAGTGACAATTCTCTGATTGCGATGACCCCTTTCACGGCAAACAGCAAATTATAGACATCCGACAGATGTATCTCTTTTATGAGCTCCGTTTTTTCAAGCTCCCTTGTATCAATAAACCCATGGCTTTGCTGTAAGTTGATGGGCCTGCCCGCAAATATTTCTTCAATGGGAATCTCTTTTTCCTCAAGCAGTTGCTTTAGGCGATAGAATTTAGGTGATCGGGAAAAGAATTGGCTAAGACTCTCCACAAACGACAGGTACACTTTTGCCGGATCGGTGCCGGCTTCGAGTTCCACGTCGGCACAAACACCTATTTCCTGGATGCACAGGATTGTAATATCATAAAAGTCCTCACATAGATTGCGATGGGCCATCAGCATTTTCCTGATCCTTCCGCGAAGTTTTTCTGTTTCTGCCTGGTCCAGATCCTCATGGGAGTCAGGATCTATGTATATATGATACAGGCCGTTGAGAAATGTTTTGCAGGAAGAAGGGCGCGGCTCCAACGAGGCCGTACTATGGTAATGTGTGGGATATTCCTTTGATTGTCGGCCGCAAATACCTTCAATTGTAATATCATCCGCCACAGTCAGCCAGGCGTTTCTCACACCGGGAATATCAATCAGCAGTTTCCGGTAGTCCAGTATCGTGAGCGGGCTGCAACCCAGTATTTGAGCAGGAGTGAAAAAATTATTCTCTACTAAATCATCTCCCGGCTGCTTTGAAAAAAGGTCTGCAGGAGATAAGGATGTCCGGTAACCAAGATCCAGCAAGGCATAACAAAGCGTTTCAAGGATGGTGATGCCCGGGTCATGCACATTATGATCTGTCCATATTTTACCCGACAATTCTCCAAGATATTCCATTCCCTCGCGGCGAAGTCTTTCAAAATTTAACCATTCCGGAAAACTGGAATCATTCTTTTGAATCAACTTTATATCGTCTGCCATTTCTGCCATTCTTTGGTATGTTAGCAGTTAATTTTTATCGCGGCAATAATTCTCCTGCACCAATACCGGCCCTGAACAGGTATTTAATGTCGGAGTTTGATTGCACCAGGAATCACAGTTTTCATTTATCAGCTTCACTTCTATATCACCTGCCACTAAAATAGAACGGGGACTGACGGGACAAACTTTCTGCACATCGTTGATGGTTTGTGCTTCGTCCTCGTGTGCCATTCGCAGTTCACTGATAAAATCAACATAGCTGGTGAATTCCAGGAAACGCAAAACATCGGACCGATAAATGCACTGACCGAATGTGAGTTTATCGTATTTCCCAATAGCCCATGGCGCCAAAAATTCCCGTAAGTCTGATTTAAGTTTCTCCTTATAAAAGTTCTTATCCTTACCTCGCACCAGGGTGACGCTGATACAGAAATTAACTTTCTCGTACCGGGGATTGGCCACTTTCAGCCGAACAAAGGGAGAAGTCGTTTTCCTGATAAAATTTTCAATCGTTTCCATAAGGCTTACGGGCACTTTGGGTTCAAATGAATTACCGGCCTTCAATACGCGTAAATCAGGTATTACTGCCAGCAATACATAACCCGGTGCATAAGGAACATCATTGCTATATAAAGAGGCATCGGTATGGAAACTGTGGTTGATGCATTTGGCTTTGTACACTTGGGGAAACTCTTGCAAAACCATTCTTTCGTAATCCCATTTTTGAATTGACCTGCCCTTGTGCCGCAGGTGTTCACTTACCCGCAGGTAATATCCTCCCTCCAGTTCGGGCAAACTACCTCCGAATGAATCATAGGGCTGCATTACTTTTTTAATCAGCGGATCGGCTACCAGCAACTTGCCAATGCTTCCCGCTTCCAGCGAGTTTTCCAGTCTTGCTGTATCATTTCCCTCATTCATTTTAAAGGTAGCACGCATGGCCTGTGTATGAATACCCAGTGTTTCGCTAACAGCCCGGCTACTCTTAGCGATAGAAGCTTTGATCCAGAAAATGCCAGGTGGCATAATGGAATTATTATTTGTCATGCCCTCCGGCATGGCAAATTTTATGATACCCGATGTGGTAAGCGAGCTGGTACCGTCTTCGAGTACTTCAAACCCTGTACGTAATGTCTTCCAACGGTTATTATCGAGATAATGCCAGTGTACTTTTTCTTTTGGCTTTTCCGAATCGGCTGTGGCTTCGGCCAGTTGGAACAGTAAATGGAGGTTGATGCTGGGCTGAAAATCGCGGAGCCCGATGAATAAAGTGCCTTCATCACAGAAAGTGGGAAACAAAGTGGGCTCCAGTCCAATCTCTTCCCGTTTATGTGTTCCTTTGTACGGATAGAGGTGAATCAGGTCGATATCTGAGATGGGAGCGGAGGCCTTATAGTCGATCACCATATTTTGAATCTGCGGCGTATATGGCTCATTAGGTATAACAACCCGTATCTTTTTGGCATCCCCAAGTTTATCAAATATGCCTTTCAGAATGGGGTCTTCAATGTATTTAAATATTTTATCCAAGTCCACATCCCGAAGAACAGGTGGAGAAAACGGATCGGGAGCATGATAGTTATTAGGTACATTTTGACCGCCTGGCAATGGCGATCCAACCGCATCACCCGTTAATCCCGCATCAAAAAATACATTGAAGGGAGGTGGGTTCGCCCCATTATTATATACGGCACGAATGGCATTAATGATGTTTAGTTCCCGGGGATTGGCAGAAACGGATAATTTATACGCATCGTCAATTGCCCGAAATACCTCATCAATTTTGAGTGTTTTTATAGGGCTACTGGTAGATGCATCCACACCATCATAGACCGGACCTACAGATATTTCCGGTAGCTTACCCATCGCCAGCATCTGCCTGGTTAGGACGAATGAGTACCTCGAGTGCTGAAAATCCTGGTTCAACAAAGTCAGTTTAAGAAAGCCGCTTCTTGAATCATTCCTGAACACTGAAGGCGTAAAGCAATTCTTGTTTCGGCGAGTATAAGAGTTAAGACTAAAATCATTCCTTGTGAACTTATATACCGAGCTCCTGGGGTTTTCACTACAAAAGGCAGGCGTATCGTCTTTGAAAAGTAAATGAAACGGGGCTACGCCAGTTGTAACGTCCGCAGGAATATCTGGTAAAGGCGGTATTGTTGTTGGGAAAACAGGTGTTGGATTTGGAAACCATGTTCCATTCTCCAACAAACTATATTGAAAAGCAAACCGGTTTTTGTCGAGATGCTCGATGCCAATGCCCCCCAATATATCTTCATAACCGTGATAGTACTCTTTAAAATCTTTCGGAAGATCCTTCCAGTCAAACTTTATTTCAAACGCTGACCAGTTTTTACAGAAAACCTCGGTAGAAGAGATATAAAAATTAGCCCCTACTTTTGGCCTGTTTCCAAAAGGGAATACAATCCCATTTACATCCATCACATTCTCATCGTTCTGCACCACAAAATTCTTCAATCCACATACCTCCACATTGA
This sequence comes from uncultured Citrobacter sp., assembly GCA_964395095.1. Classification (GTDB taxonomy): domain Bacteria; phylum Bacteroidota; class Bacteroidia; order Chitinophagales; family Chitinophagaceae; genus CAYMZZ01. The sequence goes on from CAYMZZ010000011.1 coordinate 26,718, forward strand.
TCCCGGTATTTTCCTTCACCGAAACATTGCGAAAGAAATGATATAAAGAAACATAATGAGGCCCTTCCGCGGGCTTTCGCTTCAGGCAACAGTCTTCATCAGCCACGGGGTTGACCATTTCGTACCGTAGACCGGGAATATCTTCCAGTTCCAGTCGTACCAGCGGCAGTTCTGTGCCAAGATCTTCTTCCAGGTTTTCTTTGTTGTAAAAGGTTACCGCGGGTTTATCTGCATTCAAGGTGGCCGCAATTACGAGCTGGAAACGATTGCCAGTAAGCGTTCCCATCTCCAGGCGGGTGATCTCACTGGCTTCAATCCATTCTTCCTCGCCGCTAAATGTAATTTTGAAGGGCCATTTTTTGGGAAAGAGGTGCGACAATTTATCCACTTCCGCTTTTACGCTTGCGTTTATCGCAGCATTCAAGAAACTATCCCAGTCTTTATAATCTACCAGTTCAAAATCCACATAGCGGGGTTCATTGGAACAGGGGTGAAGCGATAAAGCGGCGAGGAACTGGTCTCTGATCATGTCTGCAGCCGCCACACTCATCCCCTGCTGCCGGGCTTCTGCCAGCAGGTCTTTACTGATCAGGTAATAAGACATCGGCCCGGGTATCGCCAAAGTGTAATCTGTAAGGAAATGCTGCACCCGGTTGTAGAGGGAAATGGCGGGATACAAATTGTCCGGATAATCCGGGCAATCCGGAGCATTGCCACAATTTCCGGATATGTCATCGCAAACTGACGGCGCCAGTTCGCAATCTATAGTAATTTCTACCTTTCTTGTTCCGCCCCCGAGAAAAAGAACAGGTGATGCCAGGACGAAGCCCAATCTTGCTGCCGGGTGAGCTTGAGGATTATTTTTTCCTGGCACTGTGTACTTGCTGAATTTATTTCCGAGTGTGTACCAATTCTTTGGCGATTCATCAGTGAAATCCTTTTCCACACCGTCTGCTTTGTCGGCAGCAGGAGCGATATACGCGCCTTCGAGGTAAGTAGCATCTACCACTTCTTCATTTTTCAGAAACAATGTCCTCAGTTCTGCCACCCGGGTTTCGTTTACAACTATATCATCATCTGTATCAAAGAGAATATCCAAGTTTTTGGCATCCCTTCCGGCATTGAGTGCGGTTCCCGCTGAAACAAGATGTTTTTGATACTGCTCCCGAAGAATTTTCTGCACTTCAAAGATGATATTAGCTTTGTCGGGATCCGCATCCTTCGCCTTGATCCGCAACACATCCATGTAAAAGAATTTCAGGTGCTCCTTCGTTTTCCTGTTCAGTTCATTCTGCATTTTACCAAACAACCTGATAAAAGCGAAGATCAATGCCAAATGCGGCGCATGCTGTTCTCTGAGCTCCTGCTCCAGGGGCACAAGACTTTGACCAATACTTTGTTCGGCAGTTGTGGCCAAAGAGCGAATGCAATCGAGAAAAAGTTGCCAAAAGCTGGTTACCTCCTTGTATAATTTTTTAAGGCTGGCGCATTCGCCAGGTGCCTCGTATTCCGGGTCAATTAAATAGTTCTCGGTGCGCTGCAAATTCCATACATCATTGTCGGGTGTATCTTTAAATTTGCTGAAATCAATAGGTTTGATATTGTATTTTTTGACGGCTTTACCAACTACTTGTATAAATTCAGCCAAATACCCCGACAATTTGTTTCGGATCAGTGATTCCAATTCATTACTGGCCGGAAGATCATCTTTCCTCAGCGCTTCATGCCATTTATAGATCGTATTTATTCCATTATAGTATATAAAATAGATGATTAGCCGCAAGCCTGAAACGGTAGGTTGCTTATCGAAAGAATATTTGTATCCCTTATATTTTTCCTCCAAAGCCTGGTAATCAAACCGGGCGATAGAGGAAAGTACAATAGGAATACTGTCACGGAAAAAAGGCCTCCAATCGCTTACGGCCAGTGTTTTGTCATAATAAAGGATGCTGCCCGATAACTTATTGAAGTAATCCAGAAGGTCTACCAGGGACCGGTTATCGATTTTTACATTCTCCGACAATAAGTGATCTATGATCCGCTGGCGCTGGCTGGTGCCCGGATCATTTTGAAAGGGATGTATAAGATTGCGACAATCGAACATGGTTTACCTGGTCATTATGTTGTTAACAACGCTTCGTTACTGTAATAATCAAAAACAAAATTGAACCTTGAGTTTGTTTCCGGAATAGCACATTCCACAGTTATGGTGAACCTGCCTTCTATCATGTCCATTGAATCCTGAGGGGTCACTTCAATTTTATCTGCAATCACCCTGGGTTCATAATAAAGAATAGCGTGCTCTACGAGATCCTTTATGTATCCAATTACCGATGCGCTCAACGGTTCGAAGAGATAATCATTCAAATTGCACCCGTATTTTGGCTGCATGACTCTTTCACCCAAACTGGTGGTCAATAATATATTCAGGCTTTGCCGGATATCTTCTTCATCACTTACCAATTCCACGGTTCGCAATTCCTGATCGAAGGAAGGCGGGAATGCCCAGCCAGTACCCAGAAATGAATTCGTTTTTGCCATTTAGGTATTTTTTGCTAACCTCCTATCTGTACGGTAGGGAATCCCTGCACGATCACCCCTCCATGAGCGGTATTATCGCCCTGTCTTGCGGCAGGCATCCCATTTATCAATACGGTTGAAGATCCTTTCACAATAGTATCGGGCGGTCCGGTACACACCAGTATATCACCTACTTTAGCAGCCGGCTGGTTGCCTATCAATACGGTTGGTGCGCATGCGCCAGCAATTGGCCCTCCTACATGCGGAACCGGTCCGGGATTTACCAGAGGGCAGGTGTGCATATCTCCTAATCTTGCAGCGGCAGGCATCTCATCATTTTTCTAGTTGATCTTTACCATTCCCCCGGAAATTTCGGCGATGCCCTGTCCGGCAAGTTTTGCCATGGCACCTTCCACCGAAACATTGCTACTTGCTTTAACCGAAATACTCAGCCCTTCTATAGAAACAGACTGGTTCGCTTTCAGTGTAATAGTCCCTTTTGCCACAATCTCAATATCCTTTGGGCTATCTATCTTGATACCAGAAGGGCTCATCGTTACCGAGTTATTGTTCTGATCCTTGATCTGAATGGTCTGCGTACTTTCATCCAGCATTATACTATTGCCGGCGGGCGTATCAGCCTGAATGATCTTTTTATCATCGTTAAAATAGAGGTGCATTTTACTGCGCGTGGTAAAGCCCTTTTCATGGTTTACATCTTTGGCAACAATAGGCGCCTCATTCACGCTGCTGTGCAGCATACCCAGCACTACGGCATCACGCGGATCTTCATTGATAAAACCGACAATGACTTCATCATCAATTTCAGGGCGGAAAAAAGCGCCCCGCTCTGCGCCTGCATCCAGGCTGGCCATCCGCATCCAGGTGCCACGTGCTTTATCGTCAATCACAGGTACCCGCACCAAAATGCGATGCTGCCCTTCCGGATCGTTTTCCAATTGCACCACCTTACCGATCTGTAGCCCACGGATGGAACCTATCAACCCGCCAGCATCGGCATCGCACATGTCGGGATACTTGCTGGCAAAGGTTTGCGGATCCAGGCCTATTTGAACATGTGTGTCCCAACAGCCATTTCCAAGATCATGCCTCACAGATGTCACGAATACTTTTCCTTTGAACCGGTTGCCTACGCCATCCAACTGAATAAGATTACCGGGTTTTATTTCCGCGAAGCCGGTAAATTTGATCCGCCCCCTTACTTTACTCAACCTGCTGCGCATGATGGTGGCATCCGCCCAGTCCTGTAATTCCTGCTGAATGACATATCCACTATGATGGAGTTTATATTTTTCCGGACTGGTCACTTCTGAAAGCTTTTCTCCGGCAATATTTCCGGGTTCTTTAATGGCAGCCGAAGAAGCGTTGGCACTGAAGAGAGCCTGGTTCGCAAAATCCCAGGAAGCCGCATCCACCTGTTTCCATTGCAGGCGTGCGTCTATTTCCGCTTCCAGTTCAATGATAGAATCTCCATAGGTGCATTGCAACACCGCTTCGGCTTCGGTATCAGGTTTCGCGATGCTGATCTCCCCGTCGTCCACATTTACCAGCATACCGTTAGCCTCAGCCCTCAACAACATAAAGTCCCAATCAGATATATGATGCTGTACCAGCTCACGGTGCTTGAGCCGGGTAGCTTTTGCGTTTGTTTTAAGGCCTTTATATTTCCGGCCAAGCTCATCAAATACTTCGTTGTCTTTTACATCCTCAAAATATCGGCTATGCCGGCCAATGGTCATCCGGATAGTTTCATCATAACATTCCAGTTGTAATTCACTTTGACCATTATTTCTAACCCTGATGGCGTGCCGAACAATAATTCCCTTGAAAACCTGCTTATTCTTGCCATCGCGGCCTATTTTAATGTTGATTTTCTTTCCAGGAATAAAATCATCTGTGCTACTGATCTCAAAATTTCTTTTGGCTGCTTCGCCGTCACGTAAATGAATCCTGGCCACAGGTATCCTGTTGGCTTCCTTTTGTACAGACAAAGACATGACCTGATATTCAGGTGACATAGCTTTCCCATCCAGCAGAATATCAAAGCTGGTCACATCATGTTGGGAAACATTGGTTACACTTACTTCCTCCATTACGCTTCGGATTTATCGAAGGGGTAAAAGAATAATTCCCGTCCGGGCCGCAGGCTTCTAATAGTTGTCAATTCATTCTTCTTGCCTACCTGCAAAAAATAATTGGGGTCATCATATATTTCAAAGACAAGCAGGTCAAGCCGGTCACCCGCTTTCACTACTCGCTGATGCGTCAGGTCTGGCGAACTATTCCTTTCTTTCTTGGCCCTGGTTTTCGGAGCTACATATTGCAGGAAGTTGGCCGTGATTCTTGCTCGAAGCGGTGAGCCATCCGAATTAAATAAAGTATAATTTATATCCAGGTTTGTCAACACACAATCCATTTTCAACTCTGAGCCATACAGAATTTTCAGGTAGCGGGGGGAATGAATTTTTCCATCATAGTTATAAACACAATCTGTCAGCGCCTTTAACTGGTCTTTTACAGGCTTGTTCTTCATAGACTCAAGATAGCCTTCCATGGTAGCCGTACCATCCAGCACGAATTCAATTTTCAATTCCTCCGGTGCGGTACCTACAAACTTGGCGTTTGTGTGATTATTGCCCTGGCCCTTGGTGGTATCACGCTCCACTTTCAGGTTTCGGGTGAAGCTCTCCGGATTAACAGGCAACATGAAATCCTTCTTGCCTCCATCTTTCTTGAATTCATTATCCGAAAAAGACTTTATTTCAAATTTTGACAACGACATATTACCGCTGATTTCTTGTTTTTAGTATTTCGAGTACTTTTTCCACGCAGGTATTAATAATCTGTTCGTTGGTAGAGGAAACATTGGCCGACTGGGAAGTGGTGGAAGGTTTAGCGCCTCCTCCATTGTCCTGGTTAATGGTGGCTCGGATGACCAGTTCGCGTATTTCAAGTGGCATGAATCAGGAATTATTAAAGATTAGTCGATTGTAGTTCAGCTCCAATGTTTCTATCAATACTTCACCCCTTTCCGCATTCAATTCACCAACTTTCCAACTTCTGGGCCATACATTGTTGACCGTCCAATGCATAAGAGCCTGGTGATCTTCGCCCAGTAGGGTTACATTTACAACCTCTAACGGCTTAACCAGGTTACCATCGAAAGTTTGCTTCAGCCACCTGGTTAGCTTTGAATCACCCGGTTTTAGCAAACCCCTTTTGAGAGTCAGCGGTCCGTACTTCCTTCGCACCGGCAATACATGTTCAAAACGGTTCTCTCCGCCTTCTTTAATGGTTTCCGTTTCCAGCACGGAGTCAAGACCCGTCACTGACTGAAAACGCACATCTATCCCATCCTTATCAAAGTTGAAATCCACTTTGAAAAGAAAATTGACCGTTTGATAAAATGCATTTGGCTTTGGATCAGGCATGCCCGGTTATTTTGCTTCCACAATACTTAACCCTTCATGCACCAGCTCCATTGTTTCAATAGCCACCTCATTGCCATCTGCCTTTAGGTCGGTCGACTGCACTTTTGTAGGCCAGGCATTTATTAAAGTCCAGGAAATTATCGGCTGATGTTCTTCATTGAGCAGCTTGATGGTCACATCCCGACGGAATACTTTTTTAATTTTATTGCTTTCCTGGAACTTGGAAGTTTCCCTCCACAGCTTGAAGAATTCAAAATCTTCCAGTACAGTGCCTCTTTTGAGTGTAACATGAGAAAGCTTTCTTAACCCTGGTTGTGCGTTTGGGCTCAATACGGGACTATTGCCTTCCCGGTATTCTATAACCTGCGTTTCGAATTCCAAACCGGTCACTTCCGTAAAACCCATCCTCGTTCCGCCCCAGTTCACTTCAAAGTGGAATTTAGGAAGCGGGTATTTAAAATTGTCAGGCATATTTTATTGTTTTAGTTGACATTAATCATTTACAAAGATCCCTGGGATTTACTTCTTTGATGGCCGATTCGAGACTGGCCTGGCAGGCAGACAGTGCCTCTTTTTCTTTATTGGCCTCCACGAGCAGTTGCGCCAGTTTCTTGGTGCTTTCCACATCTTTACTGTACTGCTCTTTCACCCATGCATAATGCGGATCATTGCAAAGTGGCAGATGCAATACTGGTCGCAACCTGCATGGATTATCAGCATCGGGTTTGTCTGCCGGCACCGCGCATGGGTCAACTGGAGATGTGTTGCAATTACAGTCTTCCCCGCATCCCATCACGCATTTCCATTCGTTTACAACAAATACCAACCCATATTCACCGCAAATTCCGGCATGAAGGCCATTGGCTGTATTAACCGCTGCCATGACCGCTTTGAGCAGGTCGACCCTTGTTTTCAGTAAACCATCTACCTTATCCTTATAATTTTTCAGGCATTTCCGTATGCCACTTCCTTCAGGCAATTCATCACTGTTGATACACTTAATGCAGTTATCGATATAGTTCCAACTCTCCACTATTTCATCTACTTTTTCATAAAAATCACGGATCATGCAAAACAAAATGCGGATGGCTTCGGCGGTTTTATCTGTGTTCACACAAATTTTTTCCGCTTGCGCACTCATCACAGAGAACTGATCACATACAGCCGTGGCCAGTTGTTCAGCCTTAACCAGGTCGTCCAGCCATGCCTTCAACTTATCACGCTGTTGTCCGGAAAACAGGTAATCGTCGTTGAGCTGACGCGCCTTTTCACTTGCCAACCCATACTTTTGTTTTACAACTTTTAACTCCGACACCCAATTGTCGTAACAACAATCACATCCTCCATCAGTGCCAGAACTATCATCCTTGCAGCATTTGATTGATTCGCCATTCTGCCAATTCGGATCAAGCGGCGAATATTTTATGGGTTCCATACATTTGAATTTGATTCGTTATTAATTAATATCAGCAGGGTTTATTTTCCGGAGGGCAGTTACAGAACGTTTCCTTTACTTCATTACAAATCTCACAGATCCTGTCTTTGCAATTTCCTCTTTCAATACACTTACAATCGGGGCAACATAAGAAAGCAGCAGTATTGTATAGCCCCGTGAAATCGCCACGTTTGTCATACAGGGAAGCTTCTGCTTTGGCATGATCCAGTACCGATTTAACAAACTCTTCCTGTGCTTTCTTCATTTCCTCCATCTCCTTTTTCGAAGTTTCTCCCAGGTGCTTCTGGAAGGCTTTAATCGAGTCGTACAAACTCTTTTGCAATCCCTCCAGCGTACCCACGTTAGAAAACACCTGTATACCCGACACATCGGCGGCTCCTTTTAAAAGGCTATCTGCGCTGCCAGACAGGGCTTCCGGAATGCTATACAGCAACTCAAGTTTTTCTTTTACTTTCTCGCAGTCTTTCTGGCATCGGCTTTGGTCGAGCTTCCGCTCATTGCCCTTACATTTCTCTCCCCAATCGCCTGTAAGTATCCCTTTTTGTGTACAGTTGCAACCATCATTAACACATCTTTTCAATTCACAACTGGCTGACAAAAGATCATTGGTTTTGCTTACCACCTCTTTGAGTCTTTTTACAATATCTTTCAGGTTATCGGCCAGTGTTTTATTGTCCTTCAGAAAGCCGGTGGTAGCCTCTTTGATACTTTCATTAAATTGAAGAAGGGATGTACCTTTTGTGATCTCCAGGTTTCGGACAGCCTGGTAGTTCTTTTCTGTCCAGATAAAAAGTATCTTCTTCTTTTTCTTCAACTTTTTAGTGCCATCATATCGTTCCTGGTATTCAAAAACTGATCCACCGGCTGTATCGAGCCAGTCACAATACACCCTACGCTCGGCATTGATAATGCCTTGCGTTATGCTGTTCTTTTCCTTACAACCACAATCGCTGGTACCCGGAGGCACTTGTTGTTTAGGCGAATTAGACATGATAGTATTTTTTTGTATTGATTAATAAGATTAGGATTCACCCAGCATTTTGTGCATGAATCGGAGAATAATGAATTCTGCAGGGCGTACCACCGCCAGACCTATCTCCACAATTAACCTGCCTTCCAGTATATCCTGCTCGGTCATCGTTTCATTTAATCCTATGTTCACATAAAACGCTTCTCTTTCACTGGCGCCCATCAACGCTCCAGCTTTCCATTGCTGTACCAGGTAGTTTGCAATCATGGATTTAAGGCGTACCCATGTATTTCGGTCATTGGGCTCAAAAACAAATTGCTCCGTTGCGTTCTTGGTAGATTCTTCCACCATGATGAAGAATCTGCGAACCGACACATAGCGCCACTCATTATCATTTCCTGCCAATGTGCGCGCACCCCAGACAATTGCCGGACCACGACCTTCAAATTTTCGGATAACATTGATTGATTTGCCTGCTTTTGTATCCACGTTCAGTTCTTCCTGCTCACTATGGGTAACCAGATGTTGCGGTCGGATCGCATTGTCAATATTGATATTTGCCGGTGCTTTCCATACACCCCTGGAGTTGTCGACCTGGGCATAAATACCCGCCATGGCTGGTGATGGCGGTAATAACATCTGCAAATTGTTTATTGCATTCTTGGCGAGGAAATAAAAAGCATTGTTATTGGTCTTGAGTGCATCCAGGGTGGTTGCATCGGGAAAATCAGTTACCGTAACAAACGCATCGTTATCCGTATCACTGCCTGCCGATCGATAATTAAAATTCACCCCTGTATATATATTGGGAAAATATGAAGCCGCATATTTTAATTCCTCTGTTGTGCCGCTAAGTGTATTCCGTAAAAGTTGAATATCCAGTCTCCAGTTACCCAAATTCTCCGCTTTGTGAAACACATCCATAATAACAAACCGGTCCTGCAGCAGTACACACTGATCAATAGCTTCTTTATAGAGGTCATAATATTCTATCTCTGACGCCACATTGATGGCATCCGGAAACAAAAGCAAAGTGATCTCATTGATCTTGGCAGCTTCTTCCAGGCCAGTTTTCAGGGTGTCGCCGCTAACCTGCCCGCCTCCATTTGTATAGTTATCAACAGAAATAATCCAGCAAGGTCCGCCCCCGTTGGCAAAGAACATTTGCAGCGAATAATGCATCAGGAACTTTGAGCGCAGTTCCTCGTTTACACTGGCATTGACCTCTGCACGGCTTGAAGAGACAGGTTTCACCGACACCGATATACACTGTGTTTCAGGGGCTGGTCTGCCAAAATACTGCTCATACTCAATGAGCGAAGTAATTCGCCAGGCTTTGTTTCTCAGATCGTCCGGCGCCCGCCATTGCGCTTTTTCAGTGTATCCAATAAAAGCAGGGATAGCCGTTTCTACTGATGCGATACTGGGAGGTAGCTTGGGAATTTCTTCGATGTACACTCCCGGGGTTTTGTATTCCTTCATAATGATACATTTATTGAGTGATAAATGCTTGCGTTACACATTTTTAAGGGACAAGTGGGAACATGTCTGATTTGGCAATGATTACATCAAAGCAAAGCAGCCCATCTTTATTTACTTTCAAATCATAACTAACGGGATTGGGAACATATACCTTCGTCGGCGACACAGCACTCTGAATTTTAGAAAATGCTCTCGCCATCCGGCGAGGTTTCCTCGTGATAAGCGCATTTCCCTCTTGCTCCAGATAATTTGCCATGGACGGACTGATGCCCAATTTTTTGCCCCGGTTGTGCACAAATCGCCAATAAAGCAGCCTGCTCTTAACAGGTATCTCAAATTTTACTGGCGCTGTTTCCACACCCATGGGGTCTTTTCTTGTAAGCAAAAGCCCATTATTATCCAAAAAATCGAAAGCTGCGTTTGTTGATTGAGGCGTCACATGCACTACAGCCCAGGGATTGGCTGCAGACAATTCCTCGTGGAATAAAATTGTGTGATTTCTCGTATAGCCATTGTTCCCCCTGACTTCGAGGTTATAAAGGGCATCACTTACCGTAAATGCAGATGAAAGTGAAAGGAAAGGAACATTGTCTATATAGCTCAGGCTGATATTCCGCGGCAATCCTTCGGTATTTTCAATTGTTTGCCGGTGTATTTCTGTACCGTTAGAATCTTTCAGTATGAAATCAGCCTCCGTTAAGCCTGTTCTGTCCGTAAAAGAATAAGAGAACCTGGGGCCAATCAAGAGCCGGTCGCTTTCATTCGCAAAACCTGTTCCTGCCACTTCACCCCAGGAGCCAGCAATACCCACACGGTGAAACTCCCGAATGATACCGCCATCACTTATCAATTCGCCCTGCTCGTATTGATAGCCGGGATCAAATGCAGGAATGGCGTTGGTCAGGTAAGGAAAGGTTTTAGCAGTGATTATCTCATTATTGGAGAAAAAATAGCTGGACAACAAGGGTCTTTTCACTCTCCCGTTTGTATACACGTCGAAATCAGCTTTTCGAATGAGCAGTATAAATATGTTAAGGTTCGCGGGAATAGGCACAAGCGGTTGGTAGAAGATGGAGCCGTCAGGCTGTCTTTGCTCCTTCACCTTTACGGCCACTTTGCAACCTGAATAAGAAGGCAGGATTCGGATAAAAAAACTTTCCATTTGTCGCTGCAAACCGGAAGGAAATTCAAAACTCATCACCGTATTTACCGGTAATCGGTTCTCAGAACATTCTTCTTCCAGGAATTGAATTTTACCGGCTGCTGTTTTATCAAATATGACCGAACCGTCGGTACGGGTAAGAAAGAACTCGTGCAACAACTTTATTTCAAACAATATTTTATAGATAACAGATGCCATAGAATTAGTTCGTAGCAATGGGATGATGTGTAGATTCGATTTCCGTGATCAGTGGTACTTCTTTTACGACGGCTTTTTCTGTAATGCCCACCAGGCGAAGTTTATACATGACAAAAGGCACTTGTCGTCCGCCCAATGAACCCCATAAATGATTAATTTGCTCAAATGTCAGGGTGTAGAGTTCCATGGTAAAACGGAGTTCTGCGAGGTCCGCATTATCTTCATCAATATTACCGAGTGCTGCAGACGACATGGTCGAAAAGGAATTGCGGCTTTGAAAAAATCGAATAACCCGGGAAAGGCGCTGAAGGGCATTCTCATAATTGGTTTCACTGCGGGTGTCGCCGTAAAAACAGGAGAACAAAACATATAAATTCAGAAATACAGGCGGATTCTCATAAGTGGCCGCAGTTGCAAAAGGTCGCTTTTGGGCCGAAATATTCTTTAGCGTACTCTCTTCCTCAATATTAACCAGGGTGATAATTATATGTCCGTCCAAACCTTCACCCTGCGAAATCCCCAACATTCCAATATTAGACACTATAACATCCACAGAGTCATCATTGGCATTAATATACATTTCCAATTCGTTGCGCAGTAACTTAAGGGCGTGATCAATCATGATTAAAAAATTACTTCATGCATGGATTATGCAAAACAAGACAGATGCCCTTTCCCTTTGATGAACTCATGGACCCTTTCCGGCTGGTAGCTTTTTGCCGGACTACGGTGCCAATGTGCCGGTCATTCTTACCCAGCGCTGCAGCAGCCATCACCTGAGAATTACAGGCCGGCCAGGCTTGCTACTACCACAAAGTGGTATTGAAAAACAAAGCCTGTTCATTTTCAATTCCTTATCATCAGATGCCAATTTTGCCCAGCCCATACAGTCAAAATATCGGAAGAAACAATTGCTTTGTTTTCGCGTTTACAATCATTGCATTAGGAAGATTTGCTGGATTCGGCAACAATAACAAAACTACCTTCTCCACTTGCCGAAGTCAATCCTGATTTCTAATGATTTATTCCTACTCCAGCAACCGGGCTATCCTCATAAGCCACATTTTTTCTCCCCATTTTTAGGTATATTTTAAAAATTGATTCTTTGTATCATCCAGTTTCATAATTTTATTGGGGAGACGAAGCCACCATTGCGAGTATGATTTTCCGACCAAGTTGAAAAATTACCGGTTAGGTTGCTGATTAGTGAGCAAATCAATTTATCTAGTAAGTTGTAGTTATGGTCCCGGAAAAACTGATCCAACTGGCACAGATCAATACTGCGATTAAAATGAACTCTTGCAGGTCGGCTGCATCAACAAGTTATAGCACCGAACAAAATTCGAATACACAGGAGAAAACCGACAACGAGAATGGCTACGCCCTTTCCTCTGAAAAAAGTGGAGTAATTGCCAACCTGGAACTTAGAATAGAGATGCTTGAAAACGAAAACAACAGACTTCTATTCTTTATTCACTTCCTTTACAAAAATTTCCCAGAGCTGGTGATTGATATTCTTCCTCAGCAGCAAAAAGACGCTTCCGCTTCCGCAAGTGATATTCCGCTTGTTTCGGCAGCAAAAAAGGAAAATAGCCATCACCCGGTGTTGACCAAAAGAGAAACGGAGGTGATGAACCTGCTTGTGAAAGGACTGGGGGCGAAGGAAATTGCTACGCAATTATTTATCTGCGAATCCACTGTAATTACTCATAAAAAGAACCTGAAAGAAAAATTTCACGCCAGAAATACGGCAGAATTGATTTCGAAGGCATTCCATATTAACCTCGACCAGGAATTGCCTTAATGGATGGCACCCCTGCATGGAGGGTGCGGGCAAACTCGAAAGAGTCAGACCTCAGCAAAATCCCATCTAATCTGACCATCTCAGTTTCAAATGTAGAGTCGCGTTGCGCGCGTCCATACAATGGATCATCCCCACAGCAGCATACCTTTTTCATGCAGGCCAGGCGCTTTGCCCCAACCGGCATGAAAAAGGTGCACAAAATATGTGCACTTTTTTACACAACTGATTCCTTTATTTTACTGACCATTTTGCTTTTCCCCGACTGAAGGTTGCCAGCCTTCAGTCATGTTAGTTACAACCTGGAACGACACAAATATCCTGCGGCATAGCCTGGATCTTTCCCGCTATTGCCCGCGCCGGGATATGGCTGCCCCGCTGCAATTGAAGTTGCCGGGTGGGGAGTTGGAGATTCGTCGTATCTGCTTGGAGCCATTGCGCCTCCTGTTTTTCCAGGCCCGCTTTGAGGATCCCCGTTTTCTTTGTTTGGAGTCGCTGCCCAATCATGCGCCGATCCTGGTATTGCCCGCCATGGAAGGGGAGGGTATTCCCCAGCGAATGGAACTCCTGAACCATCATCCCCGGCAGACGAATCGCTATTGGCGTGCCCAACAACAGCAATTAGTACTATTATCGGTTCCTGCCGGGATAGAACTGCCCCCATTCAGTCCCCTGCCCCATGGCCCGCAAACCGCCCGACTCTTGCAGGAATGGCTACATGAGCCGTCTTCTGCATCGCCCGGTGCACGAAAAGAGCAACAACTATGGCATTGCCTGCGCGATGAGTTGCTGCTGGGCCCCTTGTTCCGACCGGTGCCGCCCCATTTGCTGCCGGGTATTCGCGAAACGGGCCAGCAGCTCTATCAAAACCCCGGCAGCAACGACAGCATCGCCCGGCTGGCGCAACGCGCCGGCATGAGTGCCACTTATCTGAAAACCTATTTTCAGCAGTATTATGGTATGTCCATCCATCGGTTCCGGCAATATTACCGGATGCAGCAAGCTTGTCGCTTACTGCATCATACGCCGGATGGCTTATCCGATATAGCCCTGCAATGCGGGTTCAGCGACGACTCCAATTTCATCCGCGCCTTTCAGCGCTATTATGGCATCTCCCCTACCCGGGCTTTCCGTTGATGTATAGCGATCTCCTGCCTGCTGCGGATTTTTGAATTGTCTAAAATGACAACTCCCTTTGTCGGAAAGGATAATGATTTCGGCCAATAGAGCATCGACCTTCATTCCTGTTCCGCGGCACCAGGGGCAGCCGAAAACCTGTTAAAAGAGTAGGCAGCAAACAATCATTTAAAACCTTGATGTATGAAAAAGATCGCATTATTTTCGATGGCGCTTTTGCTAACCGGCGCATTGGGTATCGTTTTGCTGAGCTCCTTTAAGGGGGGATCGGTGGAGGAGAAGGATTATACAGACAAAACCTATTTCCAATTCATAGAAGATGAAGCTACGGAGGCAAACCTGGAGAGTGTAGGCTCCTGGGACATGCTGGAAAGCCTGCCTAACGACAGTCCTTGCGATGAAGGTTTTACCGCCCCCTGCGTTATTCATGTTTCCAACAGCGCAGCGGGTATTTCAACCTCAGACACTGAGCCCCAAAGAATTCAAAAGCTGGTGACTTACCTGGCGGCTCAGTCATCTGCCCAGAGCTTTGTTGCCCAACCCAGTGTTTATGATTATCGAAAGCCTTAAAGTTCAAAAGCACCTGCGTTTGCAGGTGCTTTTTTTTATGGGTTTTGCGGCATGCCCGATATATCAATCACGTTTTGCGGAATGGGAGTGGCAAAACGGGGGCTATTGGGCTCTAACTGTATCCATTCATCGTTAACCCATCTGCGAAGGACGATATTTCTTCCTTCCTTGTTCAGCCGTTTAATATCGGGCCATCGCTCTCCTCGAAAAATGAGTTCTTTTTGCCGTTCGGCCAATATCGTATCCAACAATTGTTGCGGATTTTGGTAAGAGATCGGGATGAATGTCCCGGCCTGGTATCTTTTTTCCAGCAACTGATTCAACAACTGTAGCGCAGCATCATGCGAAGCCTGATCTGTCATACGGGCCAGGGATTCGGCACGGATAAGCATCATTTCTGCTACGGTCGGCCCCTGAAAAAGAACGTTTGAGCCGATAAGGCTACCCCTGAATCTTTTTGTACCATCAGTATTGTTAAGAAAATATAAAGATCTTCTCAAATCATTAGTAGCATAAAGAGAGTACAAATTGGAATCAATTCGCGCCCGATTAGGCTGAAGCATACCAGGTGGTCCGTGAGTTCTCAAATTCAGGATTATTTCAGGATGAGAATATTGAGGGCCGAAAGGATAGTTGGCAGAAGGATTGGGTACCTGGTTATAGTCGTATAGCTGATTCTGCAACTGCAGGCTAAGGCCTGCATAATGCCCTGCACTATCATAGACCCGCATCGATAGGTAGCATCGGGCCAGAAGGGCATAAGCCGCGGCTCGGGATGGCCGCACCACATGAACAGGCTTATTGGGCAAATGCACCATTGATTCCTTTAGATCCCTGATAATTTGACGATAAGTCTCTTCTACACTGGAACGGACAGAAGGTTTTTCAAAATCCTCGTCTAACCGAAGTGGAAGCCCCAGATCGCTTTTGGCACTGGCTTCGTCATAGGCATTACACCAAATTTTCGCGGCCGTTAAATAGTTAAAGCCACGCAAAAACAAAGCATGGGCTCTTGTGGCATTCCAGGCAGAATCATCGCCAGCACGCCTCGGCATTTTCTGCAGGCTTTCAAGCACCACATTGCAGAAATATATCCTTCTATAAATCAGCGCCCAATCGTTACCCTCTTCAACAAATATCCCCTCTTTGGCCCATGCGTAGGTTGCTCTGTCATAAGTGGTAAGGCTATTGAATACGGATGGTATTATATAAAATTCATCGGCACTGCATACATCCGTGAAGGGTAGTTGCTCCACCATAGTCCGATGATGATCCAGCAGGGCCTGCGCCTTGTGTATGGCATTGATTGTTTCCAGTGATGATTCGGGTTTTTCTTCCAGGTACTTTTGGCATCCGGACAAAACCATAACCCATAGACCCAAACTGGCGAGTATTATGATGTTAAATTTTTTTCGCATATAAAATGGTTTGAAGTTTTAGAATGTGGCTGAAAAACTCAGGCTGATCCTTTTCAGCGGAGGTAATCCCGTAAGGCTGCTATTGGGGTCACCGGGCACTTTGGTTGCTTTCCAGATAACACCGAGATTGTTGGCGATCAAGGCAATATTCAAGGACTGAATATATCCCCGCGATTGAGGCCCCAGCCTGGGTGAAAAACTCAGGTTGACATATTGTAGTCGAATATGATCTGCCTTTTCCGCCAACACTTCTGATTGCTGATAAAAACTTTCCCGCATAGCTATATTGGGATATCGATAAGAAGGTACATTCGTGTGTAGTTCATCTCCCGGCTTTTGCCAGCGACGGAGATAATCCGGATAGCCTCTGCCTGACTCCAAATCATTACTGTTATAAGTAGGCCTTGTGAAAAAATGGCCAAAGCTTCCCATCAGCCGAAACCGCAGGCTAATAGTTTTCCATTGTAAGTGATGCCCCCAGGAACTGGTCCAAAGCGGTAGGATGCTGCCAACATAAACAAGGTCACTGAACTTGGTTCCAGTCCCCGTTATTGCCAGATAATTATTGCTGGGAGCACCGTCAAGGTATCCCATAGGATCACCATTCGTCGGGTCAAGGCCTGCCCAACGATAGGCGAAATAACTGGCGGCATCAAAGCCTTCCACACCACGTAGCCCCATGCCGGTAATAAATCGAACCGCATCTTCTCCTTTTTGATATCGGCGCGTAACGGAACGGGTACGATTAAAGATGAAATCGGTCTCCCAGTTTAAGATTCCCTGCAGAATTTTTCCATTGAGTTGAATATCCCAACCACGGGTGCACATCTTGCCGATATTGCGCAATACATTTGATCCAAGTCCTGCTGTCTGATCAATGGGTACCAGTTGATACATGTCGGATATTTCTTTGTTGAAAAACTCTACCTGCACACTCAATCTGCCATCGCGACTCTGGCCCTCAGCCGCCAGATTAAAGATGGAGGTTTGTTCCCAACGTAGATTTGGATTGGGGTAATTGTCAATGGTGGCCGGTACCAGGAGCGTTTGTGGATTTGTGTTTTCATACCTAATTGTAGTAACCGCCACCTTTCTTGCGTCCATATTTCCCTGGTGACCAATCGAGCTCCGAATCCTGAGCTCCGGCATCCAGGGCAATTTGTAGAACTTTTCTTTCGAAATATTCCAGCTCAAGCCTGCGGACCAGAGCGGCTTCCATCGGTTGTTGGTGGTTACCCCAAATAAGTTGGAAGCATCGCGGCGCGCGCTGGCAGAGAATGTATATTTATCGTTCAGCGTATATGAGGCATTACTATAAAAGGAGACAAAGCGTTGGAGACGTTTCGCCCTTATGCTGGAGCCGGGTATGTTAATGGAATAACCGTTGGCAAAATCGTAATAAGGAGCATTAAAATTAACTTGAACATGCGAAAGTAATTCCGGGTTATACCCGTACCGACGGTCGTATAAATCATCAGACTCTGTTTGGGATGTTTCAGCACCCAGCAAAATCCGCAGGGGATTTCCGGCTATTGATTTTCGATAATTGATCTGGCTGCGGAAATTCTGTTGTAGAGAGCTGGTGTTACCATAAAATAAAATTCCTCCTTTGGGTACCGGGAACAACATCCGGTTGTTGGCGTAATCATGTTGCGCAAAACGGTTGATCATATCCCGCGCATAGAAGCCCCCAATACCATAATAGCGCTCGAGATTCTGATTGTCTTTTTGGTAACGATAGGAGACGGAAACATCCAAACCATCGAATACTCTTTGATTCAACTCGATAGTAGCTGCCATATTCTGCAACCGAAACATGTCGGTTTCATGCAGATGATTGGTCAGCGGATAGAACTTCCAATCGAGCAGGTAGCCGGCACCCGCGGTATCAATAAATTCGCGCCCTCTTACCCAATCGATGGGTATTGGGTTACCAGCCTCATCCACAAATCGTGCATAGCTGGGAATCCTGTCTGAATAGTTCGAACTCCCATATTCTGGACGGCCGTTCTTTTTTCGCATCTGGCTAAACAGCATCTGGGTAGATACGGTGGTGCCCTTACCCAATTTTACTTGCAGACTGGAGTTAAGGGTCACCCTGTTTTGCAGTTCCGCCAGCGAACTTATGTTCCGATCCCATCCACCGGAAATCCGCCAGCTTGCTTGGCGGCTCCCCCCTTCCAGTGAAAGGGAATATTGCTGGGCCTGGGCGGAACGATAGAAATATTTTTCATACTCATTCCGCACATCGCGAGTCCTCAATTGATTGATATAGGCGTCCGCCTCGGATTGTGTGATTTCACCGTTCTCGAGTTTTCGCAATGTCCAGGCCAGATCGGTGGGTGCCGCGGCATTTTGCACATTGAAGTAGTGATCAAATCTTCCTTGCTGGTACAAATAGGTTTCAATGTCGATTAAATCACTGGTGGAAAGTGCAGGTATTTTATGGAGATCCGGCTTTTCATCGACCGTATAATTGGCGCGGAAATTGACCCGCACCGGCTGATCCATTTTTCCCTTCTTCGTATTGATCACAATCACCCCGTTGGCCGCACGCGCACCCCAGATGGAGGAAGCGGCCGCATCCTTGAGTACCACAATATCTTCTACGTCGTTAGGGTTTAAATAATTGATATCACCTTCGAAGGGGAAATTGTCGAGTATGATCAGCGGCTTCTGAATTTGGGTCGTCATCGTACTTAACCCCCTGATCAGCAAAAGACCGCTAACAGGGGTACTCACCCCTGCGGGTCCTTGCTGCAATCCATTCGTCATATATTTTAGCCGGTCGAGGATATTGGTTTCCACCACTTCGTTCAGGCTTTCGTTGCTCAGGCGGGTATAAGATCCCGTGGCTTTGTTGGCTGTGGTGCGGGAATAGCCGTCGTTGTACACAACAACTTCTTTCAGGGTACCCGGTGCCTGCTCCAGCAATACCTGGATGGTTTGCCGGCCTGCCGGCACACTCACCCATTGGCTGCTGTATTCGGCATAGCTTACCTGCAAACGATCAACTTCTCTGGGTACGGTAATTTCAAAATAGCCCTGTGCATTGGTTTGTGTTTGCCGTTCCAGGGTAGGGATGCGGATGGTAGCCCCCGACAGCGGCTCAAAGCTCAGGCTGTCGCGGACCCATCCCCTGATTTTGCGCCCCGTACTGTCCTGTGCGTGCAGCATGGCCGCGCAAAGAACAAGTAAGAGGCTGGTAAAAAATTTTCTTTTCATGCAGTTTATGGTTTGGTTGTTAAAGGAACAAGGTCTATCAGCCATACAGGTTTTCCCTCCGGGCCTTTCTCCAGTGGGATCAGGGTTATCCCCTGCCACAAAAGCCAGCGACGTATATCCTCACGAATAAGGCGCATTGCCCATTCGTTACTTATTCCAGGTGGGAAACTGATGCTATAGGAATACCGGTCGGGACTTTCCTTCAAACCACGACCGGTAGTATTCGCAAAAATTTTTTCATAAGCTCCACGGGTGTACAGCAAATCCTCTTTTCGTATAACCCCTTTATCCTGCAGGGCGATAAAACAGTACTGTAGCAAGGGAACATTATATTGAGCAAATCGTAAGATGCGACCCTGTTCATCCCTCGTGAAGCCCTGAGGTGGGCTAATACCGTCCAGCTCCTTCGCAAAAACGGAATAATAATAGGAATCGGGCTTCACCGGCATTTCCGGATTCCAGGTCAACCAGTCTGCATTATTGTCAAAACCCCATACATCCTGCTTAAGGGTCCAGGGCAATGTTTTTCCCGACATAGCAACCGCTATGCTGTCCGCCTTTAGGTATTCTGAGCCGGTGATGCCAATTACTTCCTGCTGTCCATTCAGCCAAACGACATGCGAAATGAGCTGATGGGGAAAGTAGCGGCGAAGTATGCTGTCGTTCACCACCAGCGGCACCGTTACGGGCTCGCTACGCTTTAGTATACGTCGTGTATTTTTATAGAAGCGCGCGGTATCCGCATCCTCCATGATGATAAAACTGCGAACCCGGGGGTTATGTCGCTGCAGGCTATCGAGCAGCGGAATGGAATAATAGCAACTACCGCAGGTGGCCGACATAAAATCAAGAATCACCAGGTCAGCCTCCAAATCGGCTATACGCCAGGTGGAATCTTTGCCGTTCTGCAAAGCCTGCCAGGTTTCCAGCGGAAAGCGCTCCCCCACCCCCACGGGTTGAATTTCGGAAGGCTGGGCAAAAAGAATACTGCTGGCCAGCAGGGCTGCCACTATGCAGAACACTCTACACATCAATAAACTTATTTAAGTTGGAAAATGAGTTAAACCGGGTTGCTCTCCCTAACACCCGTTTTCAAATGTATAATGGCTACACAGGCGATGACAGGAAAAATCGAATTCGGTTATTTGTGGGAATTCGGAGATTTGGATATTAGTAGACATTTTTAGACATATTGATGTATATCTTCTAACACTCAACTTGATTTTTTTGAAAAAATTCAATGCTCTTCTAAATCGATTAAAGACGCAGGAAAATGAGGGATAAATGATGAGAGTAACGAAATGGGGGATAAACTGCTCTATTGAAAATGCGCGGATATTTTTTCTGCAAGCAATTTACTGATGGTTGCGGCAAGGGTAAAGGTCATTAAATGCTGGCCATTCGGAACAACCATATCCGGTTTCACAAAACTTACAGGAAGCAGTCGGTCTTTAGCGCCATGGATATGAACTATTTCAGAAGGCTTGCTGGTTCTGTTCCAGGTTAGTATGGCTCTGATGGCCCATTTCAAAAATGCGGGAGATGTGTCTTTCAAAATTTGTCGGAGCAGCAAACGTTCCTCCCTGGAATTTGCACCGAGCATCCAGTGAGAAAAAGGACCCGGGGATTTTAGTAGAGAAGGAAGAAGCAATACATCAAGCCTTAATGTACCCGCCAACCGGAAGTACCAGGGTATCTCCGTTCGGCTACCTGCACTCGATAGGATGATGACTCGTTTGGGCTTTACAATTTGCGACAACTCAGTCGCAATCATTCCGCCAAAAGACAGACCCACAATCGCAAAATCTTCCGAATGATCAATGTTAGCGGAAATTCTCTGGCTGTACTGGTAAATGCTCTCTCCTTTCACAGGCACAATCCAATCGAGGTGGATGACCCTGAATGCTGCTGGCAGAATCAGTTTCTGGAATATGCGCCTGTCTGCGCCAAGTCCGCTTATCAGATAAACTGTCAAACCAATTCGTTGAGACGTTAATAAGAGCTGGAAGGTTCAAAAAGCAAATCAATTGTCTTCACGGCTTTTCGACGTTTTTCCAACTCCCCGCTTTCGCAAACCTGCTTCAGCTTGCTGATATTTCGAATCAGCCTGAGCTTTTGCTTCCAGGTCCACTCACGGGTGTAATAGGTAGTACCCGGTGCAAGATCCGATTGCTTAATACTTTGTGTTCTTCCGGCTGACAGGTATTGTACTGCTTTAATATACAAATCATGTGCATGCTCCATCACTTTTACATGCAAGGCCGGGAGGTCTTCATCGCCCACAAGGGGTGTAAACGCAGTAGTCAAAATGTTTCCCGTATCAATACCCTTGTCGATCCACATGATTGTATTGCCGATCAGGTGAAAATCATTTTTCGCCACGCACCAATTGGTGCAATTGGGTCCTCCCTTCACATAGGGCGAAAGACCCGTATGGAGGTTGAGAATGCCAATAGCTGGATTAATCGCCAGCATTTTCTCCTTCACCAGCCTTGTACCGGATACAAGAATCAAATCGGGTTGATGCTTTTTTGTAAAGTCGTAAGCGGCTTGTGCATTGATATTTTCAACATCAAGGGTCTCTACCGGAGGAAAGTCGGGGAATTGCTGATCATATTTCCGAAGCATTCCCTGCCAGGCCTTTCGCATGTTTGAAAGAAATAGTCTTTCGAAAACCTTTTCAACCAATAAAGGAACAGTGCGTTTGGTTTTCGATTTCCTTGATTCCGTAACTATTGCCGTAACCGGGAACATTTTGTGCAGCTTATTGGCCAGGGCCTTTTGATTGGATTCCCGGCCAATCCATAATACTATTCTCATTTGTAGCGAATAAGGGATTTAATGGCTGGCATCAGATTGATGATCCGCAAACGCGTTTTCCACCAGGGCTCGTTGTATAATTCAATCCTCGACACTTCAAACAAATCTTCTTTACGGGGATCATATCCATTTTGCTTGACGGCCAACCCTATTGTATAGCCTGCCTGCTTTGCCAACTCTTTGGTCTGTTTATTGAAACTACCTACCGGATAGGAAATCGTCACTGGAAAATACCCTAATTCCTCCTCAATCCTACTCCCAGACTGCTTCAATTCAGCGAGAATGTCTTTTTCATCGCTCATGGTGCCCAACATACAGTGTGTAACTGTATGCGAGCCAATATAATGCCCCTCTTGCTTCAATTTTCTAAGGTCAGCCCAATTCATCATGAGTTCGGGCAATTTCACATCCTGATAGGTTTCGAGAACCCGATTCAAACATTCCGTCCGCTGCTCATGCTTTACCGTTTTAAGAAATGGCTTCAGGTTGCTGACATATCGCAATCGCTCATCGTATGACGCTAATTTGGAAACACGCAACTCCGCTGGCAAAAATGCAAAATTCATATCAATATTTTCTACTGATGTGAACTGAAACAAGTGCTCCAGAATATGCGTCCAGGTGGGAATATTCCTGTCTATGCAATCCGTTACCACATAGAAAGAAGCCTTTGCATGATACTTGTCCAAAATGGGTGCGGCATATTCTATATTGTCTTTATAGCCGTCATCAAACATGATGGTAGCGATTGCTTTGGAATGTTCTGCGTTATGTTGTCCGGAAGATACCAGGTCCTCAAACAACATCACCTCATACTTGCCGGAAATATATCGAATACACCTGTCGAAAAGCTCCACACTCATCGGATCCCAAAGCTTGTCGCGCCTGGGGTTAACTCTATGAAATAAGAAATTTCGAATCATTCTGAAAATTTTGCCTATCGAAACTGCCTGCCACCAATGGTATTGCCTGGCCTGATAGAGCATGAACGCGCTAAATTACCTAAACCGCGGCAGAAGACCATAATTCTACAAAAGCCTTCCGGGATTATGAAACCCGGAAGGCTTTGTATAAAAAATCCTCCCAGGTTTTCAAAAACCTGGGAGGATGTCAATACCCGGGAGGATTTTATCAGAATCCCGATCTTCTATTCCAAAGCCTTCTCCAGTACCTGGCTCATGGTTTTCACATAATGAAACTCAATACCCCGGATAAATTCGGGTTGTATTTCTTCCACGTCTTTTTCATTCTGCCAGCAGAGCACGATATCGCGGAGACCTGCACGGCGTGCGGCCAGTACTTTCTCCTTGATGCCACCCACTGGCAGCACCTGCCCGCGCAGGGTGATCTCGCCCGTCATAGCCAGATAGGGTTTCACCTTGCGACCGGTGAGGGCGCTGGCGATGGCCGTCATCATGGTGATACCCGCGCTGGGGCCATCCTTGGGCACGGCCCCTTCGGGTACGTGGATATGAATATTCTTCTTTTCAAAAATCTTCGGGTCAATACCATAGCGTACGGCATTGGCCTGCAAATAACTCAGTGCCGTGCTGGCACTCTCCTTCATCACATTGCCCAGGTTACCGGTCAGCTTCAACTCCCCTTTCCCATCACTCAGGGAGGTTTCTATAAAGAGGATGTCGCCGCCAACATAGGTCCAGGCCAGGCCCACGGCCACTCCGGGCATATTAGCGGTTTTGTAGATCTCATTGCTATAGCGGGGCTTGCCCAATATCTGCTGCACATCGGCTGCCGAAAGGCTGGCTTTCAGTTTGCCCTTCATGGCCAGTTCCTTGGCCTGGTGGCGCATGAGGGAGGCCAGTTGCCGGTCCAGTTCCCGCACACCGCTCTCGCGGGTATAGTCCTGGATCACTTTCTCAATCGTTTTGTCGGCGATGCGGAAATTGCTTTTTGCCAAACCATGCAAATCCTTCTGCCGAGGAATCAGGTGTCTTTTCGCGATCTCAATCTTTTCTTCCACCGCATAGCCGCTGAGGTCAATGATCTCGAGCCTGTCGCGGAGGGCGGGCTGTATGCTGGCCAGGTTATTGGCCGTTGCTATAAACAACACCTTGCTGAGATCGTATTCCATCTCGAGGTAATTGTCGTAAAACGAATGGTTCTGCTCGGGATCCAATACTTCCAGCAGGGCGCTGCTGGGGTCGCCACGAAAATCATTGCCCACTTTATCTATTTCATCCAGGATCATCACCGGGTTGCTGGTTTTCACTTTTCGGATGGATTGCAGGATGCGGCCGGGCATGGCGCCGATATAGGTCTTCCGATGTCCGCGTATCTCACTCTCATCGTGCAAGCCGCCCAGGCTCAGGCGCACATATTTGCGGCCGATGGCGTTGGCGATACTCCGCCCCAGCGAAGTTTTACCAATACCGGGAGGGCCCACAAAACAAAGGATGGGGCTTTTCATATCGCCCTTCAGCTTCAGCACGGCGAGGTATTCGAGGAGTCGCTCCTTTATTTTTTGCATGCCATAGTGATCGTGATCCAGCACGGTCTGTGCTTTGGTAAGATCATACTGATCTTCGCTCACTTCATCCCAGGGCAGGTCGAGCATCAGGTCGAGGTGGTTGTACACCACCGAGTAATCCGGCGTGCTGGGATGCATACGCTCCAATTTCTCCACGCCCTTGCGAAACAGATCGCGGGCTGTGGCCGGCCATTTTTTCAACTCGGCCTTTTTCAGCATCTCCTTTATCTCCTGCTGGTTGGGATCGCCACCCAGCTCTTCCTTGATGCTCTTCAGTTGTTGTTGCAAAAAATATTCCCGCTGCTGCTTGTCGAGCTCCGTGCGGGTTTTATTGGTCACTTTATTTTTCAGTTCGGCAAACTGCAATTCTTTCTGCAGCATCTGCATAAGTACATCGGCACGTTCGCGTATATGGTCTATTTCGAGCAGCTTTTGCTTCTCCCGGATATCTGTATTGAGATTGCTGCTCACGAAATGAATCAGGAAAGCCGGGTTCTCTATATTGCGCAGAATGATGGAAGCTTCTGTGGGAATATTGGGCGATAGCTGAATGATATCGGTCGCGAGGTCTTTGATGGTAGCCACATAAGCTTCAAAATCCTCCCCTGCCGGCGCAGGTTCTTCTTCCAGCTTTTGCAGGCGCACGCGGAAAAAGGGTTCTTCCTGCACAAAGCCATCTATCCGCACCCGGCTCTTGCCCTGAATGATGATGGTGGTACCACCATCGGGCATCCGGATCTGCTTCACAATTTTTGCCAGTGTGCCCACCGACTCCAGGTCTTTGGCCTGTGGGTCTTCCACACTGCTGTCTTTTTGCGCCAGCACCGCAATCAGCTTATCGGCGCGCGCATAGGAATCATTCACAGCCTTGATGCTTTTATCACGACCCACGGTAATGGGTAGTACCACGCCGGGAAACAATACGGTATTGCGCAATGGCAGCAGGGCAAGGTCTTCGGGTACTTCTACCGCGGCCAAATCGTCCTGGTCCGATTCATTCAACGGAATGATCGGCAAAAAATCCATTTCATCTTCCGACTTAAACGTAAACGCTTCATTTCTCATAATAAAATCTCCCATAACGCCCGGTTCTTTTGTTCTTATCTATTCGTTCTCAGCGGCTTCGACAAAACCCAGGCTATGCGCCTGCCTGTTCAAGTACCATGCCGCCGGGGAAAATCTGCCAAATTGTATGAAATACACGGGCTATTGGCCGGAAAGCTACAAAAGGGCTGACAATCTGGGTAGTGCTCCGCAAATACCGGGGCCCCGGCTCTCCACGAGATGTGGGTTGCCGGGGCCCGGTTTGTCCATTCAGGATCCTTCACTGCTTACAGTCCCAAACCAACTGAAAGCTGGAATCCCTGGTTTTTCCACCTGTCCCTGTTATCAATGTCATTAATATTATTCAATCCCACTACATAGCGGCCACTCAGGCGCAGCATGCTCAGCTTTACCTGCACGCCACCCACCATAGCAAAATCACCATCCGAGAAAGCACGACCACCATTCTGCAAAAAGTTCTTGTCCTGATCCATCAGCACACTAAACTGCGGTCCGGCCTGCAGGGTCAGGAAATTGCCCAGCAGTTTGTAGTTGAGCAGGATGGGAATGGAGAGATAGTTGAGCCTCACTTTGCTCTGATTGGAATTGAAAACATCTTCATACACATGGTCAAAATCGTCGGTAACAGTAGTGCTGTACTGGTTAAACAGCACTTCGGGCTGAATGCCGAACCGGCCACCGATACCAATGGTAGCGAAGCCACCTACATGGTAGCCATAGCTAAACTGATCTTTGAAAGAGGAACCTTCAATCTTGTTGATATTGGCGCCACCTTTGATGCCAATGCTGAACTGTGCCAGTGATGCCGTAACGCCAAACAGAATGGCCGCGAGGGAAAGAACAAGTTTTGCTTTCATAAATAAAATGTTTTGTGCGGATAAAAATTCAAGATTAATGCCAGCGTTCAATCACTGCTGTTAATTTGCATTAACGTGTTTGCGTATTATGATTTCTAAAACAGTGGAAGGTTTAATCTTATTGTACGGGAAGTCTTAAGGAAAAGCAAAAGCGTGAGGCGTGAGGCGTGAGTGGTGAGTGGTGAGTGGGGAGTAGAAAGTAGGGAGTAGAAAGTAGGGAATAAGGAAAGAGGTGATTGAATGGCTGGGTGTTGGGGTTTGGTTTGAGAAAAAAATCTGCATCCATTTGCGGGAGAGGCTTCAGCACTGTAAACCACTTCAAAGTTCAGGCGAGTTTTACCGCAACGGCGCTACGAATGCAAGAGTTGGCCGCAACACACAGAGGCCAGCCCTCTATAAATTAAGCTCTAAACCTTCAACCCTAAACCCCTCTCACCACTTCAACAATCCGATCACTTCCTCATAAAGAAAGAGTCCCCGTCCCGAAGGGACGGTGTGTGGGTAGAGAATCAGAAATTAAACCCTGCATTCACCGCGAAGATGGTACTGAGCGGTTTTTCTTTGGCCTGAATGAAATAATCCATCAGGAACTGCGGCTGCACAAAAAACTTTCCTATACCATATTCCGCCCGAAGCGTGAACGATAGCGAGAGCGGCCTGAACTCCCTGTTCCCATCCAGGTCATATTCCCGGCTGCTGCTGAGCAGGTCGGCTCGCGATATGCGTTGCAGTGTATAATTGTTGAGGCGTTGGTTGAAACCAAACTGCTGGGTACCTGCCGTAAATGCTATTTGTGGCGTGATGCGCGCATAATCTTTCTTGCCCAGCATTTTCAGAAAATAAAAATCGTGCAATACCGAAAGGGTGACCGACACATCACTGATATTACGATCATAGTTTTGCTGCAGCCAGTTCAGAATTCTTCTACGCAGCCATAGCCTCTCGATAAATGCCAGTCGCATATCCAATTCCTCCCGGCTGCCCCAGGCATAATTGACCATCACCGTGGGTCGCAGCCATGATTTGCGCCAGGTGAAATAGGCGCTTAACTCATTGGTGAGTGGCGACACATAAAAATCGAGACTGTCTTTGGAAAAATACTTGGTATAAGAAATGCCGGTTGCCAAACGCAGATCGCGCAAATAATCAAATGAAGGGCTTAGACTAAACTGATAAAAGTTCAGGTTGTCCCTGTCCTTCATCAAAAAACCGGTGCCGGCAATACCAAAGCCCGATTTATGGAAATAAGCCAGGTAGGGTGAGTAGGTAGGCGTGGATACCGATTCAATCCGCGTGGTGCCTGTGCCTTTATAATTGAAGTAACCCTGTGTAAACGATGCATTCACGGCAAGAAAACTCCGCGGACGAAGAATAGAGTCCATAAACGCTTCCAGGTCATCCATCAACGCGTCGAGGTCTTCCAGGGAATCGAAATCCATGTCGTCTACAACAATACCCGAACTATCCTTTACCGGATCCTGTGCATGCACAATACCCGGGCCGCTTACAAGCAGCAGCACGATCATCAAGATCAAGAAACCAGGCATTGGGTTTTTCCTCATACGTAATTGCTTTAACCTTTGCGGGGCTTTGGCCCGGCAAACGGGACTAAGACCTGCTGAACGAAAGGAAGTTTAAAATCACACCAGCTCCAGCACGGTAATTTCGGGCAAAATACCCACCCGACCGGGATAACCGAGAAATCCATATCCCCGATTCACATACAGCTTTTGCTTTCCATCGTCATAAAGACCGGCCCATTGGTTATAGATATATTGTACCGGGCTCCAGCGGAAACCGGGAATTTCCACGCCAAACTGCATGCCATGCGTGTGGCCGGAAAGCATCAGGTCAATATCGGCATATTCTTTACGCACCTGTGCATCCCAATGCGAGGGATCGTGGCTCAGTAATATTTTGAAAGGATATTTTTCCGCGCCGGCATAGGCCTGGTCCAGTTTTCCGTATTTGGGAAAACTGGCTTTGGCGCCCCAGTTTTCAACGCCAAGCAGGGCAATCTGCGCGCCATCGCGCTCCAGCACCACGTGCTCATTCATCAATAAGCGCCAGCCCATATCTGCATGCACTTTCTTGAGCGCATGGAGGTTCGCTGTTTTTTGTTCTTCCGTATCCCATTTCACATAATCGCCATAATCGTGATTGCCGAGTATGGAATAAACGCCCAGCGGTGCGCGCAATTGCGCAAACAGGTCGCGGTATTCGTCCATTTCATCGGCTTTATTATTCACGAGGTCGCCGGTAAAGAGGATAAGGTCGGGTTCTTCCTTTAAGATTTTCTCCACGCCTTTTTGTACGGCTTTCTTGTCGTTGAAGCTACCGGCATGTATGTCGGATATCTGCACAATCTTTAACCCTTTAAATGCCGCCGGCAGGGAAGGGCTGGGCACGGGCACACGGGTAATTTGGTAGCGGTATTTGTTGCCAAATCCATATATGAGCGTGCCAAACAATCCGCCGCCAAAAAGCATACCGGTCCAGCTCAAAAAGACCGAACGGCTGATTCCTTCGGGATTGCCCTTCATAGGCGAGCCGGGCGAGAAAAAGCCCAGCTTATAACTGGCCCACTGAAATAGCCTTCGGATATCATCGATCAGGAAAAAGAGGGCGGCAATGGCTTTGGCAAAGAATATGCCGGCGATCACCGCAAATACGGTGCTGCGGGCCAGCCGCGATTGCTGATCAAACTGGATATAGGGCAAAATGAGCAGGGTAATGAGTGCGGCCACGGATACTACCCAATAACCGGTATGAATCCAGAACCTAATACGAGGCGAGGCGGGAAGGGTGATGATACGTACTGCCTGAAATACATAGATGTCGAGCAGAATCATAAATCCTATCAGGAACCACCAGAATCTGGAATTGCGCATAGTTGATGACTAATTATTTCCCAGTTGGGATAGGACCGGCCTCCTGGCGGTCCTGTGAAAAAATGGATTGCTCCTCAATCGCTTGCGTACCCATTCGGGATTAATTACGCCTGTAAGAGATGGTTTAGGGGCAAAATTAATCAACCGTGAACTTGCAAGCGTATATGTGGTATAACTTATTTTTGCCAGGATGGGTTGGGTTGGGCAAAACTAAATTTTGCGCTCCGGAAGATGCGAACCATCTTTACCCATTAACTTAAATTTCAGGAGATTTCGCGCATGGCAAGAATTATCGGAGTGGCTAACCAAAAAGGGGGTGTGGGCAAAACCACTACCGCCATTAACCTGGCCGCGAGCCTGGCCGTACTGGAGTTCCGTACTTTGCTGGTGGATGGCGACCCACAGGCCAATAGCACCACCGGTGTGGGCTTTGACCTGCATAATATCACCAAGAGCCTGTACGATTGTATGGTGAATGAAGCCAGCGCCAAAGCGGTGATCCTGAAATCGGAAATCCCCCACCTTGATTTGCTGCCTTCCCATATCGACCTGGTGGGTGCGGAGATTGAAATGATCAATTATCCCAACCGGGAAATGGTGCTGAAGAACCTTTTGGAGCCGATCAGGGATGAATACGATTTTATTATTGTGGACTGCTCCCCCTCCCTGGGATTGATTACGGTGAATGCACTAACCGCCGCCGACGCCGTTGTGGTGCCGGTACAGTGCGAATTTTTTGCCCTCGAAGGCCTGGGCAAGCTGCTCAACACGATCAAGATCGTACAAAGCCGCCTCAACCCCGCCCTCGTCATTGAAGGCATCCTGATGACCATGTACGATGGTCGCCTGCGTCTCTGCAACCAGGTAGTGAGCGAAGTACGCCGACATTTCGAAGAACTGGTGTTCAATACCATCATCCACCGCAATGCACGGCTTTCCGAAGCACCCAGCGTGGGTAAACCCGTTATTCTCTACGATGCCAATAGCAAAGGTTCGATGAACTACCTGAACCTGGCTAAAGAGATACTGCAGAAAAATAATATGACGAAACTGAAACAGGAAGAGCGGATACTGGAATTATAGCATTAATGGAAACCGAAAGAACAATGAGTTCCCCCAAACAAAATAAAGACGCGTTGGGCAAGGGCATCAGGTCCCTGCTGCAAAGCATCGATAGTGACCTGAAGACCGGCGCGGGTACATTAAAGTCCTCTGTAGTAGAAACGGCTACCGGCGTAAACCGTATTGCCGTAGAGGATATAGAAGTTAACCCCAAGCAGCCCCGTCGCGACTTTGATGAACAGGCCATGAAGGAACTGGCCGACAGCATCAAAATGCATGATATCATTCAACCGGTAACGGTATCGCGCACGGCAACGGGCAAATACCGGTTGATTTCGGGTGAGCGACGCTGGCGCGCCAGCAAGATGGCGGGTCTGAAAGATATCCCCGCCTATGTGCGCCAGGCCAATGACCAGGAACTGCTGGAACTGGCCCTGCTCGAAAACCTGCAACGCGAAGACCTGAACGCGATGGAAATTGCGCTGAGCTACAAGCGTATGATGGAAGAACTGGATTATACCCAGGAACAGGTAGCGGAACGCATGGGCAAGGACCGTAGCACCGTGGCTAACTTTATTCGCCTGCTGAAATTGCCTCCCGATATTCAAATGGCAGTGCGCAGCGGCCAGTTGAGTATGGGGCATGCCCGCGCCCTGATCAATGTAGACACGATCGACAGGCAGCTCTATATTTTCAAGGAAATCAACAGCAAGGGCCTCAATGTAAGGCAAACCGAAAACCTGGTCCGCAACATCTACAAACAGGGGCACGCTGTTAAAAAAACCGCAAAATCATCCCTGAGCGCTCCTTATCAGAAAATTGAAGATAAATTAGCCAGCCATTTCAGCACCCGCGTTAAACTGAAACATAGCAAGTCGGGAAATGGACAGATCCTGATCGATTACTATTCCATCGACGAACTCAGCAAGATTTTAGAGCAGATGGGTGTAAAAACGAGCTAGGCCGCTTGCCGTCAAAGTACCAAGATGAGGCGAAGTTTCCGCATATCTCTACTGGTTTTCTGTATTGCCCTGGTAACCGGTCATCACCTGCGGGCGCAGGACCCTGTTGACAGCAATGCCCGGCAGCCAGTAATCATAGATGTCGTAAACGATACCATTCCACCCCGGGAAGCAAAGAAAGCCAAAGAACCCCGTGTGTACAATCCCGGAAAGGCCGCGCTTCGTTCGGCTCTTTTGCCCGGATTGGGACAGATTTACAACCGCAAATACTGGAAAGTGCCGATCGTATATGCAGGGCTCGGCATTACCGGTGGCATATTTGTCTATAATCTGCAGAACTACCGTGATACCCGTTTTGCTTATCGCGTAAAATACAATATGCGGGAATTCGGAACCGACTCGGCGCTGTTTGTGCAGATCAAAGACGTGCTGAAACCCCTTAGCGAATCCTCCCTCCGCTCCTACCGCGATCAGTTTCGGCGCGATATCGACTACTCGGTGGTTTTCTTCCTGATCATGTGGGGTCTGAATGTGGTGGATGCTGCCGTGGATGCACATCTCAAATCCTTCGATGTAAGCCCTGACCTCAGTTTTCAGTTCAAACCAGGTAAAAGCGAAATCGCCGGCACTACGGGCTTGAGCCTGGTACTCCATATTGGCAAGAATCCAACCTACAAACATCGGATCTGGCGTTCGCAGTTCTGATCCCCATTTCTCAAGCATTAATTAGCGCTTACCCGGTTTAATTGCTGGCGAACTGATGTATCTTGCAGGGCTGAAACCAAAACCACCGGATATGAAGATTGCCTTGATCGGATATGGCAAAATGGGCAAAGCCATTGAAGAAATTGCGCTCGACAGGGGACATACCATCGTCCTGCGCATCAATGATCAGAATCTCCATGAATTCACGTCTGAAAATCTGGCCCTGGCCGATGTGGCTATTGAATTTACCGGACCTCACAGCGCCCTGGCCAACCTGCAAACCCTGCTGAGCTGGCATGTGCCCGTTGTTTGCGGATCCACCGGATGGACGGATCATCTCGCTTCCATCGAAGAGCTTTGCCGTACTACCCAGGGTGCTTTCCTGTATGCGAGCAATTTCAGTATTGGCGTGAACCTGTTTTTTGAGTTGAATAAGAAACTGGCCCGGTTGATGGCCCCGCACGATAGCTATGATGTGCAGTTGGAAGAAATTCATCATACCCAAAAACTGGATGCGCCCAGTGGCACAGCCATAACCCTGGCCGAGCAGGTGCTGGACGGCCTACCACGAAAAAAGCGCTGGGTTAATGCCGTTAGCGACAACCCTGAAGACCTCGTGATCCTGAGCCACCGCGAAGACCCTGCTCCCGGTACCCATAGCGTGAAATACCAATCGGCCATCGACGATATCGAAATCATCCATACGGCGCATAACCGCCAGGGATTTGCCAGTGGCGCCGTGCTGGCCGCCGAATTTATTTACGGCAAAAGCGGTATCTTCAGCATGAAAGATGTGTTAGGGCTCTGATCTTCCCTTCGCATTTATTTTGAAACCAAGCGCCGCATGCCCTGCATGCCGCCCACCTCATCGCATGCCAAACCATACAGCATTTTTCAAACGGGTTGTACTATTCAGCATCCTGTTCACTGTCGCTTCCCTAGGTCTGTTTGCGCAGCCTGAAAAACTGGATAGCCTGCGAAGCCATTTTCAGCAACGCCCCATCGATAGCAATGTGGTAAAGGCTGCCATTAAGCTGGCAGAGCATTTTAGCTGGTCGGTGCCTGACTCAGGACTCCACTATGCCCGCGAAGCCATCCGGCTCAACCAGGAAAGCAAGGGAGGGCCCAACTTTACCGCCTCGGCCTGGAATGCGAGTGGTTATGCCTACTATATGAAAGCCGAATATGCCAAAGCGCTGGATGCATTTCGGAACTATTACAGCTTTTCGGCAAAAGCCGGCAATAAAGTGCACATGGCTTTTGCCCTGAATAATGAAGGCAATGTGCATATTGAACTGGCCGACTATGCCAGCGCCCTCGATAAATACAAAGAAGCACTGGCCTTAAGGCAGTCGATCCGCGATTCGGCAGGCATCGCGATGAGCCGGAACAATATTGGATTTATCTACAAGGATATTGGCGACTATGAAAAAGCCCTCGAAAATTTTTTCTATGGTCTGCGCGCCTATGAAAAGCTCAAGGATAAGAAGGCTGAAGCAAAGACCCATAATTTTATCGCCATCGTTTACGGGCGCAAGAAAGAATATGCCAACGCGATTGACCACCTGCAAAAAGCCATCTCCCTTCAGATAGAAACCAATGACCTGAATGAGCTGGCCATTAGCCGGCAAACACTCGCGAATATCTACCTCACGCAGGGTAAACTGGAAGAAGCGCTGGAGGAATTGCGGGCAGCGCTGACCATTTATGAGGAGCGTGGCGATCGCCGGCAACTGGCCATGGTAAGCGATGATTTTGGCCGCGTATACCTGCAAAAACAACAAGCCGATAGTGCGGCTTTTTATTTTAGCAGGTCGGTGAACGAAAACCAGGCCATCGGTAACAAGCGAAATATGGCTACTCCCTTACTGGGCCTGGCCGATGCCCAAACCAGGATGAAGCAGTACCGCTCGGCCAAAGTGTCGCTCGACAGCGCCTACGCCATCATCAACCTCAGCCAGAAAAAAGAAGACCTGCGCAAATATTATGAAACCGCGGCAGCCTACCATTCCGCCATCGGCAATCATAGCGAAGCTTACCGTTATCAGCAGAACCTGACGGCCATCAAAGACAGCCTGCTGAACGAGCAGAACCTGAAAGCCATGGCCGATATGGCGGTAAAATACCAGACCGAAAAAAAGGAACAGGCCATCCTGCTGCAAAAAGCGGAGATAGAGCGCAAGAATATCATCATCTGCTCGGTAGCCGGGCTCTTCCTGCTGGGCGCCGCCCTGGGTATTAGCTCCTACCGGCGATATCGTTTAAAACAACAGGCCCGGTTACAGATGGAAATACTGCACCAGCAGGAAATGGCAACCCGAGCCGTTATAAAGGCAGAGGAAGACGAGCGCCAGCGGATTGCGCGCGACCTGCACGATGGTGTGGGGCAAATGATGAGCGCCGCCCGGATGAATCTTTCCGCCTTTGAATCAGGCATACAACTGGAGACTTCGGATCAAAAAATTTCGCTGGAGAAAATCATCGGCCTGGTGGATGAAAGCTGCCGCGAAATCCGCAGCGTATCGCACAACATGATGCCCAATGCCCTGCTCAAGAACAGCCTCGCCAGTGCCGTACGCGACTTTATCGATAAAATTGATAAGCGTGCACTAAAAGTACATATCTACACCGAAGGCCTCGACGAGCGGCTCGACAGCAATGTGGAAACCGTATTGTACCGCGTAATACAGGAATGCGTCAACAATGTGATTAAACATGCCGAAGCCAGTACCCTCGATATTTCGATCTCGCGCGATAAAGAGGGCATCAGCGCCACCATCGAAGACAACGGCAAAGGTTTTGACACCCAGGACCGCTCCCGCTTCGAAGGTATTGGCCTGAAAAATATCAGCACCCGCATCGAATACCTGAAAGGTACCGTTGACTTTGATTCAGCCCCGGGCAGGGGTACCCTGGTAGCAATTCATGTGCCCCTGACAGCATAAGAATGCAGGCCCATTCTGTATGACTTATCTTGAAATCAAAATGATAATTGCTTATCTTGTCCTTATCAAACCTGCTGGTTTGATAAGGACAAGATAAGCCGAATATAAAGTACCAGTTTTGACGAACCCCGCCGCTAAAATACGCCTCGCAATAGTAGACGACCATCAGATTGTAATTGATGGACTGCAAGCCCTCCTGAAGGGTCATCCGCAATTTGAGTTCGTATTGGCGAGTACGGCACCTACAACGGTGATGGATCAGCTTCAAAAAACGCCCGTCGATATTTTGCTGACGGATGTAATGATGCCCGGTATGTCGGGCCTGGAACTCTCGCGGCTGGTTCGCAAGCATTTTCCCCATATAAAAATTCTCGCGCTATCCATGACGGGCGAAGCGGAATTGGTGAACCAGATGCTGGAGGATTCTGATATCGCGGGCTATGTGTTGAAGAATATTGGCAGGCAGGAACTGGAAGAGGCGCTGACAAAAATTTCGAATGGCGGCATTTATTTCAGTGAAGAAGTTTTGCAGGCCATGGAAAAAGATTCGAATCGAAAAAAGCAATACGAAGAAGCCCATCTCACGGGCCGCGAAATTGAAATTATCCGGCTGATCGAAAAAGAATATAATAATAAGCAAATTGCCGAAGCCCTCTTCATCAGCGAAAGAACCGTAGAAACCCACCGCAAAAACATTTTCCGCAAAACAGGCACCAATAGCGTGATAGGATTGATTAAATATGCGTATGAGCATAGGCTGATCAGGGATCGTGAATCGTGAGGCGTGAGGCGTGAGTTGTAAGTAGTAAGTTGTAAGTAGTAAGTAGTAAGTGTGATGGATGGCATTCAAAAAAATCTGCGCAAATCTGCGTGAAAGATCTCGCGAAATTTGAACAGGTTTAAAGAGCCGATGCGCTTCCCGCAGATTTGCGCGGATACAGGGATGAAAAGCTCTTCGCCTGAGCCAGACCTAACGGATCACGGCATTCGGACTCCACTCATAGCGCGCGCACCCTACCGATCATGTAATTTCCGGCTCATCAACTACTTTTTTTCGCAGATTTGACTTAGAAATTAATTTTCAATGGATACTCACGCCTCACGATTCACGCCTCACGATTCACTCTAAACCTTCAACCGCTATGTCACCACTCATTTCTTCCCGACAACAGCCTTTCTTCTTCCAAAGTTTGTTAGTAATTATTCTGCTGACTATAACTTTTCAATTTTCGGCCCATGCGCAGATATCTTTAACCATGTTGCCCAGCGGTGGTAATAAAAAGGCTGGCGTGTATGAGCGGGTAGGCCTTACCGATGTGCACGTATATTACGATCGGCCGGCTGTAAAAGGCAGAGAGGGTAAAATTTGGGGTGAGCTCGTACACAAGGGCTTTACCGACCAGGGCTTTGGATCGAGTAAAGCGGCGCCCTGGCGTGCAGGCGCGAATGAGAATACGGTGATCAGTTTTTCTACGGATGTGAAGATTAACGGGCAATCCCTACCAAAAGGCCGCTACGGCTTCTTCATCGCTTATGATCCGGAATCGAGTATCCTCATTTTTTCCAAAAATCACAGCTCATGGGGCAGTTATTTTTATGATCCAAAGGAAGATGCCCTGCGAGTAAACGTGAAGCCCGAAGCATTGGCATCATCCGTTGAATGGTTGCAATTTAGTTTTCAGCCAATCAGCAATAATAAGGCGATACTTGGTTTGGAATGGGAAAAGCTGCGGATCCCCTTCACCATAGAAGTGGATTATATAGCGGATCAACTGGAAAGCTTCCGTCGCGAACTAAGAACAGAACGTGGCTTCACGTGGATGAGCTGGAACCAGGCGGCCAACTGGTGTTTGCAAAATAATGTGAACCTGGAGCAGGCCCTGCAATGGTCGGATAGCGCCACCAGCATCAATTTCGGAGGCAACCAGGAATTTATCACATTTACCACCAAAGCGGCTATACTTGAAAAGCTGGGGCGTGTCGAAGAAGCACAGGCTTTGATGAAGGCCGCATTACCGGTCGCCAATATGAACGAAGTGCATCAATATGGCCGCACCCTTTTGCAGCAGAAGAAAAATAAGGAGGCCATGGAAATATTTCAGTTCAACCATAAAAACCATCCCAAAGAATTTACCACCCTGGTTGGACTTGCCAGGGGATATTCCGCGAATAGTGATCTGAAAAATGCCCTCAAATACGCGAAGCAGGCCCTGCCACTTTCGCCCAACGAACCCAATAAAAAAGTAGTGGAGGGAATGATAGAGAAACTAAGTAAGGGAGAACCAATAGACTAAAAGAAATAAGCGCCCGAGGGCGCTTATTTCTTTTAGTCTATTGAACGTCGACCAGCGTCACTTCAAAAAACAGCGGCGTGTTGCCTGGTATTACGGATCGGCCCTCACAGCCATAAGCCAGCGCAGAGGGTATCAGCAGGCGAATGCTGCCACCTTCTTTAATAAGCGGAATGCCTATTTTCCAGCCGTCGATCAACCCACTCAAAGGCCAGTGGGGATTTTGTTGCGTGTTATTGGGTGTTGACTGCTGATCGAAGATTTCTCCATTCAAGAATTTACCAACATAAGTGATGGCTATATTGGAATTAACGGTAGGCGTTGCGCCAGAGCCGGCATCCAGAATTTCATAATAAATTCCGCTGTTATGTTGCATAGGCACCATCCCGATCTGGTTCGCATAAGCCAGCATGGCGTCGGCCTCGGCAGCAACCGGTTTGGGTTTACATTCCTTATTACAGCCCGTATGAAGGGTCAATACTAAAGAGCTAAGGACGAAAAGGGTCAAAAAACGACTCACAATTGTTTGGTTTAGTTTTCAAATAGTTGGCAGATAAAGGACAAGCAAAGAGAGCTAATCGCTGCAAAGCGGGGTCATTCTGATTCGCGTTCTTTTTTTGCTATCAGCTCCCGATACCTCGTTTCATTAATATCCCATTTATGGCGAATGGAAAACACAGTAACAAAAATGATAATGCCCAAGCCGGCTATCAGCAACACAGGAAAAAGCGATGAATCGGCCCGGAATTGCATGCTCGCCCGCCTATACCAGCCTGAAAAAAAATTGACGAAGATGGCCAGCACCAGCGTAAGACCCAGCGGCAAGCCTAATCCCAATTGATAGATCAGCTTTTTTTTATGCGCCCGGTTTTGGGCCCAGTAGGCGACAAATTCTTCCTCTTCACGTGATAACATGCCGCAAAAATAGCACTTCGTCGCCTTTATACTTGCAGCAGCCATTCGAATTATCTATATTGTGACACCTAATAGCAGCAGGCTGTGAAAATAACCGCTTTACTAACCCAATATCTGTATACCACGCAGCGCCTTGATCTGCCCGGGATTGGCAGCTTTATTCTCGATTCGGCCCCTGAATTGCCTGTGAGTGGAAAGGGCCATGCTGATCTGCCCCTGCCGGCACGATTTGAATACCATGCTGATTTGCCACAGCCCAAAGCTTTAATACAATTTATTTCCGAAGAAACAGGTAAGATGAAGGCCCTGGCGAGTTCAGACCTCGACTCGTACATTGAGCTGGCACAACAATTCCTGAATATTGGCAAACCATTCACCATAGAAGGTATTGGTACGCTGGTAAAGTTGAAACAGGGCGAATACGAGTTTACCCCTGCTCCGCCTTTGCATTCGGATCGACGAAAAGAGTCGGTCGGACGCGAGGGCCAGAAATCGGGTACAAAGGAAGAATCATCGACCCGTTTTGACTCTATGATTACCGAACCCGGTAATAGCAACCGCTGGCGCAAGCCCCTGATTGCCCTGGTTGTACTCGCCGGCCTGGCCCTGGCCATTTGGGGCGGCTACCAGCTTTCGAAAAATGGAGAAAATGGGGTGAATAGCGAGACCAGTGTTGCCGGAAATAATTCAATGGATGCCGAAAACAATATTGCCGTAAACGACAGTATGGCGGCCGCTCGTGAAGACAGTATTCGCGAGGCCAATCAGCCCAGGGCCGCTTCCTATAAATATGTGCTCGAAAACACCAGGCAATCCCGCGCCTTCCGCCGCTTCAATCAGCTCCGGACCAATCTCTGGGATGTACACCTGGAAACGAAGGATTCCGTTAACTATAAACTGTACATGACATTGCCGGTCAATTACGGCGATACTTCCCGTATAAAAGACTCGCTGCGTATCATGCTGGGAAGACCAGTGTATATTGAGAGATAAGGTTGAAGATTTAAAGTTTAGGTTTAAATATT
This sequence comes from uncultured Citrobacter sp., assembly GCA_964395095.1. Lineage (GTDB taxonomy): Bacteria > Bacteroidota > Bacteroidia > Chitinophagales > Chitinophagaceae > CAYMZZ01. Next base: position 66,135 of record CAYMZZ010000011.1, read on the forward strand.
GAGGGGACTTTTGATTGCCAGTAATCGCAACCCCAATTTCCCATCCTTTCACGCACCAAAAGAAGTTGACAGCTTTTGCGGTGATCCTGTATCGGCGATGATCTGCGCAACAAATCTGCTCAAATCTGCGGGAAAACGCTCCTGAACGCTGAACCTGTTTAAAGTGCTGAAGTATTTCCCGCAGATTTTCGCGGATGTCTTCGCAGATTTGCGCAGATGATTTCTCCAATCAATTTCCAAATCCCAGCCCTCCAATCATCTCCCTTCCTACTCACGCCTCACCTCTCACGCCTCACGTCTCACGCTTCAGTATTTCCCCCAACTCAAACACTTCCTCAAATCCATTATAGAGCGGCACGGGAGCAAACCTTATCACATCGGGTTCGCGCCAGTCGGTAATGATGCCAGCCGCTGAAAGGCGGTCAAAAAGCGCTCTGCCGGTACCCGGTACCAACAGCGATACCTGGCAACCGCGCCATTGCGGGTCGGTGGGTGTAATGATTTGAATGGGACGGTTATCGCCTTTCGATAATGTCGTTTGCAATACGGCCCACAAGAAATCGTTCAGCCTTCTTCGTTTTTGCTGAATTTTTTCCCAACCCGCCTCCATAAAAATTTCAAGGGAAGCCTGCAGGCAGGCATATAGCAAAATGGAAGGAGTACTCAGTTGCCAGCCCTGCGCGCCGGACATGGGCTTAAAGCCCTTCTCCATCCGGAAACGCGTGGCCTGATCATAGCCCCACCATCCAGCCAGCCTTGGAAGATCGCGACGATGATGTTTTTCATGAATAAAAGCGGCTCCCATCGCGCCCGGGCCCGCATTCAGGTATTTGTAATTGCACCAGCAGGCAAAATCCACACCCCAATCGTGCAGGTGCAGCGGAATATTGCCGGCAGCATGGGCCAGGTCAAAACCTACCGGAATATCATGGCTCGCCGCTTCGCGGGTAATGGCTTCCATATCGAGCACCTGACCCGAATAATAATGTAGGCCCCCGAGCAATATCAGGGCAATTTCATCTTTATGTTCGCGAATGGATTGCAGTATGTCTTCCGTCCGCCAGAGGTTCTCTCCCTCGCGTGGGGTCAGTTCAATAATGGCATCATCGGGATTCAGCCCATGATGGCGCAGATGGGTTTCAAATGCATACTGGTCGCTGGGAAATGCTTTGGCCTCACAAAGAATTTTAATTCTTTTCCCCGATGGCCGGTAGAAACTGGCCAGCATCAGGTGCAGGTTCACGGTGAGTTGATTCATCAGCACCACTTCCGATTCTTTTGCCCCTACGAGCTGTGCCATTGGCGAAGCCAGTTTCGCGTGATAATCCATCCAGGGTTCTTTCGCATGAAAGAAAGATTCCACACCCAGGCGGGCCCAATCGTCGAGTACCTGCTGAATCGCCTTTTGCGTTCGTCGGGGTTGCAGGCCCAAAGAATTTCCAAGGAAATAGATATCCGGCTTATCCGCGGTTCCGGCAGGCAGGAACTCCTGTTTAAACCGGGCGAGTGGGTCTTCCGCATCCAGTTGCCGGGCCAACTCGCGGTTTATTTTATCAAGTGTAAACAAGGCAGTCGTTTTAAATAACAGGCATAAACTTCCTGACAAAAATAAGGCTGATCCATAAGACCGGCGGCTCAAATACTACCCGTGCGACCCCCATCTACCGGGAGGCTGACGCCATTGACATAGCTGGCCAGCCCGGAGGCGAGGAAGCAGGCCACCTGTGCCAGTTCTTCAGGCCGCCCAAAACGCCGGGCCGGAATACTTTCCTGCATTTCCGTACGAATATGATCGATTGGCAAGCTTCTCCGGCTGGATTCCGATTGGATCAGGCTATGCAGTCTCTGTGTCTCCGTAAGGCCTGGCAGGATATTATTGACGGTGATGCCCCAGCGGCCCACTTCATTGCTAAGGGACTTGGCCCAGGCCGCCACCGCCGCCCTTGTCGTATTCGACACCCCCAGGTTGGCGATGGGTATGCGTACGGAGGTGGAAATAATGTTGATGATCCGGCCAAAGCCTTCCTGCTTCATGCCCGGCAGCAACGCCTGCACGAGGAGTTGATTATTGACCAGGTGCTGCTGATATGCGGCGAGGAACTGTTCAGGCTTCGCATCTGCGATGGGGCCCGGTGCGGGACCACCCGTATTGTTGACGAGGATATGGATGGGTCCGCCGGTTGCCAGTCTATCCGCCACTGCCTTTACCTGGGTGCTATCGGCAAAATCGGCACATTCCACCCGATGCGGCCTGGCCGAATCCGTCAAAGGCAGGTCCTTCACTATGGCCTTTAAGCGCTCTTCATCACGGGCCAGCAAAATGCATCGAGCCCCGGCCGCGGCAAAAGCCTGCGCAATAGCGAGACCGATGCCCTGGGTGCTTCCGCAAATGAGGGCGGTTTTGTTGTGAAGATCTATTTGCATGTTTCTTGAGTTGTAAGTAGTAAGTTGTAAGTAGTAAGTAGTAAGTTTTAAGTGGTAAGTAATTGGGGTAGGCGGAGCAGATCAAAGCATAAGGCGGGGGATGTGAATGTTGCCGGGAAAAGCAAGCTACCCAACATAAATCCTGTCAGCTTCCAAAAAAAAGTTGACATTTTTTTTTTACTTTAATCACTTATCTGCGCACATCTGCGGAAAAAATCTGCGAAAATCTGCGGGAAATCTCTCCTGAACTTTTAACAGGTTTAAAGAGCCAAAGTGTTTCACGCAGATTTTCACAGATTATTTCCGCAGATTTTCGCAGATTTCTTTTAATAGTAATCCAACGCTCTCTATTCCCAGCATCCCACTGCCTACTATAAACCCATAATCTTAAACCAATCAACAAATCACCCAATTACCGAATCACCGAATTAGTCTTCCCATTTCTTCCGCCACTTTGCCTGCATCGCCTCCCTGTTCTTTGAGTTTTTCTATTATTTGTTCAAAGCTTTTCGCATCCCTGTTCTGGCTAAGCTTAAAGGTAGCATCCAATTGGGTCACTTCAATTTCAAATGCCACGATGGCTGGTATCAACCTGCTGATATATTCCTCCGATAAGTCGTGATAATTGGATCCGGAATGGGGATTGGCTTCAAAATAGTCAGTAGTACGCTGCAGAATTCCACGCAACCCGGCTTCATCCATAAAATGCATCACTCCGCGGGCCTGTACGCTCATGTAATTCCAGGTACTGGCCTGCCTGGGGTCGGCATACCAACTGGCGCTTACATAACAATGGGGGCCGGTAAACAGCACCAGCGTGTTCGGATTATCCATAAAGGCTTTATGGTGATCGGTATTCTTCATCAGGTGCCCGCTCAGCCAGTGCTTGCCATCGCGTTCGTCAACAAACAAGGGGAGTTGGGTGGCCACGGGCATTTGGTTCCTGCTAACCCCCATTACACTGGCAAAGGGATACTGGCGCATAAAGGCCAGCATCTTAACCGGGTCCTTTTCAGTAAAATAAGGCAGTTTGTACATGCGGCAAAAATAAGGAGAATGTGTGCTTTGGTGCAACGGTTGCCTGCCATCCGCTGTCAGTCGAAAAAAATGCTGCTATGAAAAAGGCAATCTTTAATCTTCATTGTATCGTGTTGGCGATCCTGTTGGCCTGTAGTCCACTGATGCTGCCGGCGCAAATGCCCAATCAAACGGTGAATGCCGTTTTGGGCGATGAGAGTTTTGTCTACCGCTTTGGCTTTTTGCCAGATGAACAAACGCCCGAGCAGCTTCGTATACAAACCCACCTGGCTTATGTGGAAGATATTTTACGAAGCCAACCCGTCGGCAACCTGTCGCCTCAGCAACAATTGAAGCGTGCACAGCTAATTAACCTGTTACAGGAGTACCGCGAAGCCGGCAAATTCCCGGTGAACCGGGATTATCCCCAGGAGCGCCGCCCCTGTTTTATCGACGCTGACGGTAATATTTGCGCGGTCGGCTATTTATTGGCCAAAACATGGGGTCATGATGCCGCCGAAGACATCAATAGCCGCAACCAGTATGCCTTTATCTATTCCATGCAGGAGCCGATGCTCCTCCTTTGGGCCGAAGAGTATGGACTTACGCTCGAAGAATGCGCGATGATTCAACCCGCTTATGGCCCACCGCCGCCCCCGCAAACCAGCTATGCCGATCTCAAACCAGCATACGGCATATCCAGTGGCGCTTTGGGAGGCATTAATTTGGCCAGCAATCTTGTATTATTATCGTGCAAAGGATCTGCCTCAGCCCCCTGGGCTTATGCAGGAATGATTGGTGGGGGTGGACAATTGGTATTGGGTCTGGCCAATATCCGTAAAGCAAACTATTCAGCCGGAGTGAATGGTTATGATACCTATACCCGCTATCGTGCACAAAACAACCTTTCCTATCTCAATATTGCCATGGGCACCGCTACCCTTCTACATAGTGGCTTTCGACTAATCCGCCTGCAACAGGGAAAATCCGATTTACCCCTGAATGTGTACGGTTACCCCAATGAAGCTAACTCCATCACCATGGGCATTTATTTCGCACACCGTTTTTAAGAAGCTGAACACTGCCCCCGACAATCAGGGCAATGCTTGGTGGTTTGGAGAATAATGGCCGTTCCTTTCCAGGTACGGCCACTTTTTTATTTGTTGATTTGATTATTTGTTGATTTGTTGATTTGTCTTATGGTTAGTAGGTTTTATTCCCGCTAAATCCAATAAGTCGTCGATTGAAAGGTGTAAAAATATTTTCATTCACCCGAATGGCTGAATGATCTGCAGATGATGTCGAAAGCAGCATGCACACGACCTCCCTTCGGGAGTTTATTGATTCCACAATGGATATGCTACCCACACCCCCTCCCTTCGGGAAGGGAGTTTAGAGCAAGGACATCATGTTGCCCACTCCGCCTCCCGAAGGGAGGCCGTATAGGTAGTAACGGGATAATTAGCATTTGGTACCTCCCGAAGGGAGGTGGTGTGCGACCCGGCATATCAGTATGCCCAATTAAGGCAACAACCATCCCTTACGATAGGGAGAAACAAATTTTTCTAAAATCGCTTCATTACAGCATCTACGCAGCCTTGCGGGGCGACAGACAGGCCTATGAAACTGGCATCAGTATCTGATCCCGGGTGCCAATAAAGTTCCTATTGGCTCCGAAACCGCGGACTCACCACGAGCTCCTTGCTACCTGCCTGGTAGGCATAAAACCCTTCACCCGACTTTACGCCAAGCCTTCCGGCTTCCACCATATTGATCAGGAGCGGACAGGGCGCGTACTTGGGATTACCAAGTCCTTCATGCAGCACACGCAAAATGGAAAGACATACATCGAGCCCGATAAAGTCGGCCAGTTGAAGCGGCCCCATTGGGTGCGCCATTCCCAGTTTCATCACGGTATCAATTTCCTCCACGCCGGCAACGGATTCGTGCAGGGTTATGATCGCCTCGTTGATCATGGGCATCAGGATGCGGTTGGCTACAAAACCGGGGTAGTCGTTAACGACACAGGGGATTTTACCCAGCTTACGGCTGATCTCCACAATTTCGTTGCTCACAACCTGGCTGGTGACATAGCCATTGATTATTTCCACCAGTTTCATTACCGGAACGGGATTCATGAAGTGCATGCCAATCACTTTTTCAGCCCTCCTGGTAACCGCACCCAGGCTGGTGATGGAAATGGACGAAGTATTCGTGGCCAGTATGCAATCAGCCGGTGCCGCTTCATCGAGTTGACGAAATATGGATTTCTTGATCTCGGGATTTTCCGTGGCAGCTTCTACCACCAGGCGGGCCTGCTTTACACCCGTAGCGAGGTCTGTTTGTGTTTGAATACGATCAAGTGTATCGGTCTTGTCCTGTTCGCTGATCAATCCCTTGCTCAATTGACGGTCGAGATTGCGGCCGATATTGGAGAGGGCTTTTTCCAAAGCGGAAGATGAAATATCCACCAGGGTTACGGAATATCCGGCTTGCGCAAAAACGTGGGCAATTCCATTGCCCATGGTACCGGCACCGATGACAGAGACTGTGTAGCTCATATTAGGTTTTACGTTATACGTTTTACGTAGGAGGTTTGGTTTAAGGTTTAGAGTTTAGGGTTTAAAGTTAGTGAGAAGAAATCTTGAGTCGTGAATCGTGAACCGTGAGTTTTAGTCGTGAGTTTTGAAAAAAATTTACTTACCTGACCCATTACCATTAAACCTTAAACCCTAAACCTTAAACTCAACATAATACGTATTACGTAAAACGTACTACGTACAACTCACTTCTTACTTTTAAAATCCCCCCTCTTCCAGGCATCAATAAACTCTGCCCAGGCCGCGGGGTTGAAGATATTCATGGGCGGTGTTTGTCCCTGGTAAACGGCGCGGTTGGCGATGCGGTTAAATTGCATGCGGGTAGCTTCGCCCCCATCGCCGGGAGTAGACTGCAGGAGGATGCGTCGCTTGGCGGCCGCGGTATTTTGTCGGGCAATTTCGATATCATCGTCCGGCACTTTGGCATTCACAAAATCGCGGGCAAATTGCTCGGGTGTGGGCCGGGGTTTGATGATGGTAGCGGGCAAATACACGGTATCGGCCACCATCAATTGAATAACGCTGTATTGGTTTCCCTCCAGGTCGCGGGGAATGCGCACTGTTTTGGGTTTATAACTCACGTGTGAGAACTCCACTTCATCCCCTTTGAGCACCACAATCGAAAATACGCCATCTCCATTGGTAAGCGTTCCCCGGTTCTGGCCCTTAATGGTTATGCTTACAGCCGGAATGCCTACCAGGCTATCGGCCGTCATGATTACCCCGTAGAGCTGAACCACGGAATCACGAACAGATTCAAACTGAGCTTTGGCTGAAAAGGGCAGGAAAAAGCAGGCAATCAGCAGGTATGACAGAGATTTCTTCACAGTTTCAAAAATAAGTACTAGTTCTTTAAATAAGGCAACAAATTAGGGGCATCCGTGTTTACCTTTGCAGTCAGTTAATTTTTTAACAGAAACTTCTAAAATGACCAGTGAATCCGTATTAGCCGCACTCAGCCATGTTCAGGAGCCCGATTTGGGAAAGGATATTGTGACGCTGGGTATGGTCAAAGACATTCAGATAGAGGGTAATAAGGTCTCTTTTACGGTTGTATTAACCACGCCCGCCTGCCCGCTCAAAGAACTCATTCGCAATAATTGCATCCAGGCCGTGAAACAACATGCGCTGCAGGATGCTGCGGTAACGGTAAATTTCTCCGCCAATACGAGTAGCCGCCGGGCCGATAATGGGGCCGTTTTGCCCAAGGTGAAAAATATCATTGCGGTGGTAAGCGGCAAAGGTGGCGTGGGAAAATCCACGGTATCGGCCAACCTGGCCCTGGCTCTTGCGCAGCAGGGCGCCAAAGTGGGATTGATGGATGCGGACATCTACGGGCCCAGTGTGCCCATCATGTTTGGCGTAAGGGGCGAGCGACCCATGATGGTGGAAGTGGCGGGTAAGGGCATGATTGTACCCCTGGAGAAATATGGCATCAAATTGATGAGTATCGGTTTGCTCGTAGATGAAAAAAATGCCGTTGTATGGCGTGGCCCCATGGCCAGCAGTGCCATCCGGCAATTTGTGACCGATGTGGCCTGGGAAGAATTAGATTATCTCGTGATTGATATGCCGCCCGGAACAGGCGATATTCACCTCACGCTGATGCAACTGGTGCCGGTAACCGGCGCCGTAATAGTAACCACGCCACAGGATGTAGCCCTGGCCGATGCCAAAAAGGGCATTGCCATGTTTGGCCAGGCACAACTCAATGTGCCCATCATCGGCCTGGTAGAAAACATGAGCTACTTTACGCCGGCAGAATTGCCCGACAACAAATATTTCATATTCGGTAAAGAAGGTGGACGACGGCTGGCCAGTGAATACGACCTGCCCTTCCTCGGCGAAATTCCGCTGGTTCAGGGCATTCGCGAAGGCGGCGATAAAGGCAAGCCGATCATGATAAGCGATGACACTGTATCGCGCCGCGCTTTTGAGGAATTTGCAGCCCATGTCGCTCGCAGCATCTCGATGCGGAATGCCCAATTGAGCGCCGAGAAAATCGCCGAACTGGTTTCCTGAAAGGGATAGCCCTAAACTGCCGGATAATCGTTAAACCGAATTGAGTCGCTGACCTTTTGTGGCATTCGCGGCAATAAAAAGCGCAAATGCTCCTATGGCCGTATCCTTTAGCAGGTTGACGAGCGCCAACTGTTTCATCTCTGCATCACCGGCGTCCCGAAAATTGGGCAGGTGAATAAGCAGGACAAAGCAAAACAATAATACGGCTAGTAAATAGGCCGCAAGGGCCACAAATCGATTGATGATAAAGGCAATGGCTGCCAGCATAAAGGCAATACCCACCAGGTACACCCATACATCACCACCGGGAAGAAAGGGAGGTACAAAATTCATCATCTCCCTCGGGTTGGTGAAGTGCTGGACTCCAAACACGATCATAACGATCGCCAGCAGCCAGATGGCCGCGCGTGAGATATAATGCCGTACCATAAAAAGAACTTTAGACCATTAAGGTACGAATTTGCTCCGACCTGAAATATTTATCAGATGCAATACCGAAAATTAGGCAACAGCGAACTGATGATCAGTGAAATAGGTTTTGGATGCATGTCATTAAAGCCACCAGTGGCCTCTATTCAGACCCTGGTTGAGCGGGCAATAGATCTGGGCATCAATTTTTTTGATACCGCTGATTTGTACGACAGGGGCGACAACGAAAGCTGGCTGGGCAAGGTCCTGGGTGCCAGGAGAAAAGAAGTGATGATTGCCAGCAAAGTGGGCAACCAATGGCGACCCGATGGCAGTGGATGGGACTGGAATCCCCGCGCTGAATATATCCGGAAAGCGATTGATGATAGTCTTCGTCGGCTCCAGACCGACTATATCGACCTCTATCAATTGCATGGAGGAACCATGGAAGATGATAGGGAAGAAATTGTGGATTGCTTTGAATCGCTGCAGGCGGCCGGCAAGATCCGCTACTTCGGTATCTCCTCCATCCGTCCCGCCGTCATCGAAAAATATGCGCGGCAGCAGAAGATCAGCAGCGTGATGATGCAATACAGTTTACTCGACAGAAGACCGGAAGCAGGCAGCCTCGATCTGCTATATCAACAGGGAATCGGTGTACTGGCCCGGGGCGTGCTGGCCAAAGGCCTGCTGGCCGGCAAAGCGCCGGAAGCCTATCTCGATCATTCGGCAGATGCTGTTAAAGACATTCAGGAAAAACTAAAAAAAGAAAACCCGGAACTGAAACCCGCCCAGGCTGCGGTTCGGTTCGTCTTAAATAATCCGGCGGTAAGCGCAGCAGTGGTGGGGTTTAGGACGAGGGAACAGTTGGAAGATTTGATGAATCGTTGAATCGTTGAATCGTTCATTTGTTGATTCGGTGATTTGTTTATTTGTTTATTTGTGAGATTGGTGACTCAGTAGTTCTTTACCGCAACGAGCACAACGATACGATTCAACAATTCAACGATTCAACAAATCAACAAATCAACAAATCATCGAATCAAACACTCCACTCCCCTCATTTCCTTCATCATAAACTTAAACTCTTCCTGCCGGCCCTGAGGTACGCCCACTTCCATTTGGCAGAAAAGCTGTGATTCCTGGCTGTATACCTGGCAATCGAATTGTCGGATGCTGCGCATCACATCGTTCATTCGGGTATAATCGAACTGAAGATGATAGGGAATGAGTACGGGCTTCTGTACCTGACGTGTGACCTGCAATGCCAGTGTGGCGGTGGTTTTATAGGCATTGATCAGTCCGGGCACGCCCAGTAATGTACCACCGAAATAACGCACTACCACCAGCAATATATTGGTTAATCCCCGGCTGTCGATCTGTCCGAGGATGGGTTTTCCGGCCGTGCCTGATGGCTCCCCATCATCGCTGGCCCGGTAAAGATTCTGATCAAGACCTATGCGATAGGCAAAGCAATGATGCGCAGCTTTGGGATGCTCTTTCTTTACCGCCGCCAGTTTTTCCTTAAACTCCTCCACACTGCTTACCGGAAAAGTGAGACCGATAAAAAGACTGCCCCGGTCCCGGTATTCAGCCCGCGAACCCTGATCAATGGTTGTATAATAATCCTGCTGACTCATGCGCCAAATCCTTTTTGGGTATTGCGGTAAAAAGTATGCGTATCGTTTTCCCAGTGCTGCTCCGAAATGATGCTTGTCGCCGGCAACACTGGCGCTGCCAGTCCCTGCTGAATGAACAGGGAGTTATTTCGAATCACTCTGGCTTCATCCCAAATTCCCTTCTGTATAAAGGATTGCAGCAGGCCTGCTCCCCCTTCCACCAGTACAGACTGGATTCCCCTACGATGCAAATCGGCCAAAACATTGTCGAGAAAATCATCGCCGGGTTCTATCTTCAGCAGCTCGGCGCTTCCCTGTATGCCCTGCCGATGCTGATTATATACAAGGCCCGGATAATCCTGATAAATATGATAATCCGTTGGCACGCGCAATTCCTTATCCAACAAGATCCGAAGCGGTGAAGGGCCGGGCCAGTAACGATTGTTGAGTTGCGGATTGTCGGCCATGGCCGTACGCCAGCCCACCATGATGGCGGCTTCTTCGCTACGCCAGCGATGCAGAATGCGCTGGCTCCAGCTATTGCTGATGGCCAGTGCAGGTTCCTGTCCCTTCCATTCAGCTTTCGGGGGACGCGCCATAAATCCATCCGCCGTTTCGGCCCATTTCAAAATGATATACGGACGTTGTTGTGTATGATAACAAAAAAAACGACGGTTCTGTTCCTGCGCTTCCTTTTCCAGGATACCAACCCGTACATCGACCCCTGCATTTCGCAGCTTTTCAATCCCCTTGCCGTCAACCTGTGGAAAGGGGTCGCGGCAGGCGATCCATACCCGGGGTATTCCTTCGCGGATCAGTCGGTCGGCGCAGGGCGGCGTTTTGCCCTGATGCGCGCAGGGCTCCAGGGTCACCAGCATTTCCGAATGGGGAATCAGGTGCCTGTCGGCGGGTTTAACTGAGTGGAGGCAGACCACTTCTGCGTGGGGCCCTCCAAACCTTTGATGATAGCCCTGCCCGATGATGCGTCCTTCCGCCAGCAAAACGGCCCCTACCATGGGATTGGGCGCCACCTGGCCGGCCGCCAGCGCTGCAAGGCCCAGGGCATGCTGCATATAAACCGCGGCCTGCGCATCATCCATGATCGTACCGTATGCACCGGAAAGCTTCATTACGGCCGCAAAAGTAAATGAATTAAGTTTGCCTTTATGACCCAGCAGCAAGCCCGTCAATTCTGCCAGCAAAAGCTCGGGCAGATCTATCCCGAATCCGAAGCATCTGCCATTTGCGAACAACTGCTGGAGTGGATAACAGGCACAGCGCCGTCAAAACGCGGCCTGGATCAGCAAAAAGAAATGAGCCCCGCGCAAGTGCAGCAATTGGAGCAGGCCCTTCCACGCCTGTTGGCCTACGAGCCGGTACAATATATCACCGGTTTGGCCTGGTTTTCCGGCCTGCCGTTTTATGTAAACCGCCATGTATTGATACCCCGCCCGGAAACCGAAGAGCTGGTGGAATGGGTAATCAGCAATTGCCGTTTCCCTTACGAACAACTGGATATTCTCGATATTGGCACCGGCAGCGGTTGTATTCCCCTGGCCCTGAAAAAAAGACTGGGAAGGGCGAATATTGTTTCCTGCGACATCAGCGCCGCCGCATTGGAAGTAGCTCGTACCAATGCGGAAAGGCTTTCGCTGCCGGTAGAGTTCCGGGAATTAAATTTCCTCGATCCTGCCCAACGCGATACACTTTCGGTTGTTGATATCATCATCAGTAACCCGCCCTATATCCCCCTGGCGGAGAAGGACAGGCTCGATGTGAATGTGGTAGCCTATGAACCGCCGCAGGCACTATTTGTTCCCGATGAGGATCCGTTGATTTATTACCGGGCCATCGCTGAATTTGGAAAATCGCACCTGAAGAAAGGCGGACAGGTGTTGGCCGAAATGCATGAAGACCTGGCATCCGACTGCGAAACCCTGTTCAGGGAACAGGGCTATGCTACTGAAATTCGTAAGGATATGCAGGGCAAGAACCGGATGATAAGGGCCTGGTTTCAAGACTAGGTCCTGACCTGCTCATTTATGACACCGATATTTGCACAGCTTCCGTGGCAGGCGCACTCTACCCCTATTTCACGTTGGCCACCACTTTGGCGCCGGCACGCTTGGAAAGACGCATTACCCGGAATACTTCCCCATAATAGGACGCGGTATCGGCATTAATGACCACCGTGGGGGTATCCACCGTTGCCTTGTATTTTTCAATTTCGAGGATCAGGGTGGAGTCGATAGCACTCACATCTATCTGCCGGGCGCCGATAAAGAAATGCTGCTCGTTGTCGATGGAAACAACAATATTCTGCTTGGCCTTGGTATCCTTGGTTCCCCGGGGCACACTCACTTTCACCACATTCGGGTTCGCCATGGTAGCCACGATGAGGAAGAACATGAGAAGGATAAACAGGATATCGTTCAACGAATCTGTGAATACCTCCGAGGCTTCCCCTTTATGTCTTTTTCTGAATTTCATGGGCAACTGTTAACGGGTGGGCTCCTGTAATACATCGAGGAAATCGGCGGAGGCGGCTTCCATTTTATTGGCCGCCTTGTCAATTTGTGTGTTCAGATAACTATAAGCCAGGTAAGCCATCAAACCAATCACCAGTCCGGTAATGGAAGTGATAAGCTTGGTATAGATACCGCCCGCAATGGTGCTCACTTCAAACTCATTGCTATTGGTAATGCCGGAGAAAAGCTGCATCAACCCCATCAGGGTACCCACAAAACCAAAAATGGGCGCCGCTTTGGAGATCACGGAAAGGGCGCCCAGGTTCTTCTCCAGTTTATACATTTCAAGGGTGCCTACATTCGACATGCTTTTTTCGATGCTGTCGATAGGCTTGCCAATACGTTGAATACCCTTGTCAATAATTCTCGCTACAGGGTTATTGGTATTTTTCGCGAAGCTGCGCGCTGCGCTCACATTGCCGCTGATAATATGGTCGCGGATAATATTCATGAAATTAGTATCAATCTTCGCCGCATTGCGGATGGCGATGCTGCGCTCCGCCGCTACATAAATAGCTACCAATAACATTAATCCGAGGGGGATCATGATCCATCCGCCCATACTCAACAACTCAAACAAACTGAGTTTTCCATCCTGGTTGGCATCTCCCGCCATGTATTTTACTGCTTGCGTAATACTATCGCCTGCCTGTAAAAGATCGAACATGTTGTGCTGTTTAATTCCGTAAATGTAAGGTTTGCATACCCAATGGCGCAGCGCAGATTATCAACAGGTCTGAATAACCTGTTGCCTGAGCATTAACCCTTAGCTTACCGCCCAATGGCTGGTATGCGTACGAATGAACGAAAAAATTGAGCCTTGCTTGTACGGTGTTGGCAAGTTTTTGAATCCTTTAACAGGAAACACCGCTTTTGCAAGGCTCATTGAATAAAATGAACGCAAAGAATTATTGGAAGTCCCTGTCTACCTGGCCACCTGCCGGCTTCAGCATCAGCGCCTGTATCTGCTTCATGGTAGCTTCCATTCCCTGGGCGCTGCCATCGAGAAAGATCACATTGCCTTTGCCATATTCCGCAAAATTCTTGATGGCTTCCGTCCACATACTGAAAAGGATGACATTGGTATCGAGATTGGCCTGTTTCATTTGTTCGGCTGCCTCCGTCATACCGGCTGCCACTTCCTTGCGGAACAGAGCCACACCCTGTCCGCGCAGGCGGGCTGCTTCTTTTTCCGCCTCAGCCGAAATCTTGATCGAGTTTCCATCTGCTTCGGCCTGCTTGGTTTTGGTAATCAGCAGGGCCTGACCTTCGTTTTCGGCCGCCGCTTTCAGGTTATTCGAGGCCACTACCTTGCTCATCGAATCAAGGATCACCTTATCGAAGGTGATATCGTTGATCTGCAGATCGAGCAGGTGATACCCCCAGTCTTCAAGGGAATGATCCACTTCCACTTTTACGTATTCCACAATCTCCCGGCGCAGGCCCAATACTTCCGCCTGCTTCTTGGTAGCCACATAAGAACGAATATTACCCTCAATGGTGCGCACCAGCGCCTGCATCAGATCGCGGTCGGAAATAAATTTAAACGCCACTTTCTTGATGGTTGATTCCGTTTCATTCTGTACCGAATACAGGAGCATGCTCTTGAAATACACATTGGCCTGGTCCTGAGTTACGGCCTGGAACTCGAGCTCCACCGATCGGTTTTGAATGGATACCCGCTTGGCCACCGTTTCCAGTACGGGAATCTTCACATTCAAACCCGGGCGTACTATCCGGCGATATTTACCGAACATGGTAACGACACCGATATAGCCCTGGTTGATGGTGAAAAGACTGCTGAAGAAAATAATAACAAGCAGGAGAATCCAACCATAGGAAGAGAGTAGCTGACTTATGTCCATATTCAATAAAATTTAGGCCATGAAGATAAGCATTCCGAAGCCATCCCTACCCATCGTTTTTACACGGGTTATATGGTTTATTCACGATAGAAAATCAGTATTTCCACCCTTCGGTTTTTCCGCCGCTGCTCCGGACCCAGGTTGGGCACCAGTGGCCGGCTGCTGCCCCATCCCTTTACTTGAAAAAGGGTCCGGCTATACCAGGCACATTGGCGCATATAATTGGCCACCGATACCGCCCGCTCGCCAGATAGCCGAAAGTTGAGCGTATCCGTTCCGGTATCATCCGTATGCCCCTCTATGCTAACGGAATCAATGGCACGCCCTTGCTGTTGGCGACAAAGGCTGTCGAGAACCCACTGCTGGTTGAGGGCCAGTGCGGCTTCCCCTGTTTCGAATAAAATATCTGGCAAAACCAGGGTATCTACCTTCATTATCCGGGTCAGAGGCAGATGAAGAGGGCCTGGGGGCTGCTGCCGACGATAAGAAAGGATTCGCTTCAGGAATTCGTGCCGGGCATTCTGCCCATAAATAGAATCCTTTCTCTCCTGCCAGTTGGCGCAAATGGATTCAGCAGGATCCAATGCATACATTTCAATATCATCGACAAAAATCTGGAATCGGGCTTCCCTGTCAATTCCTGTAGATCCCTGTACATCGTTTATACCAAAGTAGGCGACCTGAAAAAAGGCCTCCTGTCCACTGGCTACAAAGTCCATCTCCACTTTTTGCCAGGCACTGTCGTTGCGGCGGGCCATTGGGAATTGAACATAACCACTGGGGGCCAGGCGATGGACGGGTTTTCGCTCGAGCAGGGGATCTGTTT
Source organism: uncultured Citrobacter sp. (assembly GCA_964395095.1). Classification (GTDB taxonomy): domain Bacteria; phylum Bacteroidota; class Bacteroidia; order Chitinophagales; family Chitinophagaceae; genus CAYMZZ01. The sequence continues at coordinate 81,444 of CAYMZZ010000011.1, forward strand.
CACCAAAATAAAAGCCCACACTATCGAGCAAAGCCGGATGTGGCGATTTCAGGTAAAAGCTCACACGATACTGGTGCCCCGCACGCAAAGCACATAAGAGGGGAGTACGGATAAAGCTGCGGAAAAAAGGCTTGCTGTGATGGCCCGCATCCAAAGCGAGGCAATAGTCGCCACTATGTGCACGATTCCGGTCTTTGAAAAAATTGCTGAATCCCGGTGAAGAAGAAATCCAGGCCTCGGGAGCACATTCCGCATCATATTCCGTGCAGGTATTCACTTCTTCCAGGTCGCTATTCAACAATAGCGATTGTGCGTTCGCGAATTGAAACAAGCCAAGAAAAATTATGAGAAACCGTAATCGGATAAGTTTAAGGTTTAGGGTTTAAGGTTTAAAATGTTATTGTAGCGAACGTCTTCCTTCCCCGCCACAACTCTTGAGCTCAGGATAATTTTCCCGCAGATTTTCGCAGATTCTTACGCAGATGAACGCAGATGTTCTTACCCAACAAATCCCCAAATAAACAAATTACCGAATAATTTCCTACTCACTACTTCCTACTCACTACTTCCTACTCCTCCCCCCACAGCTTCACCAGCTCAATCAACACTTCTCCTGCAGCCATCATATCCTGCACGCTCACAAATTCATGTTTGCTATGAATGGCCTGCATGCCGGTAAACAGGTTGGCGCAGGGCAATCCCATAAAGGAGAGTCGGCTGCCATCGGTGCCGCCGCGAATGCTTTCCATTTTCACTTCCAGTCCGGCCCGCTCCATGGCTTTGCGGGCATTGGCCACCACCTGGGGATGGAGGTCCAGTACTTCCTTCATGTTGCGGTACTGCTCCTTCACGGTAAACTCATAGCGCGCGGCTGGTTGTGCGCGTACGGCTTCCTCTACCAGTGTGCGTAGGAAATCGGCCTTCTTTTTCAGGCCCGGGGTTTCAAAATCACGGATGATGAACTCGATGGTACATTCCTCCGGTATGCCGTTGACGGCAACAGGATGAATAAAGCCGCGACGCCCTTCGGTGCTTTCGGGCGAAAGCCTGTCTTTGGGTAGCGCCTGCAATATTTGTCCGGCAATCTTCAGGGCATTCACCATCTTGTCTTTGGCGTAGCCGGGATGGGCGCTTACTCCGGTAATTTTCAATTCCACCGCATCGGCGCTAAAGGTTTCATCTTCGAGGCTACCCCTTTCGCCGCCATCCAGGGTATAGGCATATTGTGCACCCAGCTTTTTCAGGTCCACTCTTTCGGTTCCCCTTCCCACTTCTTCATCGGGCGTAAATAGCAGGCGGATGTCGCCATGTGGCCAGTCGGGATTCTTTTGCAGAAAGGCCGCCAATTCCATAATGATGGCCACTCCCGCCTTGTCGTCGGCACCAAGCAAGGTTTTACCGCTGGCCGTTATCAGGTCATGACCTGTCAACTTCTCCAGGTAGGGGTGCTCCGTCATACGTATCACCTGGCTGTTGTCGTCGGGCAATACAATATCTGCACCCTGGTAATTGGCATGCAGGATGGGCTTAACGCCGGTGCCACTTAAATCGGGTGCCGTATCCACGTGTGCGCAGAAACAAATTACGGGGATATTTTCACGATCGCTATTGGAGGGGATAGCAGCATATACATAGCCATTCTCGTCCATCTCCACATCGGTAATGCCCATTGTTCGTAGCTCGCTCAGCAATAAGCGGGAAAGTTCCAACTGCTTGCTGGTGGATGGAAAAGCTACCGACTGAGGGTCGCTCTGCGTGTCAATCTGCACATAGCGCATAAAGCGCGCGGCTATTTCTTCCTTTTTGATCCGGTTCATGCTGTCTGTTGAGGCTTGCGAATTTACACAAAAAGAAAATGGTTTGTCATGTATGACAAACCACTCCTGTAATTCTTTATGACCGATCAGGGCATGATGATGAGCGGAGAACCGCCCACAATTTCCACCAGTTCCAGGTCAAATGTGAGGTCTTTACCCGCCAATGGATGGTTGGCATCGAGGACCACCACATCTTCGCGGATTTCCGTAACCACTACCTGGAATTGCTGACCGCTGCCATCCGACATAGCCAGGGGCATGCCAATCTCTACTTCCATATCCTGTGGAAAACGCTCCCGGGGCATGGGAATCACCATATCGGGATTGCTGGGGCCATATGCTTCCATGAAAGGAATTTCGATGGTCTTTTTCTCACCAACCGTCATGCCGGTAACCCCATCATCAAAACCTTTGATCACCATTCCGCTTCCTACTTCAAACTCCAGGGGGTCACGACCTTCGGATTTATCAAATGTTTCACCATTGCTGAGGCGACCATGATAATGTACCCTTACCTTATCGCCTGCTTTTACTGTTTGCATTGTCAAATTTTAGATTTCGCAATAAATTAGGCTTGCAAGGTAGCCAAAAAAAGGGGGATGGGCTTCCACAAAAGTCACGGTTTTCTGAACCTTTAATTAACAAGCTTTTATAATCAAATAATCTGCATTTTTGCAGCATGCGTACAATCATTACCTGGCTGCTGCTGACATCGTTGGCAGCTTCCTGCCAAACACAGCCCGCAAAAAGCCAAAAACTGGCCGATCCCGCAAAGCCCGTAGTTACCGGCGCGGAGAGATTGACTCAATACCTGCACCTGATTAAGGGAAAGCGGGTTGCTGTTTTCGCCAACCCTACCTCTATGGTGGGTAGTAAACACCTGGTGGATACCCTTCAGAAAAGTGGCGTCAGCATCCAGGTAATATTTGGGCCTGAACATGGTTTTCGGGGCGATGCCGATGCGGGTGAGAAAGTGGGGAATTATGTGGATGAGGCAACCGGGATACCGGTCGTATCGCTCTATGGCGCCAAACGATTACCCGATGCCAATGACCTGAAAGATGTGGATGTGATGATATTTGATATCCAGGATGTGGGTACGCGCTTCTACACCTATATCTCTTCGCTCGAAGACTATATCCAGGCCGGTATTGAACATAAGAAGACCGTTTTGATTCTCGATCGGCCCAACCCCAATGGCCATTATGTGGATGGCCCGGTGCTGCAAATGCCCTATAAATCGTTTATAGGAAGACAGCAAATTCCGGTGGTATACGGACTCACCATCGCCGAATACGCCCAGTACCTGCTGGGTGAAAAACTGATCAAAGGCATGGAAGGAAAATTTGTGCCTGCCGTGATCGATGGCGCCGTACCGAATAGTTATCCGGAAACCCCGCATATAGAAGTGCACCTGATTCGCTGTGAAAACTATGATCATCGTACGATGTACGATTTACCCGTGAAGCCTTCACCCAATTTGCCGAATATCCAGAGCATTTATCTCTATCCTTCCACCTGCTTTTTTGAGGGCACGGTGCTGAGCGAAGGTCGTGGCACTTCCAAACCTTTCCAGGTATTTGGCCATCCTTCCCTGCCCGATAGCCTTTTTGCCTTTACACCCAATCCTAACGAAGGTGCCAAAAACTCCAAGAATTATGGCAAAGTGAATTATGGCTGGGACCTGAGTGGAACTGTGGAGGAGGTGTTGGCAAAAGTGGACAACAAAGTGCAACTGAAATGGCTGATGGAAGCTTATCGCCTCTTTCCGCAGAAAGACAGTTTTTTCATTCTACCCAAATCGGGAAGCATGGAACAATCCTTCTTCAACAAACTGGCGGGTAATGACGAACTATGGCGGCAGATAAAGGCCGGCAAATCGGAAGCCGAAATTCGCGCGAGTTGGGAGCCTGCACTCACCGAGTTCAGGGAAAAGCGGAAAAAATATTTGCTATACGCCGAATAAGGTCATGAAATTTAAATCGGTCTCTAAAACGCAAAGCCTTTGACCTATCCTCAACGCATCGTATTTATGGGCACGCCAGAATTTGCCGTGGCTTCGCTGGATGCCCTCCGTGAATCGGGTTTTAATGTGGTGGCGGTGGTAACGGCACCGGATAAACCGGCCGGACGTGGTATGAAGGCCACGGAAAGTGCGGTGAAGAAATACGCGCTGAGCCGGGGCCTGCCCGTGTTGCAACCTGAAAAATTGAAATCGCCCGAATTCCTCGATGCATTGCGTGCGCTGCAAGCCGAGATCCAGGTGGTAGTGGCATTTCGCATGCTGCCCGAACAGGTATGGAATATGCCGCCGATGGGTTCCATCAACATTCACGGCTCCCTGCTTCCGCAATACCGTGGCGCGGCGCCCATCAATTGGGCCATCATCAATGGAGAAAAAGAAACCGGGGTAACCAGTTTTCAACTGCAACACGAAATTGATACGGGCGGCATGCTTTTGCAGGAAAAAATTTCTATTGGCGAGAACGACAATGCCGGTGAAGTGCATGATCGTATGAAGGCTGTTGGCGCTCAACTGTTGGTAAAAACGCTGAAGGGGATTTTTGAAGGCCATCTGCAACCCATTCCCCAGCCAGCGCTCCCGGCCGACCAGCTCCGGCACGCGCCGAAAATTCATACCGATACCTGCCGGATCGACTTTACCCGCAACGCCGCCGATGTGCATAATCTGATCCGCGGCTTATCGCCTTATCCGGGTGCATTTACCCGGCTTGGCGATAAGGTATTGAAAATATTCCGGGGCCATCCGGTCATCAGCCAGGTGAAGGAGAAGCCGGGTACGGTTGTAAGCGACAATAAAAAATTCCTGCGTATAGCCTGCGCCGATGGCTATTATGAAGCGGAAGAAATTCAACTGGAAGGAAAGAGGAGGATGGATGTGGGGGAGTTTTTGAGAGGGAATAGGGTGTCTTGAGTTATAAGTTTTAAGTTGTAAGTTTTAAGTTGTAAGTTTTAAGTAGTAGGTATAAAGTAGTAAGTATTACGTTCTAGATGTACTTTTTTGTTTTTGGAATTACACCTACCACTTATAACTTATAACTTAGAACTTATAACTTATAACTCAATACAGGATCTGCAACACAAACTTCTCCTCCTCCCCTATCCCCAACGCCGCCGCTGCCGCATTGCTTATCCTTATATTTAAACCCTGATTTTGGCGAATGCCATTCATTTCGCCCAATACTTTGGCGAATATGGCTTTTTCGTTGGCGGGATTGCTCAATCTTACAATACTACCGGTAGGTACATTATCAATCAGCAAATAATATTTCCCATCCTGCCAGCCGCTGGTGGTTTTGAAAATACCCGAGGTTACGGTTTCATTTATTTTGGGGGCTGCTTTTCCGGCCTGCTGTTCAAAATAAGGTTTGAAAAAGCCCATACCGCTCCATTTGCCGCCCGTTGCCGATTGGCTTTGCACAGATTCAGGCAACTCCTGTTTAGGTTCTGAACGCCGCGGGTTCGCCGGCTCCCGATCTGCTATTGCCGTAGCAGCCGGTTTTTCAACCTGCCTCTCTTCCGTTAAGACAGGCTCCTGCTTCTCGACGGTAGCGGTCGGCGCTTCGTTACCGGATTCGCTTTCGGCAGGTATTGTCTCAGGTTTTGCGGGTTTTGTATTGACCGCAAGTTCTGATGGTGCCGGCGACGACATCGAAAGATATCCCACAATTATTTTCGTGCCTTTGTTGATATTATCCGTTCGCAGGTCGTTCCAGTTGCGCAGGCGATCAAGCGGCACGCGATTGTGAACCCGGCTGATCGACGACAGACCATCGCCCGCGGCGACCACATAATAAATGGGCAAGCCATCGGAACTGCGTTGATTAAAATTGGTATCGGTGAGTGGTATGCGCAGGGTTTGACCCAGGTTCAGCCCGGCCTCGGAATCGAGGTTATTGAATGAGGCCAGGTGATGGGGATGCACATAATATATTCTGCCAATGGAATAGAGTCCTTCACGGGCCACTACTTTATGATCGATATAAAGACCTTTCTCGCTTTTTTTCACTAGCAGGCTACCCAGTTGCGCTTTCGCAAAACCAGTGGCCAGGAAAAATACCGCGAGGGTGATTAACCATTTCTTCATGATGATAAAGTTTGGTCGGGCAAAAATCAGGATTTTCAGGCGCTTGCCCAACTGTTATTTCTCCTTCAGTATTCTAAGCTCTTTGGGATAGTAATTATTGATGCGGTTACTTAGTACATTTACCCATCCCAGCTTTTGCCCTTCAAAGGCAGCTATTTGCCAGCCTTTCCCCTTTCCCGGCCAGGCAAATTCTTTTCGTTGCAAATACGCAATGGCCTGATCAGGGTCGAGATTAGTGACGGGAATCGCTTCGTGTAACATGGCACTCTGGGCCAACGCATGATCGGGTACCATTTTATTACGCATCAGTTCGCCTACCCTTACTCCGGCATAGAGCATGTTCATATTTTCCAGCATCCATTCCAACTCGGGTGCCAGTGCAGGAGGCCATGCAAAAACAGTATTGCCGTTTTTCACCCACTCTTTGTTGTCGGTATTGACCCATTCCTTCAGCAAATGCTTCTCCTGCTTTGAAATTCTTTCAGCTTTTGATTTGTTTTTTAGTGCAAATCCTGTGCCTCCCTTCTTCTTTCGGAATGCCGCTATAAAAAAACCTTCACCCTTCACGCGATGTGGCCAACTTCTGTAACCCCAGGCACCGTTGGCATTCACTTCTACCACGCCCCAGGCCGCAGCCATATTGAGTGGAAGAGGGATGGGGTCCAACTCCTGCATCAACCACTTCAATATTTCCTCATCCTCTTCCTGCGAATAAGAGCAGGTAGAATAAATCAATAGGCCATCTTCTTTCAGGGCCGGCCAGCTATCGGCCAGGATTCTTTTCTGCCGGAGGGCGCAAAAGTCGACCTGGCTGCTGCTCCATTCGTTGATGGCCGCGGCATCGCGCCGGAAAAGACCGCTGCCGCTACAGGGAGCATCCACCACCATCATATCGAAAAAGCCGCCCATTCTGCCGAAATCGGCCGGATCGTTGTTGAGCACAGCTACATTCTCTGTTCCCCATTTAATGATATTATCACGCAATACCGTGGCCCGGCTGCGAATCACTTCATTGCTCACCAAAAGGCTATCGGAAGAAATAAGGGAATGCAGGTGCGTGGATTTACCGCCGGGAGCGGAACACAAATCAAGTACCCTTACCGGTTTTCCCAAATCGGCATGCTGCAAAAGCACCTGCTCCAGCAGCATGCTGGAAGCTTCCTGCACATAATAAGCTCCGGCATGAAAATAAGGATCGAACGTGAAAGAGGGCCGGGTGGCCAGGTAATAAGCCCATTTAGACCAGGGCACGGGGCTGAGTGGAATTTTCCAGTGCGGCTCCTGCAATTTGGCCGGGTTCAGCCTTACCGAACTGATGGATTCAGCACGAAGGTGAACAGCAAGAAAAGCCTCCCGGTCGTAACCGGGCAGTCCTTCCAGCGATCGGAGAAATTCTTCAGGCAGATTCACCAGGGCAAATTACTTAGAGATTCTTGATCTCCGCCACCAGGTCCTGCAAAACCTTCTTGGCATCGCCAAACAACATGGAAGTTTTGGGACGGAAAAACAAATCATTCTCTATGCCCGCATAGCCGGGCTTCATGCTACGCTTGTTCACGATACAGGTTTTGGCCGCCTCCACATCGAGGATCGGCATTCCGTAGATGGGAGAAGACGGGTCCGATTTGGCCGCGGGGTTTACCACATCATTGGCTCCCAACACCAATACCACATCGGTACTGCCAAACTCTTCGTTGGCATGCTCCATTTCCAACAGCTTGTCGTAGGGAACATCGGCTTCAGCCAGCAGTACGTTCATATGCCCGGGCATGCGTCCGGCAACGGGGTGAATGGCATATTTCACTTCCACGCCCTTGCTTTCGAGCAGTTTTTCCAGTTCATGACACACGTGCTGTGCCTGTGCTACCGCCAGGCCATAACCGGGTACGATATACACTTTATTGGCATAGCTCATCACCACGGCGGCATCGCTCAGATTGATTTCTTTATAAGCGCCCTGGTCGCCGCTTTTGGCTGCACCTGCTTTGGCGCCACCGCCGAAGGAGCCGATCAGCACATTGGCCAGGGACCGGTTCATGGCTTTACACATCAGGATGGTGAGCAGGGTGCCGGCAGCACCCACCAGGATACCACCGGTAAGCATCACTTTGTTGTCGTATAAGAAACCACCACAGGCTGCTGCCACACCGGTGAATGAATTGAGCAGGGAGATCACTACCGGCATATCGGCTCCGCCGATGGGAAATACAAAGAATACACCGTAGAGCAGCGACAAGCCAAACAGGAGATAGAATAGCAAGGATGCATTTACCGGCAACCAACCGCAGAGGTAGATACCAAGAGCCAGAATCAGCAGCAATAAAGCGATATTGAAAATATGCTGTCCTTTGAAAGAAAAATCACCAACCCTTCCGTTCAACTTTCCCCAGGCAATCATGGAACCCGCGAAAGAGACAGAGCCAATGATGAGGCCCAGCAGGATGATGAGCAACAATCCAACGGGAATCATTTCCGCACCCGTTTCACCATATACATGCATCAGATGATCAAACTCCACAACGGAAATAAGGGCCGCGCAGGCGCCACCCATACCATTAAAGAGGCTCACCATTTCGGGCATGGCCGTCATCTTCACTTTTTTGGCAGCCAGGGTTCCGATGATGGCGCCGACTACCAGGCCGCCAAAGATCCAGCCATAATTACCGAGACGTTGCCCTGCTTCATCCTCATAGAGAAAGATGGTTCCGGCAATAGCGAGGGTCATGCCGCCCGCCGCCAGCAAATTACCGCGCCGTGCCGTAGCCGGATTGCTGAGCATTTTCAGCCCCAGGATGAAAGTGACAGAAGCGAGAAGATATAGTAATGTTAATAGCATTTATTTGTTGATTCGTTGATTTGTTGATTCGTTGATTCGTTGATTTGTTGATTTGTTGATTTGTTGATTCGGTGATTTGTTGACATGCCTGCCGGCAGGTTTGTGAGGAAGTTTAAGGTTTAAGGTTTAATGTTTAAGGTTTAAGGTTGACTGATATATAGCTTCCATCTTCCTAACACTTCCTACTCACTACTCACTACTCACTACTTACTACTCACTACTCACTTCTTCTTCTTAAACATCTCCAACATCCTGTCCGTGACCACAAAGCCACCCACCACATTCAACGTGCCCAGCACTACGGCGAGGAAGCCCATAATCAGGGCCAGGTAATTGTCGGTTTCCGCCTTCCCCATCACAATGATGGCGCCGATGATGACCACACCGTGAATGGCATTGGCGCCACTCATGAGGGGCGTATGCAATACGCTGGGCACCCGGCCGATCACTTCGATACCCACAAAAACCATCAATACCACGATGTAGATGATTTGTTGATGGGTATGTATCCAGGTGAGAATGTCTTTCATGTTATACGTTTTAGGTTGTACGTAGTACGTTTGGTTTAAGTTTTAAGTTGTAAGTTTTAAGTTATAAGTTAATGGTAGTATAGTAGTAGAATCAATTGTTTCCGTAAATCAAGTTAGATTGCTCACTACTCCAACTTAAAACTTATAACTCAAAACTTATCACTTAAAAAATCCCCCTGCACCCCGAATCAATTCATCCTCCTCATTTATTTCAATTTGCCCTTCCTTATTAATAATAAGTTGCAGAAAGTTCAGCACATTTTTGCCATACAATTTGCTGGCATCGGAAGGCATGCTGGCGGGCAAAATGGAATTGCCAACGATCCGAACGCCGTTAAATTCTACCGTTTCGTTGTTGCGGGTAAAGGGGGTATTGCCACCCGTGGCGGCGGCCAGGTCAATAATCACCGATCCATTGCGCATCCGAAGCAGCATTTCTTCGGTAATCAGGATCGGCGCCTTTTTACCTGGAATTTGCGCGGTGGTTATCACAATATCCGATTTGGCAATGCTCTCCGCAATTCTTGCCTGCTGCTTTTGTTTATATTCTTCCGTTTGCTCTACGGCATAGCCACCCGCTTTGGAAGCGTCGGCTGCACCTTCCACTTCCACAAATTTGGCACCGAGGCTCATCACTTCTTCCTTCACTGCCGGCCTTGTATCAAACACTTCCACCACCGCACCCAATCGCCTTGCCGTGGCAATCGCCTGCAAGCCTGCCACACCCGCACCCAGGATCAGCAATTTGGCCGGGGCAATACTGCCGGCCGCGGTCATAAACATGGGAAAATAGCGGCCATACAAATTCGCAGCCAACAAAACGGCTTTATAACCCGCGATATTCGCTTGCGAACTGAGCACGTCCATGGCTTGCGCCCTTGTTGTACGCGGCAACATGTCGAGCGAAAAAACTTTCAAACCCGCCGCCGCCCAACGTTCTGTTCTTTCCTGGTGAAAGAGGGGTTGATAAACCCCTATAAGAATGCGATCTTTTTTCTGCGTGAGAGGTCCTTCCGGTGGAGCCTGTATGCTGAGCAATATGTCGGCTCCGGCAGCAATTTCATCGATGCCTGCAATCTTTGCGCCTGCTTTCTCATAATCTGCATCGCTACAATAGGCCGCGACGCCGGCGCCTGGTTCTACCCATACTTGAATCCCCTTCTTAGTTAATGTGGCCACTCCTTCAGCCAACAGGGAAACCCGGGTTTCGGGAGCGATTTCTTTCAATACTGCTATTACCATTCAGGCCTGTATTTTTCAGCAGTAAGATAGGGGATTCTTTTTGAATTAGAAATTTGCGGATTCGGTTATTTCGTTCTTAAAAGAATATTAGAATTAATAGGCTATGCTGAAATGTTGCGGCTGATAAAATTCACGGCGAAGAAATACGATGCCGATGGTAAAAAGATCAATGCTGCAACGCGTGAGGAGATTTGCTTTTATCTCGGTCCAGGCCTGCTCCATTTCACGGCTCCAGTGAATATCGTCGAACACCAGGATACTTTCGTTGTGCGTATAGGGAAGAATGCTGTTGAAATAATGCAGGGTAGGCTGGTACCGGTGATTGCCATCAATAAAAGCCAGGTCTACCCGACCCAATTGCTGCAAAGCCCCTGGCAGCGTATCATCAAAATTGCCGGTAATTTGCTCAATGCGTTCCAGGCCCAGCTCCCGGAAATTCTTGCGCGCCATATCGGCAATGGCGGGTGCGCCTTCAAGCGTCAACAACCGCGCCGCCGGGTTTCCCAACTGGAGATAGGCGCTGCTAATCCCCAGGGATGTTCCCAACTCCAGCATCGTCTGTGGCCGGTAGTGCCTTGCCATACGAAACAACAACTGCGCAAATTTTCGCGACTTGGCCGCATTCCTGGCTATGGAAGCCACTGTACGCTGCCTTCCGCCGCCTTTACCCGAACCGGCACCCAGGTCCAATACGTCGATGGTTTCCTGATTGCTTCGAAGCTGCGACCGAAAGGCTTCCAGTTTTGCGTACTCAGGGTACTGCTTCCTGTCCTGCAACAATTCCCGGATAAAGGCATACACAAAGGGTGAATGCATGCCATGGCCCCGGCGGTTACCGGCTTTAAGGCGGTAAGAAATATAGCGGGTCGCCAATTGAAAAGGGGTGTAGGACATTTGGCAAATCTACTGCCCGATGCGCAGCTAAAAAAAAATGTGCGAAAGGCAGCCTTTCGCACATTAATCAGATCAGCAAACGGAGATTAATCATCGATATCCCTGTTGCGGTTCCTGTTGCCGAAGGTAAATTCGGCGTCTCCAAACTTATAGCTGAAAGTGAGACGGAAATTACGCACATTCCAGCGACGATAGGAATCCTGGTAAAAATTTTCCGTATCATAAATGGTTCCCCAGCGATTGGTGTTAAAGACATCATTGATACCAAAAGTAAGGGTACCCTTATCCTGTTTGAGAAAATCCTTACGGATGGCCAGGTCTACGCTATACTGCGATTTCCTTCGGCCCTGGGGGATCACTTCCGGCGACTCGTATTCGCCCATGAGCTGGAAGGCCAGCTTATTGAACAGGGATTTACCCTCTTTCATGATCCGGTAATTCACCATCAGTTTGGCTTCCCAGTTAAAACCTTCATTGCTGAGGTCCAGGTCATTTACCCGGGCTTTCACCGTGCGATACTGCAGGTTCATCGTGGGGGTAATTTCAAAATATTCGCCCACTTTATGTTGCAGGGTAAACTCCGCACCATAGCGATTGGTAACACCGGCGTTGATAAAAGTATTCAGGATCGCGTTCGGATCAATGGCCGCATTCTGCAATTGCTGGAACTGCGCCGTGGTAATGGTATCACTATACTGCGTAATATCATCAGGGTTGTTGCGGAAATAAAGAACACCCAGGAAATTGCCCTTATTATAATTGTGGCTATAGTTCAGCTCATAGGAGTTGATGAACTCCGGACGTAGCTGAGGATTACCCTGACGCAGGTTGGTAGGATCATTAATTTCAATAAAGGGATTGATCTGCCAAAAGCGTGGGCGACGGATCCGGCGCGAATAGTTCACCTGAAGCTGATCATTTTCCGACAGTTCCTTGCTCAGGAAAATGCTGGGGAAAATCGCATTCCAGATATTCTTGAAATTGCGGGGATACTGATAGCCAAACTTGAATGCGCTATCAATCATTAAGCCATCGAACTCTGAAACCTCTGTACGCAAACCCAACTGGTATCCAAAAGTTTCAATCTTGTTGGAATAAGTTACATAAGCTGCGTGCACCAGCTCGGTGTATTCATAGTTATTGCTCAGCGATAATTTTTCAGGCACACCATTCGTCAATGAAAAGGCATCGTACTTGCTCCGGCTATAGTTTCGGAAAGTGCGCAGACCCATTTCGATCTTCGAATTCTCGCTGATGGGATTGGCATAGTCAATCTGCGCGGTCAACTGATTGCTGTTTTCATCCCCGAAATTTTCCACCAGAGAGGTTTGCGAATAGGGCGAACCATCCGGAAAAAAGAATCCGTTTTCGATTGTCGAGTTCTCATCGCGTGAACCATAGTTGTAGGTTACATCCGCGGTCAGTTCCTGTCCCGCCTTGGGAAAATTATGCTTATAGTTCAGCGTAGTCCCATTTCTTTTGAAGCGGGTCTTCCCATCCGAAAAGCGCTGACCATAGTATTCCATCACTTCATTGCTGTTGAGGTACACCTGGTCCTGGTCTTCGTCGAAGCGGAAATTACCCCTGCCCAGTTGTTGGGTTATGCTGATGGTATTGCGGTTATCAATAAAATAATCAAACCCAAAGCGAAGATTTCCAAATCGACGCATCCTTTCGTTCCATGATGATTGATTAAAGTAATTATCGATCATGCCATTCTCTTTGTTCTCCCGATAGGTTTCGCTGCGCGCGCGGCCACCCGACTGGTTATAGCCGCCACTCAGGTAGAAGTTGAGCTTACCCTGCCGAAGATTCAGGTTGAGGTTGCCGTTGGCAATATCAGGAGTACCTACACCCAAAGTGAGGATACCGTTGAGCCCCACCCGCTTGTTTTTCTTCAGTATAATATTGATAATACCGCCCGAGCTGGCCGCGTCAAATTTGGCCGAAGGGTTGGTGATTAACTCAACCTTATCAATATTATCTGCGGGAATTTGATCAAGTGTAAGAATAGTAGGACGTCCATCCACAAAAATTTGGGGCTGGCTGTTTCGCAAGGTTACATTTCCGTCGATATCTACCGAAACGGAAGGAATATTTTTCATCAGGTCAACCGCCGTACCGCCGGTAGCGGTATAGCTTTTGGCGGCATTGAATATTTTTCGATCTATCCCCAGTTCCAGGGCTGGCCTGGAGCTGGTAACAACAACACCCGTTAGCTGTTTTACTTCGCCCGCCAGGGAAATATTGCCCAGGTCCTGGCTAAAATCGGCGCGGCCACCCTCTGCCGGTTGGGCCGGTATGGTTTGAAATATGGGTTCAAAACCGATGGCTGAAATCTGCAGCTTAAACTCCGTATTGGCAGGAAGCTTTTCAAAACTAAAATCGCCATTTGGTTTCGATAGCATACCACGAATCAGGCTGTCGCCAATAAACAACTGAACAGATGCCGCTTCCACTCCTTTTCCCGTTACCTCACTCACCAGTTTTCCGTAGAGTCGATTTTCAGGCACCCGCATTTGTAGCTGGTTGCCAGGCATTTGTTCGCCTTCTCGCTCGTTTTGGGCATTGGCAGGTAATAAAAAAATAACAGTGGCGAATGCCAACAGAAGTGACTTCATCATTCGTTCGGGTGTTTAGTGGTAAAAAGCCAATTGGCTAACAATGCGTATCCTAAATGGTTGGATAGTAGCCAATTTTTGATAGTTCCGGCCGGTAGTGCTTTTCAGGAATCGCAAAGTTACTTGCTTTAGACGCTCAAATGAAGGAAATCCAGCGCTTTCTGTTTATATAATTATAGCACCGCCCATACAATTAAAGTAATTGTTAACATATTGATTAGGTGAGCGATGCCTGCTGGCTAATGTAGGCTTTTATATCGGCCCATGCTTCCGGATGAAACCAGCGCATTTCCGCGTCTTTTTTAAACCAGGTAAGTTGCCGTTTGGCATAGTGCCGGCTGTGTTGCTGAATCAGCTCCACTGCACGCGACAGATCATATTTGCCATCGAAATAATCGAAAAGCTCAGTATATCCCACTGTTTGCAGGGCCTGCAAATGGCGATAGGGCAAAAGGCTCCTCGCTTCCTGTTCCAAACCATCTTTGATCATCTGCAAAACTCTTGCATTGTTACGGGCATATAGCTCATCTCGGTTCAGTTCCAATCCAATTCGAATGGTGGAAAAGGGGCGATTTATTGTTTCTTTCTTTTGAAATTGGAGAATAGATTGGCCGGTGGATTCCACCACTTCCAGCGCACGCATGAGGCGTCTGGGGTTTTGTATTTCGCCCTGCCGATAATAGTGTGGATCTTTTTGGGCTACCTGTTCCTGCAGCCAGCCCAATCCGCCGGTTTCATAGCCCTCCTGAATTTTATCTCGTATATCGGGCGCGATATCGGGGATTTCATCGAGCCCATCGCAAAGCGCACGAATATATAAGCCGGTGCCACCTGTAAGTACGACAAACTGATGTTGCTGAAATAACCGGTCGGCTATTTCCAAAGCCTGTTCTGCATAATCGGCCGCACTGAGTGGTTGATGAATGCTATGCGAGGCAATAAAATGATGAGGAACCTGTGCGAGCTCACTTAGCGAAGGCCGGGCGACAGCAATATTCATTTCGCGATAACACTGGCGGCTATCGGCCGATATGATCTCTGTTTGCAACCATTGGGCCAGCCGGATGGCCATCTTTGTTTTTCCCACCGCCGTGGGGCCCGCCACCAGTACAAGGTATTTTGTCTTTTCCGACATCAGCTTTCTTCGTCCTCACCCGCCGCGGCCTCATCGAGACCCAGGTCTTCCCCATCTTCATCTTTTTCAGCAAAGCCGTCGCCCACCTGGCTGAGGTCATATTTCTCTTCCACATCGGCAAATTTCTCGCCGAGCAAACCTTTGGTGCCATACTGGCTGGGGGCGATGCCTTCGCTACGCATCAGGGATGGATAACTGAGCCGGGGATTTTCTTCCTTCGATACATTGATCAGCTCAATCAGGAAGGTCCAGTTCTTGTTGAAATCGTAGAGGTATACAAACTTTTGATTGGGATCCCTGATCTCGGAACCAATGCTGGTTTCTTCCATGATCAGCGGCGGAGCCTTATACTCCTTATCGTATTTTTCCAGGCTGATCTCACGACCGCGTTGCCAGTGATCGTTACTGCGGAAAAATGTGGCTTTATGCTTATTGTCGAATTCATAGGCGCGCAAAATACTTTCATGGAGTTCCAGGAAAGACTGCGTGTGCCTGATCGCCACATCGCGATAAATGCTTTCGTCTTCTTCGAAATAAATCCTGAATTTTAGAATAGCCATTGCACAAATTTAGCGATTCCGGGCTAATGTCAAGAAACACTGCCCCGGGCTTTCAAACCCATTTCTGCCGCCTTTTCATGAATAAACTGCTCAGCCGCTTCCTTTGTATTGGGAATCACCCCATCGAGAATCGCATCCTTCAGCGCATCCTTCAAAATTCCCACGGGTTTGGATGGGGCTAAGCCAAATGTTTCCATGATCCATTCCCCCCGTACGGGTGGCTGCCAGTTGCGGATATGATCCTTTTCCTCTACTTCCCGGCAACGCTGCCTCACCATTTGAAAGTTTTCGAGGTAGCGCTTCACCTTACTCTTGTTTTTGGAGGTAATATCCGCTTCACATAAAGCCATCAATGCTTCAAAATCGTCACCGGCATCATACAGCAGGCGACGTATGGCGCTGTCGGTGATATTTTCTTTGGTGAGGCTGATGGGCCGAAGGTGCAATTCTACCAGCTTGCGCACAAATCGCATTTCTTCATGCAGGGGCAGCTTCAACTGTGTAAATATTTTCGGCACCATACGCCCCCCTACCACTTCGTGCCCATGAAATGTCCATCCATGACCCTCTTCAAATCTTTTGGTCGCGGGCTTACCAATATCATGGAGGATAGCAGCCCATCGAAGCCAAAGATCCCGGCTTTTGGCGGCCACATTATCCAGTACCTGCAGGGTATGATAAAAATTATCCTTATGCCCGTGGCCATCGATATACTCCGCGCCGGCCAGGTCAACCATTTGGGGAAATATTTTCTTCAATAATCCTGAGCGATACAAAAGATCAAATCCGACGGATGGGCGGTCGGCCAGGATTATCTTATTCAGTTCATCGGTGATCCGTTCTTTCGATATAATTCGGATACGGTCAGCCTGCTTTCGAATGGCTTCGAATACTTCGGGCAATATCTGAAAACCCAATTGCGTGGCAAATCGGATGGCGCGCATCATACGCAGGGGATCGTCGCTAAAAGTGATATGGGGATCGAGTGGTGTACGGATGATCTGCTCCTGTATGTCATTCAGGCCACCAAATGGATCGATGAGCTGACCAAAATCGGCCCGGTTCAAACTAATGGCCAGCGCATTGATGGTAAAATCGCGGCGTTCCTGGTCATCTTTAAAGCTACCCGCCTCTACGGCAGGCTTGCGTGAATCCGACCGATAGCTTTCCTTGCGGGCGCCCACAAATTCAAGATCGAACCATTCGGGTTCCGCATCAGGCCCATTTCGCCGGAGGGAAATGCGGATATGGGCGGTGCCAAAATTCTTGAAATATTGAACCGATGGTGCCGGCACAAATTGTTGGGCCGTGGCCCCGGCCAGCGCAATGCCATCGCCAATGCACACGATATCGGCATCGCTGGTAGCGCGCCCCATAATCTTATCGCGCACAAAGCCGCCAATCAGGTAAGCTTCTACCTGTAGCTGCTCCGCGGCATTGGCCAGTTTGGCAATTAGCTCCTTTTCCTCTTCTGTACAATGAATCTGCATAAGAATGCGCAAAGATAAAATTTAAGCGCCGCAACTCAACGACGTATCCACTCCACTTCGCCATTTTTCCATTTGATAATGGCCGATGCGCTGGCAGGCTGGTCTTCCTGCTGCCGATGCTTTACCACATAATCTACCCCTCCGATAATAACGGGATCGATATCGGCAAACCGCGCTGGAGAAGGATGACCCGAAATATTGGCGGAGGTGGAAACAATGGGCTTTCGGAAGCGGCGAATCAGGTGCCGGCAAAACTCATCGCGGCAAATGCGGATGGCAATGCTGCCATCCGGGGAAACCAGGTTGTCGGCAAAGCCAATAGCGCCTTCATATACAACGGTTGTGGGTTTCTCCTGTTTTTCCAAAAAATCGAAAAGCGCCAGGTCGGCGGATGCTACGTATTGCAAAATATCCCGTTCACCCGCCACCAATACGATCATGGCTTTGGAACCGGGACGGTTTTTGAGCTGATAGATTTTTTCCACCGCAGCGGGGTTGCTGGCGTCGCAACCAATACCCCAGATGGTATCGGTGGGATATACTATCAATCCGCCGGCATGCAATACCGGGAGGCAGGCTTCTATATCCTTTTCAAAAGGAATCATACTGTTTTTTTATATACGTTCATAACAGATTGCACATAACGCGCGGGGGTAAATCCTTCCGTGTGCAAAAATCCCTTCACGCGCATGGCCGCGGCAAGCCCTTCATCAAATATCACTTTTCGGATAGCGTCGGCTATGTCTTCCGCTTCCAGTGGGTTTACGTATAAAGCGGCATCCCCGCCCACCTCGGGCAGGCACGACTGGTTGCTGGTAATAACCGGTAAGCCGGCCCATAACGCTTCCATCACCGGCATACCAAATCCTTCGAATGAAGAGGGATAGAGCATGGCACTACCCAGTTGATAAATGACCGACAGATCTTCCGTACTGAGCCAACCCTTGATAGTAGCGGCCTGCGGATCTTCAGACAGGAATCTTATGCGGTGACCAAGATTAAACTGCGTAATAAAATCTCTGACCTGCTGGTTATATTTTCCCTTCCCCTTCCCTATCACCAACAGTGGCGGCAGCTTTTCATCGCGAAGCAGATAGAGCGCTTTGCACACATTCAGCAGGTTCTTTCGTTCAATAATGGTGCCCACCGACAACAAAAACCGCTCAGGTAACTGGTAACGTTCGCGCACCTGGCGCTTCTCCTCCTCACTGGCTACACGCGCAAATAGCGGTGAACAACTTTGATAACATACATCGATTTTGTTGCCGTCGACACCATACATGTTCACAAGGTCCTGCAGGGTTTGCTGGCTGGTGGCGATGATTCGGGCTGAATGGCGGCAGGCGTTTTTGTACTTGCGCGTATAGATTCGACGGTCGATGGCTTTATACTGATCGGGATAGCGCTCGTGAATGAGGTCGTGGATGGTAACGATGGCGGGTATGCCAGTGTGTTGGATACCGATCGGGATTTCATGACTTAAGCCATGATACAGGTCCACTCCCAGTCGTTTCAGGTCTTTTTTCACCCAACTGCTACGCCAGGCAGCGCGAAATAAATTCGACAAAAGGGATCCGGGCAATACTTCCACGATATTATCCCGATAAAACCGGTAGCGGGAAGAAGGCTTTGGATTAAAAAGATAATAGGAATGCTCCGGAAAATGCTCCGAGAGTAATTCAATTAGCGTGCGGCTGTAATGGCCCAGGCCGGTGTGATTATGATAAGCCCGCTTGGCGTCGAACCCGAAATTCATTGGAGCAAAGATAGGGAGTGGGGGAATTTTGGATTTGAGGATTTGGGAATTTGGAGATTTGGGGATTTGGGGAGATGTATTTCGGTAGGTAGGTTTTTGGATTGTATAAATATTTGGCCAGAAGAAATGTCTAAACGTTGTGCACTACTCTCTATTTACCACTTAACGCATCCGGATTCACAGCATCTTCAAAGTGCGAGAGAAATTTCCCGCAGATTTTCGCAGATTTTAAACGCAGATTTCCGCAGATTCTATAGCTATAGTTCCTACTCCCTACTCCCTACTCCCTACTCCCTACTCCCTACTCCCTACTCACCACTCACCACTCACGATTCACGATTCAATAATTGCTTACTTTCGCGAAAAATTTCCCCACTATGTCTGATTTGCAGAATAAGATCCTGGCTGCATGGGCCAATCGCGAGTTATTGAAAGATGAAACCTATAGCCAGGCAGTGCACACTGTAATAGAGGAAGTAGACAAGGGCCGCCTTCGGGTGGCGGGTCCTACGGAAAATGGATGGCAGGTAAATGAATGGGTGAAGCAGGCCATACTGCTATATTTCGGTATTCAGCCCATGCAAACCTGGAACCTGGAGCCATTTGAGTTTTACGACAAGATGTTGCTGAAGAAAAATTACAGGGATTTAGGTGTACGTGCCGTGCCACATGCGGTGGCCCGCTATGGCGCTTTCATTGCACGCAATGTGGTGTTGATGCCCTCTTATGTAAACATCGGCGCTTATGTAGATGAAGGTACAATGGTGGATACCTGGGCTACTGTTGGTAGCTGCGCCCAGATTGGAAAGGGCGTACACCTGAGTGGCGGTGTGGGAATCGGGGGAGTGTTGGAGCCCTTGCAGGCCTCGCCGGTCATAATTGAAGATGGATGCTTTATTGGCAGTCGCTGTATTGTGGTAGAAGGAGTGCACGTGGAGAAAGAAGCCGTATTGGGCGCGAATGTAGTGCTAACCCAAAGCACCAAGATCATTGATGTAAGCGGTGCCGAACCCAAAGAATACAAGGGTCGTGTACCCGCCCGCAGCGTGGTGATTCCCGGCAGCTATACCAAAAAATTTCCCGCTGGTGAATACCAGGTAAGCTGCGCCCTCATTATCGGTCAGCGTAAAGCCAGCACCGATTTGAAGACAAGCCTCAATGATGCGTTGCGGGAGTTTAATGTAGCAGTGTAAGAGAGAATTTTGGGAATTTGGGAATTCGGAAATTCGGTGAATTGTTGAATTCCCGAATTCCAAAATAACCAAATTCTCAAATTCCCAAATAACCGAATTATCAAACTATCCCTTCCTCTCGCCGGTTTCCTGATCAGCTTCCTGGGTGCTGTTTTATTCAGCACCAAAGCGATCATTGTAAAGCTGGCTTTTGCTGATACGGAAATGGATGCGGTGAGCCTGCTCACTTTACGAATGGTTTTTTCCCTGCCCTTTTACCTGGTTGCCGCCTGGCTCGCGCGACGCAGCCAGGCGATTCCCGGTTTTACGCGCCAGCAATGGTGGATCATTATCGGGTTGGGATTATTTGGCTATTACCTCAGCAGTCTTTTCGATTTTGTGGGTTTACAATATATTTCCGCAGGTCTCGAAAGGTTGATACTTTTTTTGTATCCCAGTTTTGTGGTGCTGATCAATGCGGTATTGTTTCGTGAAAAGATCAGCCGCATGCAGCAGGCGGCCCTGGCACTCACCTATGCGGGTATAGGCATCGCTTATTTTGGCGAACTCGGGCTCGACAGCACCGGACCTGAAATTTACTGGGGTAGCTGCCTCATCTTTTTCTGCGCTATCACCTACAGTATTTACCTGGTAGGCAGCGGGCGCATGATCCGGCAGATTGGTGCAACCCGATTTACCGCCAGTGCCATGCTGAGTGCAACCGCCGGTGTATTCCTGCACTTCCTGCTTCGTGGTGACTATACACAGGTGGGGGCGATGGCGCAATCCTGGCATTACGGATTGCTGCTGGCTTTGCTGGCAACCGTTATTCCGACTTTTCTGATCTCGCTCGGCATTAAGAAAATTGGTTCCAACAATGTAGCCATTGTATCAGCCATAGGCCCGGTCAGCACCATTCTGCAGGCACATTGGATATTGGGCGAACCCATTTTTGCCGCTCAATTGGTTGGCACCCTGCTCGTGATAGCAGGCATTCTGCTGATTGGCTGGAAAACGCGCAAAAATTTGGAAGAAAACAGTTGATTGTCCTATATTTGCCGCCCCAAAGGGCCCAGGTGGCGAAATTGGTAGACGCACTGTCTTCAGGTGGCAGCGCCGCGAGGTGTGCTGGTTCGAATCCAGTCCTGGGCACAAAATGGAAAAGGCTTGTCGAATGACAAGCCTTTTCCATTTTAAGTACGTCGAAAAGCAGCATTAAAGTTTTAGAAATTGCATGCTTTTACGACCCTCCTGGGTTTGTACGCTGATGCTATATAAGCCAGGTTTCAGGGTAGTTGTTTCCAACGGCAACAGGTGTACGCCCTGCTGCAGGTAAAAACTCTTTTCTTGCAGCATTTTTCCATTCAGGTCGGCAATGGCCACCGACACGGTTTCGGAGCGGGGCAATTGGATGCTGATGCTTGTGTTGGCCTGGCTGGGGTTGGGCGCCAGGCTCCACCAAATGCGGGCAACACTATTGGTAAGGCTGATAATGGCGGAATAACCCGACCGACCATCCCAATCTACCTGTAGAATGCGGTAATAGGCTTTACCCTCGAGTACTTCCTGCTCAGTAAAACTATATAGATTTATTCCATCGCCTTTGCTGTTAACAACAGCCAGCTCCTGAAAGTTACGGCCATCCAAACTTTTTTGAATGGAATAGCTTTTCACCTGCTGCTCGGCCACCTTCCAGCTAAGAACGGGCTGTTTTGTAGAATGGACATTCCCCGCAAATGAGAGCCAGGTTACCGGTAACGTGGAGCCCGGGTCGGGTGATAGGGAAACAAAACGATTGATGGAATTGCCACCTACTTCGGAGAATGCGCCGCCCACGTAGATGCCGCTATTGTCGGAGAACAGGCTATTAACAGCACTATTGATAGCCGGATTCCAGGTACCGGCAGTGCCGGTATTGGCGTCGAATGCCGCCAGTCTGTTACGTGCCAATCCGGCATTTACGGAACTGAAGGCCCCGCCAATATAGACCCTGCTGCCACTTACCGATATACTATGACCCGCGCTGTTCAAATTAGGGTTCCAGTTGGTAACCGCCCCGGTAGTGATATCACAAGCGGCGGCGTAATTGCGCGGCTGACCATTGATGGAAGAGAACCCGCCCGTAAGATAAATGACCCCATCCCGATATGCCATTGACCTGGGTAGTTGGTTGGCCACAGGCGCCCAGGAACCCGCCACTGCCGTGATCCCGTCGAATGCCGCCAAACGGGTTCTTGATAGTCCCGCATTAACGGTACTAAAATTCCCACCGGCATAGATGATTCCATCCTGCGCCAATAAAGTCCAAACCGAATTATTCACTTGTGGGTTCCAACTATGGAGTAGGCCGGCCACAGTATCAAATGCTGCCAGGTAATTGCGGCCAGTGCCGCCATTCGCTGAGGTAAATGCACCCGCCGCATAGATAGTGCCTTCTATTCTGGCCAATGCATGAATGGTATTGTTCACATTGGGGTTCCAACTTTTGAGCACTCCTGTATGAGCATCAAAAGCTGCGAGGCGATTGCGCGCAACACTATTATTTGCTGTGGTGAAGGATCCTCCGGCAAAAAGGGTTGCTCCCGATTTCAATAATGAATTGACTGCGCCATTCAGATCCGGATTCCAGGATGTAAGGGAATCGGCCGTGAGATCAATTTCACAAAGTCGGTTTCGCGTCTGTGGATTCGCCAGATAATAAGAACCCCCGGCATAAATATCATTACCCGTGCCCAAACAGAGCGCATAAACCGTTCCGTTTACCTGTGAAGTCCAGGCAGTAGCATTCCCGGTACTGATATCAATGGCTGCGATGGAACTTCGGGGAGTGCCCGCACCCATACTGGTAAAATCGCCACCGGCGAATAATTGATTCCCGAGGATGGTTAGGCTATAAACCGATGCATTGAGAGATGGATTCCAGTTAGATACTTTCGCAGTACCTATGTCGAAGGAAGCCAGTCGAAGGCGTTCTTTGCCTCCATTTACCAATGAAAAACTACCTCCGGCATAGAGTAGGCCATTATGAACCGCCAGGGTATACACAACTGAGTTGACGTTGGGATCCCAACTGGTAGCCACCCCGGTATAGATATCAAGCGCGGCGAGATTAGCACGCGAAGTGCCGCCATTGACAGCCGAAAAGGAGCCACCGACATATACTAATCCTCCATGTATGACAATCGACCTCACGGATCCATTCACTGAGGGATTCCAGGAAGCGGCATTGCCGGTAACAACATCAATAGCCGCCAACCGATTCCGCGCAACAGCGCCATTCACGGCTGTGAAATTACCAGCAACAAACAACGTGCCTGCATCCAGCGCCATAGCGTAAACGGTGGCATTTATATTGGGATTCCAACCAGATGCCTCACCGGTGCCGGCATTAAAGGCGGCGAGTCGATTTCTGAGGCGGTTGCCACTATTGACGGAGGTAAATGAGCCACCGGCATACAGTGTATTCCCCGACAGCAACAGTGTGTAAACAGGGCCATTCAGATCCGGATTAAAATCCGGGTTCACTTCGCCGCTCGCCAGTATATGGGCGATATAATTGCGCTGCACCAAACCGATAGCCGTAAAGCTGCCACCAATAAACCAGCCTCCGTTTCCATCGCTAACGGCACAACGAACCACGCCATTGGGAATGGCAAAATGTTCTTTGGCTTTACTGTTGGTAAGGTCAAATACAGTACCAAATGGGATATTCAATCCCACCTGTGTGAAAGCGCCGCCGAGAAATATGCGGCCACCGTCTTTTACTACAGCATTCACATCCCCGTTTAAGCCTAATCTTTTTCCGATTACGCTTTGGGCATTACCCGGCACAAGAGATATAAATAAAAGCATGTAGATTAATGCTCTTTTCATGGGTATTTGGATTAAAACTTCAAACTATACTTCGAAAAATAACATATTGTCTTAATAATTATTGCATTGAATCATAAGTATCTAACAAGATTTATCGACAAATAAGGGGAAACTATTAAGAAAGAATATGGATTATCCTGAATTAGCAGGTCGCAGTATGGAAGCGGAAAACGGGCAGGGGTGTAACCACCGAAACGGGGAATGCTTATTTCCAGGGCCTTGTCAAACTGCCGAAAGCCGGTTCTACCTGCTCAGGCATAAGCTTTTTGCGATAATTACCTATCTTCCCCACTTCATTGAATTGCATGTCGTGCACAACTACAGAACTTCCGCCTACATATATCCGAAGCCTGTGTAATGAAGATTGGTAGCAGCAACCATTACCGGACCAAAACCTTATGCTATGCTGGAAATTGTGCTTTCGCGGAGTCTTCGCGAATTGAAGGAAGATTTGCGCCAGAAAACGGAAAAACTGCAGGAACTCGAAAAAGCCAATCAAACGCTGCAAAAAGAACTTTTCCTGCTTATTGAGCTGTATGCGGATAAAGAGAGAAAGGAGAAAAGGGGTAAAACGTAATACGTACTACTTTTCCCCCATCGCCGCCTTCTTCATCTCCGCCGCCGCATCCCGCCCCAGGTAATTTTCAATCCAGGCATGTACCAGGTAAATTACCGGTGTAAGAAGAATAGCCACTACAAATTTGTAGATATAGTTGCCCGTTCCTGTTACCAGTATCTGGTGCAGGGTCCAGGGATCACCTTGTGATGGATCGATTTGGCGGCCGGCCATAAAGGCAATGTACAGCACCACAAAACTGTCGATCAGTTGCGAAACCAGGGTACTGCCTGTGGCACGCAACCAGATTCTTTTTTCTCCGGTTAGTTTTTTGATGCGGTGAAAGATGAACACATCCAGTATCTGGCCAATCAGAAAAGCCACCAGGGAGCCCACAATAATCCACATCCCCTGCCCCAGCACTCCCCTGTAGGCGCGGTTGGCGGGCAGTTCGTTTCCCAGATCGAAATACTCCGATGGCGAAAGATGAATGGCCCCTGAAAAGATCAGAAAACTAAAACTGATCAATCCCGCAGCGAGAAAAGACAAAAACCGGATGCCTTTGGGGCCATAGTATTCGTTGATGATATCCGTCATCACAAATACCACGGGCCATAGCAATACGCCGGCGGTAAGGTGAAAGCTGAAGGAAGATCCAAATAATGGTATATTGGCGCGCCCCACCCCCAGTGTATCTTCCAGCGAAAAAATTTTCACGCCGATTACTTCAGCGATAAGGGCATTGGCTATGAAAAAGCCTCCCAGGATTATAAACAACCGGGTAGGCTTATGGCTGATAATTGTGTTGACCATTCTGATAATAAATATAAAACGCAAAAATGAGCAGGAAGAAAAAATTCGCCGTCACTATCCAGAGTGGCACAAACGACTTGAGATCCCGCTTCCAAAACAGAACCACCAGGTAACAGATGTTCACCAGGGGCACGGTTATGGCACCCATAACGGTGCCCAGAATAATCATGGTGGAAACAATGGCATCGTCCTGCACCCAATCACGTATCAGCAGGGAGATAGACAGCAGGAAAAACAGGCCGCAGAGGAAAGCCAGCCGCGACAAAAATAATAACCAGCGCATCCGCTTTTTTCGTGTAAAATAGCATTATTTTGTCAGCCTTAATACCTTAGGCGGAAGAGAGTTTTCGCAGACTAAAATTAAACAGCACCGGATGAAAAACGAATTGGTCAAAAAGGCCCTGCCCCACTTCATCGCCGTCCTTATATTCCTGATCACAGCCGCCCTTTATTGTAAGCCTGCCCTGGAAGGCAATGCGCTGGACCAGCACGATATCGTGGGCTGGAAGGGAATGGCCCAAAACGCCTTTGACTATAAAGAAAAACACGGTCATTTCCCGCTTTGGAATCCGGCCCTGTTTAGCGGTATGCCCAATTACCTGATCGCGATGGAAGGCAAGTCAATCCTGCCCAATCTCACCGCCCTATTTTCCCTGGGTCTTCCCCAGCCGGCGAATATGTTTTTCCTGGCTGCGCTCTGCTTTTACCTGCTTTGCATCTGCTGGGGCACCCGACCCGTGGTGGGCATATTTGGCGGACTGGCCTATGCATTTGCAACGTATAACCCAATCATCATCTCGGCGGGACATGTCACCAAAATGTTTGCGATTGCGTATATGCCGCTGATGCTCGCCGGCATGTTGCTGGTATTCCGGAAAAAATATTACGCTGGCCTGGCCCTGAGCACCCTGGGTGCCTACCTGCTGCTGAATGCCAACCATCCGCAAATCACTTATTATTTCCTGATCGTTGCTTTATTCGTAACGGCTGGCTATGCGATCAACTGGATAAAAGAAAAAGATTTCAAACATATGGCTGTCGCGGCCGGCATTCTGATGGTGGCCGCCGTTGCCGCAGCGCTCACCACTTCCCTATCCTTGCTCACCACTTCTGAATATTCGAAATTCACGATGCGCGGAGGCAAATCGGTGGAAATACAGGGTGATAGTGTGCGAACCGTGCAAACGGAAGGTCTGGATACCAGCTACGCATTCAGCTATAGCCTGGGACCCGGCGAGGCCTTGACCATGCTAATGCCCGGTGCTTTTGGCGACAATAACCGCAGCACTTTCGCGGAGAATGAGAAAGTGATTTCGGCCCTTGAAAGCAGGGGTGTTCCCAGTGCCAACGCCAACCAGTTGGCCGGTCAGTTACCGCGGTTCTGGGGTGATCCCAACTCTTCGGGCGGTGGCCCTTTCTATGTGGGGGTACTGGTATGCCTGTTGGCGCTTCTGGGATTCGTGCTCTATCGCCAACCCCTTCGATGGGCCCTGCTGGCAGTGGCCTTGCTATCGTTAGTGATGGCCATGGGCAAGTACATGCTATCGTTCAACTTATTCCTGTTTGAGAACCTGCCGCTCTATAATAAGTTCCGCGCGCCCTCCATCACCATGGTGATTCCACAATTGCTGTTGCCATTTGTGGCCATCATTGCGCTTCACCTGTTATTTATACAACCCAATGCCCGGGAATTGACAAAAGCAAACTTTAAAAAGATACTCTATACCCTGGGAGGATTGATCCTGGCCCTTGGCCTTTTTTATCTGATGATGGACTACAATGCCCTCACTGATCCTGGCATCCGTTCAGGTTTGTTGCAAATGGGAGCCAATGAGGATATGACCAGCAGCATCATCAGCGCGATGAAGAGTGAGCGGCAATCGATGTTTGGTGGCCAGGTACTACGCACGCTTGGATTCGCCGTATTGCTGGTAGCCGTATTGTGGCTCTGGATAAAAGAATTGATGAAGCCCATTCTCGCCATCAGCCTCCTCGCCGCTATCACCCTGGTTGACCAGTTGGTTGTTGCCAACGACTATCTGAACCAGGAAAAATATGTGCCCGCCGAAGACCTGGATGCGCAGCTCACCCGAAAGAATGCCTTGGATCAGCAGATCCTCGCGGATCAAACCCCTCATTTCCGGATTTATAATGCAGGACCCGAAAAATTCAGCGCAAGCGATTATCATTACCCCACATTCCACCGTACGGCGGGTGGGTATCACCCTGCTAAATTGCGGATTTACCAGGATCTCCTGGAAAGGTACCTGTATTATGAAGATGGCACCAACCCAGGCAATGTGTTGAATATGCTGAATGTCAAATACAGCATCATACCCAGTGGCGCGAATGGGCAAGCCTCACTGTTGCAGAACCCCGGCGCCATGGGACCGGCATGGTTGGTAAAAAACCTGCAAATAGTGCCGGATGCGGCAGCCGAATTGCAGGCGATCGGGCAGTTGAACCTGCGCGAAACCGCTGTTGTGCAATCATCATTCGCAACTGGCATCGCACAACCACAATGGGATTCTGCTGCCACCATCCAACTAACCCATTTTGACAACGATACGCTACGCTATGTATTGGAAGCAGCCAGTCCCCAGTTTGCCGTATTCAGCGATATCTACTATCCCAAAGGCTGGAATGCCTATGTGGATGGTAAGCCGGCCGACTATATTAAAGTGAATTATGCTTTGCGAGGCATGAGCCTGCCCGCTGGCCGGCATGAGATCCAATTCATATTTGAACCAGCCAGTGTGAAGAAAGGCATCACCCTTTCTTATATCGGATCATGGCTGGTATTGCTGCTAACCCTTGGCGGACTGTTTATGGCCTGGCGCCAGGGACGCCAAAAGCAGGAAGTAAAAAAATAATGCCGGGAACAACCTCCATCCTGATCATTAGCTATAACCGGCCCAACGACCTGCTTGAATTATTGCAGTCGCTGGCGCGGCAGCAGGATTTGTCGGCGCTCGAAGAAACCCTGGTGTTGAACAATGCCTCCACCGAATCCTACGTCGCCATACAGGCTTTTGCGAGTTCGCACCCGGAGTTGAAGCTGCGCTATATTCCTTCAACAGAAAACCTGGGCGTATCGCGCGGCCGCAACCGCCTGATGCAGGAAGCCAAAGGCGAATACCTGCTGGTGCTGGATGATGATATCGTATTTGAATCCGGCGATAGTTTTGCTTATATGGCGCGGGCATTGGAAAACGAATACTATATATCGCAACGAACGTCTATTCTCACATTCCGGGTATTGTACTACGACAACCGACAGCCACAGATCACTGCCTTTCCGCATAAGCGATATGAAGAATTAAAAAACAAGGAACGATTTCTCACTTATTATTTCACCGGCTGCTGCCACCTGATTCGTAGGTCGGCATTGGTGGAAACCGGCCACTACCCTACCGATTTTTTTTATGGAATGGAGGAATATGATCTTTCCTACCGGATGATCGCGAAGGGGTATAGCCTTGCCTTTGATGCGGGCGCCACGGTGCTGCATAAAGAATCGCCATTGGGCCGCCAGCCCAATCACCAGAAGCTGGCATCGCAATGGGTGAATAAGAGTAAAGTGGCCTGGCGGTATTTGCCAGCGATGTATTTTTTCAGTACGGCGGTGGCCTGGGGAGGACAATATTTGAGAAAGGCACTCACTCATCCGGGAATTTTCGTAAAAAGCATCGGCCTTATCCTGCAAATTCCATTTAAAGAAAAACGGCAAAAAATAAATGCTGGCGGCCTGCAGTATCTTCGCCAGGTGCAGGCGCGTTTGTGGTATTGAGTGGAAGATACAATAACGAAGATTACATGCCGAAAGTAAGCCTGATAACCATTTGCTTCAATAACCCGGATGACCTGAAAGCCAGCATGGCATCCGTGGACCAGCAATCGCATATACCTCATGAACATATTATTGTTGACGGCTCAACCAATACAACAATCCGAAACATGCTGGAATCAACAGAGCAGCCAGGTTTTCGGAAATGGATATCGGAAAGGGATGAAGGCATTGCCGATGCTTTTAATAAAGGCATACAGATGGCAAGTGGAGACCTGGTTCTGATGCTGAACTCTGGCGATTGCTTTTTTGATTCATCCTCCCTGGCGACCGCTGTAGGATATTTTGAAAGAGATAGTCATCTGCAGTGGTTGCATGCGCGCTACGAACTTTTCAGAGGGCATAAATGGATACAAATAGGCAAGCCGTTCAGTCCCCGAAAAATGTACCGGGGTATGCGCAGTATCAGTCATCAGACAATGCTGGTGCGTAAGAGCCTGCACGATAAATATGGGCTTTACGACAAGAGCCTGAAAATTGCAATGGACTATGATTTCCTGCTGCGGATAGCAGGGGAGAAATTTGCTTTCGTCGAAACACCCCTGATCAAGTTTGCACCGGGTGGCGCCAGCAGCACACAGTATCAACAAGGTTTGGCCGAAATGCGAAGTTGCTATGAAAAATATTATGGCAAAAGTTGGAAACTGGATATCTGGCAGGCACGACTTCGCCTGCTTCACTATCTGATGGGCACCAAACTGGGTAAACTCCTGTATAGAATCAAGACCGGGTTAAAGCTGGAGAATTTATAATACCAGTTCAGTTGCCCGTGAGCATAAACCTGCAATACCGAAGGCTCATCGTCGCCTTAGATAATAGGCCTGATCGCAGAAGCCTGGCCGGAATGCGCGACTGAAGGCGAATCATACCCGCGATTACGGTTGGTATTTCCCCCTCCCAGTGCTCCCTGACTTGTTCGATATCACGAATAGACATATTCCGGAACAAGCGCCAATAATAATCAAACACGAATGGATTACGGAGTATGCGAACACCCATCAAGTTGATCAAAAGCAGGTTTTCCGGTAGCTGAACGGAAGGCACGAGAAAAGTGTAGCGGGTAACCTGGCCTGCATGAAAACCAATATTCAGCAGAACAGGCGACAAATATTTGTAGCGCTTAACCTTTTTAAAACACCGGATGTAAAACTCAAAATCGACCACAAACCTGAATCGCTTATCGTACCACTCATCCACATCCCGGCGAATAAGTGTGCAACTGGGGTTACCTACATACACCCTCTTAAAAAGATGAAGCGTGGAGAGCCCCAAAAACCAACGATCCAGGAAACTGCATTTTACTATTTCAGTTTTGCCGGTATCTTCTTCCACGTTCTGAAATGCCGCAAAAAAAAACGGGCAGTCCGGATACTCCCTGGTAGCCTGTACAAACCGGTCAAGCGCATCCGGATGTGCAAACCAATCGTCGTTATGCATCATCTTGATCCATTTGCCGGAGGCATGGCGAATGGATTCATTCCAGTTTTCAGGCGTACCCAATTGTTGTTTGTTGCGGCTATAGTGGATGGGAAGGCTATTTTTATACGTCAAAACCAGTTGTTCCACCGAATCATCGGGGCTGTCGTCGGTAATTACCACTTCGAAATCGCGGAAACTTTGCTGGGTTACCGAGTCGAGCAATCTTGCCAGGTGCGACGTATTCTTGTATGCAGGGATGCAGATTGACAGGTATACGGCATTTGTATGTATTTTCGCCTTCGGTTCAGGCCCTGTGGCTGCGATATCATTTACATAATCCGTTGTCAAGTATAATTTGATTTTTGATGAGCAAAACCAATACGAACCGGCTTTGGAGTCGACGAAAGCTGACTGAACTGGTAAGCAAGAGGCTTAACCCGATCCTGAATTCCCCCTACAAAAAATTCAATCTTAGCTGGTTTCAGGTTAAACGCCTCAAACACGCCGCCAAAAATAAACAATACGTACATAAGTTTACGAAAGACCTGAATATTCGCTTTACAGACCCACAGGCTTTTTTGCATTCAGTGGAAGAACTGTTTATAGATGAAATTTACCGGTTTAAACCCGATAATGACCACCCCAGAATCCTGGATTGTGGGGCGCATATAGGCATGAGTGGCTTGTTCTTTAAGCATCATTACCCGGGCGCACGTATTACTGCATTTGAACCCGACACGGAGAATTACAAGATCGCCAGCCAAAACTTCAGGGAATGGAATTTATCTGGTTTGGAAATCGTTCAAAAAGCAGTCTGGATCCATAATGAACAGATCAGCTTTCAGCAAACGCATAACATGAGCAGCTCGATCCGGGCCGGGAATAACCATAATGAGGAAGAGGAAAAAACTTCCAATCAGAACCTGATAGTTGTACCCTGTGTTCGACTACGGGATTTACTCAATGAGCCAATTGACTTCGTAAAGCTGGATATTGAAGGTGCTGAATATGAAGTGCTGATGGATTGCGACGAAACCATTCGAAACGTGAAGAATTTTTTCATTGAGTACCATGGCAAATACGAAGACAGTCACAAACTTTCGGAAATATTTTCGCTATTGACCAGGAATGGTTTCGTTTATTATATTAAAGAAGCCGCAGAAGTATACCGAATGCCCTTTTATGAAACCGTTCGGGAGCACGACTTTGATGTTCAGTTGAATATCTTTTGTATGCGGAAACCTTAATCGCGGGAACCTTCTTCCTGCTGAAAGCATGCATAAGCTTTTGCCAATCCTTCGAGTAAATGAACCTGGTGTCGCCAACCCATGGCGTGCAATCGGCTGCAATCCATCAACTTTCTCGGTGTGCCGTCGGGCATATCTTTATTAAAAACAACGGAGCCTTTATACCCCACGGCCGCGGCCACTTTTGTCGCCAGCTCGGCAATGGATATTTCTTCTCCGGTTCCTACATTAATGAACTGCTTCTCATGGTAATGATGCATCAGGAACAGGCAGGCATCTGCCAGGTCATCTACATACATAAACTCCCGAAGTGGACGGCCTGTGCCCCAGATTTCCACTTCGGATGAATTAGCCTGCCTGGCTTCATGAAACCGGCGGATCAGGGCTGGTATCACGTGCGAATTGCTGGGGTGATAATTATCGCCCTGGCCATACAGATTGGTAGGCATGGCCGATATGAAATTGCAGCCATATTGATCGCGATAGGCTTCACACAATTTTATGCCCGCTATTTTCGCGATGGCATAAGGTTCGTTGGTGGGTTCAAGCAGGCCGGTAAGCAGGTATTCTTCTTTTAGGGGTTGGGGGGCGAGTTTGGGATATATGCAGGAACTTCCCAGGAAAAGCAGTTTCGTCACTCCAATCTTCCAGGCCGCATGAATAATATTGGCCTCTATCATCAGGTTGTCGTAAATGAATTCGGCCCTGTAGGTGTTGTTGGCATGAATACCCCCAACTTTTGCCGCCGCCAAAAAAACATAATTGGGTTTATGTTTTTCGAAAAAAGCATTTACTCCCGCCGCGTCGCGAAGATCCAGTTCGGACTTTTGTGTCAACAATAGATTCGTGAATCCTTCCGATTGGAGTTTCCGCACAATGGCTGAACCCACCATACCCCGGTGACCTGCTATAAAAATCTTACTATTCTTTTCCATTACTCAAATTGACGGGCTGTGTGGAAACCCGAATTTTTCAAAACAATATCACGTCTGAAAACCTCAATATCGGCCTGCACCATTTCAGCTATCAGATCATGGAGGCTATGGCGCGGCGTCCAGCCTAAATTGGTTTTTGCCTTAGTGGCATCCCCCAGCAATTGATCCACTTCGGTAGGGCGAAAGTATCGCTTGTCCACTTCGATCACAACATCGCCGGACCTGACCGGGATATCCGGAAGGGAAACTTTTTCCACGATCCCACGCTCATTTTCTCCCGCGCCTTCAAAACGAATACCCACACCAGCTTGTGCAAACGCCATTCGCGCAAAATCCCTTACAGGAGTGGTTATGCCGGTGGCGATAACAAAATCCTCGGGCTGATCCTGTTGCAACATCAACCACATGGCTTCCACATAATCTTTAGCATGGCCCCAATCGCGTTGGGCGCTCAAATTGCCGAGATAGAGCTTTTTCTTTAAACCCAATACTATTTCAGCGACCCCTCTTGTAATTTTACGGCTGACAAATGTTTCTCCACGCAATGGGCTTTCATGATTAAAAAGAATGCCGTTGCAGGCGTACATCCCATATGCTTCGCGATAGTTTACCGTAATCCAATACGCATATAACTTGGCCACGGCATAGGGGCTCCTGGGATAAAAGGGCGTCGTTTCATTTTGCGGAACGGCTTGCACCTTTCCATACAATTCAGACGTGGAGGCCTGGTAAATCCTGGTCTTTTTTTCGAGGCCAAGAATCCTTACCGCCTCCAAAATTCGTAAAGTGCCGGTCGCATCCGTATTGGCTACATATTCAGGTTCCTCAAAGCTCACCTGCACATGGCTCATGGCGCCAAGGTTATAAATTTCGTCGGGTTTCACCTGTTGAATGATCCGGATAATATTGGTGGAATCCGTCAGGTCGCCATAATGCAGAATCATTTTAAGGTTCGATTCATGCGGATCCTGATACAGATGGTCTATCCGTTGTGTGTTAATAAGCGAGGTTCGGCGCTTTACACCATGTACTTCATATCCCTTTGACAACAAAAGTTCGGCTAAGTAGGCTCCATCCTGCCCGGTAATCCCTGTAATGAGTGCTTTCTTCATGCTGTCGTATTAGAGCGCAAAAATAGAGCATGTAATCCAAATACCCAGTTGTTTGAATAACCCTATCTAACCAGGGTAACTGTACCTTTCCTGAAAATTTCCGGATTGCAGAATGAAGAAGCTTTGATCATATATACAAATACGCCCGGATCCTGTGGAATTCCTTTGTAGCGGCCGTCCCAGCAATCGCCGGGGTCTTTGGTATAAAAAACCCGCTCCCCCCAGCGATTAAATATGCTGAACTCAATGCTCTCCACCAACCCCCAGTATTTTACCCCGAAGCAATCATTGAGTCCGTCAGCATTGGGCGTAAAGGCGGAAGGCATCCAGTACAGGCCTTCATTTATTGCCTCAACTTTTACCTGCACCGAGTCCACCTGTGTGCAACCGTTTCCACCTTTCCCTTCAACAATATACATGGTGGTCTCGCGGGGTCTGGCAATTGGACTTGAAATACCGGGGTTGTCCAGATTAACCGAAGGTGACCAACTGTATTGCATAGCCCCCGTTGCCAGAAGTTGTGCCTGGCCAATGGTGCAGTCAATATCGTTGGAGCGGCTGGCACGAACATCCGGCAGTGGCCAAACGGTAATCGTTGTGCGCAGTGTTTCAGAATATCCACAACTATTTTCTGTAACGGTTACCTGGTATTGCGTTGTTGTCGTTGGCGATACATATGGGTTGGCAATCTGTGCATCACTTAACCCTTCAGCCGGCTCCCAAATATAGCTATCGCCACCAGCCGCCTGCAATTGAATGCTATCGTTCAAACAAATAGCAGAAGGATCGCTCAGCGTAAATACCGGATCTGGAATAAAGTCAACACGGACCGAATCGCGAAACTGACAGCTATAGCTATCCAAAATATCCACTGTATAGGTGGTAGGGGCAACAGGGTTGGCAACCGGGTTTGCTGTACCCGGATTTTGCAGGGTTCCCAATGGGGTCCAGCTATAGCTCATTCCACCGCTTATCCAAAGCTGAACGGCAGTATTGCGACAGATAGAAGTATCATTGGCCAACCGTATATTCGGCCTTGGAAAAGTATTTACCCAAACCGTATCGCGGGCTTCACAGCCGGCAGCATTCTCACCGGTTACTATGAAGCGTGTAGTATCCTGCACGACGGCAACCGGATTGGCCAAACCGGAATCATCTAAAAGATTGGCATTATCCCAACTGTAGCTAATGGCGCCTGAAGCCTGCAACTGTACGGGCGTACCCACACAAGCCGCCGGAACATTCTGAGCTGAAACAATCGGCTGATCAATATAGATATTTACCGAATCCCTTTGAATAACTACAGGCGCGAAAGAGATATCGTCGAGTGCAAAATCATTTCCACTGGTGGAAATATTTTTATTTACGATGGCGATGGTTGCCGTGCTCAGGTTACCGGAATTCCAGGTCGTATAAAACTCCTGCCAGTTACAGGGCGTACCGCTACCTGAAAATACAGGACCCAAATTGATGCCATTGATAGAAAACTGCAATTGGGCAGGATTAATGGCCCCCAGACTTTGCAGCCAGGCCGAGAACGCATAATTTGTTTGGGGCTGAAGAACTACCGTTTGGGACCAAATGACGGCATCTTCCACCGACGACCCGTTTACCAGCATCATGCCGCCATTGCCCGCCGCACCGGTATGATCCGTACAATTCGATAGATTTGGATGCCAGGCTGGTACATTGTTGGTAACAGCATAAGTTCCTTCAGGAATCCCTGAGGCAGGGCTATACTGATAGTCAGAAACAAATCCGGAATTTCCTTGCGTAAAATCTCCATTCGTGATCAGGTTCTGGCCTTTTACTTCGGCTGTGAAATAATAACGGATGGGAACAGGCGTATTCGTAACAGGATTTGCCAAACCCGGATTGTTCAAATAATCGACAGGACTCCAGCAAAAATCCAGGGTTGGAACGGTACGCAGTTGTTTACTGCTGCCATAGCAAATCGTGGTATCGGGTGTTAGAATAATGTCGGCCGAAACAATAGTGACTGAAATGGTTTTGCTAATAGTATCCGAACAATTACCGCTGGTCACCGCATGTTTCACCTGGTAGGTCCCCTGTTGCTGGTAGCTGTGAGTTGGATTGGTATTATGCTGTCTTACGGTTCCATCGCCCATGTCCCACCAGGCATTACTGCTAATATTTCCCACATGGGCAAACTCCACCGACAAGGGCTCGCATACATTTTGTCTGTAAGTAAAATCAAAAGATAGCGCTTCAATTACTACCTGTATGGTATCTGTCAGTTCACATCCGCCACTCATTACAGACACCCAATACTCGCCCTGCTGATCGACCGAAATAGAAGGCGCCACAGAGCCGGTATTCCATAAATAGGAATCAGCGCCTGCCGATCCTGCATTCAGCGCAATGGATGAGCCCAAACATATAGTTGTATCATTTCCCAGGTTCACCGATGCAGTATTCTTAAAATTCACTTCAAAACTATCCCTGTTAGTGCAACCATAATAATCCGTCTCCACCCAATAAATCCCTTCCGCGTTTATGGTAATGGAATCACCGGTTTCGCCGGTATTCCAAACATGCGTACCAAGCGATGTCTGCGCACCCAGTCTCAATGGCTGACCAGCACATATTTCAATTTCCTGTAAGGGTTGCTTTTGCAGCGGCGGAACCACCACAACGGATCTGCAAACAGCATTCTGCGTTGCCAGTCCATCATCAACGGTAAGATTGATGCCATACGTTCCCGGACTTTGATAAAGTATGGCTGGGGGATTAGCAATTGTGGATGGAGGAAACAATGCCGCATCGCAGCCCTGAAAACGCAGGCGGGTAAAAGTATTATTATCTACATTCGTAACAAATGCATATAAATCGTTCCCCTCCCGAAACAATTTGGAAATAGAATGGGGAAAGCTGAGATTACCCTGGTTACCTAATGAGCTGAACACGGGAGTCGACGTCAGGTCGCCATTAAAGTCAAATGCCACGATATCGTTGGATCCTATTGCCCCATTTACCGCATAACCGACAATCTGCCCACAGGAACGCATAATGGTAAGATCACGGGGATGCTTCAGGAAAGCACCTGGATTACCAAGATTTACCCCGACAGGCGTATTGAGAAGTGAGTTACCGAAATCAAGCCTGGTCAACGACCATGCGCCATTGGTTCGGGAATCATTTCCACCGTTAACGACAAATACCCGCCATTGACTGTTGTCGTTTACTGCATAAATACCGGTAGGATATGCCAATCCCCCGACCCCACCCAAATTGACTCCGGTGGGTGTATTGTCGAAACTATTAGTAAAATTGAACCGCGTAAGTGTACTGTTATCACCATTTACTGTGAACCCATACCAGTTATCACCATCCTTAAACAAATGCAAATCCAATGGCTGAAATAGGTTGCCAATATTTCCCCAATTGGTGGCCGTGGGATTAGGGTTACTGATATTTGCCCCAAACTCCACTTTCAAAACTCTGGATGTGGAACCAAGAACGGGATTCCCACCTACCATTATTGCATACCATTTACCTTCATTTTTCACAACCTGAATACCCTCGGCCCCGGCCGGGATCACGCCACCCAAATTGCCCAGGTAGTGATAAACCGGATTATTCAGGAGGCTATTCCCAAAGTCAAGTCTGGTGAGTCCTGGACTAAAAAAATTTACAACAAACCCGTAATAGTTTCCGTTCTCATAAACATAGTCCATGAATACAGGCATGCGAAAATTCCCCTGTCCATTTCCAAGATTGGTTCCTGTTGGAGGGAGTCGAATATCAGCTACGCAAAAATTCCAATAATAGCTGCTTGCATTTACAGAAGTGTTGGTAATAGTAACGGGTGTGCCCAAACAAACCGTGTCGGGAATTTCAAAATCAGGAATGGCATTTACCATCCGGTTAACCAGTTGAGACCGGTCTGCCTTATTCATTGGCTGCTGTGCATGTAAAAAACCGGGAATGCCTAACATGATCAGGCAATATATGATGACTCTCGAAAGGCAGTAATGTTTCAGGACTGAAGAAAATACTTTAAAAAACATCAATGCCAAAATAGCCAAAAATTGATCAACAATAGAATGTGATCAAATTATTCTTGCAACACCGACAGAAATTTTTTCATGCCGGCGCGTTTGGCTTCGTCCAGATGATAACTGAGATGTAGTTTGTAATATTTGCGCAGATCGTATGCTGGATAGGGATTGTCTTTTACAATATCATCTATGTAGTTGAGCCCTAAGCCGTTGGCAGCATCAAACGCCTGCACAAATTCTTCCGGCAATGGCTTCAGGCTAATCCATGCTGCAAAAACAAATGGCAGGCCCGTAATCGCACGCCATTCACTTCCCAAATCAAAAATATAGGTGGAATGCTTACGCTGCTCCAGCGCCCGGTCTCCAATCACCAATCCCGCCGTTGTACCTTGTATCGCATCCCGATAGGATTCATTCGTAGCCTGAATAATCCTGGGATTGATTCCCCAGGATTCCCGCATCAGCCACTTCAAAAGTGCCACTGATGATCGGCTCTGGTAATCGAGATACACTGTTTCGATCTCCTGCATGGGCACTTCGCTAAACAAACAGACAGACGCGATCTCTCCTTCTGTGCCGATACAATAATTGCCGATTATATGATATTCGGGCAACTGAGGCAATACCGCTACCGGTATCAGTCCCAAATCCACTTCACCCGCAGCCAACATTCCCGCCAATCGGGCCGGATACGCCCCCGAGAGTTCGATACGACTACGAAATGGCTCCTGCTCTATACCATAGAGCAGCGGCTTTGTATTAAGGTAATCAACAATCCCAACCCGAATCTTATCCAATTCGACTATTTTTGCGGCTGCAAAGGTACTGATCCCGCGGCCTTTTTTAAAATCAAAACATGGAACTGACTCCCCTCTCCGCCATATCTGCCATTGATGGACGCTACCGCAAGCAGGTCCAACACCTGGATGAGTATTTTTCGGAATATGCCCTCATGAAATATCGGGTTTGGGTGGAAGTGGAATACCTGCTGTTTCTGGAGAAAAAGAAATTCTTCAAACTGCCCGCCAAAGCGGCCAAACAATTGCAGAAAAGGGTGTCGGAATTTGGCCTGGAAGACGCGCAGGAAATCAAACAAATTGAATATACCACCAACCACGATGTGAAGGCGGTGGAATATTTCCTGAAAGCCGAACTCGATAAAGCCGGGGCCGGCAGCCTGAAAGAATGGATTCATTTTGGCCTCACTTCGCAGGATATCAACAATACCGCCATTCCGCTTTCGTGGAAACAGGCCGTTGAATACGAATACCTCCCTTCCCTGCTCAACCTGAACACGCAAATCAAAATGCTGGCGCGGGAATGGAAGGATATTCCGATGCTGGCACATACCCATGGCCAACCGGCCAGCCCTACCCGACTGGGTAAGGAAATCATGGTTTTTGTGGAACGCATCCAAAACCAGATTGAGCAATTTATCGCCATTCCCTTTACCGGAAAGTTTGGAGGCGCCACGGGTAATTTCAATGCCCATCGCATCGCCTTCCCCAAAACCGACTGGATCAAATTTGGCAACGAGTTTCTCGACCATCTTGGCCTTAGCCGCCAACAGTTTACTACCCAGATTGAACATTACGATAACCTGGCAGCGCATTTCGATTGCATGCGCCGCATCAATACCATCCTGATCGACTTCTGTCGCGATATCTGGACTTATATCTCGATGGATTATTTCAAACAAAAAACCGTGAAAGGCGAAGTGGGTTCATCGGCCATGCCGCATAAAGTGAATCCAATAGATTTCGAGAATGCGGAAGGCAACCTGGGAATGGCGAGCGCAGTACTGGAACATCTGGCCAACAAATTACCGGTTTCGCGCCTGCAGCGCGATCTCACCGACTCCACGGTACTCCGCAATATCGGCGTTCCTTTTGCGCATATACTCATCGCTTTCAAATCCATTGAAAAAGGCATGGGCAAGCTGGTGCTTAATCATAGCCAGATCCACGAAGACCTCGAAGATAACTGGGCCGTGGTGGCCGAAGCCATTCAAACCGTCCTGCGCCGCGAAAACTATCCCCAACCTTACGAGGCGCTGAAAGAACTCACACGCGGTAAACAGGCCATCGATAAAAAATCGATACACAGCTTTATTGAAGGATTGAAAATCTCGAATGCGGTAAAAAAAGAGTTGAAAGCCATTACGCCGCATAATTATACCGGCATGGCGGGGGATTATTGAGTTATAAGTTTTAAGTTGTAAGTTGTAAGTGGTGGGTATTTTATTCCATCGCTTTGCCGACAATGATCTAATTTATACTCCCTACTTACAACTTAAAACTTATAACTTAAAACTTACAGCGCTACTTCTGAATTTCAGAACTAAATCTAAACTCTATCTCCGGATTATTATTCATTTCCGTATTCAGGTACCATTCGCTTTGCGCCAGGTACACCATATGCCCGTCCTTGTCTTCGGCAATATTGATTTGTTTAAAGCGGGCAAAGTCTTCGAGTTTCCTGATGTCTTTGCTGCTCAGCCAGCAGGCTTTGTAAAAGGGCATGTTGTTGAAGGTAACAGAAGCGCCGTATTCGTGCAGTAACCGGTATTGGATTACTTCAAACTGCAGTTCACCCACACAGCCGATGATCTTCTTATTGCCACCAAACTGGGTAAATAATTGCGCTACCCCTTCATCGGTTAGTTGCAGCAATCCCTTTTCCAGTTGTTTGGTCTTCATCGGATCCTTGTTCACCACTTCCTTAAATATTTCCGGTGAAAACGAAGGTATTCCGGTAAAATAAAAATCTTCCCCCTCGGTAAGCGTATCGCCTATTTTGAAATTTCCGGTGTCGAATAAACCCACCACATCTCCCGCATAGGCATCCTCGATAATGCTTTTATCCCGTGCCATAAAGCTGTAGGGGTTGCTAAACCGAATGTCCTTATCGAGGCGAACATGATGAAAGTATTTGTTGCGCTCAAACTTGCCCGAACAAACCCGGAAAAAGGCGATGCGATCGCGATGCCGGGGATCAAGGTTGGCATGAATCTTAAAGACAAAACCACTCATCTTCTCCTCTTCCACTTCCACCAGCCTTGTATTGGTATGACGGCTGCGCGGCGTAGGCGCGATGCGGATGAATGTATCGAGCATTTCCTTCACCCCAAAATTATTGATGGCGCTCCCAAAAAATACGGGGGCTACCCTACCTGCGAGATAGTCATCCACATTCAGGCTGCCATGCACGGCGTCTACCAGTTCCACATCTTCCCGCAACTGGGCGGCATCGCGCTCCCCAAGCTTATCTGCCAGCAATTGCGCCCCGATATCGCTGATAGCAACACTGTCTTCATCACCCCCCTTGGTGCTGGCGGTAAACAGCAGCAGATTTTTTTCGTGCAGATTATAAACACCCTTGAAGTCGCGGCCACTGTTGATGGGCCAGGTCATGGGATGCAGGGAAATTTTCAGTTCTTTCTCGATCTCTTCAATCAGATCGAAGCGGTTCTTTCCATCGCGGTCCATCTTGTTGATGAATACGATCACCGGCGTATCGCGCATCCGGCACACTTCCATCAACCGGCGGGTCTGCTCTTCCACCCCGTTTACACTATCTACCACCAGGATTACGCTGTCAACCGCCGTGAGGGTGCGATAGGTATCCTCCGCAAAATCTTTGTGACCAGGCGTATCCAGCAGATTGATCAGGATGCCTTCGTATTCAAAACTCATAACCGAAGTAGCTACGGAGATACCACGCTGGCGCTCAATCTCCATAAAGTCGCTGGTGGCGTGTTTTTTGATCTTATTGCTCTTTACCGCGCCTGCCACCTGAATGGCTCCGCCAAACAGCAGAAATTTCTCCGTAAGGGTGGTTTTACCGGCGTCGGGGTGGCTGATGATCGCAAATGTTCTTCTACGTTGTATTTCCTGGTGATACTTCATAATGCTTTAAGAGGGCGGCAAAGGTAATTCATTCGGCGGAACCCGATCCCGATACCGGAATTGCCGGCACAAAAAATTCATGGGCCCGGCCGGGCTACGTACATTTGTGGCATGGTCCGGCGTACGCTCGAAATAATCGGCAGCAGTTTCAAAATGGCCCTGCAGGAGCTTTGGAAAAATAAGCTCCGGACCTTTCTGTCCCTGTTCGGCATCACCATTGGCATTTTCTGCATCATCGGCGTGCTCACGGTGGTCAATAGCCTCGAACAGAATATCCGCAACGAAGTTAAATCCCTTGGCTCCAACACCATTTATATTGATAAATGGGAATACACGGGCGGCGGACCCGATTATCCCTGGTGGAAATATGTGAACCGCCCTTCGCCACGCTTTAAAGAAGTGGAGCAAATAAAGAACCGCACCCAAAGCGCCCAATTCGCCAGCTTCCGTATCGCCACTACCGATGTGGTGGAGTATAAAGGCGCCCTGCTATCGAATGTGAACTATTATGGAGTGAGCGAAGACTTTGATGACATTCAACCCCTCGAGATTGTACAGGGACGCTACCTGGCCGAGCCGGATTTTGACCGCGGCCTGCCAGTGCTGGTTGCCGGGTGGGATGTGGCCGAAAAGATTTTTGGCAGTGCGGAGCTCGCGCTGAATAAGGAAGTAACGGTTCGGGGAAAAAAAGCGCAAATAATTGGCGTGATCAAAAAGCAGGGTAAACAAATGATTGGTGGATGGGAATTTGATCAAAGCATCATCCTGCCCTATCGGTTTGCGCGTACCATCATGAACGAGTTGCGTACAGATCCCATCATCATGGTACAGGGAAAAGACAATCTCAGCAGCAAGGCGCTGAAAGACGAACTCACCGGTACCATGCGCGCCCTGCACAAACTCAGCCCCACCAAAGAAGCGGATTTCGCCCTGAATGATGTGAATGACCTGACAGAGGAAGTAAGCTCAGCTTTTGGTGCCGTCAATGTGGGCGGATGGGCAATCGCTGTGCTATCGCTGGTAGTGGGCATGTTTGGTGTTGCCAACATCATGTTCGTAAGCGTGAGGGAGCGCACCAGCCAGATAGGGCTGAAGATGGCCGTTGGGGCCAAGCGCAGGATTATCCTGGCCGAGTTTCTGCTCGAATCCGCTTTTCTTTGCATCATCGGCGGATTGATCGGACTTCTGTTGGTATTCCTCATGAGCCTTGTCCTTAATTCCTTCCTCGCCTTCCCGGTTTTTATATCAACCAATAACATGATACTCGCTATCGTAATCTGCATTGTAGTGGGCATACTGGCCGGTTTTATTCCAGCCTCACAGGCCTCCCGCATGGATCCGGTGGCGGCTATTCGCAGTACCTGATCGGAATTCAAAGTATGGCAACCTTACTCGCAATCGAATCCAGTTGTGATGAAACCTCAGCGGCCGTTTGTCGCGACGGACAAATTCTTTCCAACCATATCGCCACACAAAAAATACATGCCGAATACGGGGGTGTGGTACCCGAGCTGGCTTCACGGGCTCACCTGGCCCATATTATTCCGGTGGTGGAAATGGCTTTGAAAACGGCGGACGCCAGGATGCAGGATCTGGATGCCATCGCATTTACGCAATCGCCCGGCCTTATCGGCTCACTACTGGTGGGTGCTGAATTTGCCAAATCCCTCGCACTCGCCCTGGAAAAACCTTTGATAGCCGTGCACCACATGCAGGCCCATGTAATCGCCAATCTAATTGAGGAACCGCGACCTGCTTTCCCCTTCCTTTGTCTTACCGTGAGTGGCGGACATACCCAAATCGTGCTTTGCGAATCGCCCCTGCAAATGCGGGTATTGGGCGAAACCATTGATGATGCGGCGGGCGAAGCTTTTGACAAGTCGGCCAAACTACTCGGCCTTCCCTACCCCGGTGGGCCATTGATTGATAAGTATGCCAAAGAAGGAGATCCTACGCGTTTTAAATTCCCCGAGCCACAGATTGCAGGACTCGATTTCAGTTTTAGCGGACTCAAAACCGCCATACTTTACTTCCTGCAAAATGCGGGAACCAGCCAGGTGTATAAGGAAGAATTTCGCGCCAGCGAAGAAGAAAAGCAGGCTTTCATTCAAAATAACCTGCCCGATATATGCGCTTCCATCCAGCAACGGATCGTGAGTATTTTGCTCAATAAGTTGAAAAAAGCCAGCGCGCAAACCGGCATTACCGATATCTGCCTGGCCGGGGGCGTGTCGGCCAATAGCGGTCTGCGTTCAGCATTCACACAATTGGGCGAACAATTGGGATGGCGCACTTATATTCCTGCATTCCAGTATTGCACCGACAATGCCGGCATGATTGCCATGACCGCCTGG
Source organism: uncultured Citrobacter sp. (assembly GCA_964395095.1). Taxonomy (GTDB): domain Bacteria; phylum Bacteroidota; class Bacteroidia; order Chitinophagales; family Chitinophagaceae; genus CAYMZZ01. The sequence goes on from CAYMZZ010000011.1 coordinate 125,691, forward strand.
TATAAGTACCAGGCCGGGGAATTTAGCCCACTTGAGACCACTGTAACGGCAAGAGCCAGTTGGCAATAACCTGCTTTTGTCGCATGCGACAAAAGCAGATCAGAGTGCCAGGTAATAGTCTTTGAGAAGAAAGATGAATTCAGGGCTGTATTGATTTGATTCGTCGCGGATCGGCCATTCCTTTTCCTGCCTATGAAGGCCGGGCTGAGCGCTATGCGTTCCGCGTAGGAGTAAACGAAAAGGCGAATGCCCGGGTGTTTGGCGGATGCGCAACAATTCTGTCAACTGCAGGTTTTGTTTTGCCAGGCGGCCCTGGAGTGATGGCCAGCTCCGGGCGGGAAGCAGCAGAAAAAATTCGCCATGCGCAGCCATTCTTCTTCCAATCTGCTGCAAAAGATCATCAAGTGGTAAACTTTGCTGATGCCAGGCCAGGTTCCGGTCAGTATCCGGCGATAGGAGATCGTTCTCGTAAAAGGGAGGGTTGCTGAAAACAACATCATATTTTTTCTCCGATAAAATGTTTTCGTCGAGAATATTCCCTTCCATCAGCTTTATTCGGTTTGAAAAGGGCGACATCCTGATATTCTCCCCGGCTTCTGCAGCCGCACCCGGCTCCATTTCCACCGCATGAATCATCATGGCCGATTTCTGTGCCAGCATCAGGGAGAGCAAGCCCGTACCGGTGCCAATGTCCAAGGCCTCACCGGCACGGTCTTTCAAACAATGCGCCATCCAGGCACCAAAGAGGCAGGCGTCAGTCGTCACTTTCATGGCCGAGCGGACCTGGTTGATGCGAAACTGTTTGAACTGAAAATAAGTATTGGCCACAGGGGGTGGTTTCCGGGTGATCGTTTTTTAGGCCGCCATCATGGTTTCCCCGCCACATAGTCTTGCAGGTATCCGAATGCCGCTGTCAGCGCGCCATCGCGGGTCATTGTCGCCCTTTCTATCAGTGGCGAACCTCCTTTCAGGAGATCATCCAGCACAAACTTGATCAACTGTTCTCCAAAGTAGCGTGAGGCATCGCGAGGCAGTTCGTTGGGCAGGTTGCCCACGGCCACCACATCGATTGAATTGGGCAGATAGGGCTTTGTTTTTTGCAGGGTCTGGCGATCCACACCATATACCGGATCTTCAATGGTCTGATCACCCAGGTTGATAGGAACCGAACCATCGGCATCATCCGTAATATCGGAAATGGTACGGATGATGAAGTTATCGTTGGCAACATCTTTCTTTTCAAAGAGCCGTGGCACCTGCTGATCCCAGTACACGCCATTCATCAGGATATCCGTTTGCTCGGCATAAGGCAGGAACTTGCATTGGTACAATTGAGGTGATTCGTGAAACTCGTGGCGGCTGTAGCCACCGTCTGCCCGACGGGCATAAAGGTCGGCGCCCTTCAGTTGCGTATAAACCGGATAAGCAAAACGACGGTGCAGGTAATCGTCGGGCTCCACCTCGTGGATACCCATCAGGTTCATGATCTCGAGAATGCCATGTGCCACGCGACCGGAACCCGTGACGGCTATCTTCACATTGGGCAGGCGCAGGCCAAAATAAGTATGGATCAGCTCCCGAAAGCTACGCTGCTTATAGACCCGCTCCATCGTATAGAGGCCGGTGCGATTGCCATACGCCATCATGCCATTATGGGCACCTACCACGCCTGCAAAAAAGCCAAACCCGATGATGCGCTGCCCGTCTTCATGCTCCAGGCATTCATAATCAATCAGGCGGATATTGCTGGCCAGGATGGCCTGCATCAGAGCCCGGTTATAGGGCTGCTTTTTGCGGGTATGGGAAAAGAACAGGTAGGTTTTGTTGGGAATCAACTGCTTTATGGGTACTTCCTTTATGCCGAGTAGCAGGTCGCAATCTTCCACGGAGTCCTTTACCGTAATACCGGCCTGCCGGTATTCCCGGTCGCTGAAACAGCGGTCGGGTGATGATTCCACGCAAATCTCCACCGAGGGGTATTGCTCTTTGATCCATTTGCATTGCGCGGGAATAAGGGCCACCCGGTTATCGGCAGGGATCTTGCCTTCGCGTATCAATCCTATTTTTACCATGTAGCAAATATCATTTTTTTTGGATTCCGGCAACCGGCTGTGTTGTGGTATCTTTGCGGCATGGCAAATGAACGGAGCATCATCCTGAAAATATTGGGCCGGATCGGAAGATGGCTAAAACCCCGCCGCCGTTGTTGCGAATCCTGAACCAGGCGGAAGGGATACTTCTTCGTCATATCCCGAAAATGCTTTAATATTGCATCCCCTTAACGCCCGGGTGGCGGAATTGGTAGACGCAGCAGACTCAAAATCTGCCGTTCGCAAGAATGTGCTGGTTCGATTCCAGTCCCGGGCACCAGATTGGAAAGCTCCGAATTTTCGGAGCTTTTCTTATTTTTTGACCCCTTGAAATCCTTGCCTGGTCTGCATATTAGAGAAACGATGCCTTTTAACTTTATGGTTCGATATTGATTTTCTTCAAAAACCAATTTTTCGGCCAATATCGAACCGAGGATCTGTTGTTTGGCTTGCAAATCCGCTTCCACAAAGTATTTGGGCAGATTCCCAAGTAAATCACAGCAAAAACCGATTTGTTCTCTCAGGTCGGAATCCAATGTGCTTATTTTTTCAATTTCCCTTTCAATCTTAACAATCTCCCCTTCGTATTCGTCCTTTATTTCCCTGTATTCAGTAGCATCAATCTCCTTATCCAACATTAGCCTTCTGGCATTTGCAACTCTACCTTTTGCTTTTTCAATCTCCAATCTAAGTTTAGCTATATGCTCCAGCTTGTCGGTCTTGCTAAGCTTCAGGTGATTTTCTACTGATTCTTTAAGAGAACGAATCACGCCAATATTGGAGGTTACTTCCACAAGTTTTTTAACCAGCTCTTTGTTTGCCAGCTCCGCTTTAAATCTCTCTTTGCAACCATGCTGACAATGGTAATAGAAGTATTTGCCCCCATTTCCCTTTGATGCACTTCCGGTTATTTTACTACCGCATTGCTTGCATAGTAAATATCCTCTTAACGGCAATTCTTCCTTTGCGGTTTGTCTTGTTGGGAATTTTCTTTTTCTTCCATTTAAAACATCCTGCACTTCATCAAACAATTCCTGAGAGATGATAGGCTCATGCGATGCTTTTATAACCATTGCCTTTTCGTCCTTATAAGCGGGAATAAAGATTCTTCCGCAATAGATTGGATTACGCAATAAATTCCACATTTGGCTTTTGCCGACTTTCAGTCCCTTAGCTCTCGCCATCTTCCATATCTCCATCACATTGTTTACACCCTTAGCCGTTTCTTCAAAAACCCATTCAATCAGTTGAGCATCTTTGCCCGGTTCAATTATGGGGTTATTATTCTCGTCCCTTGCATTCCTATAACCTCTCGGAGCCATATTCACATGCCTGCCTTCTTTCATTGCTTTACGCATTCCTGCAATAGTATTGAGTGACCTTCTATCGTTTTCTACTTCAGGTGCAGCCAAATAAATAGCAAGCATGATCTTACTTTCAGGAATACTCATATCCAATGGCTGTTCGATTGCCTGTGGCTCTATTCCCATCTTTGCCAGCTTGCTAATCATCACATAGGATTCAGCTACGTTCCGGGAGAACCTGTCCCATTTTAGAAACAGAAGCAAATCAGCGGAGTTCTTATGCTTCTTCAAATGTTCAATTAGCTTATTAAACTCAGGGCGATCAAAAGTTTTTCCCGAATAGTCCTCCCAAAATGAACCCACAATTTCAATATTGTGATGCTCGCAGTATTGCCTGAGCCGGTCGTCCTGATGTTTTTGGCTATAACCTTTTTCAGCCTGTTCGTCTGTACTTACTCGGATGTAGAGGTATGCTCTTTGTTTCATGGGTGTCAGTTGTATTTATTGAAATAACTTTTGCTTGCTTTTGTTTAATTCTCTCATAGTGAGATGTCGTAATCGAAATGACTTTGGAAATAAAATCAAGTTGAATTCATTGAGAGCAACCTGCCTGGATAAGGAACGGATAGAAGGCGGTTTTTTTGAAATATAATTTTCGAGAATATTTCGTGCTTCATGTATCCTTGCTGTCTCCCAAGGAGTAAAGAATTGGGCTGTCGCTTTTCTTCTAAAGGCATTCTCTAATATTTGATATAGCAACTCCCGGACCTTGAGATCAAAATAAAATTGTCGGGTTGCTTCATCATACGGGCAATTTAGGATTTGAGTGGTGATTTCTTTCATGGAAGGAAGTGTCCAGCCGGTCTTCCCTGGTAATATCATTCCCGGTGATGAGAGCAAAACATTTTTTAACTCGGGGAAGAAAGGAAGAAGTTCTTTCAAAAGTTTCGGAGAATAGAAAAAGTCAAGTGCCCTGAATTCGTTGTTCTTTTCAAATATAGCGCTGCAGTCAGTGGATTCGGTAAAGAAACAGGTATATTGATCCTGTCTGATGTGTAGCTTTCCAATCGTATCAAATTTCTTACGGGTACCATTTTTTAGCATGAAATAACTATAAAGGCCATCGGTATGTATCCAACCACTGGCATTAACCCTCTTAAGGAATTTGCCAATAATGAAACGTATCGAGTAATGTTCTCCGGTCAATTCCTGAAGAACCAATTCAGCAATATTTGTCTTGGTAGATAATGCACCAGCTCCATGAAGAATAGGGCCTGCGTAATCAGAGGGTAAGCCAGGTTGAAATTCCAATAATTCGCCATTCGATAAGGTAAGTTCGATTGCCATAGGTTTGCTTTAAACTCCTCAAACAGAACCTGAGCCACTGTTTAACCTACTTAACTTCCACGGGGCGCCAGGATATTATGATTAGGCAACAAAAATCAAATTTAATATTTCTATCTGAAAAGAGAAATGAGAAAACACGAGGGGTGGAATGCTAAAAGTACGAAAACCAGCTTTTAATGCCACTTCAATCTAAAATTCTCTCTAACCAGTGTAGATGACCAGGCGCATTACTTCCGCCTTATTTGGTCCAGCTTCCGGCAAATAAGCAGGAATACTTAGTTGTATCTGCCGGTAAAAAGTCAATCTGTGACGCCGAAAAGCTCTAAATTTGATTTAACATTGTATTACACATTTTAAGTGTGCCGGGCAGGTTCTCCTGCCTGGTTTTGTTTTACTGATTGCCCAATTGGTAACTTTGCGGCAAATATCAATCGATGACTATTGTTAAGAGCATAGGACATTTTTTCTGGCGTATTTTCAAAGCCGTCTTCGTTCGTAAAAAAGATTGTTGCAAGTAATACCTCATTCCCATGTTATTTAAGTATTTGCTTAAATAGGCAAACTTTAATTACCTTTGTTCTAAATAACAAAGTTGACAATGGGTAATGACAGTTGCATAAGAATACTGGGTGATATAGAGCAAATAAATAGCTGCCGTGAAAAATTAAAAGTAAACTCGCAATCCTTTGTGCAGTTGAGTCAAATTCTTTCACTTACCGGTAATGAAGTAAGGCTGAAAATACTATTCTTGCTGGAAGAAGAAGACGACCTATGCCCTTGCGACCTGAGTGATATTTTAGGAATGAGTGTTCCTGCGGTTTCGCAGCATTTACGCAAACTGAAAGACGGCAATATCATTCAAAGCCGTAAAGAAGGACAGACAATTTTTTATTCACTCAAACCAGAGCAATTAAAAATTCTTCGACCTTTTTTTAAAATCATTAATCGCCAAAATACAGTATCACAATATTTATGATAACAACAAAGAACAGCAAAAGCTGGATTGCAGGAATTATTGCTGCGATAGCAGCTTCACTTTGCTGCATTACTCCGGTTTTAGCTTTCCTGGGCGGGGCAAGTGGACTGGCTTCTTCCTTTTCATGGATTGAACCATACCGGCCCTATCTGATTGGATTGACAATAGCCGTTTTTGCATTCGCCTGGTATCAAAAACTGAAACCTCAAAAACAAATGGATTGTGAATGTGAGGCAGATAATAAAAAATCATTCTGGCAATCAAAGACATTTTTAGCAATTGTTACTGTAATAGCAGGATTGCTTATTGCCTTTCCATATTATGCAAAAGCATTTTACCCCAAACCACAGCAGACAAAAGTGATTGTTGTTGACAAAAGCAATATTCAAACAGCGGAATTCAAAATTAAAGGCATGACTTGTGAAGGCTGCACAGAACACATAAACAGCGAGCTTTCAAAAGTAACCGGAGTTATTGAGTCTAACACTTCTTACGAAAAAGCAAACAGTACAGTAAAATTTGATAAAAGTAAAATATCTATTGACAGTATTGCATCTGCTATAAGCAAGACAGGTTATAAAGTATCTTCTCAAAACTTAATCAGCAATTAATGGAAAAAACACTCATACTTCAATCTGTTATTACTTGTCCTGTTTGCGGACACAAACAAGAAGAAACAATGCCGACCGATGCCTGCCAGTTTTTCTACGTATGTAAAAGCTGCAATACGAGGTTACGACCAAAAGAGGGGGATTGCTGCGTGTATTGCAGTTACGGAACAGTTAAATGTCCGTCTGTGCAAGCAGAAAAGACCTGTTGCTGAATGATATATAGCTGATTTTCATTGTTTACTGTTTTCGTAAATCAATTTCCTTTTACCGTAAGTAAGCCTTCTTAGCAAACCCGACTTTTGCAAAAAAAATTGATATGCTAAGGAAATTGACATTCGTTGCTTATGGACTATGTTGCAGTTTGATAACTATTGGGCAAGTAAATAAAGACTCAAAGCAAATACAAAAAGATACTTCTAACCCTCAACATAAATATTTACCGGATATAACCGTTGTTGGCCGTTACAGCAAAAGCGACTATCAGCAGATGCCTGAAGTAGTTGGTACCAGTATTTATGCCGGTAAGAAGAATGCATTGATTGTTTTGGATAATGTTCAGGGAAATGTAGTCACCAATACCATGCGCCAGGTGCTGGCAAAAGTGCCGGGTATTCATATTTGGGAAAGCGACCCCAGTGGAATACAAATTGGTATTGCTGCCCGTGGATTAAGTCCTAACCGTAGCTGGGAGTTTAATGTGCGTCAGAACGGTTATGATATTGCTGCTGATCCTTTCGGATATCCGGAGGCTTATTATAACCCTCAATTGCAGGCTGTTCAAAGAATAGAAATTGTCAGGGGTCAGGGTTCATTACAATACGGTCCTCAATTCGGCGGGTTAGTAAATTATATTTTGCGCAATGGCAGCGAGATTAATAAACCTTTCGAATTTGAAACACAGCAAACCATTGGAAGCAATGCTTTATTCAACAGCTATAATGCCATTGGCGGTAAAACCGGAAAAATTCATTATTACTCTTTCTTTGATCATCGCAATGGCAATGGCTGGAGAGATAACAGCCGTTTCTTCACCAATGCAGGTTTTGGAACCATTACTTACCTTTTCAATCCAAAATTTTCACTGACTGCAGAAGTAATGCGTTCACATATTCGCAGCCAGCAGCCCGGCGGATTAACTGATGCCCAGTTGGAGCAGGATGCGCAACAAAGTTTTCGCAGCCGCAACTGGTTTGATATTACCTGGACAACACCGGCGTTGATTGCCAATTACCAAATCAATGAAAAAGCCCGTTGGAATACGAAATTATTTGCCACCATCGGAGACAGAAACAGCGTAGGATTCCTGCAATCTATTACAACAAAGGATAGTATTAATGCAGCTTCTCTCAATTATAACAATAGAGTGGTTAATCTTGATCAATACAGGAATTATGGTCTGGAAAGCCGTATTATAACGGATTATGCTTTGGGTAAACTTCAAAATACTTTTTCAGGCGGTATTCGCCTATACACAGGCACTACGTATAGAAGGGCCGACGGCAAAGGAACAACTGGAACCGATTATGATGTGACGGTAATTGGAAATTATCCGCGGGATATTGAATTTGATTCTAAGAATGCTGCGGCTTTCGTTGAAAATATTTTCCGGATTAATGACAAGTTTTTAATCATTCCCGGAATGCGATATGAATGGCTGGAAGGTGAAGCTTCGGGTCGTAATGGATACACTTCAGGCGGTGCAGAAATATTATTGCAAAGCATTAACCGAAGCCGGAGCTTTTTATTAGCTGGTATTGGGTCAGAATATCATATAACAAAGAGTACAGAAATCTATGCGAATTTTTCACAAGCGTATCGCCCTATCCAATTTGCCAATCTACAGGCGCCTCCAACTACTGATGTGGTTGACCCGGATTTAAAAGACGCCAAAGGATACAATATTGACCTCGGCTATCGTGGTAAAGTAAAAGACTATCTGCAGTTTGACATAAGCAGTTTTTATCTGCAGTACGATAACCGGGTTGGCACTATTACACCAGCAGGTGCTACTTATCGTTTAATTACAAATGTAGGAGCCAGCACCAGTAAAGGGTTTGAAGGATATATTGAATTTAATCCTGTGAGGGCATTTACAAAAAGTAAAAACAGTGATGTCATTATTTTTGGTTCTTATAGTTACACTGGCGCTACATATAGCGGTGATCATAAAGATGCCAATACAAAAGGAAAAAAAGTAGAAAATGCACCAGCTAATATTTTCAGGGGTGGTATCTCTGCCGGTTATAAAGGCTTTTTACTGACCGGCCAGGTGAGCTATGTTAGTGAGACTTTCAGTGATGCTAATAACACACTAACCCCGACTGCAAATGGGCAGAATGGCTTGATTCCTTCCTATACCATAACTGATTTAACAGCTACTTATAAGTTTAGCAAAAGCCTGAATCTTAAAGGTGGTATAAACAATTTGTTCAATGAAAACTATTTTACACGCCGTGCAGGTGGCTACCCTGGCCCCGGAGCATTACCTGGTGATGGAAGAACCTTTTTTGTAAGTGTTGGAACAAAATTGTAAACTTTAAACAGGACTTATTCTATTTTATTGCTCTCATTATATTAGAGCCAATAAGATCTTAAGCATTAAAAAGGCCCTGTACATTTATTCGTACAGGGCTTTTGAATTTTGTTCTGAAATCAATTAATGCAAATAAATCCATTTGGCTACTGAAGGCACACCGTTATTGTTAATAGCAAACATCATATAATGCCCCTGCTGGGCCAATGAATGTGGATGTCCACCATGCGGTGCAGTCAATGTCAATCTTGTTGGATTAGCATGATCGTGGATATAAGGCATCTCCAACACTTTTTGTTCGGTATCGGTTTGATGTGTTGCTGCCATTGGCCTGACTAATACAACTTTTACAATTGAAGCTGCATCCGGTGATTCGATAGTGAAACTTTGGCCGTGATGTACCAAAGATGGTGCTGTGGAAATTACTGGTCTTGCTCCTTTGAATAAATAAGGAGGGCTATAAACTTCAATCTTTGTATTATTCCATCCGGCCATCATTACTTTTCCGCTTGGCAATAATACCGCCGCAGAATGATAATCCCTTATCGAGGGTAACTCATCCATAGGCGACCATGTGTTGGTTTGAGGATTGAATGAAGTACAGGGTGAATTGATGCTATTAATTCCACCGCAAACAAATACATTACCATCCGGCAATAATACCGCACTGCAAAGGCTCCTATGTCCTCCATCGGGAAATATTGAAGACGCTCCCCAATTCGCAACGGGTGACAAAGCAGTTGCATCAATAATTTCATAAGTATTATTTGTGGAAGGATCAGCGCCGCCCATTACTAATATGCGGACATAGGGAGCAGTATTGCTTAATATCATTACTGACATGCCTTTCGACCGATCCGGCATGGACGGCGTTTTCGGAGCAATATTGTTCCACACACCTGTATTGCTTCCGGTAAGAGTGAAATAGGCGGATTGATCGTCGCTGGCTCCGGTAAATGGCCCACCACCAGGGCCTGCCGATGCCCAACCAGTTCTTGTATAAAAAATTGAGTGGTTGGGTAACAAATGAAGACCGGGATATAATTCGGGAAAAGGTTTGTTGTCTCCCGATACTATTTCTGCAAAACTATCAGTTCCTTCGTTATATATTTCCAAATCGCCACCGCCATGCCCGCATACAACCAAAATTTCATGGCTGTTACCTGATCTTTGATCGCCCAACGTCAATACAGTTGGATACCACCGGTCATCTACCATACTGCCTGCAGTTCTTGACCACGACTTTGCAACAGGATCAAATTTATATCCCCATTTTGCTTTTGAATTTGGTCCGTAACCGCCGCCGCCAACTACTAACAGTCTTCCGTCAGACAGAAAAGAATGCCCTCCACATAGCACGGAGTAACCCTCAGCAGCATTAGGAATTAGATGTGGTTGATTAACCGGGTCCTCAAAAGTAGCAGGAGTAGTATTCTCAGGATCCCACAGCAGCGTAGTTTCGTCAGCGGTAATGAATATAACCTTGCCCGTATGAAGCAGTGCAGCATGGACTATTCCATCGTACCCGCCGGGGCCTCTGCGTGGTATATCTATTGGAAAAGTAGCCCAGCTTCCATACATCATTTCACTGAAATGATGAAACAAAATATCCAGGTGCCGGCGATCAAAAGCTTTTAAATCCAGCACTTCTTTAATATGACGAAATCCAAAAGGATACTCCCGGTCTCTGAATGCAATGATTTCTTTCGCTATATCAAAATCCAGGATTTTCTTCGGCTTTTCTTTCAACAGTTCCGGATTATCTTCATGAAAATGGTCGCCTTCACCGTGTCCCAAATGCATTTTCTCATAAACTAAATCTTCTGGTTGAACAGCCTGGTTAAAAAAGGTGAGAATTCGCCGGTGAATGCTGGCTTTTAGTTTCAATTCCTGGTGTTTGCCATTTCCCTTGTAATGGTCTTCCACCACTTTTTCCTTCGGAGAAATTGTTTTTTGTGTCATAGACAAGAATTTAATAGTGAGAAATATTGTTTAGAGAAAGGTGTACGGTTTAAAAAAACGGGAGGATTAATCTTCTTTACATAACAACTGTAATTGAACCTGCCATTGATAGGCCATGTACGCCACAGTGATAATTAAAGGTTCCCATACCACTCATTACGACATCCCAAAAGTTACCAGCAGAAATAATTGGTGAATTAGCCGGGGCGCCTGGTGTATCCCACTCTACAGAGTGAGGCGCTGCACCATTATTCTGGAATCTAACGGTGTCGCCCATTTTGACCGGTAAATTACTGGGAACACTAAAAGTGAAATCTCTGGTATCAACAATGTGTGTGACCGTATCAGGTGGCGTAACATCTTCAGGCGGACATTCTTCTCCAACTGGTAATCGTGATGCAAAATCTCCTCCTTCTACAATCAGCAATGATCCCATCATACCTGTCATCATATGATCTAATACATGGCAGTGCATGTGCCATTCGCCTTTTGAATCTTTGGGAGATGAACCGCCGGCTCTCATAAAACTTCCTGAAGCCCCATCAATTGTAAACACAAAGGAATTGGCCGGACCAAATACCCTTGTATCCTCAAACTGAGAAACTGCTGTAACCTGCGGACTTGATTGAATGGTACCAGGATTATTCCCATCCGGTCCAGGCATTATCCAGCGATGACCATGTATATGGAAGGTGTGAAAACTATTAACCGTACCCATACCTACAACACCAAACCGCATTTTTGTATTTATCCCACCTACTACTGTTGGTGTATTTCCCAAATAAGTCCGGCCATTGATGCACATGCCGGGTGCAGTTTGCATTTCATGGTATAATTGCAGGTATAATGCTTTTGCAGGAGGAGTTCTATAGCTGCGGAAACAAAAGGCGATAAGTTCATCAAATCTTCGATTGAGATGTAAAAGCAAATCGCCTTGCTTAACTACTCTTGTTATATCAGGGTCAAAAAATTCACCCTTCTTTATTTCTGCTTCATCGGCTTTCTTTGTTTCTTCTTTTTTTATGTCATGGCCATGGGTATGCGGAATTAAATCGTGTGTTATTTTATCTAAAATTCCAACCTGATGCAGGATGGCTTTATCAACCCTTATTATTGTATCAAATGGCCTGCATCTGAACTGAACAGGATTACCATTGGGATTACTGGCCGGGAAATCAGCATCAGTAAGTGTAAAGTCATTTTGTGAATCGGCAGCATTATGAATGACAACAATACCAATAGCACCCAACTCCATATTCTCCATATCGCAGAAAAAATGGTCATGATATAACCATACGCCTGCTGTGCTTGGCCAGCCTATTGTTTTCCATGTATAGGTGAACGTTCCTCCCGGAGGCACCCGGTCTCCCTGTTTGTTAGGGCCCGTTACTCCCACATCATTCCACGCCGTTCTCTCGCTGGCGGGAATTGGTTGGGAAGGATCTGCTGGTGATAAAGGATAAGCGCCATCGTGTTCGTTTTCAAAAACAAAACCGTGAACATGTATGCTATGTCCTCTTGCTTTCACACTTTTATTGAGACGCATATCCAGATTGCGGAAATGAACCAATACAGTATCACCGACATTACACTGCACTACGGGGCCTGGTATAGTGCCCATTGTTCCATTGTCGGTAGGATTGGGTTCATTAATATCCCATGGATTTACTTTGCGGTCATCTGGTACCGTCCATGCATCACTTTTGTCTGCCTGCACCGGTGCCTTATATCTTCGGAATATTAATGCTTCAATAATATTGCCGCTGCCATCTTGTAGCGGAGCAAACATTTTCCTTGTTTTGGTAACGCCGGTTCCGGGAGAGGATATAACGACATCTTTACTTGGTTTACCGGTAATGTCCTGGGCGGTTTTGCCGGTCATGCGGTCAATATTGTTGGGCATTGTATCCCAGGCTCGGTTTTCAAATTGAATCCAAACTTCAATTGTTGCCATAGCATTAAGGTTTAAGGTGAATATTTCACTATAAAATCAGGACCTTAGATGCTTCGTCACTGCCCGGCGAAGGTGGGCTCTCAAATAGGGGGAAAATAAATACGGGAAGTAAAGGTAAGAGGAAAGATACTCTACCCAATACCATGAAAGTAGTATTCTTGGCATCATACCTTGCACTAAGTGTATTTGCTTAATAATATCTAACATCTGAACCATTCACCGCTACGAGAAACTATCATCGGTCGGATTGTATTACTTGGTTCATCCATAAAGAATTACTTAACAATTTCTGTAAAGAAACTTCGTATCTGACGTTAGCACAGAAAATGAAATGGGGCCATAAATAAATAAGGTTTAATTTTTAAAAAGCGGTTTAGACTTCCATACATTTGATCGAATTAATGCAGGAATAAATTAGTAGTCGTAATAACAGGTCAGGGGGAAACAAAAATCAAAAAGATCTTTTCAAACACTGGAGTTGGTATAAAACATTCCTGTTACCACTGTTCAGAGACCTACATTCCAGTATAAAAAATCAATTGCTCTAAATAATGTATTTTGCTTTTAAGAATATAAATGCATGAACAGCAGTCTCAACCAAATTATCCGTCAATACAAAGAAGATAAGCAATCTGTTTACAACACATGGTTTATCAATAATGGAGAACGGTTAAAAGCTTTTCGTTCTATCCGGCGGGGTGTAATGCAGGTAATTGAAGATATAAAGACCAGGAAATTTCCAAATGATTTTAAAGGTTCTTCTTTAGAATTTGTCCTTACCTGCATTACAGAACAAAAACAGGTGTTTGAAGGAGCTTCTCATCCATTTTACTGGAAACCCAAACTACGCATCCCGGATATTTATGAAAACGAAAATAACAAGCAAGCTTTTGGGCAGTTCTTGGAGAACTGTTTAAATGCAAAAACAGAAGACCAGCTTATTAAAGAAATCATCAGGTTGGACAGTTTAAAAATCAAAGGGCTTGGCCCGGCTTTAGCAAGCATTCTGTATTTTCTGCATCCCACAATCATACCGCCATTTAACACTGCCATTATCAATGGTTTTAATTTCCTATTCAAGGATAAAAAGAAGTTAGGTAGCTGGAGTGAGTACCTTAAGCTAAGAGAAGTAATGATTGATACCAATAATCAAAACAGGTCTGAATTATCATCTGACCTGGGAGCTATAGCAGGATTACTATTTGAAATAGGAACTCAAAAGTTGATTTTAGGGAGTGATGAATATCTATCAGAAACTGAACGTAAAAAATTAGAAAAGCTGATAGAAAAAAGGCAGGGAGATGTGCAGCAGGAAAAAGAAGAAGAAAATTTGCATACAGAAATGCAATACCATTTATTGAAAATCGGCAATGCGCTTGGTTATGATGTTATTGCTGCTTCTAATGATCGTTCAAAATCACATTGCGGTAATAGCTTTTCATTTATGAGCTTGCAGCAGTTTCCGGAAATTGATTTAGAAAAAGAAACCTTGAATACGGTAAAATTGATTGATGTTCTTTGGTTTCAGAAAGGAACTAATAATGTTATCGCAGCTTTTGAAGTTGAGAAAAGCACCAGTATATACTCAGGTATTCTTCGGCTGACTGATTTAAGCTATACCATTGCCGATGGCGATGAAGTTTTTTACCTCATTGTACCGGATAAAAGAGAAAAAGATGTATGCCTTCAACTATCCCGCCCTGCAATAAAACAAAATAATGTAATTGTCAAATACATCCTGTTCTCGGAACTCCGAAGTCATTGCGATGCACTTTGCAAATTTGGAGAAAGTCATCATATAATGGAAAAGATAGCTAAAGCTGTTTAATTAGTGAGGTTAACAAACGGGTAATGTGCGTTTGGGAAAACGAGAAATAAATTTACATGCAAAATTAGATTTATAAATTCATGTCGCATCTCTACATAAAAAACATGGTTTGCAGCCGTTGCATTGCAGCAGTTAAGTTTGCTTTAGATAAATTAAAGATCCCGTACAATTCCATAGAATTAGGTGAGGTAATAACCAAAACAGAGCCATCAGCGAAGCAGCTTGTTGTTTTAAATGAAAAACTTCAGCAGTTAGGTTTTGAATTGCTGGACGACACCAAAAAGAAACTGATAGAAAAAATTAAGATAATCATTATCGAGCATGTACATTATAAGGAAGGCGACAATCGTTATAACCTTTCAGAGATACTTTCTTCTAAACTACGTAAAGACTATTCATACCTCAGTCATTTGTTTTCTGAAGTAGAAGGCATCACGATTGAAAAATACCTCATCAACCAAAAGATTGAAAGGATAAAAGAGCTACTGGTGTATGACGAATTAAGCCTTAATGAAATTGCTTATCAATTAGGATATAGCAGCGTAGCTCACCTTTCTACGCAATTCAAGAAAGTTACCGGACTTACACCAACGCACTTTAAAAAATTGGGAGGAATACATCGAAAAACGTTGGACAAAGTGTAACCACAAAATCTTACAATTCATTTCCATAATTGTGTAACGATCAGGAATTATTGCCAGAGTAGCTTTGCTGTATCAAAAAAGTATAGGATATGGCAAATGAAAACAACCACTCTGTTTACTTGCCCTTGGAAGGGATAGAAAGTGAACATTGTGCCTTGATAATTGATAAAGGATTAAGTAAAGTAAATGGCATTACGTCACATAAAATTGAACTGAATAATAACAGGGCTGTTATTAGTACGACTGATGAAATAGATGTTGTACCGAAAGCTGTTAAAGCGATAAGGGACTTAGGTTATGATGTAAATACAGTAAAAAAATCTTTTCCTGTTCTTAACATGACTTGTGCATCCTGTGCAAGCAGTTCTCAAAGTATATTAGAAAATCAACCTGGTGTGGTAAGCGTTGCTGTAAATTATGCCAATGGTGCTGCACAGGTAGAATACATTCCTACCATTACTAACCCGCAAAAGCTTAAGAGTGCTTTACAGTCTGTTGGCTATGATTTAATGATAGATGAAAGCGAAGAAGCCAAAGACGCTTTGGAGGATCTGCACAAAAAGAAGTTTCAAATTTTAAAGAATAAAACAATTGGTGCCGTTCTGTTATCCATTCCCACCGTTATTATAGGTATGTTCTTTATGAATATGCCGTATGCTAACTACATAATGTGGGCATTGGCTACTCCGGTAGTTATTATCTTCGGTAAGCAGTTCTTTGTGAATGCATGGAAGCAAGCCAAACACCGTTCAGCCAACATGGATACGCTGGTAGCATTAAGCACTGGTGTTGCCTACATGTTTAGTATGTTCAATACGCTGTTTCCATCTTATTGGCATAGCAAAGGGTTACATGCCCATGTGTATTTTGAAGCGGCGGCGGTGGTAATCGCTTTCATATTATTGGGTAAATTATTGGAAGAAAAAGCTAAAGGAAATACGTCATCAGCTATAAAGAAATTGATGGGCTTGCAGCCAAAAACAGTCACCGTTGTGCATGAAGGTGGTCACCAAATGGAAATACCAATTTCGAGTGTACAGGTAGGCAATATCCTGCTGGTTAAGCCGGGTGAAAAGATTGCTGTTGATGGCACTGTAAGTACAGGTATTTCTTTTGTTGATGAAAGCATGATTAGCGGTGAACCAATACCCGTTGAAAAGAAACCCGGAGAAAATGTTTTTGCTGGAACAATAAACCAAAAAGGCAGCTTCCAGTTCACCGCAGACAAAGTAGGTGGTGATACAGTATTGGCGCATATAATTAAGATGGTGCAGGAAGCACAAGGCAGTAAAGCGCCTGTTCAAAAGTTGGTAGATAAGATTGCCGGTATATTTGTCCCTATCGTTATTGGTATAGCTATTCTTAGTCTTATTGCCTGGTTGGCATTGGGTGGTGAGAATGGACTTACGCAAGGTTTATTGGCAATGGTTACGGTATTAGTTATTGCCTGTCCTTGTGCATTAGGCCTGGCTACGCCAACCGCTATCATGGTAGGTGTTGGTAAAGGTGCTGAAAGCGGTATCCTCATTAAAGATGCTGAAAGCCTTGAACTGGCTAAAAAAGTGAATGCTATTGTTCTTGATAAAACCGGTACAATAACAGAAGGCAAGCCGGTTGTTACAGATATACTTTGGCTAAATAACGATATAAGCAGTTTACCGGTTTTAGCTTCTATTGAAAAAGGTTCAGAGCATCCCTTAGCTGAGGCAGTGGTAAAGCACTTGGGTGAAATAAATTATTTGCCTATAAACAACTTTGAAAGCATTACCGGTTTTGGTGCCAAAGCACAGTTTAACAATCAGAACTTTTATGTAGGTAATGCTTCGTTAATGAAATATAACAATATATCCATTGGCCATGAATTAGATGAAGCTGCCAAAAAATGGTTAGCCGCCGCAAAAACAGTTATATACTTTGCTAACGCTAAGGAAGCTCTCGCTGTTATCGCCATTGCTGATAAAGTAAAAGGCACCTCTGTTGAAGCCGTAAAACAATTGCAGCGCTTAGGCATAGAAGTGTATATGCTCACCGGCGATAATCAAAGTACGGCAAAAGCCATTGCCGAACAGGTTGGTATTATAAATTTCAAATCCGAGGTGTTGCCAGCAAATAAAGCAGCATTTGTAAAAGAGTTGCAGCAACAAGACAAAATTGTAGCGATGGTAGGTGATGGCATTAATGACAGCAATGCCTTAGCGCAGGCAGATGTTAGCATAGCAATGGGAAAAGGCAGTGATATTGCGATGGATGTTGCTAAAATGACCATCATTTCATCCGACCTTTCTAAAATTCCGCAGGCTATTAAGTTGTCAAAATATACGGTAGCGGCAATCAGACAAAACCTGTTTTGGGCGTTTATTTACAATATCATAGGCATTCCCATCGCTGCCGGTATTTTATATCCAATAAATGGTTTTTTACTCAATCCAATGATAGCAGGTGCGGCGATGGCATTAAGTTCAGTGAGTGTAGTAAGTAACAGCTTACGTTTAAAATTAAAATCAATTTATTAATTAATAATAAAATAGAATAAAATGGAAACTCTAAAATTAAAAACAAACATCAATTGCAGCGGATGTGTTGCTAAGGTTACTCCTTCGCTAAATCAAACCATAGGTGAAAACAACTGGCAGATAGATACTCAAAATCCAAACAAGATATTGACGATAACAGGTGAGGAGGTAAGTGGTCGCTTTTTTTGACAGGTTGTAAATATAGTTAGTCGTTTTGAATTTTGCATTGGTGAATTGAAACGGAAGCGAGCTCTGCTGAGGAGCAACTCGCCAGGGATAAATTCATCCGACAGAATGAGGCAGGACTGCGGTCCTGCTTTTTTAAATTCTGGAGCTGATGCCTTCAAAAACCTATGCTGCATAAGAGGCGGGTGTTTGAAAGTTAAGTGATTGATGGGGGCGGATGTTGTTGTAATCCACTTTCCACTGCTGAATGATTTGTTCGGCGTGTTCGATGGAAATAAACAGGTTGGCGTCGAGAACATCTTCGCGGAAGGTTCGGTTAAAACGCTCCACAATGGCATTCTGTTGTGGTTTCCCTTTTTGAATGGGACTCCACGCAATCTTTCGATTGTTGAGCCATTTTTGAAAATGCTTGGAGCGGAATTCCGGCCCGTTGTCTGTTCGGATCCGCTGGGGGGCTCCGTAGCTTTCGATCAACTCATCCAGACAGCGGGTGACAGCTCTTGCGGGCAGACTCTGGCCCACTTTTATACCCAGGCAAAAACGGTTGTAGTGGTCTACGACATTGAGGGTACGAATCTTTTTTCCATTTACCAGTGCATCCGACATGAAGTCCATTGCCCATTCTTCATTAGCAGAAAGGCAGAGCGGTAGCGGATTTTTGGGATGGTCTTTCAGGCGACGCCTCAGTCGTTTACTCAACGCAAATCCCTCCCTTTCGTACACACGACGGATTTTAAAGGTACCCATCTCAGGGTGTTTCTTTTGCACCAGCCGAATCACTTTCACTCTTCCCTTACGGCTGGTGCCTACCACTTCCTGGATAGCCTTCTTCACCACCGCGTCTTTGGCTGGCATTTTGGGAGAGTAATATTTTTTCTTCCTGGAGCAGCCGCTCAAACGGCACACCCGGGCATGTGTGGCTTTAGGAAACGTCCGTAATACGTGCGCAACACACTGCTCCGATTGCTCGGGTGTTACCACTTTTTTCCGTTAATCTCTTTTAGGATTTGATTATCGAGCGACAAATCTGCTACCAGCCGACGGAGGCGAAGATTTTCTGCTTCCAGCTCTTTGAGCCGTTTAAGTTCATCCACACTCAGACCACCATACTTGCTTTTCCAATTATGAAAGGTCGCCTCACTAATACCGTGCTTGCGGCAGATCTCCGAGACCTTCAGGCCGCTGCCCTGTTCGTTTAAAATCCCGATAATCTGTGCTTCGGTAAATCTTGACTTTTTCATCGTTTTTCAGGTTTAAAGTTAAAAAAATCTATTTTTAACTTGTCCCAAAAAAGCGGCCTAGTACCAGGAAGTCAATAAGAATGAAGTGATTAGAGCTGTTCAAAAGGCTGGTTTTAAGGCCGAAGAGGTAGCTTAAACCTAGAATTTTGGCCGGGTCAGAATGCTGATCCGGCTCATTTTTTTGCCATTTTAAAAGGTTAACTTTGTTTCAATATGTTCCATAAAAGTAGGGAAATGCATCGGGAGTGAAAAAGACCTTTGTAACCTATTAGCAATTCTATATCTCTCGGCCTCCACCAGGAGTCACAATTCACATGCACTACTGTATGGGTAAAATGGCTGCCTGGGGATTATGGTGTACTCAGGATAAGGATGACTGCTCTGCCTGCAATATGGATTAAGTAATTATAGCACCAAAACTTTATAACTCTTTTCCAAAATTGTGTAAATAGATTTTGTTAGTTTAATTATACCTTTGCACCTAAGCCGTGAAAAAGTTTTTAGCCACCATATTAGCCATCCTGTACTTAGCCACTACTACCGGTGCTACTGTACACCTGCATTATTGCATGGGCAAACTGGTTGAACAAAACCTCTGGCACAATCAGAAAGAGAAATGCGGCAAATGCGGCATGGATAAATCTGAAACCAATGATAATGGTTGCTGTAAAGACGAACACAAACAGCTTAAACTGGATGTTGATCACAAAATAGCGGTTTCCACTTTTGACCATCTGCAATTGGTTGCTATAGCCGAACCGGTTTCGTTCATCGAAATTCCTACAATCGCTTTTTCTTCTATCACCGAAGAAAATCCTAACAGCAATGCGCCACCGCGAAGTTGTGGTGTTGCCATCTACAAACGCAACGGCGTTTTCCGTATTTAAAGTTTATCCCTCTTTTTGAGCCGGACAGCATTCTGTCGGGCTAAAGGCATTTCTATTTGCCATCATCTTTCATTTATTATAATAAAAAATACATTTTATGAATTCTCTCAGGTTCATGCTCATTGCAGTATTTGCAATAGTTACATCTCCTTTGTTTGCTCAACAATCAGCACCAGCTAACACCGACACGATAAAAGTAAACGGTGAGTGTGGTATGTGTAAAAACCGAATTCAAAAAGCCTTAAAACTTGAAGGAATTGCATCCGCCAACTGGAATACCGAAGCCAAACTTCTTACGGTTACTTATAATTCTGCCATTATCACCAACGAAACCATTCAAAAGAAAGTAGCTGCTGTAGGGCACGACACAGGAAAGTACCGGGCTGAAGATACCGTATATAACAAGCTGCCTGAATGCTGCAAATACGAAAGGAAAAAAGTTGAAGCAAAACAGGACCATTCACAGCACCACTAATAATAAATAAGATTTATGGTACATCGTATTATAGAATGGTCGCTGCGTAACCGTTTCATCGTGCTTGCGCTTGTAGCAGGCTTATTTGTATGGGGCTCTTTTGCCGTAAAAAACAATCCCATTGATGCCATCCCCGACCTTTCAGAAAATCAGGTTATTGTATTTACCGAATGGATGGGGCGTGGTCCACAACTGATAGAAGACCAGGTGACTTATCCGTTGGTAACGAACCTGCAGGGACTTCCCAAGATAAAATATGTAAGAGGCACTTCCATGTTCGGGATGAGTTTTATCTATGTGATTTTTGAAGATGATGTGGACGTTTACTGGGCAAGACAAAGAGTGCTGGAAAGATTGAGCACCATTTCGCGAAACCTACCGCAAGGCGTTAGTCCGCAGTTAGGTCCCGATGGGACAGGCGTGGGACATATTTTATGGTACAGCCTCGATGCGCCGGGCATGGACCTGGGTGAACAAAGAGCATTACAGGACTGGTACATAAAGTTTGGTTTGCAAAATGTAAAAGGCGTTAGTGAAATTGCATCTTTCGGTGGATTTCAAAAGCAATACCAAATAACGCTTGATCCTAATAAGCTTTTATACTACAAGCTCTCTGTTAGCGATGTCATCAGTGCCGTACGTGCCAACAATAACGAAAGTGGCGGACGCAAATTTGAGCTGAGTGACATAGGTTATGTTATAAAAACTTCCGGCTATTTAAAGTCCATTGAACAAATACAAAACATACCGTTAAAAACAGCCAATGGTATTGCGGTAAAAGTTGCCGACGTAGCAGCGGTGCAAATGACCGGAGAAACAAGGCTCGGCATTTTTGACCAGGATGGTGAAGGCGAAAGAGTGGGCGGCATTGTAGTGATGCGCTACGGGGAAAACGCCGATGCAGTAATTGAAAATGTAAAAGAAAAAATGCTGGAAGTGGCAAAAGGCTTTCCCGAAGGCGTAAAGTTTGATATCGTGTACGACCGTGGCGAACTTATTAAGCAGACAATTTCCTCTATAAAAACGACATTGATAGAAGAAATGATAGTAGTATCGCTCATCGTTATTGTATTCCTTTTTCATTGGCGAAGTGCCTTTAGCATCATTATCCAAATTCCCATCACCATTGCCATCAGTTTCATCTTGCTGAATGCCTTTGGCATTTCCTCGAACATCATGTCTCTCACCGGTATAGCACTGGCTATTGGTGTTATTGTGGACAATGGTATTATCATGAGCGAAAACGCTTACAAGCACCTGGCAGAACGTTATGCGCTATGGCAGGATGAACAAAAAAATAAAACAATATGAACTGGTTCCGGAAAAATAAAAAACCAAAAGAGAAATGGATAACCGAAGAAGAACGGTTGTCCATTATTGAAAAATCAAGTAAGCAGGTGTCACGGGGTGTGTTCTTTGCAACGGTCATCATCATTACCTCGTTTTTACCCGTTTTCATGCTTACGGGGCAAGAGGGGAAATACTTTCACCCCGTGGCATATACCAAAACGTTTATCATGATTGTTGATGCGCTTTTGGTGTTGACATTAGCGCCTGTGCTTATCTCTTTCTTCATGAAAGGAAAGTTTAGGCCTGATAATGCTAATCCGGTGAACCGTTTTTTGGAAAAAGTATATGAACCTATTATTCGATGGGTTATGAAATGGCGCAAAACAACACTCGCCATCAACATATTGGCCTTGCTCATTTCTATTCCCTTATTAAGAAGCCTGGGCACAGAGTTTATGCCGCCGCTGGATGAGCAAAGCATCCTTTTTATGCCGGTTACTCTTCCCGACATTTCGAATGCTGAAGCAAAAAGAATATTGCAGGTGCAGGATAAGATCATAAAATCTGTTCCTGAAGTTGACAAGGTTTTAGGAAAAGCCGGAAGGGCAAGCACCGCTACAGATAATTCACCCATCAGCATGATTGAAACCATTATTATGTTAAAGCCACACGATCAGTGGCGGGAAGGAATTACTAAAGCAGACATTATAAAAGAACTGGATGGAAAGTTGCAAATTCCAGGTGTGGTCAATGGATGGACACAACCCATTATCAATCGCATCAACATGCTGTCAACAGGCATCAGAACCGATGTAGGTATAAAGGTGTATGGGCAAAGCCTCGATACACTGGCGGCTGTTTCAGAACGAGTGAAAATGGCACTGGAAGGAACCGCAGGCATCACCGATTTATATGTGGAACCCATCACCGGAGGCAAATATCTTTCAATTGATGTGCGTCGTGAAGATCTCGGCCGTTATGGCTTGAATGTGGATGATGTAAACCAAACGGTTGAAACAGCATTGGGTGGTGCACCCATCGGGCAAACCGTTGAAGGTCGTCAGCGTTTTTCCATCAATGTTCGCCTGGCGCAGGAGTATAGAAACAGCGTCGAGCAAATAAAAAGAATACCGCTTCAATCTACCGGGTTTGGCGAGGTGCCATTGAGTGCCGTTGCCGATATAAAATTTGAAGACGGTCCACCCATGATTAACTCTGAAAACGCATTGCTGCGGGGAGCCGTATTGTTCAATGTGCGTGACCGGGATTTAGGTAGCACCGTAGAAGAAGCCATGGAAAAACTCAACAAGCATAACGACATTTTACCTACCGGTTATTTTATTGAGTGGAGCGGTCAATACGAAAATTTAATCAGGGGGAAGCAAACTTTGATGTGGATTGCACCTATTGTACTGGTAATTATTTTCTTCTCCCTTTACTTCGCTTTTCATTCGGTACGCGAAGCATTCTTAAGTCTGATCACTGTTCCCTTTGCGTTGATTGGTGGCGCTTATATTATTTATTTCTGGGGGGTAAATCTATCGGTAGCTGTTGCCGTTGGCTTCATTGCGCTGTTTGGTATAGCAGTAGAAACGGGTATTGTAATGGTGATCTACCTTAATGATGCCATGCAGCAGCTAATCAAACTAAAAGGCAATTCAAGCGAAACTATTACAAAAGCCGATTTAAGAGAGTATGTAATACATGGTGCTGCAAAGCGCTTGCGCCCAAAGATCATGACGGTATGTGTATCATTGTTTGGTCTGGTGCCAGTTTTGTGGTCAACAGGTGTTGGAACGGATGTAATGAAACCGGTTGTGCTTCCTATGATCGGCGGGGTATTCACTTCGGCTGTGCATATTTTGCTGGTAACACCGCTCATCTTTTTAATGAGCAAAGAATATGAATTACGCAAATACGGTAAACTCGAAATACACGATGTTAAACATTAAGGAAATATCGGGGCTGTCAGCATTAAGTTCTTTTGGCAAAAGTGGTCCCGGCTATCCGCTTCTATCCCGCAGCTTTTCAGCCGTATCGCCCTTGTTCAACACAAAAACTACGAAACATCAATATGAATAAATTATTTAAAATAGCAGGGGTCTTTTTTTTGTTGCCGGTTATTGGTTTCGCACAGCAAAAAGAAGTGATGAGCCTGGCGGAAATCATACAAAAAATTGACAGTAGCAACATCCTGCTGCAAAGCTATTGGCTAAAAGCGGAAGGATATAAAAACAGCGCAGATGCTGCCACCGCTTGGATGCCACCTATGGTTGGCGTTGGCACATTTATGACGCCGTATCCTTTGCAAAAAGTAATGGACGACCGGGACAAAGGATCTCTCATGCTTCGGCTGGAACAGGAAATTCCAAACCGCTCAAAGCTACAAGCAAAAAAAGCTTACATAAAGTCGCAGGGCAATATTGAAAATGCAACACGGGATATAACACTCAACGATTTTAAAGCGCAGGCAAAACGGCAGTATTTCACCTGGATTATTGCTCTGCAAAAATTGAAAGTGATTGAAAAAAATGAACGGATTTTGATGACCATGAAGAAAATTGAGGAAGTACGGTATCCCTACAATCAGTCTCAGTTAAGCACTGTGTACCGGGCAGAAGCAGAAATACAAAAAAACCGCAACATGCTTTTGATGCCGGATGGCGACATCGCAAAAGCAAAAGCGTATCTCAACGCATTGATGAACCGTCCTGGCAACCAGGATTTTGAGATTGATACCACTTATGAGCCCGGATTTATTGCCGAACCGTTTTATGATACGGCAAGCCTGTCCACGCAGCGAAAAGATGTGTTGCGTATGAATGAAAGCATCCGGTCAATGCAGCTCAACATCGAAGCGATGAAGCAAGACCGCAAACCAACATTCAAAATTCAATTCGATCACATGTCTCCGCTATCTGGTATGATGCCGCAGGCTTATAGCGTCATGGGAATGATGTCTATTCCGATTGTACCCTGGTCTAAAAAAATGTACACCTCAGAAATTAAAGCCATGCAGTACAACATCAGCGCTATGCAAAAAGAAAGGGGTGCCATGCTACAGGAAACACAAGGCATGTTGTATGGCATGCAGGCACAAATTCAAACCATGCAGAAGCGCATCCGGTCTATAGAAGAGAAGGTGATACCTGCCTTGGAAAAAACCTTTGAAGCAAGTTATTTAACCTACCAGGAAAATAAATTGTCCCTAAATGTGCTGATACAAAATTGGGAAGCATTAAACATGATGCAGCTTGACCTGCTTGATGAAAAAAGTAATTTATATCAAATGATCGTTGATTATGAAAAGGAATTATATAAGTAATATTATCATCCCACTATTGCTCTTGTTCTTCTTTTTTTCCTGCAAAGAAAAAACAGAAAGCAAATCTGTTGCTGATGCTCATCAGCACAGTCAGGAAACTAAATACACCTGCCCCATGCATCCGCAAATCATTAAGGATGAACCGGGCAAATGTCCTATCTGCAGTATGGACCTGGTGCCCATGAGTACCTCACACGAGCTGTTTGTGGACAGCAGCTTACTGCCTTTGTTAAAGCCGGTGAATGAGCAGGTCATTTCTACCATGCGCACTATACAAGCCGAAAGCGGTACACGAATATTTTCAGTGCCGGTACAGGGTATCATCAGTTTTGATATAAGGAAACAGGTAAGCATATCCAGCCGGGTTGCCGGAAGAATTGAAAGAATGAATATCAAATACAATTACCAACCGGTGAGCAAAGGGCAGCTTATTATGGAAATCTATTCACCCGATCTTGCGGCAGCACAAAGGGAATTAATCTATATCAGCAGGAACGATAACGACGAATCCTTATTACAAAAGGCAAAACAAAGATTAAGTTTATTAGGTATGCAGCCTGCTCAAATAGCACAGGTTATAAAAACCGGAAAACCGCTATACCGTGTACCCGTTTATAGCAGCGTAAGCGGTTATATTATTGAGAAAAATGTAGCCGCTAATGCATCACCATCTGCAATGCCCGCATCGCCGGCAGCAGCATCAGAGGGAATGGATGGAATGGGTGGCGCTGCACCTGCCGCAGCTTCCACTACTCAAACACCTGCCATCAGCCAGTCGCCGGTAATGACACGTGAAGGACAATATGTAAACGCGGGTGAAACCATATTTACTATTTATCAATCCAACAGCATGGTTGCAGAATTTTCTTTTGCGCCGTCACTCGCATCAGAAATTAAACGGGGACAAAAACTCGTGTTTCATTCAGTTACCAGTCCCAACGATATGATGACCGGAAACATTGGCTTAATAGAACCTACTCAACGCAATGGTGAAAGTTTTACCGTAGCCCGTGTGTATTTATCAAACCCGGCTTTGCAGCCTGGGCAATTGCTTACCGCAAACATCCCTGTTGTAAAATCAAATGCCTGGTGGCTTCCTGAAAAAGCAGTTTTACGGTTGGGTAATCAATCAGTTGTTTTTAAAAAAGCGCAAACTGTTTTCATTCCTACGACAGTAAAAACAGGCAGCACAATTGATGGCATGGTGCAAATACTTGACAATATTTCTGACTGGCAGGTAGCAAAAAATGCGAGTTACCTGGTAGATAGTGAAAGCTTTATCCGATTCAATTCAAACAAAGAAAAATAATGAATAGCCTAAAATATATAACCGTTTTATTGCTGGCAGTATTATCCGTTTTTGGGTTCACTTCCTGCAACGATGAGCATACAGAAAACCAAACTGGCACAGCAGAAAAGAAAACCTATACCTGTCCCATGCACCCGCAAATCGTAAGCGATAAGCCTGGTACCTGTCCTATTTGTGGGATGGATTTGGTTCCATTTGATAAAACGAATACATCCGATTTTTTAACCCTAAGCAAACCGCAGCAGGCACTTGCAAACGTCTCAACCGATACGGTTAAAACCGGTTCATTTTCATCTTTCAAACAATTAAATGGAAGGCTTGCGGTTAATCCCGAACAAACCGAATATATATCAAGCCGTGTAGCGGGAAGGCTCGAAATGTTATTCGTAAAAGAAACCGGTGTGCCGGTACACAAAGGACAGGCTTTGTATAAAATTTACAGTGAGCAGTTATCTGCACTGCAACAGGAATATATAATAAGCATCGCACAGGCGGCTCAGTTTCCCGGCGATAAAAAATTTAGCGAGTTAGCTGACGCAGCCAAACAAAAATTACTTTTATATAGCCAAACAGAAACGCAGATACAACAGTTAAAAAATGACAGGAAAGCCAATCCGTATGTTACTTATCACTCGCCAGAAAATGGTATTGTTTCGAAATTATTTGTAACTGAAGGACAATATGTAACAGAAGGTTCGACCATTATGAGCCTGGAAGGCTATCAGAATATTTGGGTGGAAGCCGACCTCTATCCTGCCGAAGCGGGCCTTGTAAAAAAAGGTGATGTGGTGAGCCTGACCATTGCCGGATTTGAAAATGAAAAGCGCCAAATGCGAATTGAGTTTATGGCACCGGCATTGCAATCGGGCAGCCAATTGATTACCATCAGGGGGAGCATACCCAACAGCAACAACCAGCTTAAAGCTGGTATGCAGGCCGTTATCCAGTTGCCGGTAAGTAACTCGTCAAAGGCATTGACATTGCCTGTTGATGCAGTTATTCACGATGGTAATGGCGCTCACATCTGGGTGCAAACCAGCGAAGGACAATTTGCACCGAAGATGGTACAAACAGGTGCGGAAAATTTCAATCTTGTAGAAATAACCAGAGGTGTAGAAGAAGGTGATGTGGTGGTAGTTTCCGGTGCTTATCTTTTATACAGCGAGTTTGTTTTAAAAAAAGGTAAAAACCCAATGGCAGGGCATAATCATTAATAAAAATTCAATCATTAATTTAAAAAAAAATAAAACAATGCAACATTTATTAAAAACAGCGATCCCTTTTGCAGCAGCGATTATTCTCTCAGCTTGTGAAAACAACAGTTTGGAAAGGAAATCTGAAACATCAGACAATCACGACCATGCAGCAATGGAGCAAACACAAAAAGCAACAACCGGCAATCCGGTTTTAAAAAACGATAAGCTCAACGCCGTTTACCAGCATTATGTTCATTTAACCACGGCGCTTACAAACGGCGATGCTGCTGAAGCTAGAATTGCTGCCAATGCGATTGAAGCCGGTGTCAAAGATGTTTCAGGAGCTTCGGGTATAGCAACTGCTGCTTCAAAAGTTACAGCAGCAACCGACATTGAAATACAAAGAACCGCTTATTACGACATGAGTAAGGATATGGCTGCATTGATAAAGAAAGAAGGCATATCCAGCGGAGAATTGTATGTGGCCCACTGCCCGATGGCATTTAATGACAAAGGCGCTTCATGGATAAGCACCAGTAAGGAAATCCGCAATCCATATTTTGGCGAAAAGATGTTGGGTTGTGGCGAAATAAAAGAAACCATTAAATAAAACAAATATGAATAGCAAAGCATTTTTCCTTTTTTTAGTTTTCTTCATTAGTATGTCGGCTGCATTTTCCCAACAGGCTGAAGTTTGCTACAATCCAAATCTAATAAAAGACACAACTAAGAAGAGTATTAAATCATTAGCGGTGGGTGTAATAAATGGTGATAGCATAATCGTAGCATATCACTCACCTGGTGTTCGTAAACGTGTAATCTGGGGCGGACTTGTGCCATACGATGAGGTATGGGTAACCGGAGCACATGATGCTACAACCATCAATTTTGCAGATCCCGTTGTAATAAATGGTCAATCTATACCGGCAGGCAGGTATGCTTTTTTTACAATACCAGGTAAATCGGAATGGACACTTATTCTCAATAAACATTGGAAACAACACTTAGCATCTGAATATGACGAAAAAGACGATGTCGTTCGGGTAAAAGTGAAGCCAAAAAAAAACATCCACACCGAAAGGTTGCAGTATTTCATAGTACAGGAAAAAGATAAGTCAGCAAAATTGGTAGTGGCATGGGAACAGGTAAAGGTGGAACTACCATTTATTGTTCAAAAATAAAGGCCAGCTATAGTATGTGCACAAGACAGTAGAAAATTAGTGAAATCTGTATCTTGTTTGTTAGCGGGGGCAGTCTTGTTTGTTTACTTAAGCTTTGTTTGAAGTGCATTGAACAAATATGATGATAAATATCAGAAAGCAAGATGATGTAAGACATCAGATTTAACGTTGGTAGGCTTTAACTTGAAACAACTTAAAAATGGAAATTATGAAACACATGTTATGGATGATTGTTGGTTGTGTCATTCCGCTGTTATTTATTTTTCTGGCCCCGGCATTGGGCTTGAGTTCAAAGACATCAATGTTCATTTTCATTATAGCCATGTTTGCCTGCCACTTATTGATGCCTATGCATTCTCATGGCAATAACAAAAAAAAGCAACAAAATCCAGAAACTACTAAACCAGAAAACCATGCGCACCATTAATGTAAAAAAGTTTGGCTTTGCAACCGGATCTACCGCTGCCCTGATTTATATAGGTTGCATTTTGGTAATGGCAACCGTGGGTTATAGTGGCACAGTGAAGTTTTTCAACAGCATACTTCATGGTATTGATACTACTTCAATAGTTCGAATGAATGTACCTTTTTGGGAAGCAGGTATGGGTATCGTTCAAGTTTTTATAATCGGCTGGTTGGTGGGCGCCTGCATTGCTGCTATTTATAACATCAGTTCAAAATCAGTATGAGTGCCCGCTCTTGTTTTGAAAATAAAA
Organism: uncultured Citrobacter sp.; assembly: GCA_964395095.1. Lineage (GTDB taxonomy): Bacteria > Bacteroidota > Bacteroidia > Chitinophagales > Chitinophagaceae > CAYMZZ01. The sequence continues at coordinate 155,259 of CAYMZZ010000011.1, forward strand.
TAAATTTTAGTTATGCAAAAAATCAAAGTAGCCATTAATGGATATGGCGTAATTGGAAAACGGGTTGCCGATGCGGTAACGCTCCAGGATGACATGGAGCTAATTGGTGTTTGCGATGTTGTTACAGACTGGCGTATTAAAATGGCAGTAAATAAAAAGTACCCGGTTTTCGGCTTTGATCACTCGGCTAGCATTAAAATGAAGGAAGCTGGTATTCCCGTGATGGGCAGTTTGGATGATATGCTGCAGGCGGCGGATATTGTAATAGATTGTACGCCAAAAAAAATTGCAGCGCAAAACATTCCCAAATACAGGATGATGCGTAAAAAGTTTATTGTACAGGGAGGAGAAAAACATGAAACCACAGGGCACTCCTTTAGTGCCGAAAATAATTATGAAACTGCCTTAGGTCGTGAAAGCACCCGTGTAGTCTCGTGCAATACAACTTCTATCGTGCGTACGCTTACTGCATTAAAGAATACCGGACTGCTAAAAAAAGCAAGAGGCACATTGCTTCGAAGGGCGACCGACCCATGGGAAAGTCATTTAAATGGTATTATGAATACGCTGGTGCCTGAAAAAGACATACCCAGCCACCAGGGACCGGATGCACAAACTATTGATCCCTCTCTGGATGTAATAACTGTTGCTATTAAGGTGCCCGAAACCCTAAGCCACCTGCATTACTGGAATGTGCAGCTTACCCGGCATGCGTCAAAAGATGAAGTATTACAGGCACTTGCCAATTCCACAAGAATAGCAATGATTAATTACAGCAATGGGCTGTCTGCCAACAATACGGTGAAGGAACTGATGCTGGAAATGGGTCGCCCTTATGGCGATATGTACGAAGTGGCGTTGTGGCAAGACATGCTGAAAGTGCAGGGTGATGAATTGTTTTATGCCTACATAGTGGACAATCAGGCAATCGTAATTCCGGAAACCATAGACGCTATCCGTTCATTAACTGCAATTGAACCAGACGCGGAAAAGTCTATAAAAAAAACTAACGAAAGCCTGGGCATAAAAACCGAGTTCATTTAAACAAAAATCAGCCTGCATGCAAGTTAAAATCGTATATGAAGAATTATGATTAAGAAAGCACAGTGGTTTTTTTATTGGTTGTTATTGACGTCTGTCGCCCAGCTACATGCTCAGGGCAAAGCAATGTTAATTGAACAAATTGAAGGCAAATCGATAACAAGAGAGGGTTTTGACAAAAAAGGAAAACTTACGGGGAAGCAAGTATTTACCGCCGGGAAAATGACCCGGAGCGACGGTTTTTTTTTTATAAATATCAGAACTGAACTCTATGATGAAGCACAGCGGTTAGAATCAACCTATACGACCAGTTACGAGTGCCGCCCGGAAGAAGCGGATGTGCTTTTATCGGTATTTGCAATCAATCCTAAAAAGAGGAAGGTCAGGGTGTCTGTAAAATCAGGGGATTTTAAAAAGTTATATGCCTTGGAGGCAAATGACATGGTACGCAATATGAGCTTGACGATGTATGTGGAAACCGGCGTTCTTAATTTTCTTGGGTCAAAAAACAATCTAGAGGTAACAAATCGTATGCTTACCAAAGAAAATAATAACCTGAAGATTACAGAAAAAATTACCATTAAAGCTTATCTGATGGGAATCCGGGTAAAAACAATTAATTATGATGTAACAGAACATTTAACAGCTTCTGGCCAATTACAGAAGCAGATCTTTAGTCAGTCGGATGGAGCTTATTTTACTGTTACATACAAATAAAATGAACTTGCAATGGCGAAAGAAACAAATTTATTAATCACAAAATCATCAGGAGAAGTTGTACCCTTTGCTTCTGAAAAACTGATGCGTTCTTTGATAAAGGCAGGAGCTACAAAAGAACAGGCTGAAGCGATTTTAACATCGGTTAAACCACTCCTGTATCCGGGAATTTCGACCAAAACTATCTTCAAAAACGCTTTCAAATTGCTGAAAAGAGTTTCACCGCCAAAAGCCGGTAAATACAAGCTTAAAAATGCTATAATGGAATTAGGTCCGTCAGGGTTTCCTTTTGAAAAATATTTCGCTGCTATTCTACAGAACATTGGTTATATCGTTCGAACAGGAGTTATCCTACAAGGCGCCTGTGTTCAACATGAGGTGGACGTAATAGCAAAAAAAGAAAACAATCATGAAATGGTGGAGTGTAAATTTCATCAGCAACAGGGCACTTTCTGCAATGTAAAAATCCCTTTATATGCACATTCCCGTTTTAAAGATTTGGAAGCAGGCTTTGCTAACAGCCCTTCCGGAAATAATACATTACACCATGGATGGGTGGTAACCAATACCAGGTTTACAACGGATGCCATCCAGTACGGAACATGTGCAGGATTAAAGTTGATTGGATGGAATTACCCAAAGGGTAATAGCCTGAATAATTTAATTGATAAAACGGGATTGTATCCAATAACCTCTCTTACTTCAATAACTAAAAAGGAAAAACAGACCTTGTTAAGTAGTAATATAGTTCTCTGTAAGGAAATCATAAATAACCCTGACCTATTGAATCGGGCGGCAATTACTCAAACAAAGCATGAAGCTATAATACAGGAAGCAAAAGAATTATGTAAGAAGATTGATGCACTTGCTCAACATGATCCTTTATAAACAACAATAAAATTATACTTAACAAATCAATCATATTTCTTCACCACAAAAACTTAAAATTATGTTTCACAACGGTTATCATTTTTGGGGAATGCACCTGATATGGTGGTTCTTCTGGGTTATTTTTCTTTTTAGCATTTTTGGACTTTTTGAACCTGTTCGAAAAACAAGGATTAAAAAAGACAGCCCTCTTGATATTTTGCAGAAACGTTTTGCCTCCGGCGAAATTTCAAAAGATGAGTATTTCGAAAACAAGAAAATTTTAGAAGAGGATATTAAATCGGCGGGAATGATTAAACACTGACCCGTTATCAGGGTTCTGTTATGTTAATAGCAGAATTTATTTTTTAAGAATAATAAATATGAAGCAAGTATCTCAAGGTCGTAATTCTAATAACTGGTATGTAATAACAGGCGGACCAAGTTCAGGTAAAACAACCACTGTCAACATGCTTAGCGAAAGAGGTTACCAAACAACTATTGAACATGCGAGGCATTACATTGATACCATGCACCAAGGCGGAAGAACCGTGGCAGAGATCCGAAGCAATCAAAGGGAATTTCAATCAGGCGTTCTTGAGATGCAAATTGAACAGGAAGCAATACTATCTGCCGATGAAATGGTATTTTTAGACAGGGCAATTCCGGATGCTTTGGCCTATTATCGCTTTTTAAACCTTGAAGTTGACCAACGGCTTACCAAAGCAATGCAAACAGCTTCCTATAAAAAAATCTTTGTTCTTGAACTGCTGCCTTTTGTAAAAGATTATGCCCGCACAGAAGATCAAGAAGCGCAGAAAAAAATACATTCATTATTGGTAGATGTTTACACAACTTTGCATTCCCCGGTCATTCATGTGCCTGTATTATCACCGGAAGAGCGGGTTAACTATATCCTTAATAACTTGTAAAACGCAGCAAACGCTTTAAAAAACCAGTTTATGGAACATCCAAATCTACACAATCACCAGCACGGCAAAAGTGATAAGCAGCCGGAAGACCATCAGCACCATCACGCTGCAACGAAAAATCACGACGATCATGGTCATAAAAAACATGATGATCATGCAGGGCATGATAAACATGCCGGCCATCATACGCATGACTTTTTAAAACGCTTTTGGATATGCTTAATACTAACCATACCTGTGCTCTTGCTTTCGCACATGATACAGGATTGGTTGAATTTCAGCATGCGTTTTCCGGGCGATAAATATGTGTTGCTTGCGTTGGGAACCATAATCTATTTCTATGGCGGGATGCCTTTTTTGAAGGGGCTGGTAACAGAGATCAGAAACAAGGCCATTGGCATGATGACCCTGGTGGCTCTGGCTATCACCGTTGCTTTTGTTTACAGTGTTGCTATTGTTTTTGGCTTGCCGGGCATGGACTTCTTTTGGGAATTGGCAACCCTGATTGACATTATGTTGCTAGGGCACTGGATAGAAATGAGGTCTTCAATGGCAGCTTCTAATGCCTTGCAATCCCTTGTGGCCTTGCTTCCTGCCAATGTGCATGTAGAACGAAACGGGGAAGTAACAGATATAAACATCCAGGAGTTGCAGAAAGGAGATACTGTCATCATCAAGCCGGGTGAAAAAATACCGGCAGATGGTTTAGTAACAGAAGGCAATTCATTTGTGGATGAAAGCATGTTGACCGGCGAAAGTGTGCCCGTGAAGAAAGAAAAAGATGCAAAAGTAATTGCTGGTGCAGTTAATGGTGGTGGCGCTTTGAAAGTAAACGTTACAGGGGCAGGTAAGGACAGCTATCTGAACAAGGTAATTACCATGGTGGAGGCTGCACAGAATGCCAAATCCAAAACACAGAACCTCGCTGATAAAGCTGCTAAATGGCTTACAATTGTTGCTATTGTTGTAGGCGTTGCCACTTTCATAGTTTGGTATATCAGCAACGATTTGGCTTTTGCACTGGAAAGAATGGTAACGGTAATGGTTATATCGTGTCCACACGCTTTAGGCGTTGCCATTCCCCTGGTAGCTGCTATCTCTACTACGGCGGCAGCCAGGCATGGTTTACTCATTAGAAACAGAACAGCGTTTGAAGATGCAAGAAAGCTTACCACCATCATTTTTGATAAAACCGGAACACTTACCAAAGGTTCACATGAAGTGCAAAAAGTGTTCAGCATTTCAGATGAATACAGCAGCGATGAAATATTGCAGTACGCTGCCGCCATCCAGCAACATTCAGAACACTACATTGCCCGGGGCATGCTGAAAAAATTGAAGGAAAAGAATTTGCAATTAGGACAGTCTTCCGCTTTCACCTACATGCCGGGTATCGGTGTGTCGGGTACTGTCAACGGAAGGAAAGTGGTTGCAGCAGGACCTAATTACTTTTCAAAAGAAAATAAGCAACTCCCAACTATACCATCGGAAATTGACCAGAACACAGAGACAGTCAATTTCCTGATGATTGATGGCGAACCGGTAGGCATCGTTACATTGGCAGATACAATCAGGGAAACTTCAGCCGAAGCCATTGAACAATTAAAAAGCATGCACATCAAATCATTTCTGCTTACAGGAGACAACGAAAAGATAGCGGCTGCAGTTTCCAATAAATTGGGCATGGATGGCTACTTAGCGAATGTACTGCCACACCAGAAACAGGAGAAAATAACAGAGTTTCAAAACAAAGGTGAAGTAGTAGCGATGACTGGTGATGGCGTAAATGATGCTCCGGCTTTAGCAGCGGCGGATGTAGGCATTGCAGTAGGCAGCGGAACAGATGTAGCAGCCGAAACAGCAGATATAATTCTGGTAAACAGCGACCCGAAAGATGTAGTGCAAATGATTGACTTTGGCAGAAAAACCTACCGCAAAATGATACAGAACCTTACCTGGGCTATTGGTTATAACGTCATTGCCATTCCATTGGCAGCAGGAGTTCTTTACCCAAATTTTATGCTTAGTCCGGCAATGGGTGCAGTGCTGATGAGTTTAAGTACAGTGATCGTTGCCATAAATGCCAGGATGTTGAAGTTGAAGTAGTCCCATTTTATCTGAAATAAACTTCAGAATAATCGGGAAAATAAAATGATTAGATCCTAAAGGCCATCAGAAAACTCAGTTCCTGATGGCCGCATTCTGTTGTCAGGTAAGTCGTGTCTCGTCCTGATCCGTCATCTTTTCGATTTACTATAAGGATAATTTTCTTATCAATATATTCCAATTTATCCGGTAAATGTATCAGAGCTGCAAAAGCTTTTTGTAACAATATTAGCAGTTCTATTACTGACCTTCATTACCGGAGCCACTAGTCAACTGCACTAATTATCTGCCTTCAAAGTCCTTGCAATTCATAACAGACTGCGAAGGCAACTCGGTTAGGGCAAACAAATATTGATGAGGGTCACTATTTAAGTTGATCAACGTCATAAAACCACGTAAATAGCATTCATACCTTTAATTGCAATTTTACTCTAGTGAAGAAAATTTCTGTTTTCATACTAGCCCTTCTATACATCACAACATCTTCTGGTGTGATGATAAACATGCATTATTGCATGGGAGAATTGACTAAATTGGGCTTATCACATAATAAAGATAAAAGTTGCTCTAATTGTGGCATGAAGGAAAGCGAAAGCAATGGTTGCTGTAAAGACGAACAACACCTTCTAAAAATTGATAAAGAGCAAAAAACTTCTAATGCGTCTTATCAATTACCGCAGTTTACATCCGATGCTCTAATCCACACTTCTTTTGAATTAAGTTCTGTATATGTTCCTTCATTATTGGAAGAACATCCGCTTGAAAAAGCACCTCCACGAGGAAAAAATTTGCCTCTTTTTATTCGCAACTGCGTTTTTAGAATATAATCCTTTCATTTGATGATTGCCCGACATAATGCGGGTTTTAGGTGTTCTAATAGTCCGAACTCTTTTTCTCTCTTGAATGACCGTGTTTAGACAAAGAACGGACAATACATTACGATTACCATTGCATAAACGATGCTTGCAAACATCTTTCATCACACGTCAGATTAATACTGACGAAATAATGCTAATATTTTTACTAATCATATTTCTTACAATTCAAAAATTAAACAGATGAAAAAGTTCAATTATGCTATTATGCTGGCAATAAATATTCTTGTACTTTCTGCAGCAGTAGCGCAGAAAGACAGCAGTGGTATTTATAAAACTGCTGAAGACTTTCAAACCAGGAAATTGTCGTATGCTATAAATTATAAAACAGAAAAGCACAAGATAAAAGACAATATCCTGTTTAAGGATGAGAAAATAATTGTTAAACACAAAGGTGAAACATACACGCTGTTAAAACATAATACTTACGGTTACAGGAATACAAAAGGTGTGGAATTCCGGTTTATAGATAATAAAGCATACAAAGTGCTGAATCCTGGTCAATCCCTTCTCATATATTTTTACCAGCATACGGCTCACACCGGGAAGGATATAAACCGGGGCTTGTATCAGCCAGAGTATTATTTCAGCAAAGACGCTACTTCCCCATTGCAGGATTTAACATTAACTAATGTGAAGACGAGCTTTCCGGAAAACCATAAGCTTCATGATGCCTTAGATGCACAATTTAAAAGCGATAAGGAATTGTATTCGTATGACAGTTTTCATAAAATGTATAAACTGAACTGGGTAATAAGTAACATCTTACCTGGCACTTACAACAATTAAAAATGCCCCTTCATTGTTTTTTTGAATTGATATTTCAAAATATAAAACAATTACTATGACATGCGGTAACAATTGTACATATAATCAGGATAACTCCGTCAAACGAGATAGCTCCAGAAGAGATTTTAATACGCACATGCGTCAACGGGCTATGCCGACAGAGGATGAATACAAAAAGATAACAGAATTTATGCAACAGGGTGATTACGTAACTGAACAGACATGCGTACAGGTTTAATGGTTATATGGTTACTAAGTGTGGGGATAACATCAGCCGCACAATTGTACAGCACACAGTCCGGTAAAATACTGGTAAGAGGAAAGTACAATGGTGCTACGGTTGCTGCTGTAAGCAACCACCTGCACATGCAGTTGAATTATGGCAAAGCTGAGATGTATATTCGGCTGGTGATTCCCACTATGATGACGGATAATGATTCACTGAATATGCTGTTGCAAAAGCTTGCAGGAAGCGATGCTCATTTTGCCGGTAAGATGAATATTAATTTTGTGTAAACAAAATCTCATCCAAGACAAAAGTTCCTTACGAACGGCACCCTGACGATTAATGGCATATCAAAGGCTTTCAGTTTTACTTCAGCATTGGAACATTTTCCCAGCGGCAGTGTAAGCTGCAATCTAAGCGCTGAGTTTGTAATCAACCTGAATGAGTTTGGCATTAACACACAGCCTGGCGAGAATAAAATCGCCATTCGGTTTACGCAATTGATCCTTAAAAAACCAGGAGAATAATAATTATTTAACACACTTAAAAATAAAGTTATGAAAAAGAAAATTCCATTTTTAACAGCAATTGGCCTGTTGGCAATTACTATGAATGCCACAGCACAAAAAGACAGCAGCGGCATCTATCAGACAGCCGATGATTTCAGAAACCAAAAATTGTCTTACGCCATCAACTACAAGACCGAGAAGCACAAAATCAATGACTATCTACTTTTTGATGCTACGGAAGTAAAAGTAAAGCACCACGGCACTACTTACACGCTTGATAAAAGTACCACTTACGGTTACAAAAGTACCACAGGTGAAGTGTTTCGGTTTGTTGGCAACGAAGCCTATACAGTTTTAAATCCGGATGAAGATCTTTTGTTGTATCTGCACACTACCCCGGTTAGCCCACTGGTTAACCCCACAAAGAAAGTTGAAGAACATTACTATTTCTCAAAGGATGCAGCCAGTGCACCTGTTGATTTAACAATTGATAATTTAAAAAAGGCCTTTCATGAAAATTCAAAATTTCTTGCTTCCATTGATAAGTATTTTAAAAATGATGAGCAACTGTCCAGCTATGATGAAAAGCGCAAAACGTACACGCTGAACCGGTTGCTGCAATCGAGCAGATAATGACACGGAACAGTAAGTCCGGGTTCGTAAGCGGCAGGCATGTAGAAAGAATTTCTAACAAAAGAGACCTTTTATCAGTGGAGCAATAATTATTTGATACACTTAAAAAAAAAATATGAAAACGGATATTTGGTTTACGGCTGTGTTTGCTGCCATTGTCCTGGCTGGTTGCAGTACCACCTATAGTGCCGTTTCTGCAGACTACGACAGGTCAGCAGATTTCAGCCAATATAAAACATTTGCCTGGCTGCCGGATAAAGCAGACACAACGAATACTCCTTACAACAATGAGATTATCCGCAATAATATCCGGAATTATTTTGGACAGTGTATGAGTGACAGAGGATATAAGTTTGATGGGGAAACCCCGGATATTTTAATGCAATTGGTAATAACCAACGCAAAAAAAGAACGGGTGGTTAGCACTTATCCTTCCAGTTACTATTATCGTCCCTATTATTTTGGCAGTTTCTATTATTCGCCCTATCCATACGGATATTATTACCGGCATTACCCTTCCTATGGCTATGGTTATTCGGGCTTTTCCGGTTATTCTACCACACAAAAACAGGAGTATGTCAACGGATCTATCACGTTAAATCTTGTTGACAAAAAAGCAAATAAACTGGTTTGGACCGGAACAGCGGAAGGAGATATTTATGATCCTTCACATATCAGTCACGATCTGCACCCTGCCGTGCATCGGATTTTAGATCAATACCCGGTGAAGTCTTTAATAAATCGTACTCATAAAATCAGGTAGAATGATGAAAGAATTTACGAGAATAATTTTTTGGGAAATTAAAAATATTAAAACATGAAAGCATTAGTTTATCACGGTCCCGGTAATAAATCGTGGGAAGAAAAACCAAAACCGGTAATAAAAGAACCAACAGATGCCATAGTAAAAATTCTTAAAACAACAATATGCGGAACAGATCTGCATATTTTGAAAGGAGATGTGCCCGAAGTAACAGATGGTAGGATACTGGGACACGAAGGAGTAGGCGTAATAGAGGAAATTGGGAATTCAGTCACGGGTTTTAAGAAAGGAGACCATGTAATTATCTCCTGCATCTCATCGTGTGGTAAATGTGATTATTGCAAGCGTGGCATGTATTCGCATTGTGAAAATGGCGGATGGATATTGGGCCATTTAATTGATGGAACACAGGCCGAATATGTTAGGATTCCATTTGCTGATAATAGCTTGTACCATATTCCTGCCGGAAGCGATGAAGAAGCGCTGGTAATGCTGAGTGATATTTTGCCAACCGGTTTTGAATGCGGTGTGCTTAACGGTAAAGTGCAACCTGGAAATACCGTGGCTATTGTCGGTTCAGGACCGATAGGACTGGCTGCGTTGCTTACTGCACAGTTTTATTCTCCTGCTGAAATCATAATGATTGATCCGGATGATAATCGCCTGGAAACAGCAAAAATATTTGGGGCAACACAGATTATTAATAACAATAAAGAAAATGCAGTTGAGAAAGTAAAGCAGCTTACCAACAATAGAGGAGTTGATACAGCGATTGAAGCGGTAGGCATCCCGGCAACATTTGAATTGTGCGAATCGCTGGTGGCGCCTGGCGGTATCATTGCGAATATTGGTGTACATGGTAAGAGTGTGGAACTTCACCTGGAAACTCTGTGGGCACATAATATCACTATAACTACACGTTTAGTTGATACAGTTACTACACCGATGTTGCTCAAAACAATTCAATCAAAAAAGCTCAATTCAAAGCAACTGATCACACATTATTTTAAATTAAGCGATATCATTAATGCATATGATACATTTCAACATGCTGCAAAAGAAAAAGCCTTGAAAGTAATATTGAGGAATGAGTAAACATAGGAACGAAGCTATTTTGTAAAGAGGAACTACACATAGTCCATATCTATAAATTGAAATCAATAAATATGAACACGCAGTCATAAAACCAGATAAGAAAGATTCTAAAAACTATTTATCATGGAAGCCGTAGCAGAACCCATTTCAAAAAAGCTAAGTGTTGTGCAAATGGTACCAGATGCCAGCCATTTGTTGCAGCCACCTGTTGTTTCCATTGAAAAACAAAAAGAACACCTAAATCAATTGGAAACAAAGCCGAAAAAGGAGCTGCCATTATTTTGGAACGAACCAATATTTAAACCCAAAGACTATGACCCATTATAATAACTTATAAAAACATATTTATGAACCAAAATAACGAAATCATATTGCAATCGCTGGGTGCGGCAGAAACGGTAACGGGTTCCAAACACTTATTAAGAACACCCGAACTAAATATACTTATTGATTGCGGCCTGTTCCAGGGTATAAAATCATTACGAATGAAAAACCGGGAGGAATTACCCGTACAACCCAGCGAGATTGATGTGCTGCTGCTAACCCATGCACACCTTGATCACTGCGGGTATATTCCTCTCTTTGTAAAGAAAGGATTCAAAGGAAAGATTTACATGACTGCTCCAACAAGAGATTTGGCAGAAATCATTTTATACGACAGCGCCAAAATCCAGGAAGAGGACGCAGAACGGGCAAACCGAGAAGGTTTTTCCAAGCATAAACCGGCGTTGCCTTTATACAAAACCGGGGATGTGGACTTCACTATACAACATTTTGAAGTAGTCGAGCACAGTTCAGAAATTAAGTTATCACCACATATCAGTTTTCAGTTCAGAAAGAATGGACATATACTCGGCAGTGCTTGTGTACAATTGGAGTGTTTTGATAAAACCATTGTTTTTTCAGGCGATATTGGCCGTTATCAATCTGATTTCTTGCTACCACCGGCAAACATGAACAAAGCTGACTATGTAATCATGGAATCAACTTACGGAGACAGATTGCATAAAGGAGACCCTGCTGAACAACTAGCTACTATAATCAATGAAACTGTAGATCATCATGGCACTATACTAATACCAAGTTTTGCCGTGGGCCGGGCGCAGGAAATCTTGCACATTCTAAATAAACTCAAAAAGGAAAACAAAATCCCTCATTGGTTGCCCGTGTTTCTCGACAGCCCTATGGCGGCTGATGCAACAGATATATTGTGTCGTTATCCCAAATGGCATAAACTGAAACATGAAGAGTGTATGAGTGTGTGTAAAGATGTTGTCATCAACCGCGACTGGCAAAACACACAAAATATTATTGCCAAGCATGGCAGTAAGATTGTTATTTCCGCCAGTGGTATGCTTACGGGTGGCCGTGTGCTGGAATACATGAAACATATTGCTCCACACGAAAATAATATCATCCTGCTAATCGGTTATCAGGCTGAAGGAACAAGAGGCCGGGCATTGCAAAACAAGACACATGAAGTAAAAATTCATGGTAAGTATTATCCTGTCAGGGCAAGGGTAGTAGAAATTTCAGGATTGTCTGCACATGCTGATCAATCAGAACTGATTCAATGGCTGAAGCATTTCAAACATTTGCCGGAAAAAGTTTTTTTGGTGCATGGGGAATCTTCAGCTCAGGAAGCATTAAGAGTCAAAATTCAGGATGAATTCAGCATACCAGTTGAAACACAAAAGCAGAATGAAGAAAAGGGTTTATTCAATATTGCAATGCCTTTAAGTGCACAAAAACAATCCGAAATACAAAATCTGTAAGCAATAATTAAAATAAATCAAAATGGTGAAATGATAATAGAGCATAAACATAACATGCATCTTCTCAAATTTAGGCCGCTGGGTATTGACACCAACCAGGAACTGGTAGTGTTTATGCCAGCTAGTTGTCATGTATGCCGGTCAGAAGGTTTCCGGGCATTAACAAGGGTTACTGTTTCGAATGATAACCAAAGCATTATTGCAGCTTTGAATGTAACCAATAATGGCATATTAAAGGAAGGTGAAATCAGCCTTTCAGTAAGTGCTGCTAAAAAATTAAATGTACAGGAAGGTGATATCCTGAATGTGGGTCATGTAGAAACGCTGCATTCCATGTCGCATGTAAGAGCAAAGCTGTATGGCAATACATTAAGCCAGCAGCAATATGATGAAATCATGCGTGATATCGTGGATGAAAAATATTCAAATATTTTTCTTTCCTCATTTGTAGCGGCCTGTTCAGGTAACAACATGAGGCTGGAAGAAATATGCTTTCTCACGCAGGCTATGATTAATGCAGGAAACAAACTGAAATGGGACCAACCTATAGTTGCCGATAAACATTGCATTGGCGGTTTACCGGGCAACAGGACTACAATGATTGTTGTACCCATTATTGCTTCATTGGGCATTGCTATTCCTAAATCATCATCAAGAGCTATTACTTCACCGGCAGGTACTGCTGATGCAATGGAGGTTCTTACGAATGTAAATCTCAGTCTGGAAGAAATGCGCAAAGTTGTTGAAAATGAAAATGGATGTATTGCCTGGGGCGGCTCAATGAAATTAAGTCCGGCCGATGATATTATCATTAAGGTAGAAAGAGCTTTGGATATAGACAGCAAAGGCCAGATGATCGCTTCCATTCTTTCCAAAAAAGCTGCTGCCGGATCCACTCATTGTGTAATTGATATACCGGTGGGAGCAACTGCTAAAGTCCGGAATATGGATAGCGCTATTGAATTGTCCTTGCACTTAAAGGAAGTCGCCGACTTTATCGGTTTGAAAACGCAAATCATCATTTCCGATGGAACACAGCCGGTCGGATTTGGTATTGGGCCCTCATTGGAGGCAAGGGATGCATTGTCTGTTTTGCAGAACACAGCAAATGCCCCGCATGATTTAAGAAAAAGAGCCATTACAGTAGCTACGGAAATTGTAAAAATGGTTTGGAATATGGATGAACATCTTGCCAATGACCTGGTAGAGAACAAACTTAATAGCGGGGTGGCCTTCAATAAACTGGTTTCAATTTGTGAAGCACAGGGAGGGTTCAGGGAACCTAAACCAGCTAAATATTCAAAAATAATTGAAGCAGAATTTGCCGGAATTATTTCAGAAATAGACAATAGAAAAATAGCCCAGGTAGCGAAACTTGCCGGTGCACCAAATGCGCTGGAGGCTGGAGTGGATTTCTTTGTTCACCTGCAGCAAAAGATTGAAAGAGGACAACCAATTTTTAGCATTCATGCCAATTCACCCGGCGAGTTGGAATATGCCTTTGAATACTATCGGCAAAATCAAACCATAAAATTTCATTGATATGAGCAGTTGTGTTATATTTAATATTCCGGGAAATGAATTGTTAGGCCACTCACTTACAGAGCTATTGCATGCAGAACCCGGTGAAGCAATTATTCATCATTTCCCCGATGGAGAAACTTATGTAAAGGTCATCTCCAATGTATATGGGAAGGATGCTATTATTGTCTGTTCTCTTCATCGTCCTAATAATAAAATATTGCCGCTTTATTTTCTGGCAAAAACTTTAAAGGAATTTGGGGCTACTTCTGTGATACTGGTAGCTCCTTACCTGGCCTACATGCGACAGGATAAGAGGTTTACCGAGGGTGAATGCATCAGTTCTGAACTATTTGCCCGGCTGATTTCAGGCTTTATTGATAAACTCATCACCATAGATCCGCATTTGCATCGCAGAAACTCGCTTAGTGAGATTTATTCTATTCATTGTTCAGTGCTGCATGCTTCACATCTGATTTCAAAATGGATAAAGGAAAACATAAATAACCCGGTATTGATTGGCCCCGATAGCGAAAGCGAACAATGGGTAAGTAGGGTCGCAGCGGCAGCTGACGCTCCATTTATCGTGCTGAACAAAATTCGCAGTGGCGACCGCAATGTAAAGGTATCGGTGCCACAAGTGAAGGAGTATAAAAACCATACACCTGTTTTGGTAGATGATATTATTTCAACTGCTCATACCATGGTTGAAACCGTGGGCCATTTAAAAAAGGCAGGTATGAAACCATCGGTATGTATCGGCATACATCCGGTTATGACTTCCAGGGCCTATGATAAGCTGATAAAAGCAGGTGTGGAAAAAATTGTTACCTGTAATTCTATTATACATCCTTCAAACGCAATTAAGGTAGATGAGTTACTGGCTGATGAAGTAAGCAAAAACAGTTTTGTAATTAGTTGAATTCTTTTTATGAAATCCATTAAAAAAATTGAAACCTATAACGCTTCACCTGAACAAGTATTCAAATACATTGATGATTTAGGTGTAACCGGCATGCACATGACTCAATCATCCATGATGATGATGGGCAGCAAACTGAACCTGGAATTTCTTACAGAAAACCATACGGGTTTGGGTTCGAGATACAGGTGGATAGGCAAAATGATGGGTTTGAAAATGGACTTTACCGTGGAAGTAACTAAATGGATTTCCGGTAAAGAAAAGATTTGGGAAACTATTGGAGAGGCAAAACTCATCATTTATTCCTGGTACAGGATGCAGTTAATACTCCTTCCTATGCTCAATGGCTGTAAAGCAGAATTATCTATCAGCTTTGAAAAACCAAAAGGATCCTTTAACCAGCTACTGTCTTTCCTGTTTGCTGATTGGTATTGCAAGTGGTGTTTAAAACATATGCTGAATGATGCAAAAATCCTTACAGGCAAAGTGCAAAGTTCGATATAAATCGTAAACGATTTCTCAATTTCTTAAAGAGCAAAAATCATGATATCTATAAAGGAAATAAATCTCAAACCCAAACCCGGAAAAAATTACTGGCGGAACTGCCATCGTGAATGGAGGGAGGAATTCATTTATTTCGTTTTGGTAGACAGGTTTCATGATAGCCGCAAACGGCATCCGCTTGAATTTAAGCATAGTCATTCGGGATTCGGGGAAGAACATGAATTACAAAAAACTTGCGGCGGCACATTGCGCGGCATCATCAACCATATCAATTATATCAAAGATCTTGGCTGCACCGCTATATGGTTAAGCCCGGTATTTAAAAATAACCCGGAATCATATCATGGCTACGCCATTGAAAATTATCTTGAAGTTGATGAGCGATGGGGCACTAAAGAAGAATTGGAACACTTAGTGGACATAGCGCATAATCTGGATTTGCGTGTTTTCCTGGATATTGTCCTGCATCATTCCGGAGACAATTGGAGTTATCCTGGCAACTACGATTATAACTATTACAACGGAATTCAATTCCCGCTTGAAAAATGGCGTTATGAAGACAAGCCTGTTCCCGTAGAGTTGAGAAATCCTGAACTGTATAATAGAAAGGGACAGATCAGAAATTTTGATAGTTTTCCTGAAACAAAAGACGGTGATTTTTTCAGATTGAAAACTTTCCGGAATGATAATTCCAGAGAAGCACTATATGTACACGATCTGCTTATTACCCTTCACTGCTATTGGATACGGGAAACAGATGTTGATGGCTTTCGGGTGGATGCCGTGAAACACATGGGTGAAGTATCTATCAGCAGGTTTTGTTCATATATCCGGGAATATGCGTATTCATTAGGCAAAAAAAACTTTTTCCTGTTTGGTGAATTACTTGGCGGAGAGGAAACTTATAACCGGTACATCGGCCCTAAAACCTCTGTATCGCTTGAAGATAAAAATCTTTATTATGGTTTAAATTCTGTGCTTGACTTTCCGCTTTATCACATACTTGAAGGAGTAATCAAAGGGAAAACATCGCCTGGAAAATTAATCGAACGCTATAATTCGCTCCAACAAAACGCACTTAATCGGGGTGAATATGGCGAGTACCTGGTAACGTTTGTAGACAACCACGACCAGGTAGGAGAAATTGTAAAACATCGCTTCGGACACGATGCTTTACCTGAACAGGTCATTGCCGGAATCGCCTTTCTATTATGTTCATTGGGCACTCCTTGCATTTATTATGGAACCGAACAAGGTTTTCAAGGATGTGGTACGGGTGATTATTTTGTAAGAGAATGTATGTTCAGTCTCCACGATTTTAATGCAAATGTTTTAAACCCCGAATCTTCTATTTACAAAGCGATTTCAGCCATTGCCGGCTTCAGGAAAACAAGTGCTATTCTGAAATTTGGGAGAATGTACATGAGAGAGACTTCTTCTGATGGCATTTCATTTCATCTGCCTGATTGCCCTAAATGCACCCTGGCTTTTTCGAGAGTTCTGTTCAATGAAGAAATTCTAGTAGTGTATAATTCGTCCACCAGCGATGCGAAAGTAGAATACATTCAGATAGATTACCGCATCAATAAAAACAGTAAATGTATGAAAAGCATTTATGGGTACGAGAACAATGTAGAAGTGCTGCATCACAAGACCAACGGTAAAAAAAGGTTTGTCCGGCTGTATTTAAAACCTATGCAATTGGTGATTTTGAAAAATTATTGAGCATTATACAGCTATCTGAATAGCCAGATACCGGTATGACAAGAATCAGTTTTAGAGGGAATGGTGATCATCGTTTTTCGGTGCAGGTGAAAAGATCTTCGTGTAACAAACCGGAAGCTATGGCGAAGATTGCAACTAAAAAAGCGAATAAGGATGAAATGCAAAGCATAGCTGAGATACTAAAAGCAGCAGCTCATCCGGACAGATTGGCAATATTGAACCTATTGTGTAAAGCAAAATGTGAAGGGCTTATGGTTAAGACGATTTACGAGAAACTCAGTTTGCAGCAGCCTGTGGTGTCCCGTCACCTGAATATCCTGAGAAGTGCCGGTGTTGTAAGACGTCAGCAGGAAGGGCAAAAAATTTATTACTGCCTTTGTATGGAAAAGAAAAC
Organism: uncultured Citrobacter sp.; assembly: GCA_964395095.1. Taxonomy (GTDB): domain Bacteria; phylum Bacteroidota; class Bacteroidia; order Chitinophagales; family Chitinophagaceae; genus CAYMZZ01. The sequence goes on from CAYMZZ010000011.1 coordinate 172,653, forward strand.
CGTGGAATCATTGTCGAAGTGTTTTTGTTGATTTTTTTAGATAGAGTTATTCAGGCATCCAGCTAACTTAATAATTAAAAGATATTACGATGATCGAAAAAATTATTACCTGGTCAATTAATAACCGGCTTTTTGTCTGGTTAGGGATAGTTATGATCGCCATAGGCGGATTCTATTCCATCAAGAACATGCCGGTGGATGCAATTCCTGATCTTTCCGAAAATCAGGTGATCGTTTACACAGAGTATATGGGCCGTAACCCTAAGATCATGGAAGACCAGATTACATATCCACTGGTTTCCAATTTGCAGGGAATACCCAAAATCAAATCTATCAGGGCCGCGTCCATGTTTGGCATGAGTTTCATTTTTGTAGTGTTTGATGATGGCGTTGATGAGTATTGGGCCCGTACCCGCGTTCTTGAGAGACTAAATTATGCCCAGCGTTTTTTGCCGCAGGGTGTTACCCCTACCCTGGGACCAGATGGAACAGGTTTAGGTCATGTATTTTGGTACACATTGGATGGAGATGGTTATAATCTCGGGGAACTGCGGGCATTGCAGGACTGGTATGTGAAATTTGCATTGCAGAATGTGGATGGAGTAAGTGAAGTAGCCTCCTTTGGTGGATTTCAAAAGCTTTACCAGGTAACCATCGACCCTCATAAGCTAATTTATTATGGCGTGCCATTAATGGATATTACCCGTGCTGTTACTGCAAATAACCGTGATGTAGGCGGCAGTCTTTATGAAATGAATTCCACCGGATACCTGATCCGTGGACAAGGTTATATTACCGGGCTTGAAGATATAAGAGATATTTCCATTGGTACATATAAGTCAATCCCAGTTCTGCTCAGTGATGTTGCCGAAGTTCAAATGTCATCTGATTTAAGATTGGGGATAGTAGATGAAAATGGCGAAGGTGAAGTGGTGGGTGGGATTGTAGTAATGCGTTTTGGTGAAAATGCCAAGGATGTAATAGAGCGGACTAAAGTAAAGATGCAGGAGGTAGAAAAAGGCTTACCTGCCGGTGTTAAATTCAAAACTGCGTATGATCGAAGTGATTTGATTCTCGCGTCTATTGAGACGTTGACCGAATCATTATGGCAAATGATCGTGATTGTTTCAATTGTAGTAATTATTTTCTTATTCAGTATCCGTAGTGGTTTGATTGCCATTACCTGCATCCTTTTATCCGTACTTATAGGGTTTATCCTGATGCAACTTTTTGGTATAACCTCTAACATCATGTCATTGGGTGGAATTGCTCTTGCCATCGGTGATGTAGTTGACCCTGGGATAGTAATGGCTGAAAATGCGTACCGTTCTCTAACAAACCGTGTTTTAAAAACTCAAACCAAAGATTAGTATGTCAGCAGATAAAATGAAAAAAGTAAAGGAGCGGATCGGCAATACAAATGAAATTTCCGATGAAGAGCGTGTTGAAATTATCAAAGAATCTTCAAAAATGATAGGGCGGTCGGTATTTTTTTCAGTCATCATTATGATAATTTCATTTGCGCCAATTTTATTCCTTACCGGGCAGGAATTTAAAATGTTTAGCCCCCTTGTTTTAACAAAGACATTTTCACTTATTGGCGCTGCAATCCTTGCTATTACAGTTGCTCCCATGTTAACGCGGACGTTCATGAAAGGTAAGCTTATACCGGAAAGCCGTAACCCTGTTTCTAACTTATTTATCATCCTTTATAAGCCAGTTGCCCGTTTTTGCCTTGCCTGGCGCAAAACTGTCCTAGCTGCATGCCTGGCACTGGTGATTGGAAGTATTCCATTAGTAACTAACCTGGGGTCAGAATTTATGCCACCCCTTGATGAAGGTTCTTTGCTGTTTATGCCTGTAACACTTCCGGATGTTTCTAATTCCGAAGCCAAAAGAATTATGCAATTACAGGATAAAATCATTAAGAGTTTTCCGGAGGTGGAGAATGTACTTGGAAAAGCAGGCCGGGCCAATACAGCCACTGATAACTCACCTATCAGTATGATTGAAACTATGGTGATTTTAAAACCTAAAAATCAGTGGCGTAAGGACATGACCAAGGCAAAGCTAATTACAGAAATGAATGAAAAAGTTCAGATACCCGGTGTCAGTGTTGGATGGACCATGCCTATAATAAATCGGATAAACATGCTTTCAACAGGTATCCGGACAGATGTTGGAATTAAAATATACGGTAAAAACCTGGACAGCATATACAATCTTAGCCGCCAGGTAGAAAACACTATAAAAGGAATTGAAGGTTTGGCAGATTTGTATGTAGAACAACTTACCGGGGGCAAATATCTCGATATTAAAATCCGCAGACGCGACATAGCCCGCTATGGCTTGAACGTGGATGATGTAAACATGGTAATAGAGAGTGCTTTGGGTGGGATGATCCTGACCACAACCGTAGAAGGAAGGGAACGCTTTAATGTTAACCTTCGGTTAGCCCAGGAATACCGCAATGATATTGATGAAATTGAACGAATTCCAATTCAAACCATGAATTATGGTGTAGTTCCCCTTTCAGCAGTTGCAGATGTAAAAATTACAGAAGGTCCGCCCATGATTAGTTCTGAAAACGCTATGTTAAGAGGCACAGTGCTTTTTAACGTTCGGGGAAGGGATATGGGGAGTGTAGTGAAAGAAGCTAAAGAAAGGATTGATGAAACTTTTAAAAAGCTGCCGCAAGGTTATTTTATTGAATGGAGTGGCCAGTATGAAAACCAGGTACGGGCCAATCAACGTTTAAGTATCATCATACCCATAGTTTTACTGATTATAGCCTTTATTCTATTTATTACTTTTCACTCTTACAAGGCTGTACTCATGGTCTTTGTTAGTATTCCGGTAGCACTAATTGGGGGTGTATACTCTTTATACTTTTATAATGTTAATTTCTCTGTGGCAGTAGCAGTTGGTTTTATTGCTCTTTTTGGAGTGGCAGTAAGTACCGGTGTTCTGATGATTTCTTATCTCAATGATACAGTTAAAAAGTTGGTACAGGAAAAAGGTAATAATCAACAAGCCATTAGTCTTCCTGCGCTTAAGGAAGCTATTCTTTTTGGGGCCACACAAAGAGTTCGCCCACTCCTTATGACCGTTCTTGCTAATATCCTGGGTTTAATACCCATACTGGTATCTACAGGTACAGGAAGCGACGTAATGAAACCCATAACCATTCCCTTTGTATTTGGGTTGATTTCAGCTACTCTTTTTGTGTTGATAGTGCTGCCGGTCATTTTTAATCTGGTAAAAGAGTGGGAATTAAAAAAACGTGGAAAGATCGAGATTATGCAAATAAGTGAATAAAAACCGCTGATATGAAAATAAAGACTATAATATCAATATTTCTTAGCCTGCTGGTTACGGTTAGTTCTATCAAAGCACAGGATACAGTTCGTCTTTCTCTGCCGGATATTTTCAAGGAGATTGATAAATCATACCCGCTATTACGACTTTATCAAAACCGGATCAGTAGCATAAGAGCTCTTGCCGAAGGCGCCAGGAGTTGGATGCCGCCCACTCTTTCAGTAGCAATTGACAAGTTTCCCTATCAATTAAGTATGATCAAGGAAAAATCTCCTATGAACCAGGCAGGCCTCATGTTTTCAGTTGAACAAATGATTCCAAACGCTGCCAAACTCAATGCAAAAAGAGACTATATTCTCTCGCAACAGGACATATCAAGCAATGAAGCCGAATGGGAAAAGAATATCCTTCATTATACTGCCCGGCTTTACTATTATCGCCGTTTCACTGCAGAAAGGAAATTAAAACTGGTAAGTGAATATGAAGATCTGTTAAAGATGCTTATCAAAACAGCTCGGGATAAATATGTTTATAACCAGTCTGAATTGCCTTCCATTTTTAAAGCCGAAGCTTCCCTAAGCGAGTTGAAAAATATGGAAACCATGTTGCTTTCACAGGTTGCAGAAAGTACTATCGGGATTAATACGCTATTGAGCAGGGATGTGAATACTCCGTTTGTAATTGATTCCGTTCTACAGCCAACAGATTATCAGGCGGATTTTCTTAATATCAATGATACTACGTTTCTAAACCGCAGCGACATTCTGGCAATTGAAAGCCGGATACGTTCCATGCAAAGCAGCCTTCGGTTGGCAGCCACAGGTTCGAAGCCTGACTTTGGTATTCAGTTCTCTCACGGGCAAATGTTTGGTATGCCTAACCAATTTTCCATAATGGGTATGGTTACCATACCCATTGTTCCCTGGTCGTCGCGGATGTATAAGTCCGAAGTTCGTTCCATGAATTTCGACATTGAAGCAATGCAAAATGAACGGTCAACCATGCGATTGATGACGACGCAAATGATCCGCGAAAAAATCACAATGCTCAACTATGAAAACAGGCAGCTAAAAAATTTTGAATCCAGCATTTTACCCGCTTACCGAAAAAATCTTGAAAGCAACCTGCTTGCCTATCGTCAGAACACAGGTAATTTTTTTGTGTTACTGGATGCCTGGAACATGCTGCTGATGAAAGAAATGGAACGCATTGATAAACTCGCACAGGTATTTACCATTCAATCAGAATACGAATACCAACGGGAAATAAAATAAGTCATGAAAAAAAATATTCTATATACGATCAGGCGGTATTCACTTGTTGCACTTGGTTTCATCTTATTGCTGTTACTGGCTTCCTGTAATTCGAAGCGGAACGAACAGGAACATGCAGGAAATCATGCAACTGAAACCGATACCATGGTTGAAATGAATAAAAATTCAACGATTGAAGACCATACAAACATGGACCATCAGAATGAAAAGGCTGACGGGCATCAACAGATGGATATGCAGCCTGCCCGCGATACACTTGATGAACTTTACCTGAGTGCGTTGCCCGCCAACCAAAGCGTTATTTCAAAGCAATCGGCTGTAGCTGTGAGAGACAGTATGCAACAATTTACCATTAACGGAGAAGGATACATCACGTTTGACCCAAGGAGAAACCGTAAAATTTCTGTGCGTATTGGTGGACGTATTGAACGCCTTTACGTGAAATACAATTATCAGTATGTACGGAAGGGAGAAAAAATAATGGATATATATAGCCCGGACTTGAATACCTATGTTTCGGAATACATTTATATACGCCAGAAAAGTAATGACCTGGAATTGATGGAAAAAGCAAAACAAAAGTTATTACTGCTTGGCCTTTCCAATGCTCAGATTGCTCTAATTGATAAAAACGATACTGCTCCATTTACCATATCCATATACAGTCCCTTTGAAGGGTATGTACTATTTAATCCATCGGCTGCGAGTAGCGGCATGACTGCTTCGGGTGCGCAGGGGAGCATGGGTGGCGGAATGAATAGCGGAGCGGCCGCTGCACCCACAGGTACTGCCAGTACTTCGTTAGACGATAATTCTATCAGGGAAGGAATGTATGTTAGTAAAGATCAAACGGTATTTTGGATCAATGATTTCCAAACGGTATGGGGGATCGTTGCCTTTTCACATGAAAACGAAAAGATAGCTAAACCCGGTTTAGATGTTGTAGTAAAAAGTGAACTTTTTCCAGACCAGACTTTTAGGTCAGTTGTCCAAATGGTAGAACCAGTTTACAGGGGCGCTCAAAAGTTTACGCAAGTCCGGCTATATTTTTCCAACCCAAATCGTAAGCTCAAACAAAACTCTCTCATCAGGGCCAGTGCTTTTGTTAATTCGGGTTCACTAACCATACCGGCAAGTAGCGTTTATTATCTGGGAAGCACCGCAATTGTTTGGGTTTTAAAAACAACAACTAAAGATGGCAGCAACGTTTTTCAGGCAAGAGCTATAAAAATCGGCAACCGAAGTAACGAATACATTGAGGTATTAAAAGGATTAAGCAGTACCGAGTTTGTTGCCAAAGATGCAGGCTACCTGGCAGATAGTGAAACCCTAATACAATATTAAATTATGAAAGTGAAAAATGTATTTACCATAGCGATTGGGATCATGGTTTTGTCGGGAATATTATTGATCACTGCTTGTACAAATGACAAGAAGGGCTCTGATCAGGAGCAACATTCAGGGGCACATACCGAAACTGATTCCTCTGGTAAAGAAATCCTATCTCTTACCGACCAGGATGAAAAGCATGCTAATATTAGGATTGATACCGTCAGGTCAAAATCAATGGCAGAATTTTCTACGGTATTGGGCACTGCTAATTTTGATCAAAGAAAAATCACTGTAATTACTTCGCGTATTCGTGGCAGGCTCGATAAATTATTTGTAAAAAATCCGCAGCAATACATTAAGGAAGGGGAACCAATTTATGCTATTTATAGTGAGGAGCTTATAGCATACCAAAATGAATTGCTGACTGCCATTCAAATGAAAGCGAGCCCATCTGATTTGCAGGCATCATTTGATCAGCTTATTGAAGCGGCCAAAAGAAAATTGTTTTTACTGGGACTAACCTACTTTCAAATTGAGCAAATAGAGAAATCCGGTGTAGCCTCACCCTTAATTACCTTTTATAGTCCCGTTTCAGGGACTTTAACGGAGTTGCCTGTAAGCGAAGGGCAATATGTAGAGGAAGGTACAGCAATGTTCAGGATAGCTGATATGTCACGACTTTGGATAGAGGCACAAATGTATGTCAGTGAATTAAAGTGGTTGGATGGCAGGGCAGCCATACAAGCAGAGTTTGATGCTTTCCCCGGAGAAATATTCAGGGTTTTGCCGGTATTTGATAACCCAAGTTTGGAGGCTGACAGCAAAATAAGCCTCGTAAGATTCCAGCTAGAAAACCCTTCAAATAAATTGAAGCCAGGAATGATGGCCTATATAAATATTAAAAGAAATGAAAAAAGGACAATGGTAATTCCGAAGAGCTCGATTGTAGTTGGCGAAATGATTTCTGCCTGGGTAAAGACAGCAAAAGGAACTTATGAAAACCGGATGATCCGTTTGGGCATTCAGAATAAAAAAGAAGTAGAAGTGCTTAGTGGTTTAAAAGAAGGGGAATTAATAGTAACGAATGGGGCCTATTTGCTTAATAGTGCTTTAATATTAAAAAAAGGTACTGGAATGCCGGGCATGGAAGGTATGAAGATGTAAACAAAGATTTAAACTTTTGAAAGCAGATGCATGAATATCTCAATAGTGTCCTTGGCCCTTATTTGCTGGGCATGCTGGTATCAGCCGGAATAGGATTGATATTGGGGCTGGAACGTGAGTTTGACACAGCTACTGGCAACGAGCATTTTGCCGGACTTCGCACCTTTACCCTCGCTACACTATTAGGATATATTTTCACCTACCTTTCTAAACAATATCATCCCTGGATATTTGCTCTCTCGTTGCCTGGATTATTTGTTCTGCTAACTATATTTCATTTTGCTAAAACGCAAAAAAATAACCTGGGGATAGTTACGGAGCTATCGTTGCTGATTGCTTATTGTCTTGGTTCGTTAGTAGCTCTGCATTTTATACGTGAAGCATTAGCGGCAGCGGTTGTTACCATAACTGTTTTGGCATTGAGGCAACAGTTTAAGAAAATCATTGCCCGTATAACGCAGGATGAGTTATATGCGTTTATCAAGTTTATTATTCTGTCTTTATTGATATTACCCTTCCTGCCCAACAAGAATTTTGGACCGGGTGGTGTCATCAATCCGCAAGCGATAGGATTTGTGGTCGTCATCACTTCTTCTCTCAGTTTTATTGGATATTTTCTTATAAAATTTGGTAACGCCGAAAAAGGCATATTATTAACTGCCTTTTTAGGGGGCACTTTTTCCAGCACAGCAGTTACATGGGTGTTCAGTTCGAAAAGTAAAGAGTCGCCGTCTCTATCCAATAGCTATGCAGCAGGTATTATACTGGCCAGTTCTGTTATGTTTATGCGGGTGTTGCTGGTAACATATTTGTTTAACAACGCTATTTTCCTTGTGTTGTTGATACCCTGTTTGCTACTGACGCTGGTGGGCCTGCTGTGGGTGTTTTTTATTACGAGAAAGATTAAACAAAAAACGGTGACGCCCCCCCTGCAATTGGGCAACCCCATCAATATTCTGAACGCCATGTTCTTTGGTGTCCTGTTTACCGGCATTTCTGTGTTAGTGTTTTATGCCGATAAATTTTTCGGAACCAGCGGGCTTTACTTATCAGGGTTACTATCAGGTGTTTCTGATGTAGATGCTATTTCCATCAGTATGGCAAGGTATGCCCGTGAGAACAATCAACTGAATATCGCTGTGATTGTAATTGTGCTGGCGATGCTAAGTAATACAATCGTAAAAGCGGTGGTAGCTATAACAAAAGGAACCAATGAACTGAAAAAAACTATTTCTTATGGGTTTGGAAGCATGATATTGGCTGGCCTTGGTTATGTGGTAGCAGCACACCGGTATCTACATTAAAGTAGTAGAAATATGAAACAAATTAAGTTAAAAGAAATTGAAACAACAGCTCCTGCCAGGGATGATAAAACTGATATGAAAAAAGAGCTGACCATATTGCACAAACAACTTTTTTCACTGCAACATCTCTTTCATGCCAATGCCAGCCGCAGTATGCTTATTGTGTTTCAGGGTATGGATACATCAGGTAAAGACGGCACTATCCGTCATGTGTTTTCCTGTGTTAACCCCTTGGGAGTTCATGCTACTGCATTCAGCGAGCCTTGCGATAACGAAAGGGTGCATGATTTTCTATGGCGCATTTATCAACGATTGCCGGAAAAAGGAATGATACGGATTTTTAACCGTTCACACTATGAGGATATTCTTGTTCCAACAGTTCATCGCATGCTCGATGAGAAACTTATTGAACGCCGGTATGATTACATTAATTCTTTTGAGCAGCAGTTAGAAGACAGTGGGACTATTATCCTGAAATTTTACCTGCACATCAGCAGGGATGAGCAGAAAAAAAGACTGGAAAAAAGATTGACAGACCCATTGAAAAAGTGGAAATACAAAGCGTCGGATAAAACCGAATCCAAAAAATGGAATGATTATATCCGCACCTATGAAAATATTATTAATCGCTGCAGCTCTGATATTCCCTGGCAGATCATACCGGCAGATGATAAATGGTACAGGAATTACCTGGTGGCAAAGGCGATAGTAGTCAAATTAGAATCTCTGGAAATGAAATATCCAGGAGAAACGGATCAAAGTCATTAGTATGATTGACCTTTTAAAAATATTTTGGACAGAATATTGACTGTAAAAACGAAATTATTTCATGAATGTATTCAACAATATCGCCAAAAGCATTAGCATAGCCGGCAGCATCATTATTATCTGGGGCGTGATGATTACAATATTTAAAGTGCTGGCGTTAGAAAGAAGAAGAATTGTGAATATCAAAAGTGATATAAGCAGTGAAACAATAAGGCATCAATTCAGTTCCTATTTATTATTAGGATTAGATTTTATGCTTGCCGCTGATATTATTCACACTATACATAACCCAATTCTTAATGAACTGTATATCCTGGCGATAATTGTAGGTATCCGATCTGTCATCAGCTTCTTTCTTAATAAAGAAATGACAGGCGTTAAGCTAAATGAAGGAAATTTTGAAAATGAGCAAAGCAATTGATCGTCGCAATATTATCACATCAACTTTTAACACTAATGGCATGTCAACTCCTGAAATTGTAACGATAAAAACGCCATGGGCTACAAACTATGAATTAGCGTTAAAGCAGCTTCATGCTGATCCCGAACATGGATTGTCTTCAGCAGAAGCCGCCCGCCGGCTTGAGCTTTTTGGATATAACCGGATTGAATCCGGAAAGAAAATCAGTCCGTTGATGATCCTGGTAAATCAGTTTATCAGTCCTTTTATGCTGTTACTGGCAATTGCGGCAGGGCTTTCGTTTTTCTTCCAGGAGTGGCTTGATGGTATTGCCATCATGGCTGTTATTGTGATCAACGCGGTCATAGGATTTTTTATGGAATACCAGGCAAAACGTTCTATGGAGGCGCTAAAAAAACTCACCGTAGTACCTGCAAGGGTCTTAAGAGAGGGCAATTTAGCTGAAGTGCCTTCGGAAGAATTGGTGCCTGGTGATATTATATTTATAGAAGGTGGAGATATGGTCACTGCTGATGCCAGGGTCATAAAATCGACACAATTACAAACCGATGAATCTGCGCTGACCGGCGAGTCCCTCCCTATTGAAAAGAATATGTCTGATCTACCAGAAAAAGTTCCACTTGCTGAACGTCATAACATGCTCTACAAAGGCACTTTCGTTACCAAAGGGAATGGCTATGCTCTGGTGGTTCAAACAGGCATGCAAACAGAATTGGGAGCTATTGCCAGCATGGTTCAACAGGCCGACCAGGCAGCAACGCCGCTGGAGAAAAAGATCCAATCGTTTAGTAAAAAATTGATCTGGATGACGGTGATCTTGTTGGTTATCATCTTTATTGCGGGGATCATAAACGGGCAAAATATAGTGCAGATGCTGGAAACTTCCATTGCACTGGCTGTTGCGGCTATTCCGGAAGGCCTGCCAATTGTGTCAACATTAGCCCTTGCATTTGGCATGTTGCGCATGGCAAGGCATAATGTACTTGTCAAAAAATTATCATCAGTGGAAACGCTGGGCGGTACCAATGTGATTTGTACAGACAAAACAGGTACATTGACTCAGAATAAAATTGAAGCAGCCTTTATTCAGATTAACGAAGCCGCATCAAGAATCAACCTGGATATTGCCGGTGTCTCAATCGGATGGGTGGATGGAAATGAAATTGAAGATAAAGGGGCTTATGATCATTTACGCCGGATTGCCGCTTTATGCAACACGGCAACTTATTATACTGAAAATGGTACTGAAAAAGAATCAGGTGATCCTTTGGAAGTAGGATTACTGAAAATGGTTTATTGCGGAAGTACCAAACAGCAGGACTATATTAAAGAATATCCCAAGTTGGATGAAATTCCTTTTTCTTCTGACACCAAGGTCATGGTCACATTTCATGGCAATAAACAGGGATATTATGTTGCCGCCAAGGGTGCAGTGGAAGAATTGCTGAATTACTGCACATCTGTGTTGGAGGGTAATGAAGTTGTAACTCTTGATAAATCGAAAAGAAATGGCTGGCTCAATTTTGCCGAGCAAAGGGCACAATCTGGTTTGCGTATGCTTGCTTTTGCCTACCGTAACACCGACGAAAAGGAAAGAGATTTCCTGCATCAGTTAACCCTGGCTGGCTTAATTGGCTTTATTGACCCTCCACGGCCCGAAGTTTCACAGGCTATTGGAGAATGTAAATCAGCGGGAATTAAAGTCGTAATGATTACAGGCGATCATCCTGCCACTGCAAAGAACATTGCTGTACAGTTAGGCCTGGCTAATCAGGAAGATGAGGTAATGCATGGTAACGCTATGAAGCCCTATGCGGAGCTCACAGAAGAAGATAAAACCAGGTGGCTAAATACCTCCGTATTTGCAAGAGTCAGTCCAGCTCAGAAATTAGACCTGGTATCCTTATACCAGGAAAAGAAAATGGTGGTTGGCATGACTGGTGATGGTGTAAACGATGCACCTGCCCTGAAGAAAGCGGATATAGGAATTGCCATGGGGCAAAGAGGTACCCAGGTAGCCCAGGAAGTTGCTGATATGGTATTAAAAGACGATGCCTTTTCATCCATTGTACTCGCTATAAAACAAGGCAGGGCCATATTCGACAATATCCGGAAATTTATCATTTTCCTGCTTTCGTGCAACATGAGTGAGCTTTTTGTAATAGCAACCGCAGCTATCCTAAACCTGCACTTTCAGCTTTTTCCTATACAAATCCTTTATATAAACCTTATAACGGATGTGCTGCCGGCGCTTGCATTAGGTGTTACCAAAGCGGCTCCGCACATCATGGAACGTAAGCCGTTTTCCTCCTCTGAACCCATTATTGACAGTAAACGATGGAAGGCTCTATTTGCTTATTCTTCAGTCATTGCTATTGTTACAATAGGCGCAGTGTTTGCCAGCCATGAATTATTGCACGCTGATGAAGCGTGGAATTCGGAGTTATGCAATAACATCCTTTTTTATACGCTTATTTTTTCCCAGGTACTGCATGTGTTTAATATGTATTTCGAAAGAGGTGTGTCCTTCTTCCAGTCAGAGGTGTTTACAAACCGTTACGTGTGGTATGCTGTGGTTGCCTGTATCATTCTGGCCCTTTCAGCATACTGGATTCCAGCAGTTAGTAAGGTTTTGCAAATAACCATTCACGGCTGGAAAGATTGGAGTATCATTATTAGCTTTTCATTCCTTTCACTGTTGATTAATCAACTTCTCAAACGGTTTAAACTTGTCATTTAATCAGTGAAGCATATGATGACTATAACGATAACATTCAATTAGGAAATAGCTATTATGAACGAATAAATCGAATTTATGAACAAGAAAACATTTCAAACAAATCAGTTATATAGCCTTTTGCCACAGGATATTGAAGGCTTTGATTCACTTGTAGAACTTGCGCTTAATTTACGATGGTCATGGAATCACGCCGCTGACAATTTATGGCAACAACTGGATCCTGCACTTTGGAAACTTACTCAAAATCCATGGATTATCCTGCAATCTGTCTCAAGAGAGGAACTTGAACGGCATTTGGCAGATGCTGGTTTTCGCGGAAAAATTGAAGAGCTTATGAAGCTGAAAGAGCAGGAGACTACATCACCTGCATGGTTTCAGCAAAACCATGCAAATGCACCGCTTTCCAGTGTCGCTTATTTCAGTATGGAATTTATGATATCGGATGCGTTACCGATTTATAGTGGAGGATTGGGTAATGTTGCGGGTGACCAGTTAAAGACTGCCAGCGATCTCGGTTTGCCAGTTGTTGCTATCGGCCTGCTATATTCCCAGGGTTATTTTCGACAGGAGATAGATCAGTATGGTAATCAGCAGCCATTGTTTCCCTATAACGACCCCGGACAATTGCCCATTACACCTTTACGGTTGCCAAATGGGGAATGGCTTCGCATTAAAATATCATTACCAGGTCATCCTATCTGGCTTCGCACCTGGCAAGTCCAGGTAGGAAGAGTGAAACTGTACTTACTTGATAGCAATGACGCAATTAATTTACCAGTTCATCGTGGGATCACCAGTGAACTCTATGGCGGCGGTCCGGAACTGCGGATAAAGCAGGAAATAATATTAGGAATAGGTGGCTGGAAATTACTAAATGCCTTAAAAATAACACCGGAAGTTTGTCATATGAATGAAGGCCATGCCGCTTTCGTGGTATTGGAGAGGGCCAATGATTTTATGAAAGAAAATGGAGTTTCCTTTGAAGAAGCTTTAACAGCCACACGGGCAGGTAATCTATTCACGACTCATACAGCCGTTGCGGCGGGATTTGATCATTTCACACCAGCACTTATGGAGCAGTTTCTCGGTGATTATGCCAGAAACGAACTGAAAATTAATTTTGAGGATTTATTGGCTCTTGGCCGACAGGAACCTAAAAATGCCAACGAAAGTTTTAATATGGCCTACCTGGCGATTCGGGGCAGCGGTGCGGTTAATGGTGTTAGCCATTTGCATGGCGAGGTAAGCCGTAAACTTTTCCAAAATCTTTTTCCGCGTTGGCCCATAACAGAAGTACCGGTTGGATATGTCACCAATGGGGTGCACATGCCATGCTGGGATTCTGAATATGCCGATAAAATATGGACAGATGCTTGTGGCAAGGATCGTTGGAAAGGTAATTTGGAAAACCTTGATCAGCAGATTTTGGAAATACCCGGAGAGAAACTTTGGAAATTTCGTACTGAATCCAGGAAAAATCTCATTGGCTTTATTCGGAATGAATTTGAAAGACAGGTATCTGCTTCCGGTCAGCCTGGGATGATTGAAATGGCAAAAGAAATTTTTGATCCCAATACGCTAACACTGGGCTTTGCACGCCGTTTTGTTCCGTATAAGAGGCCAGACCTTTTGTTATATGATCCTGAAAGATTTATTCGCATACTCACCAACCCGGAAAAGCCCGTGCAGTTGGTCATTGCCGGTAAAGCGCCACCATTTGATGAGTCAGGAAAGACATTAATTCGCCGGTGGATACAATTTATTCAACAGCATAATTTATATAAGCATGTTATCTTTTTAAACGATTACGATATGATGATGGGAGAATGCCTTGTACAAGGTGTTGATGTTTGGATAAACACGCCGAGGCGACCCTGGGAAGCAAGTGGTACAAGTGGAATGAAGGTATTAGTCAATGGCGGTATCAATTTATCGGAATTGGATGGATGGTGGGCCGAAGCATATACGCCTGAAGTGGGCTGGGCTTTGGGAGATTTAAAGGAACACAATGATGATCCAGCCTGGGATGTTGCGGAAGCAAATGCCTTGTATGAGTTACTGGAACAACAGGTAGTGCCTGAATTTTACACACGCAACGATAATGGTATTCCGGAACGCTGGGTAAACAAGATGCGAAACAGCATGGCCAAACTTACACCGCGTTTTTCAGCCAATCGCACGGTTCGTGAATATACGGAACAATATTACCTGCCTGCAGCAGCTAACTACATTAAACGGACGGGTGAAAAAGGAGCAGTATCAAGAAGAATTGTCAATGCAAAGCATGCGTTCAGCAATAAATGGGGGGAAATAAACATAAGGGAAACACAAACTGAAATCGTTGAAAATGGATACTTGTTTCGTGTCTCCATATTTATGAATAATATAAAATCTGGTGAAATTTCGGTTGAGCTTTTTGCTGAAGGAATTAATAACGGAAAGCCTGAAAGAATCACAATGGAGCCGGAATCAAACTTTTCGGACCAGGAGGAATGTATGTATCACGCAAAGGTCATATCAACAAGACCAGCCAGGGATTACACTGTACGAATCATTCCCAACTATGAGAACATTTCTGTGCCATTAGAGGACAACATGATACTTTGGCAACGTTAATATTAATCTGGTAAACTGCATTATGTAATAACCGGGAATAGTTGCAATAATTCGGAAAGAATACTGCATTATGACAAAAGACTATTCAAATATACTTATCGTTAATGGTGGTTCGTCCAGTATTAAGTTCGCTATTTTCGATTTAGGTGAGATGGGGGATAAAATAGTGTCAGGACAAATAAATAAACTCGGATCAAAACATCCTGTTTTTAGCTATAAGAACAATTTTAATGATGAAAAATATAAAATTGAAATTCGCTCGAAAGATTTTACTGAAGCTGCCGGATATTTAATTGACTGGTTAAAGAAGCAAAAATATTTTGACAAGATTGTCTGCATTGGTCATCGTATAGTTCATGGAATGGAACACAACTACCCGGAAATTGTCAATGAGAAACTATTAAACGAATTAAAGAAGATAAGTGAGTATGACCCCGATCATCTTCCTTTAGAGATTGAGTTAATAAGATTGTTTCAAAAACATTATCCAATGCTGTTGCAGGTTGTATGCTTTGATACCTCATTTCATACCACCATGCCACCAGTTGCGAAGATTTTACCAATACCACGCCGCTTTTATAACGCAGGAATCCGGCGATATGGCTTTCACGGATTATCTTATGCTTATCTTATGGGGGCGCTTAAAAATGTTGGAGGTTCGGATGAAAGTAAAGGACGCATCATTCTTGCACACCTGGGGAACGGTGCCAGTTTAGTGGCTGTTAAAGATGGTAAAAGCATTGATACCACTATGGGATTCACGCCTGCCGGTGGTTTGGTAATGGGTAGCAGACCCGGAGATTTGGATCCTGGAATAGCCTGGTACATGATGCAAAGTGGACAAATAGCGGCAGACCAATTTAACCATTTGATCAATCGGGAAAGTGGTTTGTTGGGTGTTTCTGAAATCAGTTCCGATATGCAGGATTTGCTGCAAAAGGAAGCTTCAGATGTAAGAGCTGAGGACGCAATAACTTTATTCTGTTACCAGGTGAAAAAATGGGTTGGGGCATTTGCAGCTGTATTGAATGGACTTGACACAATGGTTTTTTCAGGTGGAATCGGTGAGAATGCACCTGTAATTCGTTCACGCATTTGCGAAGGATTAAATTATTTGGGAGTTGAATTAGATGAAGATCAAAACAACTTAAACGGATCTGTTATTTCAAAAGCCAATAGCAAAATAAAAGTGTTCGTAATTCCAACGGATGAAGAATCAATGATCGCAAAAGACACAAGAGAATTGTATTTAGATACTCAAAATAAAAGTCAATAATTACTGATAAATGATCTACAATGAAAACGGAAAAAATTGAAAAAACAGAAACGCAATTAGCCCCGGATCTTTTAAATAAAATAAATGCATACTGGCGGGCTGCCAATTATCTTTCGGTGGGGCAAATGTATTTATACGATAACCCGCTCTTAAGAAAGCCGCTAAAACCGGAACACATTAAGCCGATGTTATTGGGGCACTGGGGTACTACTCCCGGTCAGAATTTTATTTACGTACACCTGAACCGTATTATAAAAAAGTACGACTTGAACATGATCTACATTTCAGGTCCTGGCCACGGTGGGCCGGCAATTGTGGGCAATGTATACCTTGAGGGAACCTATAGTGAAGTGTATTCTAACATAAGCCAGGATGAAGAAGGACTGAAAAAACTCTTTACTCAATTTTCCTTTCCTGGTGGAATCCCCAGCCATGTATCTCCCGAATGTCCCGGATCTATACATGAAGGCGGTGAGTTGGGTTATTCACTTAGCCATGCTTTTGGAGCCGCTTTTGATAATCCTGATTTGATTGTTTCCTGTGTAGTTGGTGATGGAGAAGCGGAAACAGGGCCATTAGCCACTGCCTGGCATTCCAATAAATTCCTTAACCCGGTAACCGATGGAGTGGTGCTCCCTATCCTTCATTTGAATGGATATAAAATTGCAAACCCCAGTGTGCTTGCCCGAATTAGCAAGGAAGAACTGGAGCAACTCTTTTTAGGATATGGATGGAAGCCTTATTTAATTGAAGGTGATGACCCTATGG
Organism: uncultured Citrobacter sp.; assembly: GCA_964395095.1. Classification (GTDB taxonomy): domain Bacteria; phylum Bacteroidota; class Bacteroidia; order Chitinophagales; family Chitinophagaceae; genus CAYMZZ01. The sequence goes on from CAYMZZ010000011.1 coordinate 189,634, forward strand.
AAATGCACGGAAAAATGGTGCAGTTGCTAGATAAAGTAATCGGAGAAATAAAAGCGATAAAAGAAAACGCTTCAAAAAATAAAAATTTCGAGCGCCCGCACTGGCCTATGATTATTTTAAAATCTCCTAAAGGATGGACAGGGCCAAAATATGTTGATGGTAAAAAAATAGAAAATAATTTTCGTTCACACCAGGTTCCGATCACACATCCTGCTACCAATCCAGAGCATCTAAAACAACTTGAGGAATGGCTCAGGAGCTACAAACCTGAGGAACTTTTTGATGAGCGAGGAAGTTTTCTTCCTGAGTTAGCCGAACTGGCGCCTAAGGGTAAACGACGGATGGGCGCCAATCCACATGCCAACGGTGGCCTGTTACTCCAAAATCTTCGTATGCCTGATTTCCGGAATTATGGCGTTGACCTCCCGGTGCGGGGGGCAATTGGAGCCGGCGATACTTTGGTGCTTGGGAATTTTATACGGGACATCATTAAAGAAAATGCAGCTCAAAAGAATTTCAGGCTTTTTGGTCCTGACGAAACCCTTTCAAACAAATTAAATTTTGTATTTGAAGCTACCAACCGCCAATGGGAAGCGCCAATAATGGATAATGACGAATTCCTTGATAAAGAAGGTCGTGTCCTGGAGATGCTGAGTGAACATCAATGTGAAGGATGGCTGGAAGGGTATCTGCTGACCGGGAGACATGGCTTATTCAATTGTTATGAAGCATTTATTCATATTATCGATTCCATGTTCAACCAGCACGCCAAATGGCTGAAAGTAACTTCAGAAATTTCCTGGCGAAGAAAACTTTCTTCATTGAATATCCTTTTAGCCTCACACGTATGGCGACAGGATCATAATGGGTTTACGCATCAGGACCCCGGATTTATTGACATTGTTTTAAATAAAAAAGCAGAAGTTGTTCGTGTTTACCTGCCACCCGATGCAAATTGTCTTTTATCGGTTATGGATCATTGTTTCCGCAGCAAGCATTATGTAAATGTGGTAGTGGCAGGTAAACATCCTGCCCCTCAATGGCTTTCTATGGACGAAGCCGTAATTCACTGTAACAAAGGTATTGACATCTGGAAATGGGCAAGTAACGACCAAAATGCTGCGCCAGACGTAGTAATGGCTTGTGCTGGTGATGTGCCAACATTAGAAACCCTGGCTGCGGTATCTATTTTAAAAGAGAAACTGCCTGATCTGAAAGTGCGTGTGGTCAATGTAGTTGATTTAATGAAATTACAACCCGAGACGGAACACCCACATGGATTAAATGATGATGAATTTGATATGATATTTACCAAAGACAAACCCGTAATTTTTGCTTTTCATGGATACCCCTGGCTCATTCACAGGCTCACATACAGGCGAACCAATCATACAAACCTTCATGTTCGGGGATACAAGGAAGAAGGCACCATTACCACAGCATTTGATATGACTGTATTAAACGATTTGGATCGGTTTCATTTGGTACAGGATGTTTTGGACAGGGTACCGCAACTAAAAAACAAAACAGCTTATCTTAAACAGGAGATGCAGGATAAGCTGATTGAACATAAATATTATATCCGGAAGTATGGCATGGATATGCCGGAAATAAAGAATTGGAAATGGACGGTGTAGACAGCCAACAGAAATTCGTTAACGCTTCCAACCAATACTATTATTCGTGATGCAAATGGCTCTATAGTGTGGGGAAACTGGCTATAACACGTTCAAAAGCAAAACGGTTATCTTTGGTCTGAGTGATGACTGAATTGAAATAATCGGGGATTTAAATGCCGATGAAACTACCGAGCTTACCCATTAACGCAAAATCCATTGCAAGACATTCCCCACGTCGGGAACTGAATAAGTTTAAACTGTTTGGTTTGGCCGTTGTTCTAAACAAATTATTGTAAATCAGTTAGTTGAAGAGGCATATTTTTGAAGTGAGGAAAGGGCTATAACTTGCAGGATACGGGCAAGATTTTTGTTACGCTTACTCGTTAAATATAAGCTTAAGATATAAAATGAACTTTCTTATAGATGAGAATTAATGAAGAAAAATAAGTCTATACAATTTAAAGCAGCATTCCTGCTGATAGTGTTCTCCCTGAATACTATAGTTGGATTTGCATGTTCTTTAGGATTGGATATGGGTTACAATTCAACACACCACGGAGAGGATGCAGCCACAGAGGCGGTAGTTCATATTCATAAAGACGGTAAAAAACACATTCACCACGGGAAGAAGAAAAGCAATAGTAAGGATAACTCTCACCGGCAAGGTGAGGAAAGAGAAACGAAAGCTGTATTACACATTCACAAAGATGGAAAAAGACATATTCATCATGAGAAAAAGGTAAGCCACAGTCACGATAAATCTGATACTCACGACGAAGCAAATAATGCCGAAAAATCAAAAAAGGATAAAGACAATTGCTGCACAGATAAAGTAATGAACTTTCAACAGACTGACAAGTTACTGCCTAATGCTGTAACCATTATTCACCCGGTTTTTTTTACAGCTTTTGTAGCTGTTTATTATAATATCACTTTATTACCTTACACAAATGTTGTCAGGGACATAAAACCATTTGTCCGAAATCACCATCCCCCCATACCAGATATTCGCATAGCTATTCAGTCGTTCCAGATATGATTTGATTTAATGTTATTTCTATCTGCATGGCATAGCCATGCAATTAAGTATTCCTATACATTAAATCAATTCAAAATGAAAAAAATATTTTTAGTAGTTGCTCTTTTCGCAACTGCATTTCTACAAAAAAGTTTTGCCCAAGGTGGTAAAATAGAATCACAAACACAACTTCCCCAACTACTTTCTTCTTACTACGACATTAAAGATGCATTGGTAGCCGGTAATTCCGGCAAGACAGCTGAAAGTGCCGGAGCATTTGTAAAAGCAGCCAACGGTATTGATTACAAAATCATATCAGAAGGCAACATCCATGCTTTACTTAAAGATGCCGGTGCCATTTCGGAAACGACCGACCTCAAAAAGCAACGGGAACAATTTGCCCGGCTTTCTACCAACATGATTACACTGGCAAAGGCAGTGAAGCTGGGCACACAACCGGCTTACGAAACCTATTGCCCAATGAAAAAAGTTTCCTGGCTCAGTGATAGCAAAACCATCAAAAATCCGTACTACGGAAACGCTATGCTGAGTTGCGGAAATGTGGTGGAAACAATAAATCAATAAACCCTTCTCTTCATTACTGCTGATGCTTGGGCTAATTGCCCTGATCAGTTAATTTTTTAAAATATAAATCAACAACGATGAAAACATTAATCATAATTGCAGTTGCGGCTATTTCCTTGTTTGCCTGTAACAGTAACGATAATCAATCAAAAGAAACAACTGCTACAACAACTGATACTGCCCAAATGGAGGTGCAGGCGAATACAGATTTAAATAGTAACAACCCGGTAAACGATGTGATTGCCTCTTATTTGCAGCTTAAAAATGCATTGGCAAATGATAATAGTAAAGATGCTGCTGCAGCCGGAACTGAAGTGCAAAAGGCAATAGAGAAAGCAGACCCTACTTCGTTTTCTGCGGATCAGAAAAAGGTATTTGCCGATGTAAAAGATGATGCAATAGAACATGCAGAACATATTGCTGCTAACGCAAATAACATAGAACATCAACGGGAACATTTTGAAACGCTCAGTAAAGACCTGTATGATATGGTAAAAGTTTTTGGAGCAGGTCAAACCCTGTATCAAACCCATTGCCCGATGTATAATAATAACAAAGGAGCCAACTGGCTGAGCGAAACAAAGGAAATTAAAAACCCTTATCTCGGGGTTAAAATGTCCACCTGCGGCAATGTAAAAGAAGAACTTAAATAAGGACTATGAGCCGGATGAAAAAAATAGGATTAGCTGTTTTGATTGTGATAACAGGTATTCAATTTATACAGCCTGCCCGTAACGAAAACGGGCAGGTTTTGCCTACAGATATTTCCAAAACAATTTTTATACCCGGGAATGTAAAATCGTTATTGCAAACAGCATGTTACGATTGTCATAGCAACAATACAAACTATCCGTGGTATGCCCGCATTCAACCGTTGGGGTGGCTGTTGGCTAATCATATAAAGAATGGTAAAGCAGAACTCAATTTTAATGAGTTTGGAGGTTATCCGGCAAGACGGCAACAGAGTAAATTGAAATCCATTGCAAGCCAGGTAAAAGATGATGAAATGCCCCTGGCTTCTTATACGATGCTGCACAAAAATGCAAGACTTACCAAAGATCAAAAAGCGTTGATCGTTGATTGGGCACTGAATGCAAAAGACAGCCTTGAGCAAAATAAATGACAATGAAAAAGATACAAAAAGTAACACTCACTATTCTAAAGGCAATTTTTCTTCGCAAGAAACAATGTTGTGAATAAAGCTAAATTAAAGCAAATGAAAAAGATATTACTCCTCACAATGCAACTGATTTTCCTTGTTGTTCTTGCACCTGATATTCAGGCGCAAAAAAAGCAAACACAGGTGATTTACACTTGCACCATGCATCCTGAAGTAAAGATGGACAAGCCCGGAAACTGTCCTAAATGCGGAATGACATTGGTAAAAAAAACAATAAAAATAACACAGCCAAAAGCAGCTCCCAAAAAACAAGAGGCTACAAAGCCAAAAGATACAGTGCCCACTAAAAAGGAAATAAAAGACATGCAAGAAATGCGTGACATGAAGGAGATGGATATGAAGGCAGATACGAACATGCATATGCCTGATAAAATGAATATGGATCATTCAGAAGTGGATGCCACTAACCAGATTGGCGGAAAGGTAATTGTCATTCCCGGCAAAACCGTTCGTTACGATTTATATGTTACCGATACAATGGTAAACTTTACCGGCAAGCACAGACATGGACTTGCGGTCAATGGTTCAATACCTGCTCCACCACTCATTTTTACCGAAGGTGACACGGCTGAAATCTATTTACACAATAGGTTGAAAACGGCAACCTCTATCCACTGGCATGGCGTTATACTTCCCAATGAGCAGGATGGGGTTCCATTTTTAACCACTTCTGTAATTCCCGGTGGCACAACACATTTGTACAAATTTAAAATTGCTCAAAATGGAACCTATTGGTATCATTCCCATTCCGGCTTGCAGCAGCAGGTTGGTACATACGGCGCATTGATTTTTAAAAGTAGGGAAGACATTACAATGAATGGGAATGGAAATGAAATGATGAAGAATAAGCTATACAACGCCGAACTATCCTTAGTGTTAAGCGACTGGACGGATGAACATCCTCACCAGGTTCAACGAAGATTAAGAGCAGCAAACGACTGGTATGCTATTAAAAAAGGCACTGTGCAAAGCTATGCTGAAGCTATTGACAAAGGATATTTTTCAACCAAGCTAACGAACGAATGGAAACGCATGAATGCCATGGATGTGAGTGATGTTTACTATGAAAAATTTTTAAGCAACGGCAAGCCAGAAGCCGAAGCACCGCAGTTTAAGGCTGGTGATAAAGTAAAACTAAGGGTGGTGAATGGCGGATCATCCTCTTATTTCTGGCTGCAATATGCAGGCGGTAAAATGACTGTCGTTGCAAACGACGGCAACGATGTAGAACCTGTAGAAGTGGATCGGTTAATAATTGGCGTGGCTGAAACGTATGATGTAATTGTAACCATTCCAGCCAACATGAGTTACGAATTTAGATCTACGCCAGAAGACCGTACCGGACATACATCGCTATGGCTGGGCAGGGGCATGAAAATGCCGGCGCCAACACTACCGAAATTGAAATATTTCGAGGGCATGAAGATGATGAATGACATGATGAAGATGAATGGCGATATGAAGCCAATGCCTGGCATGCAAATGAGCCTGCAAACAATGGATATGAACAGTGTCATGTATCCTGAAATAACCGGAGGGGAAGATGGAAAAAGCAGTAATGGTAAGCATGATATGCACGGCATGAACATGGATGAAATGAAGGATGCAAAAGCGGATACAGCTAAAGCCGGAAAAATGCACGACATGAAGGCTATGGACAATGCAAAAATGGATACTTCTAACAGTATGAAAGGGCATGACATGCCCGGTATGAATATGGGCAGCAGCACCGACATTGTAACGCTCAATTATGCCATGCTTCGTTCCCCGGTGAAAACAACAATGCCGGATGTGCCCACCAAAGTATTGCACTTTACGCTGGAAGGAAACATGAACCGTTATGTATGGTCCATCAACAATAAAACATTAGGAGAATGGGATAAGATATTAATTAAGCAGGGAGAAAAGGTACGCATTATTTTGACCAACAATTCTATGATGCGCCATCCGATGCACCTGCACGGGCATGACTTTCGAGTGCTGGGAGCACAAGGTGAATATGCTCCTTTTAAAAATACGATAGACATTATGCCGATGGAAACCGATACGCTTGAGTTTGCGGCTAACAAAGACGGCGACTGGTTTTTCCATTGCCATATTCTATACCACATGATGGCCGGTATGGGCAACGTGTTAAGCTATCAAAACTCGCCACCCAATCCGCAACTTCCCGACAAAGCAATAGCCTGGCGGCAATTCAAACGCAGCGAACAAATGTTACTTCCATCGGCAGCCATTGGTTTGGAAAGTAATGGTAGTGATGCAACCTTTCTAGTGTCGGGAAACCGTTTCGAACTACAAGGTTTATGGCACTTGGGTTACACACCGGACAAAGGACGGGAAGTAGAAGTAAATTTTGGACGATACCTGGGAAAGATGCAATGGTTGTTTCCCTATGTTGGGTTCGACTACCATTATAAAAAAGTGGGTAGTGGTGAAATAGAAAAAAATGCATTTGGCCAGGTAAGCAATAAAAACGATCGCAAAACTTTTGTTGCGGGTGTGCAATATACCTTACCCATGCTGATAGTGGCTGATGCAAGAGTGGACGGAGATGGTAAATTCCGTTTTCAATTAAGTCGGGAAGATATTCCACTTGCCAATCGCTTAAGGGGAAATTTTATGTGGAATACCGATAAAGAATATGCCGCAGGCTTAAGATATGTTTTAAGAAAATGGCTTGCCTTGTCTACCCACTATGATACTGATATGGGTTTAGGTGCAGGTATTGCAATCATTTATTAAGCAGCATGAATGCGCAGCTATATGTTATGCAGCAGCACAGTTAACGAGCCTGGGCAGCGATAAGGCAAAAGCGCTGTGCCAGATTTGTGCCGACATTTGGAGGCAGTGTTTTAGTTATTGATCTTCGGATAGGTTAAAGTGCAAGTACTGACTTAAGCGACATTCGAAAGACATTGTGAGTTTGATTTAATTTGGGAAAGGCACCTACCGCAAGATGATTCAAAATTTGATTGGCCAACTGGTTACAACGAAGTGACTTTACCTTTAGCTGCAGATGTGTTATACAAAATGGGCATCTTGTTAAGCTCTGCAGCCGGTGCAGTATTAGTGAGTATAAGCATAGTTGTGGTAGCCATTAATGCAAGTATTCTTAAGTAAAAGAAAAGGTGTAGAAAAAAAATTATGACCCTTTATATAAATTGGAATATTGACCCCGAAATATTTAAAATTGGCGGCTTTGCATTACGGTATTATTCTTTAATGTTTGTTATAGCATTTGCAGGTATTTATTTTATTCTGTCCAAAATTTTTGCAAAGGAAAACGCCCCGGTTCAGATATTAAGTAAGCTTGCAATTTTCGTATTTGTGGGGACACTTATTGGGGCAAGGTTGGGCCATACATTATTCTATGAATTTGATTACTTTAAAAATCACCTGTTAGAAATCATTCTGCCTTTTAAAATTACTAATGGAAAATTTGAGTTAACAGGATATCAGGGTCTTGCAAGTCATGGTGGTGCTATCGGAATTGTTATCGCAGTTGCCCTGTACTGTAGAAAATATAAACAGTCTTTTTTGTGGATAATGGACAGGCTTGGAATTGTGGTGGCGCTTTCGGGCTTTTTCATAAGGTTGGGAAATCTATTTAATTCAGAAATTATTGGTAGGCCGACAAATGTTTCCTGGGCTTTTGTTTTTGAAAGGGTTGATATGGTTCCCCGGCATCCTGCACAATTGTACGAGGCTGTATTATACCTGATTATTTTTGTCATTCTTTGGGTTCTATATAAAAACAAAATACAGAAAGTAAAAAAAGGATTCCTTTTTGGATGCTTCCTGGTGATGCTGTTTACTGTCAGGTTCCTGATTAAGTTTGTAAAGGAAAACCAGGAGGCTTTTGAAAATACTATGGTAATAAACATGGGGCAAATACTAAGTATCCCTTTTATTCTGATTGGTGTCATCCTAATGATCTCAAAATCAAAACAAAACGGTGATAAAGAAATACCTGGTCTGTAAGAAATCAATTATAAAAACTATCTTTCATTTCAAGACTTTTAGATAATATACTGAATCCAACTCATTGAAAATATTATTACACCAAACGAAAAAAACATGAAACCGATTTACGTTTTAATTATAGCAGTTTTTGTTTTGTCCTGCAATAAAAATGAGTCCACGGAAACTATTCAGCAAGACGATCTTTCTGCTTCTGTTGCTATGACCGGGGAATTATCCGATATGCGACAGTCAGTGAATAGCCTCATAACCGCTCCGAATCATACACAGCGTCTTTATTGGGACAGCGTCTATCATCATCATGACTCCTTGTTCTGGCATCACCACAATGTCTATCATCATGGTACATACACTCATGATGACCATAGCCATCAATGGGTACCTTATGATCCAACTATTAATCACCATGGCCATCATCATCCCCAATATCCCGGGCATCTCAATGATTCACTTGTTACCATAACCAACAATCATCACCACGTTAACTGTGAACATCATCTGGGACATCATATTTGTCATCACCATACAATGGATTCTTTACATCATGTTCACAACTTACATCATCCATAATGTCGAATATGTTACTACAAAAGATGATTACTCTCCGGCTATTAAGCCTCTCAGTTGTTTTGTTGTTTATAAGCTGCAAAGAAGTGAATAAAGACAAGCCGGTTACTATTCTGCCAGATACGACATTTGAGAAAATAAAATTAGCAGACTTAAAAAGTAATTCGTTAAGTTTAAAACAGTATGCAGGGAAAACAATATTTCTTAATTTTTGGGCTACCTGGTGCAAGCCTTGTATTGCAGAAATGCCAACGATCGAAAAAGCACGGAATATTTTGAATAAAGAAGAAATTGTTTTTTTAATAGCTTCCGGCGAAGCAATTGAAGAAATTGAGGCATTCAGAAAAACTCATGATTTTAATTTCAATTATTGCCAAATCCAAAACAGCGAAGAGTTAGGTTTTCAGGCTTTGCCAACAACCTATATATTTAATGCTGAAGGGGATCTTGTTTTTTCTGAATCGGGTTATCGCAAGTGGGACGAAAAAAGCAATATTGACATGATACTAAAAATTGTAAACAAAAATGAATAAGCTAGTAACTGCATTATTATTTATCGTTGCGTTGTCTTCCTGCAAGAATTCACCAAAACAAACAGACAGTCAAAAAAAGGAATCGGCAGATATTGCTGACAGTAACTTAAAGTATCTTTCATCACCTGCTGATTCAGTCAGCGCAGAACCGTATTTATTTACTGATAAAAATGGGTTGGTTTATTTATCCTGGATAGAGAAAGTAAAGGAGAAAAGCTTGTTGAAATTTTCTGCATTAAAGAATGAGCAATGGTCTGAACCTGTTGTGATAAGTTCAGGTGATAACTGGTTTGTGAATTGGGCAGATTATCCACTTTTAGCTTCGGATGGTGCAAATAACATGATAGTGCATTTTTTAGAAAAAAGCGAAAAAGGCACCTACACATACGATATAAAGCTGGTTTCTTCCGCTGACCAGGGAAAGACATGGAGTGCTCCAAAAATCCTTCATGATGATGGGAAAAAAGCAGAGCATGGTTTTGTTTCAATAGTGCCATACGAAGACAATTATTTTATTTCATGGCTTGATGGAAGGAATGCAGCAATGGAAGGTGAAGGAAAACATGAAGAGGGACATCATGGACAGATGACAATACGTGGCGCAATAGTAGATAAGCAGGGAAAGAAATCCAGCGAATGGGAATTAGATAACCGGGTATGTGATTGTTGCCAGACAAGTGCTGCCATCACAGCAAATGGGCCTGTTGTAGTTTATAGAGACAGGTCAGAAGCAGAAATAAGAGATATCTCAATCGTCCGGTTTGTAAAGGGTCAATGGACAGAACCCAAACCAATATTTTCAGACAACTGGGAGATTAAAGGATGCCCGGTCAATGGCCCAAGGATTGCGGCACAGGATAATACTGTTGCCGTAGCATGGTTTTCGTCACCTGATCAAAAAGCACAGGTGAATGTCATTTTCTCCACAGACGGAGGTGCTACCTTTAATGCTCCTGTTCGTATTGATGAAGGAAAAGGGATTGGCCGTGTTGACGTTGTTATGCTGGATGATAAGAGTGCAATGGTCAGTTGGATGGAAGGTGCTGTTATAAAAGCAGTGAAAGTTTACAAGGATGGTACAAAAGATGCTTCTATAACAATTGCTTCCTCAGCAGAATCGAGGTCAGGTGGATTTCCTCAGATGACAAAATCTGGTAACAATTTAGTTTTTGCATGGACGGATGAAAAGGAAAAGACAATTAAAGTGGCGAATCTTGTCCTTTAGTGTACTTTGGCTTGCCTGTCGAAATACGTAAAAAACTCCTTGATTTACTGGTTTTTGCAACCATATTACCATTTTAACCTCCAATTTTATAAGAATTTGCAACATATCCCGTTACTTTTGCAACAATGAAATTTTTATTCTCCTTTTTGGCTTTTTTCCTGCTCTACCTGTCATGCCTTCCGTGCAGCGACAGTACGGAGTGCAATGCAAAAGCAGAAGTAAAAATTTCGGCTTCCACCAATCACCAGGAACATAATCATACTAAAGAAGCCTGTACGCCTTTCTGCACATGCTCTTGTTGTGCGGCTTCAGTATTCTATTCTAGCTCCTCTAAAATTCAGAGTACAAAAGATTTTTTTCGATCAGAAAAATATCCTCTTTACAATGTTGCCTTTAATACTGAAGTGTATTATTCTATCTGGCAGCCTCCCAAATTATCTTAATTACCCTTCAATGAATTTGCTGCATAGCCAATGTATTGGCATGCATTGCATTTGTCATCCATTTACCAATTGTAAAAATGGTAAACATAAAAAAAGCCAAAAAGAGTAAACAGCCTTTGGCAATAAGAGTAATTAAAATCATAGCTATAGTACTGTGTTGTGCCATTCTTTTAGCAGCCATTACAGAAAGGATAATTCACTTCTACAGGCATATAGCCAAATAGCAATAAGACATGCTCAATAAAATAATTCATTTCAGCATTAAACATAAACTCATCATCGGGTTAATGACACTGGCGCTCATTATTTGGGGTGCGTGGAGTGCTGCCAAACTTCCCCTTGATGCCGTACCGGATATTACCAATAACCAGGTGCAGATCATTACACTTACCCCGACACTGGCCGCACAGGAAACAGAACAACTGGTTACCTATCCAATAGAACAAAGCCTTGCCAATCTTCCTGACCTGGAAGAAATGCGTTCCATATCAAGATTCGGGCTGTCAGTAATCACTGTCGTTTTTCATGATGACATAGACATCTACTTTGCCCGTCAATTGATTAATGAAAAACTGAAGGAAGCAGAAGAAAAAATCCCCAAAGGGTTGGGCACTCCTGAATTGGCCCCGGTTAGTACAGGTTTGGGAGAAATATACCAATATGTGATTCACCCAAAGAAAGGAGCAGAAGATAAATACACTGCTATGGACTTGCGTACTATGCAGGATTGGATTGTGGCGAGGCAATTGTATGGAACAGCAGGTGTGGCTGAAGTAAACAGCTTTGGCGGTTTGCTGAAACAATATGAAGTGGCGGTAAACCCATACCGCCTGAAAGCAATGAATGTAACCATTGCTGAAATATTTTCTGCTTTGGAAAAGAACAATGAGAACACTGGTGGTGCATACATTGACAAAAAGCCAAACGCATATTTTATCCGTGGCATCGGTTTGATAAGTTCAATGGATGATATAAAGAATATAGTCATTAAAAAGGTCAATGATATACCTGTTTTGGTAAAAGATGTTGCAGAAGTGCAGTTAGGCAATGCGGTCCGGTATGGTTCTGTTACCTATAATGGAGAAAAAGAAGTAGTTGGTGGTATTGTAATGATGCTTAAAGGTTCAAATAGTGCCTCCGTTGTAGAAAGAGTAAAAGCAAAAATGGAAATCATTAAGAAAGCAATACCAGATGATGTGGAGATAGAGGCCTATGTTGACCGTACAAGTTTAGTGAACCGGGCGGTTGGCACAGTAAAAACAAACTTGATTGAAGGGGCATTAATAGTGTTGCTGGTACTGGTATTATTCTTAGGAAATCTCCGTGCAGGTTTAATTGTCGCTTCTGCTATTCCCCTTTCTATGCTCTTTGCTTTGGGCATGATGAATGTGTTTGGCGTAAGTGCCAATCTCATGAGTTTAGGAGCAATTGATTTTGGTTTAATTGTAGACGGGGCTGTAATCATTGTGGAAGCAACGCTGCATTTTTTAGTGGTAAAGAATATCACAGGCAAACTTACCCAGCAACAAATGGATGAAGCAGTGGAAGGCAGTGCAAAAAAAATGATGAGTTCTGCAGCTTTCGGACAAATTATTATATTAATTGTGTATCTACCCATTCTTTCATTACAGGGTATTGAGGGTAAAATGTTCCGGCCAATGGCGCAAACAGTCGGCTTTGCCATATTAGGGGCATTGATACTTTCCCTTACCTACATACCCATGATGTCAGCATTGTTCCTTTCTAAAAAGGTATCACATAAGAAAACAATTTCGGATAAGCTAATGAATTTCTTTCAACGTATGTATGCGCCACTTATCCGTTGGGCAATTAAAGTAAAGTATGCACTAGTGGGTGGTGCAGTGGCATTGCTTGCAATTGCATTGGTAATATTTGGCAGAATGGGAGGTGAATTTATTCCTCAATTGCAAGAAGGTGATTATGCCTTTCACTGCATATTGCCACAGGGAACTTCACTAACGCAAAGTGTGGAAACATCCATGCAAGCCAGTCGCATTATCAAATCGTTTCCTGAAGTAAAAATGGTTGTAGGTAAAACAGGTAGTGCAGAAGTTCCAACAGACCCCATGCCACCGGAAGCATCTGACCTTATCATTATGCTGAAGCCAAAAAGCGAATGGAAAACAACCAAGGACTATAATGAGCTGGCAGCAATGATGATTGAAAAATTAGAAGTGATACCAGGTGTTTTCTTTGAAGCATCACAACCTATTCAAATGCGTTTCAATGAACTGATGACAGGTGTACGGCAGGATGTAGCCATTAAAATATTTGGAGAAAATATTGATACACTGGCTGTACTTGCTCCTCAAGTTGCAAAAATTGTTCAATCAGTAAAAGGTGCAACAGAGCCACAGGTAGAAAGAACAACGGGTTTACCACAAATCACTATTCAATACGACAGGGCGAAGATTGCTGGTTACGGTCTGAATATCGAAGACATTAATCACACTATCAGTACAGCCTTTGCCGGGGAAGCTGCCGGGGTAGTTTTTGAAAACGAAAGAAAATTTGATCTGGTAGTAAGACTTGACAGTGCAAGCCGTACTTCCATTGATGATGTAAGCAATTTATTTGTGGCAACTACTGATGGCAACCAAATTCCGTTATCACAGGTTGCAACAGTGTCTTTTAAAGAAGGTCCTGCACAGATAAGCCGTGAAGATGGGAAGCGCAGAATTGTGGTAGGTTTTAACGTAAAAGGCCGTGATGTTGCCAGTGTAGTAACTGAAATACAGGAAAAACTGAATGCCGCAAAAATTCTTCCCACCGCTTATTATTATACTTACGGTGGGACATTTGAAAATTTACAGGAAGCATCAGCAAGATTGAAGATTGCTGTACCTGTGGCGTTGGCTTTAATTTTTCTTTTACTCTACTTCGCATTCGGCTCCATGAAAGAAGCCTTGCTGATTTACACAGCTATTCCAATGAGTGCTATTGGTGGTGTATTTGCTCTGCTGTTAAGAGGAATGCCATTTAGTATATCAGCCGGTGTTGGGTTCATTGCATTGTTTGGTGTAGCGGTATTGAATGGTATCGTATTAATCAGCACATTCAATCAATTGGAGAAAGACGGAATAAAAGATATTATACAAAGAGTGCTGGAGGGAACCAAAATCAGGCTACGCCCTGTTCTAATGACAGCGACAGTTGCTTCATTAGGTTTTATACCGATGGCTCTCTCAACGGGTGCTGGTGCAGAAGTGCAAAAGCCTTTAGCAACGGTTGTAATTGGCGGATTGATAACGGCAACTTTTCTTACGCTGGTAGTATTGCCGTTATTATACATCATTTTTTCATCAAAAAGGAAAGCTAAAATGAAACCAATAGTCGCCATCATCTCCGGCATCGTTTTTATGGGCTTATCAAATATGGCTCAGGCACAACAGCCAACTGCAAAAAGAATAAGTATTAATGAAGCAATTACTTTGGCAAAAAACAACCTGCAATACGAGGTAAACAATCAGCAAATCAATAGAGGGAAAGCCCAAATAAAAACAGCGACAGCTTTACCTAAGACCGGTGCATTTGCAGAGAACGAGGACATGAGGCCAAGTGATAACAAGGGTATCCTGAAAATTGGTGTTTCGCAAAGCATTGCCTGGCCTGGTTTATATAAGGCTCAAAAAAATCTTTATGGCGAACAGTTGAAATATTATCAGGCAAGTACGGCAGCCATTGAAATAGATATTAAACGAGACGTAAGAACTGTTTATTACCAGCTTTGGTATTTGCAGGATAAGCAGAAATTATATCATCGCCTGGATAGTATTTATAAATCACTGAATGATGCAGCAAGGTTGAAAGTAAAAACAGGTGACAGTCCGGGATTAGACAGCATTGCTGCCAATGTACGAATGAGTGAATTACAGGCATTGTTACTTCAAATGAGTAATGAAATTCAGATACAACAGCAGTCACTGATGCAATTGCTTAATGCAACAGATATGATGCTGCCTGTAATGATGCCATTGGAAAAACTACCAATGCCCGGTATTGCTAATGATAGTGTTCACCCGGTACTGGCTTTGCAATCACAAAACATTAATATCGCCAATGCAGGAATCGGAGTTATAAAGAATGAAAATAAACCGGAGTTTTCAGGCCGTTTCTTTAGTCAGCGATTGTGGGGAGCAAAAGACCCTTTCACCGGTTTTTCCGTATCAGCAGCATTTCCACTCTTTGGTTCAAGTGCATACCGCAATAAAGTAAAAGTAGCACAGGCGGATATGGCGATGCAACAAAAGCAATATGAGTACGATAGGCAGGTTTTAAGCACCCGACAGCTTCAAATGCAGCAGGAAGTAGCTAAGAATAAAAGCATATTATCATTTTATGAAACAACTGGATTGAGGCAGGCTGATGAAATTATTAAAGCAGCTTCTTTAGCTTACCGTTCCGGTGAAATCAGTTTTGCAGAGTTGTCTCAGTTTCTTACTCAGGCAATTGAAATTCAGAAAAATTATTTAGAAACCCTGAATGGATATAATCAATCCGTTATTCAATATTACTATTACATCAATCAATAAAATATAAAAAGATGAAGAAGTTTTTAATAATAGCTATCACATTCATTTGTTTTGCAGCACTTGTTTCCTGCGGAAGCAATGGCAATGCAGAAGCGGCAAAAACTGAAGAGGAAGGGCACACAGATGAACACACAAATACAAACACCGCCACACTCACTGAAGAACAAATAAAGAGTATTGGAATTGAGTTAGGAGCAATTGAAGAAAAGCAATTAACAGCGTCACTTAAAACAAACGGAGTGCTGAAAGTTCCTAATCAAAACAAGGCCAGCGTAAACTCTGTTTACAGCGGTGTAATAAAATCATTATTGGTACAACCCGGAAACATTGTTAGAAAAGGGCAAACCATTGCTACTGTTGCTAATCCAGAGTTTGTGCAAGTGCAAAGCGATTACCTGAGTGTAACTGCGAAAATAGGTTTGGCCGAACTGGAAGTAAATCGTCAGAAAGAATTGAATGCGGGTAATGCAGGAGCATTAAAGAATTTGCAGGCAGCCGAAACAGAACTGAGAACATTGCGAACTGCAAAATCTACTTATGAGCAGCAAATTCGCCTGATGGGTGTCAATCCGGCATCATTGGCAAATGGAAAATTGGTTTCTGTGCTGGCTATTACCAGCCCTATCAGTGGCGTTGTAAGTAATGTAATGGTGCAAATGGGCAGTTATATAGATGTAAGTACAGCGGTGGCAGAAATCGTTGATAACAGTCAATTGCATCTTGATTTGTTTGTCTATGAAAAAGATCTGCCCAAACTTAAAAATAATCAGCTCATTCATTTTACCCTGACTAATAATCCGGGTAAGGAATATGATGCACAGATTTATTCTTTAGGCTCATCATTTGAAGGCGAGAGCAAAGCGGTGACGGTACATGCCAGGGTGCAGGGAGATAAAACAGGGTTGATTGACGGCATGAATATAACGGCTGTAATAAGTTTAGAAAAAGCTACAGTGCCTGCTGTACCCTCCGATGCCATTGTAACCATTTCGGGGCAAGATTATATTTTTATACTTACAGATGAACATGCTGAAGAAGAACATACTGGTGGTGGTAAAGACAGTGTAAAGCATGACGCAAAAGAACAGCATGGCCATCAAGAAGAAAAGGGGCTGACCTTTGAAAAAATACCTGTAGCCAAAGGCACAACCGATGTGGGTTACACTGAAATCACTTTGCTGAAAGAAATACCGAAGGATGCAAAGATTGTAGTAAAAGGTGCATTTTTTGTATTGGCAAAAATGACCAATTCTGGCGAACATGAACATTAATTATTCTATATGCAAGTCTTTCTAAAAATCTATTTGCCTGTATATCTGCTGATCTATCTGGCAGTAACCTTTATACTTCCATCTTACAGAACATGGAAGCAGACAGGGATCAATCCTGTTACATTCGGCAAAGAGGACACAGCTCATAACTACATAGGTTTTATTATGAAGCTGTTGATAGCATTATTGTTTATAATGACGCTGGTGTATTCAGTAAGTAACAAGCTATACAATTATTTAATGCCGGTTTGGTATATGGAAAATCAACTTGTGATTATAGCCGGGCTGGCAATAATTCATGTCGCCCTTGTTTGGATAATAATTGCTCAATACCAAATGAGCAATAGCTGGCGTATTGGTATTGACGAAGAGAACAAAACCTCATTGGTGACGAAAGGCATTTTTAGTATCAGTCGAAACCCAATTTTCTTAGGCATGATAGTAACCGTCTTTGGCTTGTTTTTAATCCTTCCTAATGCACTGAGTTTCTTTTTAACACTAACAAGCTATTTTATTATCCAAATACAGATCCGGCTGGAAGAAGAATTTTTGGAAAGACAACATGGGCGATCGTATCAAGATTATAAATCTAAAACCCGGCGGTTAATATGACATCACTACTTGTTGGAAGTTTATTGATCAGCTTGCTTCATGCAGTGATTCCAAACCATTGGTTGCCGGTATTAGCTATTGGCAGAAAAGAAGGGTGGAGCCTGGCAGAAACAACTCGTATTACATTCATTGCCGGTATGGCGCATGTTATCAGCACGGTAATTATTGGTGTATTACTCGCTATGATTGGCAGCGAACTTACAACTCATATTGAGGACTTTACTAAAATAATCGGTCCTTCAATTTTAGTATTAATAGGGCTGTACTTTGTCAGGCAACATTATACACATCACCATTTTCATTTGGAGAAAAAGCAAATAGAAAAGAAAAGTAAAAGTGCGGTTATTATCGCATTGGTCGTAGCTATGTTTCTTTCTCCTTGCATGGAGATTGAAGCTTATTTCCTTCTGGCTGGTAGCAAAGGCTGGTATTTTCTTGCGATGATTGCTGTCTTATACGCCATCATTACTATAGCAGGTATGCTTGTTTGGATAAGAATAGCTTACAAAGGACTATTGAAGCTAAACTGGCATAAATGGGAACATAATGCCGGTATCATTACCGGTCTTGTGTTAATCATTACAGGTATTATTTCATTTTTTATTAATTGATTTATTATGGAACACAAACACGATGACATAAAAAATGCAACACAGAATGATTGTTGCAGTACAGACGAAAAAACGAATGCCGCAAAGGTTGTTCCGCTGCATTCAGCTAATGATGGCCACGACCACGGAAATGAGGATAAAGATGAACCCGGGTGGAAAACCCATTGGGATTTGCTATTGGCATTGTTTATATTGATCGTATTGCTTGTGCTGGAGTACGGCTTCAAAATAGAGCTGCCTAAAATTCCACTATTAGTAATAAACCTGTTTGCTTATTTGTTGGCAGGCAGAAAGGTATTAGACCTTGCTTACAGAAAATCAAAGCGGGGTGATTTCTTTAATGAGTTTGTATTGATGAGTGTGGCCACCATTGGTGCATTTGTGATTGGAGAATATGAAGAAGGTGTTGCAGTAATGGTTTTTTACCAGATCGGGGAATGGTTCCAGGACGCAGCAGTTAACAATGCAAAACGCAGTATTAAAGCCCTGCTTGATGTCAGGCCTGATGAAGTAACAGTGATACGAAATAATGCACCGCTTGTTGCCGACCCTTCCATTATAGAGTTAGGGGAAACCATTCAAATAAAGCCAGGAGAAAAGGTTGCTTTAGACGGAGAACTACTTTCAGAGAATGCTTCTTTCAATACCGCTGCCCTAACAGGCGAAAGCAAACCCGATACAAAGTATAAAGGAGAAACCATTTTAGCAGGGATGATCAACCTCAACACCGTTGCAGAAGTAAAAGTAAAAGCACTGTTTAAAGATAGTAAGCTGAGTAAGATTTTGGAAATGGTGCAGGATGCTACTGCGAGGAAATCACAAACACAATTATTCATTTCAAAATTTGCAAAGGTTTATACCCCAATTGTATTTTTCTTAGCCGTTGCCGTATGTTTCATTCCTTACTTTTTTGTGGATGATTATAATTTTCAAACATGGTTTTACAGGGCATTAGTTTTTCTTGTAATCAGTTGCCCCTGTGCATTGGTAGTATCTATTCCTTTGGGATATTTTGGAGGTATTGGCCTGGCATCCCGAAATGGTATTTTGTTCAAAGGTGGAAACTTCCTGGATGTAATGACAAAAGTAAATGCGGTTGTAATGGACAAAACTGGAACGCTGACCAAAGGAGTTTTTAAAGTGCAGAAAGTGGTTCCGTTAAATATGGAGGAGAAAGAATTAGTGAAACTAACAGCCGCATTGGAAAAGAACTCCACCCACCCCATAGCAAAGGCAGTAACCGAATACGCCGGTGATATTGTGAATGGTATTAAAGTGGATGGAGTGGAAGAAATCTCAGGTCATGGTTTAAAAGGGAACGTTGATGGAAAAGAAATGCTCGCCGGAAATGCTAAACTGCTGAAGAAATTTAATATATCTTATCCATCCGAAATAGAAAAGATAGTTGACACCATCGTTGTAGCGGCCATCAATAATCAGTATGCTGGTTACATTACTATTGCCGATGAAATCAAAGACGATGCAGTACAGGCAATAAAGGACATGCACAGCCTGAATATTAAAACGGTGATGCTCTCGGGTGATAAGCAATCTGTAGTTGACGAAGTGGCAAAGAAGATTGGTATTGATGAGGCCTATGGTGATTTACTACCGGAAGGTAAAGTTGAGAAAGTGCAGAAGCTGAAGGATGAAGGAAAGCATATCGCTTTTGTTGGTGATGGGGTAAATGATGCACCTGTAGTTGCATTGGCAGATGCTGGCATAGCAATGGGTGGCTTAGGTAGTGATGCTACTATTGAAACAGCAGATGTGGTAATTCAAAACGATCAGCCACATAAAATTGTTTCAGCAATCAAAATTGGAAAGATAACCCGGAGCATAGTTTGGCAGAATATCATTATGGCCATGACTGTGAAAGTGTTTGTATTGATTTTAGGTGCTGGTGGGGTAGCTACATTATGGGAAGCGGTGATTGCAGATGTGGGGGTTGCGCTGCTGGCAATATTGAATGCTGTGAGGATACAACGGATGAAAGTTTAAAAGGTAATGCTATGCGGCTTGTTCGATTATTTAAGCATTTGCTTAAATAATTATTTACACTATTTTTGTCTCATGGATAATAATACTTGTATCAGGTTATTTGCAAATCCGGAGCAAATAAAGAGTTGTAAAAGCAAGTTGAAGACTGCGCAAAAGTCTTTTGCAAGCCTGTCTAATATATTGGCTTTAGCAGGTAATGAAGTAAGGCTGAAGATTATCTATTTACTGGAAGAAGAAAAAGAATTGTGCCCTTGCGATCTTTCTGACGTTTTAGGCATGAGTATTCCGGCTGTATCACAGCATCTAAGAAAATTGAAAGATGGAAATATTGTAGAAACAAGAAAAGAAGGACAGACCATTTATTATTCTCTCACACAGGAAAATCTAAAGATTTTAAAGCCGTTCTTCAAACATATTAATCTACAAACTCAAAAACTGGAAACAGCATGATAAGTATAAAATCATCAGGCACATTTACCGGTGCAGGTGTTCTTACTGCTATTGCAGCTTCGCTCTGTTGTATCACACCTGTTATTGCACTGCTTGCAGGTAGCAGCAGCATTGCTGCTAATTTTTCATGGATAGAGCCAGCAAGACCATATTTGATAGGATTATCAGTTGCCGTATTAGCCCTTGCATGGTATCTTAAACTAAAACCAGCTAAAGCAAACGATATAGATTGCAATTGCGAAACAACTAAGAAGGCTTCATTCCTTCAGTCCAAAACATTTTTAGCAATAGTAACTGTCTTTGCTATACTGATGATGACTTTTCCATTGTATGCAAAAGTGTTTTATCCAAAACCAAAAGTACAGGCAGCACTTGCAGTGGTTGATAACAAACAACAGGTGAAGTTCACCATACAAGGCATGACTTGCGAGGCATGTGAGGAGCATGTAAACAACGAACTGTCTAAAGTAAATGGAGTATTAGCTTATAAAACTTCTTATGCCACCCGGAGCAGCTTAGTCACTTTTGATAAATTGAAAGTTAATGAAAAAACAATTGAAGCAGCCATTAATAAAACAGGGTACAAAGTAAAACGTTATGATTTTATGAGTACAGATAATACAGGCGTTTCATTCTATGAAGCTCCATTAGTTTGTCATGCAGCACCGTCAATCGGCTGCGGCAGTAAAGCAAAGTTTCTGTTGGTTGATTTGGAGAAGTATAATGATGCCGTAGAAGGAGCATGGCTAAATAAAACGGGAACAGTTGTAGCAGTAAAATGGAATACTAAAACCAAAGCAAATAAAAAGACAGAAATCATTCAAAAAGTTAGCACCAATCACAATATTGAGCTTACTACATTAGCCGAGGCAGAAGCAACTGAGTATACCAAAACATTTCCGAATAGCAGTGAATGGTATAAGGGGAAAGAAGTTGATAAACTAAGCAAAGAAGAAGCAGGTATTATTGCAAAGAACACTATTGCCAGTTACAAAGAAAAGAAATTGATAAAGCCATCATTTGAAAAGCAATTCCAGGCGGATATTGAAAAAATTTATGCTGACCTGTTTCTTTCAATTTCTTCGTATCAAGACTTAACGACTGAGACATACGATAAAGTAGAGAGCCAGATACAACAAGCCGGTGAAAAGTATGTAGGGAAAGGCAAAATGCCTCATGTAGAACTTTGTATTGCATCGGAAGAAAGTTGTGAGAAAGACAAATCATGTTCACCGGGTAGCGGTAAATCCTGCTGCGACAAAAACTAATAATGAATGGAACACACATTAACATTACAGTCTACAATTACATGCCCTGAATGCGGTTTTCAAAAAGAAGAAACAATGCCAACAGATGCCTGTCAATACTTTTATAAGTGTACAAACTGCGAAACAATTTTAAAACCAAAGCAGGGAGATTGTTGCGTATTTTGCAGTAATGGCACTGTTGCTTGTCCACCGATACAGATGAATAAATCTTGTTGTGCATAGTCTTATCAAAATAGTTTCTTATATCATTATTCTTCTCGGAATAGTGCATATCAGTTTTGCTTTCCCTTTATACATGAATACCGAAACACTTTGGTTTGTCGGTGCAGGTATGGCAATCATTTTTTCAGGATTACTTAACCTTGTTGCAATTGATAGGGGCGGTTCCAAATTCACAAAATTAGTAGCAGTAATAACAAATGCCATTAATTGCTCAATGTTTTGTTTTGCTTTACCTATACTTAAAGAACCACAGGTATATGCAGGTATCACTATTTTTCTGATAACTACTGTAGCCTTTATAGTTGAATTAGCAAGGCATAAAAGTCTAAAGCAATAAGAGTATGAAAATGAAAAAAACTATTCCTGCTTTACCTGTACAGGATATTAAAGTTTCATGTGAGTATTATACAAACAGGTTAGGATTTACTATTCGCCACCAGGAAGAAACATTTGCTATTGCAGTTCGTGATGATATTGAAATTCATCTCTGGCAGTCATGTGATAAATCCTGGAAATGGAGAAGCATATTTTTAGCACTAAAACCAATATGGACTGGTACAGAAACTTTTATAGCAGGTACAGCAAGTTGCAGAATACAGGTGCAGGGTATAGAAGAATTATTTGCCGAGTATAAAAAGGCGGGTGTATTACATAGTCCTGATACAGTTGTTGAAGAACAGTATTGGGGCGATAAAGAATTTCCTGCTGTAGACAATCATAGAAATTTGCTGACCTTTTTTGAGGTAAGTTGATTTTTTAATTATTTACCAACAAGCTATTGGCCACTTTAAAACTTACGACTATTTCTTTCTTTCCTTTTAATTGCAGTGTAAAGGTCTGATCATATTCTTCAATACTCCTAATCTTGATTGAATCTCCCAAAGACATGCCTGCTTTGTCCAGGTAGTTCAGAAAAGCTGCAGAATGATCAGTAACGCCTGTAAAAGTTCCTTTATCACCATCTTTAAGTGTAGAAAGTAAAACAGATTTTGATTTAGGTAAGACACCATTGGCGTCCGGTATTGGATCACCATGTGGATCTGCTTTGGGATATCCTAAATAGGCGTCCAGTTTATTTACAAGAGCTTCGCTGTGTATGTGCTCCAGTTGCTCGGCCAGGTCATGTACCTCATCCCATCGAAATCCAAGTTTATCAACCAGGAACACTTCCCAAAGCCGATGGTTGCGGATAATACCTACCGCCACCTGTTTGCCCTTTTCTGTCAGTTTAAAGCCTTTTGATTTTTGATAGGTCACTAATTTTTTTCCAGCCATCCTTTTAAGCATGTCCGTAACAGATGGGGCATGCACTCCCATTACCTGGGCAAGTGCCGAGGTAGCCACTACTTCACCGTTGGTTTCCTGCAACTTATAAATGGCTTTGAGATAATTTTCTTCGGTAAATGAATGCACAGTCTGAATTATTTGAGTGAAGGTAATAAAACGGATATAATAAATTAATTAGATTAGCCTAATTTTACTTTTATATTAATCTAATTACATATTTTTACCTGTCTTTTAAATGATATGAAAAAAATAAAGGTCTTAACTGCTATTATCCTGGTCATTATTGGTGTAGTGGCTTGCGAGAAAATGCTTCCCCCGGCACCGCCTGATGACGAGCTGCTGGACGGCCCTGTAGAGGGTCTTAGTTATGAGCAAAACCGCCAGTTCCTTGCGGGCGATGTTGCCTTTAATGATGAGATATTCAATTCTCAAACCGGTTTAGGTTCCATCTTCGTAGCCACCAGCTGTGGCAGTTGCCATGCCGGTGATGGCAAAGGCCATCCTTTCACTACATTGACAAGATTTGGACAGATTGATAGCACTGGCAACCAGTTCCTGCATTTAGGTGGACCGCAATTGCAAAACAGGGCTTTGCCGGGCTATAGCCCGGAACAAATACCTTCCGGAGCCACTTTCTCAAAATTTACTCCACCCGCAAATACCGGCTTAGGTTTTTTAGAATTGGTTTCAGATGCTGATATTTTAGCAATGGCTGATCCTAACGATGCAAATGGAGATGGGATTTCTGGAGTACCAAACTGGATAACCCTGCCATCATTTATTGATCCGAATCCAAACGCTATAACTCAAAATGGAAAATATATACATCGCTTTGGTAAAAAAGCTGCGGCCCATAACTTATTACATCAAACAGTCAATGCGTATAACCAGGATATAGGCATCACTTCAACGTTTCAGCCAAAAGATGTTTATTCCGGTTTAAATATTGATCCCGAAGTTTCCGATGTTACGATACATAATGTTGTCTTCTACTTACAAACATTGAAAGCACCCATTCAAAGAACTCAAAATGATGCTGAAGTAATGCAGGGAAAGAACTTATTTGTTCAAACTGGTTGTGAAAGCTGTCATAAGCAAACGTTGAAAACCGGGTTTTCAACTGTTGGAGCCTTATCTAACAAAACATTTCATCCTTACACCGATTTACTACTGCATGATATGGGACCAGGTTTGGATGATGGTTATACGGAAGGCAATGCCAAAACGTCTGAATGGAGAACTCCGCCCCTTTGGGGATTGGGTCTATCTCCTAATTCACAAGGAGGACAATACTTTTTGCTGCACGACGGAAGAGCAAAGACTATTGAAGAAGCTATTCAATTTCATGGTGGAGAAGCACAACAAAGCAAAGAAAGATTTCAGCAACTTTCAGTGCAGGATAAAAACAACCTGATAAAATTTTTGAAATCGTTGTAGTACCAAACAAATATGAATAGAAAAGAATTTATAGTAAAATCTTGTGCCGCCTGTATTGGTGCAACCGCCTTATCCACCATAGTGAGTTCCTGTGCCGCTACACAATTTGCCAATGGCAAACTGACCAAAGACGGAATACTGATTGATGTAAATGAATTTGCGTTAAAAGAAAAAGACAAATACCGATTGTATATCGTTGTTCGAAATGAAGAGTTACTTTTTCCTATATGTGTGTACAGATTCAGTGATACTGATTACGCCGCTCTTTGGATGCAGTGTGCCCACCAGGGTGCCGAACTGAATGTAGCAGGTGACTATCTCCAATGCCCTGCACATGGAAGCGAATATAGCAACCGTGGTAAAGTAACCAACGGGCCTGCGGACAGAGATCTGAGGACATTTCCCGTAACGCTTAACAACAACCAAATCTTTATTGATTTAAGAAAAGCATGAGAAAAATAATACTAAGCATTCTATCCGTTTTCATTTCATCTGTTGTCGTTGCTCAGATAGACCCGGCATTATTAAGAAGTACTTCAAAGGATACATCGGGATTGTTACTTAACATGGATGCGGTATACAACCGTCCCTTTCTTCAGTTAGGCAAACTGCCTGTTGCATTGGGTGGATATGCAGAAGCCAATTACCAGTATTTACAGGAAGATGGTATATCGGAAGGACACCAGTTTCAAATGAGGCGATTGACATTGTTTGTATCTTCTTCCATTTCGAAAAGAATTAAATTTTTGAGTGAGATTGAATTTGAAGATGGTACTAAAGAAATCAATATTGAATTTGCATCTGTTGATTTTGAGTTTGCCCCCTTGTTAAACATGAGAGGCGGTATTGTTATGAACCCAATCGGTGCATTCAATCAAAATCATGACGGCCCTAAATGGGAATTTATTGACAGGCCTATATCTGCCACCCAAATGCTTCCGGCCACATGGAGCAATGTAGGCTTCGGATTGTTTGGAAAAAAATCCACGAAGGATTGGGTGTATGCTTATGAAGCCTACCTCACCAATGGATTTGATGATAAAATAATTGACAATGTAGAGAACAAAACATTTCTTCCGGCAAGCAAAGAAAATAAAGACAGGTTTGAAGAAAGTTTTAATGGCAGCCCATTACTCACTGGTAAGGTTGCAGTAAGAAACCGAAGAATTGGGGAATTAGGGCTATCCTATATGGGAGGTGTTTACAATAAATATGAAGATGATGGGTTAGAATTGGATAAAAAAAGAAGAGTAAATGTATATGCAATAGACTTTAACAGCACCCTCCCAAAAATCAATACTTATATCATTGCTGAATGGGCATGGGTAAATGTGAATGTTCCTGAAACTTACACTGAACAATTTGGCAGAAAACAACAAGGCGGGTTTATTGATTTTGTGCAACCTGTTTATAGGAAACCTATTTTTGGTTTTGATAAGTCTGTTATTAACGCTGCTTTACGTTTTGAATATGTGGATTGGAATAAAGGAAAGTTCATATCCACAGGTGATAATATTAGTGACGAAGTATTCTCCATTGTTCCTGCCATTAGCTGGCGACCCACTGCACAAACAGTGATTCGGCTGAACTACCGTTACAACTGGCAGAAAGATATTTTAGGTAATCCTCCGGCTAAGCTGGCTGGCTTTCAGTTTGGAGTAAGTACCTATTTTTAAATTTCTGCCTTAATCGTAATGGCGCATTGTTCGAATTCTGAACTCAAAAGTTTTAGTGGGATTTTATCCGGGCAATACTTAGTTGTTTCTATTAAGTAAACTATTCTCAGGTTGGTTATCGGCTTTAGCCATGTCAAATATTCCCGAAGATGTTCTGCAATTTGCTTAACCGTTGTATTAGGCTTCTCTTTTATTACCAGTATTAGTATACCATTCTTTTCACTGGTCAGGAATCTTGCTGCTTTCAGCATTGCACCTAAATACCCCTTACGGCTTGTTCCTGTGTCACACTCCATAATGATGTACTGATTCTCCTTTTGCAAAACAGTATCGGGCTTATACCCTTTAGTGAGTTGTCCTCCTGAATCGAGAACCGCATAACCTTCGGCACTGTGCAAGAGATTCTTAAATAATTTGTCTTTCATCGCTTCGTTGTAAAATGGGTGATTTTAAGCATTGTAACAGCCAATTCTAAAGGCTATTGCAATTGCGTCAAAATACAATTCAAAATCATATTCGCTCTTGCCTTAGCAAAGTCTTCAAATTTATCCTCGGTCCACAACATTTCATCTGGAGGGATTAAGTGCCGCTTTACAAAGGCAGTTTTGTCAACTACATGATTATTAATCCAATCCTTGAACGGACTTGCATTTTTTAATCCCCTGTTCGTGCTGAAATCTATTAGTTGAAAGTTTCTGATACTATTAATTTTTGCTGATTCAAAGTTTAAAGAATCTAATATTGATTTCGGCATGATGTGGTCAATATCATTTATTCTTATAGTCTGTCCTCTGTCGTACATTAGGTAATAAACAAATGAACTTTCTAATTCATCAAGATTATCAATAGTATAAGTTCTGGTAAACGTAATTGGATGGTCTGTATAAACCTGGAACAATGTAGATTCCTGACCATGTTGACCCACCATTCCTGTTTATGTTGACCCACCG